>JBDHLD010000006.1:0-108939 GCA_039586035.1 Gemmatimonadota bacterium | reverse complement strand
ACGTGGTCCCGAGCGCGGGATTCGATCAGGGTACGGAGCTCCTCCAGGCGTTCCTCGACGAGTGCCCCGATCCTGTCGAAGACGGCGGCGCTCACCGTCCCGCCCCTGTGCCCCCTGGATTGAAGCAGGTTTTCCCGGGCATTGCCAGCGACGACCTCCCAACTTCCGTAGCGGGACACCCGTGGACCGGCCTCCGCCCCCGCGTGGAACATCGCGATCTTCCGCCCGAGCTTTTCGAGGGCGTCGGTGAGGGACTCCTCGCGCAGAAGGCGACGCTCGAGTGTGGCCTCGGCGGGTAGTCTGCGCATGCGGACCGCGTACTCCACGGGAACGCCGCGCCCGTCGACGCGGAGGGCCCCGTCCTCAACAGAGACGGGGACCACGCCCAGGTAGACCTCCCTCGCCAGTCGGCGGTTCAGCCGAACCTCCTCGTGGCAGAAATGGCGGCGCTGCTCGAGCGTCGTGAAGTCCAGAAAGCCCATATCTACCGGCTTCTTGACCTTGTACGCGTAGGAGCCCGCCAGAAACACGACCGAGATATGCGTCTGGTGGATCTTCACGTCGCCCGGCACGGGATGGGGATAGGCCTCGCGTCGGGAAAGGCCGTCGATCAGCCGCATCAGATCCCTCTCGCCGTCGCTCCCCATCACGGGTGGCCAGCCTTCAGATGCCCGGTGGGTTCAGGCGGGCGAGACCTTCGCGGCCGTACTGCACGGTGCTGCCGATCACGACTGCGGCAACCACCACGGCGAAGGGCGTCACCAGTCTCGGCCCCAAGCCGGCCAGGACCCCCACCAGTAGGGAGAACAGGAGCGTGCTGGCGATCTTGCCATGGGGCCGGTGCACCACGCGAACGGGGCGTCCTTGGAGCGCCGTCACCAACCAGCTCCCCCCCAGGAGCAGATCCCTCGCCACGACCACCAGTAGCAGCCACAGGGGGACGCTGGTGAACGGAGGCCCGCTGCTGAGGGTCAGGTACGCGAGCACGACGACCTGGGCGAGCTTGTCCGCGAAGGCGTCGAGGATGGCCCCGGCCTGAGACTGGAGTCCGAACCGTCGTGCCACCCATCCGTCCACCAGGTCGGACAGGCCGATAGCCAGGAAAACGGCCAGAGCGCCCATTCCGGCGGCTCGGCCCACGGCGCCCGCGGCTCTCTCGGCCTCGGCGACCACGAGGAACACCACGACCAGCGCGATCCGCATCCCGGTAATGAGATTCGGAAGCCAGGGCGGTACGTGTGAAGGACTCGAGCGCGTGGGCGTTTCGGTCACGGTCTGCAGGCGCGGGAGACTCGGGTCGTGCCTCCCTCAAGAGGCACCAGCCGGAACCCCGGCGCAAGCACCTGGCGAGGCTCGGGAGCTCCTCTCGTGGCGGCCGCTGTGGGAGGCTTCGTAAGAGAGCTGGGTTCGAGGGCCCTGGCTCTGGGACATTGCGTCCCGTGTGGCACGGCCAAGTTCGCTGGCGCGGCGCGAGCGCCTGGCTTCGCCTCAACTCTTCTTGGTCGTCTTTACCGCCACGGGGCTGAACACCCGAACGACGCGCGTGCTCCTGCACTGCGGGCACTTGGGCTTCGCTTTCTCGTGCTCGGATATGCGCTCGATCCGGGTGAAGTCATGCTCACACTTCTCGCAGCGGTAGTCGTAGATGGGCATGTCCGTCTCCGCCTTCGAAATCGGTCCTCCACGCACCGACCGAAGGAATGCAGAGCGCGTGCCAGGCTCACGCCCGGGGGAGGGTGAAGTAGAACGTGCTGCCGGCCCCGGCCGTGGACTCCGCCCAGACCGCTCCTTCATGCGCTTCGACGATCTCCTTGGTAATGGCGAGACCGAGTCCGGCCCCCGCTCGCTTCGAGCGCCGCGCTTGCGTGTAGCGATCGAAGAGGTCGGCCAAGCGCTCGGGTTCGATCCCTTCACCGGTGTCGGACACCGAGAACAACACGTCGCCGTCCAGGGCCTCTACTCCCAGCCGTATGCAGCCGCCCGCATCGGTGAACTTGATTGCGTTGTCCATCAGATTCGAGAGGACCTGCAGAAGCCGGTCCCGGTCCCCTCGGACTTCGCCCTGCGCGACCGGTGCGAGGTCGAGGGTGAGCGACTTGTCCTCACACCGCGGGCGAAACTCCCGTTCAACCGTCTCGAGAAGCACCCCCACGGACAGCTTGCGCCTCCGCACGGCCAGCCGTCCCTCTTCCAGGAGTCGCACCTCCAGGAGATCGTGGATCAGCCGCTCCATGCGGGTCGCCGAGTCCCGGACACCCTCCAGGTAGGAGCGGGTTCGCCCACGTCGATCCTCGGCCACGGGAACATCCAACAAGCGGTCGACCACCATGGCGATCGAGCTCAGGGGACTCCCCAGATCGTGTGTCACGAACGAGAGGACTTCGTCGCGCATGCGGATCGCGTCTCTGGCCCGCCGATACAGATTCGCGTTGTCCAGGGCCATCGCGCCCCGTAGGGCCAACTCCTGGGCGGCGGCCAGCTCCCGCTGGGCGTAGCGGTGCGGCTTGGCCGAGACCAAAGCCATCGCGCCCAGGACCCTGCCACGCGCGGTCAGTGGGACCACCATGATCGACTGGACTTGGTCGGGCGGAAGACCATTGAATCCGGGGTCGGCCAGGGAGGCCGCGTCCGTGCCCTCCGCACCGGTCCATGGAAGCAGGAGGGGCTTTCCCCCCCGAATGACGTCGAGTACCGGGCGGTCGCTCGCCGCTCCCAACGTCGAGCCGATGGACTCCTGGATGACCACGTTCAGCTCCGCATCCGCGTGCGCGCCCTGGACCCGACGCACGACGCCCTCCTCCTCGGAGGCGTACAGCGTGCAGCCGTCGCCAAGCGTCGGAACCGCCAACCTGGCGATGCTGGCCAACACCTCGTCATCCTTTAGCGACGAAGCGAGCACCCGCCCCGCTTCGGCCAACATGGTCTGCGTCCCGAGCACCTGGCGCCGATGTAGCTCGTTGCCGATCCAGAGGGACATCAGGCGGATCAGGTCCCGGTCGGCCTGCGTGAAAGGGGCACTCCGGCCCCGTAGATTCGAAAAGCTCAGCGTGCCGTAGACCTCACCCGCTACGGTCACCCGCGCGCCGAGGTACGCCCCCACCCGCCGGCCCGGATAGGCCGGGTATCGGTCTCCGTCCGATTCCGCGCCGTAGACGATGCCCCTGGGCTCGGGAACGCGTAGGGTCTCGGAGCAGAGCGTCCGATCGAGTGGATAGGTGTCCCCGGGGCGGATCCCGTCGATGTCGGGGTGGGTTTGACGGACCTCCCAGCGACCGTCGACGACCCGAGCCAGCACACCCAGATCAAGGTGAAGCTGCTGACACCCCAACTCCAGCAGGGCGCGGATCTTCTCGTCCAGGTCCAGAGATGGATGTGAGCCGATCTGGTACAAGGCCCGGATCGCGGCTTCCTTTCCACGGAGTATCCTCTCGAACCGCCTCCTGTCGGACACGTCCACTCCCACCACATAGCAGCCCACGACCCGTCCGTCCCCGGTCTGCTCGGGCTGGAGGAAGATCTCCGTGGAGCGTGGCTGTACGCCCGGCGTCCTCAGGTCGGCCTCATACCGCACCATGCGGCCCTCGAACGCCTCTCGGATATGAGGCTCGACGCTCGCGTAGGTCTGGTCGCCCAACAGCTCCCTCACGGACTTGCCGACGATCTCGCCGCGTGGGATGCCGAACCACGACTCGTATTCCTGATTCACGAACCGAAATCGCTGTTCTCTGTCGATGTAGGAGAAGAGGATGGGCAGGGCGTCGGCCATGCGATGCCAGCGCGCCTCGAGGTCTCGTAACGTCGTCTCGGCCTCCCGATCCACCGTGACGTCGCGGAGGACCACCGTGAATACGCGTCTACCGTCGACCGTCTGTTTCGAGATCGAGGCCTCTGCGGGGAACTCGTCGCCGTTCTTTCGCAGACCCACGATCTCGCCCCGGTGCCCCATTCGCCTGGACGCCTCTTCGGCCTCGCCGAACTCGCGGATGCGCTGTGCGTGTCGCTCCCGGAAACGGGGAGGGATGAGACGGTCCAGGGTTTGGCCGAGGATCTGGTTCCGTGCGAAGCCGAAGGTCTTCTCGGCGCCCCGATTGAACCCGATCACGCGCAAATCCTCGTCGACCGAGATGATGCCGTCGACCGAGAGCTCGATGATTCCCTCGAGCCGCCGGGCGACGCTCCGTAGGGCATCCTCGGCCTGCCTTTGCCGCGTCAAGTCCCGTGTGACCTTCGCATACCCCACCAGTCGGTCCTCGGCGTCCCGAAGTGGCGTGACGATGACGCTGGCCCAGAACCGGGAACCGTCCTTCCGTCGCCGCCAGCCCTCCTCATCGTACCGGCCCTCCCGGGAGGCCGCGACGAGCGCCCGCTCGGGTCTTCCTGCCTCCACGTCAGTGGGCTCATAGAAGATGGATATGTGCTCACCCAGGATCTCTTCAGGATCGAACCCCTTGAGGCGTTGGGCCTCGGGCGGCCACCGCACGACGCGCCCGTCGGGGTCCATCGCGAAGACCGCGTAGTCGTCGGCGACTTCCGAGAGGATTCGGAGGAGGTCGTCTGCCGGAGTCTTCGACGCCATGATGACGAGATCCCGAAGAGGCCGGGGGACGCGTGGGAACGGGCAGGCGCCCCAAGCGGGGCCACTCGGCCAAGGGAGGTTCTGCCGGCCATCGGCCGACGTTCGCAGCCCACCAGCGGGTCCGAACCGCGGCAGGATCGAGCGCGACCATAGAAACGTATCAATGCCCGGGTGCCCCTGCTACCCCAGGTGCGATCCACTCGGGTGCGGGTCGGTCCCGTTCGCCGCATCCGGTACGGTCCAGGGGCGTTCAGTCCTGCGCTGCCCTGACGACCAGGACCGGCTGCGCCGCCCCCCGGACGACCTTGTCGGCCACGCTGCCCAGGACGGCGCGTCTGAATCCGCCGTGGCCGTGGCTCGCCAGCACGATCATGTCCACACCCAGCTCATCGGCGTGATGGATGATCCCTCGGCCTACCGAGTTCACCACTGCCACTCTGCTCTCCACTGTCAGGTCGGACTCGCGAAGGCCGGCGACCGTCCCAGCCAGGTACGCCTCGGCCGCCGCGGTCCCCTCGCGCACGATCTGCTCCACCATCTTCGTCGTATCAGGCAGATACGCCGAAACGGCCTCGTTGGGGAACCGTACGAGGCGGAGCAGCGTGTACCGGGCGTCCCAATTCCGTCCGACGGAGAGGGCCGGCTCCAGGGCGCTCTCCGCCACGTCCGAGCCGTCCAACGGGATCAGCAGGTGACTCAACGCGACGTCGCTCCCCAGATCTGGTGGCTCCTGGCCGTCCGGCCGCACGAGCAGCACCGGGACCTCGGACGTTCGCACCACCCCGTCGGCGACGCTGCCCAGCCAAACACGGGTGAAGGGCCCACGGCCGTGCGTGGACATGACTACGAAGTCGGCGTCCAGCTCCCGCGCCACGCCGTGGATCGTCTCGCTGATGGGACCGCTGCGCACCGTGTTCTCGACCTCGACGCCGGTCTGCCCCCGGATGCGACCCATGACGTCGGACACGTAATGCTCAGCCCAGTGTCGCGCCGCGTCCTCGAGCAAGACATCGGGGACCGGCAGCATCTCCTCCTCCACGGTCACGAGGTGAACGCGAGCGGGCAACCGCTCGGCTAGCCCGAGCGCCATGGGCAGCGCGGCCTCAGCGAAGGCCGATCCGTCGAGTGGTACGACGATCGTCTTTGACATCATATGCTCTCCCGTCTGGCGGCCCGCTAACCTCGCCCGAGCCCGCCCGTTGGCACAGTTCCCACCCCATTGCTGGACCTACACGTTCCCCTCTCCGACCTGACGCATCAGTTGTGCCGCACGAGGCCGACTCCTGCGGTGCCCACGTCGACCTGAAGCGGGGCGGATGGACGACAGCTTGGCCAACCCGGACCGCCTGGCCACGGATGGGTCAATATGTCACGTATTGGGATGAAGCGACCTTTCCTGGCAGAGCAGGGTGTGCCCTGTTCGAGGACCGCGGTCGACAGAGCCTCGACGTCGGGAGCGGGACGACTGATCCGCGACACTGTCCAGGCACCCATGTGTGCGCCCGGTGTCGCCTCACGACCGCATCGCCTCGGGGTGGCACCCCTTTTGCGCGTCCAGGCCGGTCGGATCGGCGGCCCGGGTGCGTCGACCCGACGGATGCGCGGGCGGGCCGCGGAAGCGGAGGGATCAGCCGGAGCACAGTCTCATGACACTGACACTGAGGAGCGACGCTTTCGACGACGGAGAGGTGATACCGCGCCGGTACGCCTGTGACGGAGACGACGTGTCTCCGCCCATCGCGTGGCTCACCCCCCCGGAGCTGACCGAGACGTTCGCCTTGATCATGGACGATCCCGACGCTCCTGGAGGTGTCTGGGTGCACTGGGTCGTCTTCAACCTGCCGGCGGAGACCTCGGAGATCCGGGAGGGCGGGTCGGGGTCGTTGCCGGGCAAAGCCGCCCATGGCTCCAACAGTTGGGGTCGGACGGGCTACGGGGGTCCCTGCCCTCCCGGCGGTACGCACCGGTACTTCTTCAAGCTGTACGCGCTGGATTCGGAGTTGGACCTTGCCCGTGGTGCGATGGCTGCAAGCCTGACCGAAGCCATGGAGGGACACGTCCTCGGCAAGGCCACGCTGATGGGTCACTACTCACGGTCGACGTGACCGCGCAACCGCCGCTCGCCGCCAAGGTCCGGTTCCTCCGGAGCCCGGACAGCTACCCCGAGCGCCCCCCGCGCGTGCACGCCGTCGAGACGCACATGTCGTGGGTGTTCCTGACCGACCGGTTCGCCTACAAGTTGAAGAAGCCGATCCGATACGACGTGCTCGACTTCAGCCGGATGGAGCTTCGTCATAGAAGCTGTCAGCGGGAGTTGCGGCTGAATCGGCGCCTGGCACGCGAGGTCTACCTCGAGGTCGTTCCGCTGACCGTGGACGAAGGCGGTGAGCTCGAGCTGGACGGATCGGGCGGTGTCGTCGACTGGCTGGTGAAGATGGTCCGCCTGCCGGCCGGGCGCATGCTGGACCGGGTCATCGCACATGGAATCGTACGGCCGTCCGATGTCGAGCCCGTGGCAATGAAGTTGGCCCGCTTCTATCAAGGGGCCATCCCGGCTTCCGTCGATGGTGAAGGCTACCGTGGGCACCTGTGGGCGGGGGTTCAGGCGGACCTCGACGAGCTGGTAAGGCCCGTCTACCGGGTTTCGGTAGACGCGGTGCGCCGCGTCGCGGGTACGCAGTTTCGATATCTGGACGAGGCGTCGGGAGTCCTGGACACGCGCGTGCGAGAGGGCCGGGTGGTCGAGGGCCACGGGGACTTGCGCCCTGAGCACATCTGCCTGACGGAGCCTCCGGCGATCATCGACTGCCTCGAGTTCAGCCGGGATCTCCGAGTCCTCGATCCGGCCGACGAGCTGAGCTTCCTCGCGCTGGAGTGCGATCGGCTCGGCGCCCCTGAGGTGGGACTCTGGTTCTTCGATCGATATCGGGAGGTGACGGGCGACGATCCGCCCTCGGGTCTGCTGCGCTTCTACCGGAGACTGCGGAGCCTCCGGCGCGCCAAGATCGCCATCTGGCACCTGCGCGAGGCCGGGATCGATCGAGCCGACGGATGGCGTGCCCGGGCCGAATGGTACATCCGGGCCGTGGACCCGGGCGGAGCGCCAGCCGAGCGCACGGCCTAGGGACCGAGCAGCTCGACGATCGAGCCCCCCTCATGCATCGCTTGAATCGCGTCGGCCAACAGCTTCGTGGCATCGAGTTGCACCAGCTTCGAGCGAGCTGCGCCGGTTCCCAGCCGGTCCGGGGGAATCGTGTCCAGCGTGATCAACCGGTCGATGGCCCCATCGGCCAAGGCCTCTCCGGCCTCCACCGTGAAGACGCCGTGCGATGCGGCCGCCCAGACTTCGCGAGCGCCGGCTGCCCGACATGCTCGCGCCGCTCGCACGACCGTGCCACCGCTGGTGATCATGTCGTCGATCAGGATCGCCGTCCGACCCGCCACGTCTCCCACGAGCGCTTCGCCGCTGACCAGGTCCTGACTCCGGTATTTCTCCACGTGGGCCCCGACCACCGACCGACTCAGACGCGCCGCCAGGGACCTGCGAAGCGCCTCGGCGCGCTTGGTACCGCCGACATCGGGCGATACGACGACGACCGGGGTCTCTCCCAGCAGCGGGGCCAGATACTCCACGAAGAGGTTGCGGGCCTCGAGGTGCTCTGTCCTGCAACGAAACGCGTTCTGGAACGCCGCCGGGTTGTGGACGTCGAGCGTGACCACGCAGTCGACGCCCATTGCCTCGAACATTGCCGCCACGTACCGAGTCGTGACCGGGTCCCGCGGCTTGGTCTTCCGGTCTTTGCGGGAGTAACAGAGAAAGGGCACCACTGCGGTCAGCGTCGCCGCCGACGCGTCGCGGATCGAGCCCAGGAAGAACAACAGTCGGCACAGCTTGTCGTTGACGGACTGATCGTCATCACCGTGGAGGCTGTGGAGCACGTATACGTCCCGCCCTCGTACGTTGATCAGGCTCCGAGCCTTGTGATGACCGTCCTCGAACTCCCGCTCCTCGTGCTTCGCTAGCCGGGTCCCGAGTCCCTCGGCGACCCTCTCGCCGAAGGGCCCACTCGCGCCCAGCGCGAAGAGCAGCAGGTCGTCGCTCGGCATCAGGCCGCTCCCCGTGCGCCTTTGAGCACGCTCAACGACGTCGGGCCACCTCCGCCCCAGCCAAACGTCCGCGGACGATGCCGGAAGCGTCGGGCGAGGCCCGGATCAATCCACATCCGGCGCACTCCCGGTCGAGTCGGCGCACGACCCTCGAATCGCTCGTGCCCGCTCGAGGAACGACCTCACGTCCGCGTCCGTCAGCTGCTCGAAGTCGTCATACCAGTAGCCGATCGCCCAGAGGTCCCGGGGCGTCAAGGGACACACCACCTCGTCGGCATCCGCCTCCAGCCGTGCCACGATCTCGGGACTGGCGACTGGACACGCGACGATCACCCGCCGCGCTCCCATCTGCCGAACCGCCTGGATAGCCGCCAGCATCGTCGAGCCTGTAGCCACTCCGTCATCCACGAGGACGACGGTGCGACCTCGGACCGCGAGGGCTGGAGCATCGCCCCGGTACGCCCGTTCCCTACGGGCCACCTCATCCACCTCGCGCAGGGTCACCTCCTCGATGACGTCGTCCGGGATGCGCGCCATGTGGATGACCTCGTCGTTCAAGAATCGCACTCCTCCGGTCGCCACCGCGCCCATGGCGAGCTCTGGCTGCACCGGCACACCCAGCTTCCGGACGACGACGACGTCCAGCGGAACGGCGAAGGAAAGGGCGATCTCGAAGGCCACCGGAACGCCGCCTCTGGGAAGAGCCAGCACGAGAGCGTCTCCCAGGTCCAGCCGCTCCTTCAGCAGGCTAGCCAGACTCTGCCCGGCTTCCGTGCGGTCCTGATAGCGCTCCCAACCAGGCCCCTTGTCGTTTTGCGGCACCGTCTGCCACCTCGGCTCGAACGACACGTCTCTGCTGCCCGACGCTACACGGGTGCCTGTGCCCTCAACAGGGCGCCAATCGACTGGGTCTCCTCGATGAGCAACTCCAGAATGTCGTCCAGGGCCAGAATCCCCACCAGACTCCCTTCCACGTCGATCACGACCGCCCGCCTCACCTCGGCAGCGGCCATCGTGGCCAGCGCGGACTCGATGGGGGTGTCCTCTGCGACGGAGCAGACCGGCGACGACATGATCTCGTCCAGCGAGGTCCGTTCTGGATCCAAGCCGCCCGCCACGCAGCGGATGGCCAAGTCCCGATCCGTCACGATCCCGACGGGCCGGTTGTCACGATCCACGACCGCGAGCGTCCCGATCCCGTGGTCTTGCATTCGCACCGCCGCGTCCCGCGCGCGCTCTGCGCGAGAGGCCGTATAGGTGACACGGGTGCAGATCCGTCCTGCCGACATGATCCTCCTCCTTCCGCGGAGGCGGCGGGGTGTGGACGAGTCCCGTGCTTCGCCTCCTCGATGGTGCTTGACTGCAGCCGACTCTGAGTCCCCTTACAGCATGCCCTCGGCCACGCCTGCCACGACGTCGCTGGCCGAAAGCACGCCAACGAGGCGACCACCGTCGAGGACGAGCACCCGGTGGACACCGGCGTCTGTCATGCGACGGGCGGCAATCCGCACGTCATCCTCCGGCCTCACATGCAGCAGCTTCCGGCTCATCACCTCACCGACGGTATAGTCGGCCAGGAAATCCCACTCGGGCCCTTCGATCCTCCCGATCCTCTCGCTCGTGTCTGCGCCTGCATCGGTCCAGAAGTCGAGGAAGAACTGAGGCGGCGATTCTCCCTCCTTCCAAGGCTCGGGCTCTCCCCAATCGCTCCACTCCGCCTGGTCCTCCCTGAAGGCCGGAACGGCCGGGCGCGTCGCTTGCAGCTCGAGCAGGTCGGCCATGGACAACACCCCCACGACGTCTGCGCCCTGCAGGACGGGAGCGCCTCCGACGGTCCGCGCTCGTAGGGCCTCGAGCGCCTCCCGCAGTGTCATTTCCGGCGTGAGGGTGGCCACGTCGGATGTCATGATCTCGCTAACGTGCGTCATCGGTCTCGCCTCCCGCCGGGGTTTCCACGCTGCCCGCGCATCGGGGCGATGGCTCTGCTGTGCAAGAAGGATGCGCCGGGGACCTGCAGCCCCAGATCCACACCGGCCGTCCGGCCGGTCCCTGCCGTTGCAGGCTCCTTCGACCGCTCCGACCTTCACGGAGGATCGATCGGACAGTGCGGCGGCGGTTCGTCCACTGGGACATCCTGACCCGTCCCGAACACCTCCAGGTCGATCCGGCGGACGGGTCAAGTGCTGGCGCTAGTGCGGTACGGGCCGTCCCAACTCCTCCTCCACGTCCGCGACGGCTCCGGTCAGCCGGGATTCAGCGCTCTCGTGATCGTCGACGGTGATGGTCATGTAGACGCGATCATGTCTTTCCGTCAGGTGCCGGTGTGCAGTACGTATGACGGGCATCACGTCCTTCCATTCGCCCTCGATGATCGTGTCCATCGCCGACACTTGATAGGTCAGACCGGCCCTGTCGATCTCGTCGATGACCTCGGCCACGGGATGGGAAAGGCTGTCGCCGGACCCGATCGGGAACATCGAAACGCTGAAGAGCATGGGAACCTCCGGCCAAGGAGACGTATGACGAATCGCTCAACTCCATCCGGTCGTCGAGCAAGGCACGTGCCCTTGGAGATTGGTATGGCAATCGCGTTCCTGGACTCTGCGTGCCGTCGGCTCACGCAGCGGTCCAGGGGGTAGACCGGAGCACCTGGCCATGTTGGAACTCGATGGATCCATGGGAGAGGGCGGAGGGCAGATTCTGCGGACCGCGCTCGCCCTCTCGGCGGTCACAGGACAGCCGTTTCGCTTGCGCAACGTGCGGGCGGGCCGAGCGAAGCCGGGTCTCGCTCGACAGCACCTCACCGCGGTCTTGGCGGCAGCCCAGGTGGCAGGCGCCGAGCTCGAGGGAGTGAAGTTACGCTCTCGCGACGTGACGTTCCGTCCGCGGAGCATCCGACCGGGACCGTACCGGTTCACCACCGGCGGCGCTGGGAGCGCGACGCTGGTTTTGCAGACCATCCTTCCTCCCTTGCTCGTTGCCTCCGGCCCCTCGGAGGTCGTTCTGGAGGGAGGAACCCACAACCCGTTTGCCCCTCCGTTCGACTTCATGGAGCGGACCCTCGCCCCCCTGCTCCGCCGGATGGGTGCCGGCCTCGACCTCGTCTTGGAACGCCCTGGATTCTATCCTGCGGGCGGTGGGCGCTTCCGGACGCGAGTGCGACCCACGGGCGCGTTGCGCCCTCTCGATCTTCCGGCTCGTGGCGCAGTCGTCGCGCGCCGGGCCCGGGCACTGATCTCGGCGCTGCCCAGGCACATCGGAGAGCGCGAGCTGGACACCGTGGCTGCGCTCCTCACCATCGGGCCGGAGGCCCGCGCGTTGATCGAGGTCGACGATCCGGTGGGCCCCGGTAATGCGGTTCTGGTCGAGGTCATATGCGAAGAGGTTACCGGGCTTTTCACCGGATTCGGCGAACGGGGGGTCCCCGCGGAAGACGTCGCTCGCACAGCCGCGGAACAGGCTCGGCGTTGGGAGGCAGCGTACGTGGGCGCAGGCCCCCACCTGGCCGATCAGCTTCTTCTGCCGCTGGCCCTGGCGGGTGGTGGCGCCTTCACTACGGTCAAGCCCACGGCCCACACGGAGACGAACGCCGAGGTGATTCGCCGGTTCCTCGACGTGGACGTGACGCTCGACGCCCTGGACGGAGACAGGTGGCGCGTCGCAGTGGGTTGAGCTCGATCGCCAATGCGCGCTTGCGGGGCAGGCGGTTCAGCCCACCTCGCCGGCGCGACCGATTCTCGACAACGATGCCTGGGCAATCCCGTGGCGCACGGCGACCGAGGCGACGCCTGGAGGAGTGGGCCGCCAAGGCCGCGGACAACCCCCATTCCTTGGTTTCCCCTCGTACGTGGGGTATTGTTGCCCATAATGAGCCGAGATGCCCTATCACCTCAGCGGATTCGACGGGCGCGGCTCTTCCCATGACCAGGCTGGGGGTCCGGGTCGCACGAGGCTGCCCGTAGGCCTCCACACCCCAGAACTCACGCGCCGCCCCGCCGAGCTCGCACCAGAGTCTCTGCGGGAGCGAAGTGCGTAGACGAGATGAAAGCGACCGATTCTTCAACCAGCAGCGGCTCGCGTCAGGCTGAAACGGCAGCTGACCTTCCCGCCCGGCTCCTCATCGTGGAGGACGAAGACAACATCTGCCGCGTTCTTGATGAAGTGCTCACCGAGGACGGGTACGATGTAGACACGGTCACGACGGGGGAGGAGGGGCTCAGGGCGCTGGAGGACGAGATCTACGACGTCGTCCTCCTCGACATCAACTTGCCCGGGCTCTCGGGTATGGACGTGCTTTCGGCCGCCAAGTCCAGGCAGGGGGACGCCCAGTTCATCATCATGACCGCATTCGGGTCGGTGGACACCGCCGTCGAGGCCATGAAGCTCGGCGCCTTCGACTACCTGCGGAAGCCGCTTCGCACCGACGAGCTCAAGATCGTGATTCGGCGCGCCCTCGACACGCGGCAGCTGCTCCGGGAAGTGGCTGGCCTTCGGCGCGATCTGCCCGGCACGTTCAATCGCCTCATCATCGGTAGGAGTGGGTCCATGCGGCAGGCGATCGACCTGGTGCAGCGCGTCGCTCCCACCCGAGCCACAGTGCTCATCACTGGGGAGACGGGCACGGGCAAGGAGCTGGTGGCCAGAGCCGTTCACGACCTCTCGGATCGGTCTCGACGGTCCTTCGTGGCGGTGAATTGCTCTGCGCTACCCGAGAGCCTTCTCGAGTCCGAGCTGTTCGGACACGTGCGTGGAGCGTTCACCGGGGCCGTTCAGAGTCGCCGTGGTCTGTTCGAGGAGGCCGCTGGCGGCACGCTCTTCCTCGACGAGATCAGCACGATCTCGCCTGCCATCCAGGTGAAGCTATTGAGGGTGCTGCAGGAACGGGCCATCAAGCGCGTAGGCGGCCGGGAGGCGATTCAAGTCGATTTCCGTCTTCTCGCGGCGACGAATACCGACCTGTCGAAGCTCGTCTCCGCCGGCGACTTCCGGGAAGACCTCTTCTACCGCTTGAACGTGTTCCCGATCTGGGTCCCGCCGCTCAGAGAGCGAAAAGCGGACCTGCCGCTACTGGCAAACTACTTCCGACTTCGGTTCGCCGAGGAGAATAGGCTGGAGCCACCGGGGCTGAGCGACGACACGCTCGCCCGCATGGCCGCCTACAGTTGGCCGGGTAACATCCGAGAGCTCGAGAACTTCATCGAGCGCTCGGTCATCATGTATCCGGGTGCCCGGACGATCCCGTTCGACCTGCCACCCGGGGAGACTGCGACGGCCGAGGAGACGGTCCTGGCAGAGGCAGGCGAGGGCAGTTGGGACCTCGACCACCTCGAACGGGAGTACATTCTCCGGGTGCTCGATCGGGCGCACTGGCATCAGGGCGCCGCCGCCAAGATCCTCGGCGTGAACCGGCGGACGCTCTACCGGAAGATCAAGCGCTACCGCGAACAGGGTATCCTACCGGCGGTCGAAGCGTAGGCGCCCAGGGCGCAGCGGCTACCCCCATGATCGCCCCTGCCTCGGGGCGGGGGTCCTGGGCGTCCGCGACGTCCGGCGCCCTCGGCTGCTCGGCCGTACGCGGGTCCGCTCGCTGTGGTCGTGCGGCCGCCGGGTCTGTCTCCATCCTCCCTGCCGACATCTCCCGCCTCCTTGTCGCCGCACCGTTTGGTGGAGGAGCGGGTGACTCGACACGCTCCAGGCTCCGGCACGACCCGTGCTGTTCGTACGATCGGACCCCTGGCACTCAACGGAGGGAGTCACGTGCAGATCGATCCGGAAGTCGCGTTTCGTAACGTCGAGCTGACCGAGCCCCTGAAGGAGCAGGTCCGGGCCGGCATCCGGGAATTGGAGCGCGTGTTCGACCGACTCACGAGTTGTCGCATCATGGTGGAGCAGCCGGATCAACGACATCGGAGGGGGAACCTCTACCATGTGCGCATCGACCTGACCATGGCCGGCAGCGAGATCGTGGTGAGTCGCTCCCCAGCCGAGCACCGCGAGCACGAGGACCTGCGGCAAGCTCTCGGAGAGGCGTTCGATCGAGCCAAGCGGGCCCTGGTGGAGCTCGCCCGGAAGCAACGAGGGGACATCAAGTCCCATGAGGCACCGGCCCACGGTCGGGTGACACGCCTGTCCCCCGACTACGGGTTTATCGTCGCGTCGGATGGACACGAGGTGTACTTCCACCGGAACAGCGTCGTACGCGGAGACTTCGAGCAGCTCGAAGAGGGCGCGGAAGTCCGCTACGTCGTGGAGTCGGGAGAGGAAGGGCCGCAGGCCAGCACTGTCCACGTCGTGGGCAAGCACCACATCGTGGATTGAGCTGTCCGCTGAGGCCCTTACGCGATCAGGAGAGGAGGAGAGCATGGTCCAGGAACAGGTAGAGGCGTTGGAACGAGAGATGGCGACCCTCCGGGAAGAGGTGCTCAGTCTCCGAAACCGGACCGGCGAGCTGGAGAGGCGACTCGATCGCCTGGAGGTAAGAGAAGAGCTCATGGACAGCCCAGCGGCGGCAGGTGACGCCCCGGTCCCGGAGTACGACTGACTAGCACGTTCCCGCGTGACCGAGGCGTGAACAGAAGCGAGCACTGACCGACGTGTCGCGTGATCAGCGATCCGACGGATTTTGGTCCTGCGCGCCCACGAGACGGTGATCGGACCGGGCGGTGAAGGAACGCGCCTCGCCCCCTGGTCGTACAGGCGCGGTCGGGGACGACCGCGAGGGAGGAGGGACATCGATGAACGAGGACGGTGCCGGCACTGAACCCATTCACGCCGTGGAGATTCCCTGTGGCTCAGTGTCGCTCAGGGGGGACCTGATGGTCCCGGGAGACGCCGTGGGATTGGTCGCCTTTGCGCATGGGAGCGGGAGCAGTCGGCTCAGTCCGAGAAACCGGTACGTCGCCGGTGAGTTCCAGGCAGCCGGGCTGGGGACGCTCCTCTTCGACCTGCTCACTCAGGAGGAGGAGCGGATCGACGCACAGACGGCACAGATGCGCTTCGACATCGGCCTGCTGGCTGAGCGGCTGCTGGGCGCTACGGACTGGCTCCTGGAACGGGGCCTGGTCGCAGGTCTCGCGCTTGGCTACTTCGGGGCCAGCACAGGCGCCGCAGCCGCGCTAATGGCAGCCGCTCGAAGGCCCGAACACGTGGCGGCAGTCGTGTCGCGCGGGGGACGGCCCGATCTCGCCAGACCCGTCCTGGCTCAGGTGAGGGCGCCGACGCTCTTGATCGTGGGTGGGCTGGACTACCCCGTGATCGAGATGAACCGCGAGGCCTTCGCCCAGCTGAACACCGAGAAGCACATGGAGATCGTGGAGGGTGCGACCCACCTCTTCGAGGAGTCCGGCACCCTGGAACGGGTCGCGGGTCTCGCCAGGGACTGGTTTCGCGTGCACCTCGGCAGCCGCTCCACCTCGGAGTTGACCTCCGCCGAGCCGGGGAGCCGTGCGTGAGCGGGGCCGAGGAACGGCAACCGACGGAAGGGCCGGACGCCTTCAAGCTCTCGGAGGCACGGATCCCAGGAGGACCGAGCTCCACCCATGAAGGCGAGGGACGCCTCGCCGGGCCGGACGGGGAGCCTCGGGGTCTCGGGGCCCTGGCGGCGCGGCTGGAGGCGGTTGGCCTTCGCGCGAGCGCCGAGCGGTGGCCCGGATTCACGGCCCAGGACGCCCGCATCATCGACGCGGCGGCCCGCGAGTTGGCAACCTTCGAGGAGGCGCTGGCTCAGGGGATGCGTGAGGCCTTCACCATCGGTCGCGAGCACCGCGAGCGAGAAGCGCTTCTGAATCGGCTGAACGAAGAGATCGCCATCGCCACCAGCCGATTGGCACGGGAAGCCTGGGGCGCGCGCCGCCGAGAGCCCGACGGCTGATCGGATGCTCCGCTCCTCCGAGGACTCGGCGTCGGTTGACGCGCCGTCCCAGGCAGCGAACTTACCCGCTGTGAGCGTTCTGACCTTCTTCAGTCTCGCAGCGGAGGCTCACGAGAGCCTCCGGAGTTACTTCAGACGAATGCGCCTGCCGTTGCGACGTCCCCGGCCGCTCATTTGGCTGGCCGCCATGGGATTCCTCATCGGGTGCGACGGCCCCGCGAATCTCCCGTCGGACGACGAGCTCCGCCTCGACGTCCTCTTCATCGGGAACAGCCTCACGTACTGGAACGACCTCCCGGGGATGCTGGCCAGGCTCTTCGAGCGCGGGGGAGCGGGACCGGTTCGGATCGAATCCGTGACCTCGCCAGGCGTGGGACTCCCTGACCACTGGGTCGACGGTGAAGCCGTGCGGCGGATCCGGGAGGGGGGATGGGACGTGATCGTGCTCCAGCAGGGCCCATCAGCGACGGAAGGGCGGCCCTACCTGCTCGAATACACTCGGCTCTTCGCCGAGGAGATCGCCGCGGCAGGCGCCCGGACGGCCCTCTACATGGTCTGGCCGGCGGAAGCGCGCTTCCACGACTTCGCGGGAGTCTCGGACTCCTACGCTACGGCGGCGGGGCTCGTAGGAGGTCTGCTGTTCCCGGCCGGGGAGGCCTGGCTGGAAGCGTGGGATCGGGACCCGCGACTCGAGTTGTACGGTCCTGACCGGTTCCACCCGAGCCTCAGGGGTACGTACCTGGCCGCGCTGGTCATGTACGAGCAGCTGGCCCGACGGAACCCGAGGGACCTCCCGGCCGCCATTCCCACGGCCACCGACTGGGTCCTTCTGCCCGCCGACGAGGCCATTGCACTGCAGTCGGCTGCCGCGAGCGCGAACGCGGCCCACGCCCTCCCCTAGCCTCCGTCAGCCGGGCTTCCTCGACTGCTTCGCCTTCCGCGCCAATTCGGCCTGCTGGACGCGAGCCAAGAAATCGTCGACGCTGAGAGAGGCGACGGTCTCACCGATGAGGTCCAGAGGAAGGTCCTCGAGCTTGCGAAACCGGACGCAGGACTTGCCCACGTCGAAGCGCTTGCCGGTGGCGCGGTACGCATCTTCGAAGGCGGACCGCTCCTCGTCCACCATGTAGATGCCCGTAAGGTACACCGCCATGTGGTTCTTCTGCGAAGCCAGGGCAGCGTACATCAACGGCTCGCCGTTGTACGTGTCGGGGTAGGTCTCGAGGGGGACCTGGTAGGTGATCATCCCCCAGTTCATGGCCTCCTCGTAGCCGTCTGGCAGCCTCTCGACGATCGTCTGCCTCACACGCCCGATGGCCTCACGCCTATCCTCGGGTAGCTGCTCCAGGTATTCCTCTACGCTGTCGGCGCTGGATCGCATCTCGGTCCTCTTCTCGCCCGTGCCGGCTCCTGGAACCGGTCACCTCCGACCGGAAGCAAGCCGGTGCTTCGGGCCGATGACCTCCGGCCTGAAGATGTGAACCGGAGTCGCCGCGTGCAATCTCCTGGCCGCGCCGAGGTCGGCCCGGCTCCGTGGGGACGCCTCTTGTGGAAAGTGCGTCGCCGTGGCCAGTTACAGGTGCGTGTCGATGCGACCCAGCCCGAGCGTTTGTGTCACTCTGACCTCGCCGGCGCCGGCCAAACCCCCGCGTGTGGATCATGCCCAAGCGACCAGGACCCCTGAAGGCCTCCCAGCTCCACCGAATCACGGACCCCGGCAGCTTTTCCTTCCAGACGACGGAGGAGCTCACGCCCAGCGAGGCCGTCTTCGGACAGTCTCTGGCCATGGAGGCGTTGGACTTCGGGCTCTCCATCGATTCTCCGGGTCATCATGTCTTCGTTCTGGGTTCTCCGGGCTCGGGACGGCTCACCTTCATCCGACAGGCGCTGGCCGAGCGGGCCCGGACCGGGAAACGCCCCTCCGACTGGTGCTACGTGTTCAACTTCGACGATTCCCGTCGTCCCCAGACCCTCGAGCTTCCAGCAGGCCAGGCACGAGAGCTACAGCAGGACATGGATGAGCTGCTGGAGGACCTTCGACGCTCCGTGCCGGAAGCTCTCCGGGCCGAGGACGTGGCGGGACGGCGACAGGCGATCCTGTCGAGCCGTGGCAAGGAGGCCACCGAGCTCATGGAGCGACTCCGGGAGAGCCTGGTGGAGGACCAGTACGTGGCACTGATCGGCGATCTCGACGCCCAGATCGTCGTGCCGGCCCGGGGAGGCGAGGCCATCGACCGGGAGCAGTATCGGGCGCTTCCGGAGGACCACCAGCAGACTATCGACAGACACGTAGACGCCGCCGGAAAACGCGTCCAGGCCGCGCAGCGCGAGGTCCACGAGATCGGGAGGCGGGCCCGGGAGGAGGTAGGTGAGCTCCACCAGCAGGTGGCCCGCAACTTGGTGATCCAACGCATCGGCCACCTCGAGGAAGAGCACGCCAGCGTGAAGACCGTGGCTCAGTACCTGGAGAGGGTGGCTGAGGACATGGTTCGCCATGCGACGAAGTTTGCCGGTGCGGAGGATGAGAACGATCCTCTGGCAGCCATCCAGAGAGCCGGTAGAGAGGACTTCTTCCGCAGGTACCAGATCAACGCCCTGGTCTGTCACGCCCCGGACGCGACAACACCCGTCGCGGAGGTCTCCAACCCCAACCTCCGGAACCTCTTCGGCCGTACAGAAGGGGAGCTGCGGTTCGGCATCATGGTCACTGACTTCACGCGCATCTCTCCCGGGGCGGTGCACCGGGCGAACGGGGGGTACCTGGTCGTGGAAGCCGCCGAGCTCTTGTCCCGTCCCCTCGTCTGGCCGGCCCTCAAGCGTGCCCTCCGCACCTGCGAGCTGACCCCGGCCGACGCGGCGTCCGAGTTGGGGCTCTCGGTGTCCGATTCCCTCGAGCCCGAGCCCATACCTGCGCGGCTCAAGGTCATCATCTATGGAGAGCCGCGTCTCTACTATCTGCTACGGCAGCTCGACAGCGAGTTCGCCTCCCTGTTCAAGGTCAAGGTCGACTTCAGCCCCTGGATGGAGCGATCCCGGGAGACCGAGACGCAATACGCCGACTTCATCGCCGGACAATGCCGGTCTCAGGGTCTTCCCCCCTTCGATGCTGACGCAGTGGCGCGCGTCGTCGAGGAAGGCGCGCGGCTGGTTGGCAACCAGAACAAGCTCAGCACTCGCTTCGGCGAGGTCGCCGACCTGCTCAAAGAGGCGGCCCACCAAGCCGGCGGGGCCGGGGAATCCGTCGTCACGGGTAGCGCCGTCGCGGAGGCCCTGGCGGCGCGGGACCGGCGCGAGCAGCGGCCCCACAGGGAGATCCTGGACCTAATCCACCGGGGCACGCTCGACTTCCAGCCCCAAGGCCAGGCCGTTGGCGAGCTCTACGGCATCGGGCTCATCCAGGTGGGGCGGCGGCCTTTCGGAAGGCCCATTCGGGTCATGGCCAGCGCCTTCCTCGGCACCGGCGGGGTGGTGAACATCGAGCGAGAAGCGCGCCTCAGCGGTCCCATTCACAACAAGGGCTTTCTCGTGCTCTCGGGATACCTGGGACAGCGCTTCGCCCAAAGGCTGCCTCTGATTCTCTCGGCGAGCCTCTCCTTCGACCAGTTGTACGAGGAGGTGGAGGGAGACAGCGCCTCCGCAGCGGAGCTCTACGCCCTCATGTCTGCCATCGGCGGGTTCCCCCTCGAGCGAGGGATCGCGGTGACCGGTGCGCTGAACCAGGATGGGGTCATCCTCCCCGTCGGCGGCGTCACCGAGAAGATCGAGGGCTTCTTCGCTGCTTGTAAGGCGGTGGGCTACGAGGGCCCCACAGGCGTCGTCGTGCCCAGGAAGAACCTCGAGAATCTGACTTTGAGCACCGAGGTGCGTACGGCTGCAGCGAGCGGGCGATTCAAGGTCTACGCCATCGATCACTTCGAAGAGGGGTGGCCGATCCTGAGCGGGCTCGATGCCGGGGAGCCGGACGAGGACGGCAGCTATCCGCCCGATTCCGTCGACGGCCGGGTCATGAGCCAGCTGAAGGCCTGGGCGCGTCAGTGGAAGGCGTTCGGGGGCCCCGACGCGGGCCCGAGCGCTGAGGAGCCGACGCCGGGGGGCGGAGGGGAGGAGGAGGGCGACGTGTCGACCCCGGATGGCGGTGTGCCCAACTCGGAAAGCAAGGAGAACCCGTAGACCGCACGCTTCGCGATCATCGCCACCGGCCCCATCGTCTTCCGTGCCGTCCACTTGCCCGTGATGCCGAACCCCGGTTCGGATTCGTCCGCCATTCCCGCAACCCGCTGAAGCGACGGAAACGCCAGGACAAGGAACTTCCGCATGGACCTTTCTCTTCCCCGCGCAGACGACCTGGGCCCCTTCCGCGTCTTGCACGTCCAGAACCGGGCGGTCGGGCTCGAGGGCATGGTCGTGGTCGACAACGTGGCCATCGGCCCCTCCATCGGAGGCATTCGCATGGCCCCGGACGTCAACGCCGAGGAATGTGCGCGATTGGCCCGGGCCATGACCTTGAAGAACGCCGCCGCGGGGCTGCCCCACGGAGGCGGTAAGGCGGTCATCGCCGCGGACCCCGGGATGCCCGTCCATGACAAAGAGCGCCTTGTGCGCTGCTTCGCCTCGGCCATAAGGGACGACCGGAGCTACATCCCCGGGCCCGACATGGGGACCGACGAAACGTGCATGGCGTGGATCCGGGATGAGATCGGTCGTGTAGTGGGGCTGCCGGAAGATTCGGGTGGGATCCCTCTGGACGAGATCGGGGCAACCGGCTTCGGTCTGACCCACTCCGTGCTCGTGGCCCTCGAGTACTGTGACTTCGAGCTCGCCGGCGCCCGGGTGGTCATCCAGGGGTTCGGTGCTGTCGGGAAGCACGCCGCGCGTTTCCTCTCCCAGGACGGCGCGGTGCTCGTGGGTGCCTCGGATTCCCGCGGCGCGATCTACGACCCGGACGGGCTGGACGTGGACGCGCTCGTCCGCACCAAGGATGAAGGGAAGAGCGTCTCCGAGCACGGCTCCGGCGAGGCCCGGGACCGGGACTCCGTGCTCGATATGGAGTGCGAGATCTGGATTCCGGCCGCCCGGCCCGACGTGATCCGCGAGGAAAACGTCCACCGGCTGAAGACCCGGCTGATCGCGCAGGGGGCCAACATCCCTTGCACCGTGGGCGCGGAGCGGACGCTCGCGGAGGCCGGCGTCGTTGTCCTGCCCGATTTCATCGCCAACGCCGGCGGCGTGATCTGTGCGGCCGTCGAGTACGCGGGAGGGAACCGAACGCAGGCCTTCGAGACCATTGCGGAGAAGCTCCGGGAGAACACCGGACGCGTACTGTCGACATCCCGGGACCGGGGGATTCTGCCGCGGCAGGCAGCCGTGGCTCTGGCGACTGAGCGGGTTCGCGCCGCCATGAGCCATCGCCGGTGGGGGCTGTTTTGAGTGGGAGAGTCTCCCGCGAGCACTTCCGACTCGACGTCCCGGAGCGGTACAACTTCGCGGCCGATGTCGTAGATCGCTGGGCTGAAGACCGTGAGAAGCTCGCCCTCGTGTGGGTCGACGACACGGGCATGCAGGTTCGCGTCACCTTCGACGAGATGGCGGAGCGGAGCCGGAGAGCCGCGACTGCCCTGAGGTCCCTGGGGGTGGGGCGTGGCGACGTCGTGCTCGTCTTGTTGCCGACGCTCGTGGAGTGGTGGGCGGTCAACCTGGCTTGCCTGCGGATGGGCGCGATCGCCTGCCCAGGGACGGTGCAGCTTTCCCCAAAGGACATTGCCTACCGCATCGAGGCCGCGGGTCCCGCGTGCGTGATCGCGGATCCGGAGGTCGCCCTCAAGGTGGACGAGGCCCTGGGCGAGGTCCAGGCGACGCCCCGTCGGGTGCTCGTCGGCGGTGGTCGTCCCGGCTGGGTCTCATACCATGCCACGGTGCGAGAGGCCGCCGAAGACTTCGAGCCCGTACCCACCCGAAGCGACCAGAACGCGATCCTCTACTTCACGTCCGGCACGACGGGCGCACCCAAGATGGTGATGCACACCCATGCCTCCTATCCTCTCGCCCACCAGATCACCGGGCGGTTCTGGCTGGGGCTCGGACCGGACGACCTCCACTGGAATCTGAGCGACACGGGGTGGGCCAAGGCCGCGTGGAGCTCCCTCTTCGGTCCCTGGCACATGGGAGCCGCCGTCTTCGTGCATCACGCGAAGCGGTTCGAGCCGCAGCGGGCGCTGGAGCTCTTGCAGGAGCACCCGATCACGAGCTTCTGCGGCGCGCCCACGGTGTACCGCATGCTCCTCCTGGAGGATCTGGACCGGTTCGAGTTCCCGAGTCTCCGTTCCTGTGTGGCCGCCGGTGAGCCCCTCAACCCCGAGATCCTCGCGGCCTGGAAGCGGGCGACCGGGATCACGATCAGGGACGGATACGGACAGACCGAAACCACCGTGCTGGCGGGAACCTTCACCGACGTCGAGCCCCGGCCCGGCTCCATGGGCGTCGCGTCACCCGGATTCGACGTGGCCGTCATCGACGAGGACGGTCGATCGCTCCCTCCCGGCGAGCGTGGCGACCTGGCGGTGCGCGTCTCGCCCGACCGTCCGGTGGGCATCTTCAAGGCGTACTGGAAGAACCCCGAGAAGACCGCGGGCACGTACCGGGGCGACTGGTACGTGACCGGAGACCGGGCCACCCGGGATTCCGACGGGTACTTCTGGTTCATCGCCCGGGCCGACGACGTGATCATCTCGTCAGGCTATCGGATCGGTCCCTTCGAGGTGGAGAGCGCGCTGCTGGAGCACGAGGCGGTGGCGGAGTCGGCCGTGGTCTCGAGCCCCGACCCCGTTCGGGGCGAAGTGGTGAAGGCGTTCGTGGTGCTGAGACCTGGCATCGAGCCCGACGACCACCTGATCCTCGCCCTCCAGGAGCACGTCAAGGAGACCACCGCACCGTTCAAGTACCCGCGGCTGATCGAGTTCGTGGACACCCTGCCCAAGACCGTGAGTGGCAAGATCCTTCGGCGGGAGCTGAGGGACCGGGAGTGGGCCGCGGCGCCAGGTCGGCCTCAGCCGTAGTACCTGCGTGACTCTAGCTCACGTCCCCGCACCACACGCCGACCCGCCAGATCGCCCTGGTACTCCGTCACGACCGTGAAGCGCTGCTCTCCTCCGTGCTCGCCGTCCGCATAGATGACGACCCAATCGTGCGTCCGTCCGAGCTCGTGGGCCCGAGCCGTATTGGAGAAGAGCGCCGTGATGTGCCAACCCTCTCGGTCGGTGTGGAGGATCGGCAGCCAGGCCTCTCCCGTGGGATTGAATCGGCGCGGCGCGATCGTCGGCAGCTCGTCCTGGGCAGCCTTCCTGCGGTACTCCTCGTCCACCGAGAGGAGCGCGGCCACGGACGGCGCGTCGGGCTGCTCCAGAGCGCCCAGGCCCGCGTCCTCGGACGGCCCCCACCTCCGCCCCCGACCGAGAGCGCGTCTCCGGGAGGCCTGCCCCAGCATCCCCGAGAGCGTCTGCCGAACCGCCTCCGCACGCCGGTGCCCGAAGCCGTCTACCGTCTCGAGCCGGCCGTCGTGTGCCGCCAGCTCCAGGTCCTCGAGCGACTCCACGTCCAGCTCCCGGTGGATGCGCCGGGCCAGCTCTGGCCCGATGCCGGGCACGGTCCTGAGCAGGTCCTCGGGACAGACCTGCCCCTCGAGCCGGTCCAGGAGTCGCATTCTGCCGGTGAGCACGAACTCCCGGATGGTGCCCGCCAGCCCCTTACCGATCCCGGGCAGACGCTCCAGCGCCCCGGGATCGCCTTCCAGCACCAGCACGGAAATGGGCGTGTCGAGGGCCCGCATGGTGCCAGCGCCTGACCGGTATGCCCGGATCCGGAACGGGTTCCCGTCCTGGACCTCCAGTAGATCGGCCACGCGTTCCAGGGCGTCCGCCACATCGGCGTTGCCCACCTGGTAGCGGGTCCGCCGCCACTGAGAGCGCGCCCGCGCCTTCGCGGCGGTCATTTCCCGACCGTCCGGGCCAATTCGTCCGCGTACGACGCCAGACTCGGACTCAGCGCGACCGGAAACGGTCGCTCGGCCGGCTCGATCCTCAACAGCTCCGCAGGGAGCGACTCCAGCTCCCGCCGCGCCCGGCGCCGCACCTCGTCCAGCGAGGGCGAGGCGTTCGGCAGGCGCGCCCCTCCTTCCATGACCTTCTGGAGCAGCGGCCGGCCCGGCAGCTGCTCGTGGGCGCGGGCGAGGACGTCGCCAACGACCGTGCCACGCCGCTCCGTGCGGAAGATCTGCTTGCGGCCGGGGAGGATCTTCTTGCCCGCCGAGAGCTTCAGCCGGCCGTGCCCGCCATAGGCGGTGAGCTTGTACGCCATGTCCAGGGACGGAGCGTCGGCCGATACTCCCATCCGGGTGCCGACTCCGAAACCCGTGATTGGAGCCCCGTCGTCTACGAGGCGGGCGATCTCGTACTCGTCCAGGCTGCCGCTGGCGAAGATCTCTACCCCCTCCAGGCCCGCGCCGTCCAGGATTCGTCGCGCTCCTTTGGCGAGCTCGGCGAGATCTCCGGAGTCGAGGCGCACCCCCCTCACCGTGAACGCGTCGCCGATCTCCTCGGCCAGGCGCACCACGCTCCGCACACCCTCCAGCGTGTCGTAGGTGTCGACCAGGAGGATGGTCCCGGGGTACAGCGCGACGAAGTCGCGGAACGCCGCCAATTCGCCGTCGTGGGCCTGGATGAAGCTGTGCGCCATCGTCCCGGCCACCGGGATGCCGTACAGCTTGCCCGCCAGCACGTTGCTGGTGGCGTGGACGCCGGCCACGTGGAATGCCCTGGCAGCCTTCACTGCCGCGTCGGCGCCGTGGATGCGGCGCATACCGAAGTCCACCACCGTGCGCCCCGCCGCCGCCTGGACCACGCGGCTGGCCTTGGACGCGGCCATCGTCTGGAAGTGGACCTGGTTCATCAGAAAGCTCTCGGCAAGCTGGCCCTCCGGCAGGGGAGCCACCACTTCCACGAGGGGTTCCTCCGCGAATACCGGCGTACCCTCGGCTACCGCGTATACGTCCCCCGAGAACCGGAAGCCTTCGAGCCAACGCAGGAACTCCTCGCTGAACAGACCCAGGCCGGCGAGGTACTCGAGGTCGTCATGCGTGAAGCGGAGACCCTCCAGGTAGTCCAGAGCGTCTTCGAGGCCACACGCGAGCAGGAGATTCCGCGACCTCGGGAGGCGGCGGACGAAGAGGCTGAACACGGCTTCCCGGGTCATCGCGCAGGACCAGTAGGCCTGAAGCATGGTCAGCTCGTACAGGTCCGTGAGCAACGCGTCGGGCGCTCTCTCGGCCGACGGGGACACGGGCGTGTGGCTCATGGCATGACCGGCTCCGGATCCGTGGCAGCAGAGGTCGCCGCTTGGCCGCGTCCGCGACGGCCGCCCGGAGGTCGCAGACGCTTGTGGAGCTCCACGGCGATCACGACCGTCGTGGCCACCGCCGCCATCCGCAGCCACGTCTCCACCCGCAGGGGCTCGAGCTTCAGCAGCACCTGAGTCGGGGGAAAGTACATCGCGCCTACGTGCAGCAGGAGGGACGCACCCACCCCGAAGAAGAGGAACCGATTGGAGAAGGGGCTCATGCCGAAGGCGGAGCGGGTCTCCGAGCGGCAGCTGCCCACGTGAAACACCTGGAACAGGACGAGCGTGGTGAGCGCCGCGACCCTTGCCGTCCCCAACTGGGCCGGGTCTCCTCCCCACTCTCCGACGAACACCCAGAGTGTCCCAGCGGCCATCACGAGGCCGGTGACCACCAGGCGCTCGATCAAGCGGCGCGACAGGATGCCCTCTGTCACCGGCCGGGGTGGAGCCCTGAAGCGCGCAGGATCCCGAGGCTCCACTGCCAACGCCACGTCCTCGACCCCGTTGGTCACCACGTTCAACCACAGCAGCTGCGCCGGCAGCAGGGGTAACGGCAGGCGAAGCAGTAGAGATCCGAGGATCGCCAGAAGCTCACCGGCGCCCGACGAAACGAGAAAGAAGGTCGCGTTCCGGAGGTTGGCGAAGGCCGTTCTTCCCCCTTCCACCGCGGCGGCCACGGTGGCGAAGCGGTCGTCGGCCAGCACGATGTCGCTGGCCTCCTTGGCTACGTCGGTACCGCTCCGGCCCATGGCGGCGCCCACGTGCGCGGCCTTCAGGGCTGGCGCGTCGTTGACCCCGTCCCCGGTCACCGCGACGATGTGGCCCGAGCGAGCCAGGGACTCCACGATCCTGAGCTTGTCCGCCGGGGCCACCCGAGCGAAGACGCGACCCGTTTCCAGCGCCCGGGTCAGCTCGTCGTTCGAGAGGGCCGTCAGCCGGTCGCCCGCCACGACCTCGGCCCCCTCTGCGTCCAAAATCCCCACCTGTCTGGCGATCGACCCGGCCGTGCTCTCGTGATCGCCGGTCACCATGAGCACCCGGATCCCGGCATCGCGGCATGCGGCTACCGTTTCCGGCACCTCGGGCCGCGGCGGGTCCATCATGCCCGTGAGCCCGGCGAAGACGAGCCCCTGCGGTTCGCCGGCGAGGACGCTGGCCACCGCCGACCCTCCCCGCCCGACCGCCATACCCAGGACCCGGAGCCCGGCGGCCCCCATCCGCGCTGCCTCCGCTTCGACCGTCTCGGGCTCGATTGGCACGTCTTCGCCGACGGCCAGGGCAGCGTCACACATGCCCACGACCCGCTCGGGAGCCCCCTTCAGCAGGACGACCTGTTCCCCGTCTATCCGATGGACGGTGGCCGCCCACCCCCTCTGCGATTCGAAGGGTACCGCTTCCACGAGTGGGTAGGACGACGCCTCACGCGCCCGGTCCAACCCCGCCTTCTCAGCGACGATCAGCAGCGCGACCTCTGTCGGATCACCCTGGGGACGCACGTCGCCGGACTCGTCTCCAGCGAGATCCGCTTCGTTGCAGAGAGCCCCGGCCAGAAGCGTCCAGTGAAGGGGTGAGGGGGCATCGACCGGTACGGGCAGGCCGCCGGACAGGATCTCCCCGTCGGGGTCGAGGCCACCGCCGGTCACTTCGAAGCGTTCCCCACCGGCCCACACGCACGTGACGGTCATGCGATTCTCGGTCAGGGTGCCGGTCTTGTCGGTGGCGATGACCGTGCAGCTTCCCAGCGTCTCCACGGCAGCCAGTCGGCGGACGAAGGCGTTCCTCCGGGCCATCCGGCGCGAAGCCACGGCCAGCGTGATGGTCATCACCACTGGCAGACCCTCCGGCACGGCCGACACCGCGATGGCCACGGCCGTCAGGAACATCTGCGACATGGACTCGCCCCGGAGGAGCCCCAGGGCGAAGGTGACGCCTGCCAGGACCACGATGGCCACCGCCACCATTCGGCCGAACCGCTCCATGCGCCGTTGCAGGGGTGTCTGCGGCCGCTCGACGGCGCGGATGTCCCGGGCAATGGCGCCGAGCTCCGTCTGGCCGCCGATGCTCACCACCACGCCACGCCCTCGGCCTGACGCCACGGTGGTGCCCATGAACGCCATGTTCCGGCGCTCCGCAACCGGGATCTCGGACGAGGTTGCCGTCCAGGAAGCCGTCTTCTTCACCGGCATGGACTCACCGGTGAGCAGCGATTGGTCCACGTTCAAGGCCGTGGTCCGGACCAGGCGGAGGTCGGCAGGAATCCGGCTCCCGGAGTCCAGGGCCACCACGTCGCCGGGGACGAGCTCCCGGCTGTCTACCTCCTGCCTCCGTCCGTCCCGCATCACGACACAGCGGGGCGTGACCAGGCCCTTCAGCGCCGCGATGGCACGCTCGGCCCGGTACTCCTGCGCGAAGCCGATCGCAGCGTTCAGGAAGAGCACGATGCTGATCACGATCGCGTCTTCCCAGTGACCGATGGCCAGGGAGACGACCCCGGCGGCAGCCAACACGAGGACCAGCGCTCCGGTGAACTGGTGACCGAGGATGCGGAACGGCCGAATGCGCTCCTCCGCTCCGATCACGTTGGGGCCGTGGAGTGAGCGGCGGGTCCGAGCTTCCGTGAGCGTCAGCCCGTCTTCGCCGACCCGCAGCTCCTCGAGGGTGGAGTCGGCCGTGAGGCGGTGCCAGGGCGGACGCAGCCCCTGATCCGGCTCCCGCTCCACGGTTCCGCCCCTCCCGACGCCGTCTGCCTTCATGGACTCCGGCGGCCGTCTAGGGTGTGCCCCGGGCCAGGTAGACCGCCGCAACGACCGCCACGATGCCCAGGAATGCGTTGAATCGAGCCAGCAACGACGCTCGCTTCCGCAACCGCGCCCCCTCGGGTGAGCCCTGCGTTGCCCGCGTTGAGCGAGGGCCGAGGACGAAGTCGTGGATGAAGCTCACCACCACCATTCCGGACACGGCGAGGAGCTTCCAGAGGAGCGCTCGGCCATAGCCGTGGTCCCAGAAACCGGGGTTGCCGAGCACCTCCACGGACAGGATGCCCTTGAAGTGGAGGTTGGCCGCTCCGGTCACGAGCAGCAGTGCGATCGCGACCCAGCCAGAGAGCCGAAACGACTCCCCCAGGGCCTGGAAGAGCCGAGCCCTCAGCTCCGGTGGCTCCAAACGACGCAGGACCGGAGCCCCCACAACGGCAAGGAAGAACATGCCACCCAGCCAGAACAGCGCTGCCAGCAGGTGGACGACGACGTTCAGGTAGTAGAGGGACATCGAGTCTGGGAGAAGCGGCCTGGGCGGCACGCTCGGGTAGTC
Source organism: Gemmatimonadota bacterium (assembly GCA_039586035.1). Classification (GTDB taxonomy): domain Bacteria; phylum Gemmatimonadota; class Gemmatimonadetes; order Longimicrobiales; family Gaopeijiaceae; genus JBDHHQ01. The sequence goes on along the minus strand of JBDHLD010000006.1, from coordinate 79,690 downwards.
GCCGCCACACCGGAGAGAGTGATGTTTCGTGATGTCTTTGGCCAGCCGCGCACGGCGAGCCGGCTCGCCGACGATCTCAGATCACGCTAGAAAGGCCAGGGCTGGTAGGCCACCTCCAGGGGCCTCTCCAGGCGCTCGGCCACAACCCTGAGATCCGTGCGGTCGTCCGGAACGTCGCCCCCGGTTCCGTCCCTCTCCACGACGGCTGTGGACGTCTTGCTCACGAGCTTCTTGGCCTTGGCCCGCACGACCAGCGAACCGTCGTCGGATACGGCCATGCGCGACCAGACGATGCGGCCCGTGCCCAGCACTTCGAACAACACTCCCAGAACCCCTGACGTGGGACGGCCCCTGATCCCCTCGATCCGGTCGAACAGCATCTGGTCCCCGAAGTCCAGCAGCCGGTAGCTCACCTCCCGCTCGTTCACCACCAGAAGCCGGGGCGTCGAGAGCGTGTCCTCGAACGAGTACCGGTCACCGAGGGACCCGGACTCCGGCCACCACGTTCGCACGGCCAGCGCCCGCGCGGGGATGGTTTCCGTCTCGGCCATGTCCACGATCCTTTCGAGACGGTACTCGATGAGGGTGTGCTGGCCGTATTCGTGGGAGATGCGGATGAACTCCGGGGCGCCGGCGGCATCCAGGCCGGTGGCCTCGAGGTAGGCGTGGTAATAGTCGGCCTCATGCAGGAAGAGCGGGGACCCGTCCGGCGCTGCCTCCTTCGCCCATTCGGCGAGCATGAAGATCGTGTGGGCCCACAGGCGGGTCGCGTTGGTCGAGGCGGTCAGGTCGTAGCCCTTCTCCCGCTCCAGCAGCATGGCGCGGACGACGGCGTCCCGGGAGACCGGCTGGACGTCGTCGAGACCGTGCTCGGCCTGGGCCTTCAGGTCCGCCGGACCGGCGAGCAGGAGGAGCGTGGTGCTCAACAAAGCACCGAGATGACGGAATCGTCGCATGAACCGGTGGCAGCGGGAATGAGCGCGACCCGCTGCTTACGGGCACGCTGCAGGCGCGAGAAAGCGGGCCCTCGAGCCCGCTTTTCAGGAGTGGATACACCCTTGCGCGCCTCGATGGTCCCCGGCTCCGAAGCGCCGGCGTCGCGGGCGCCTGGGGGCCGGGGCGCGCGCGGTGGCGACCCACTCCCCCCACCCCCCAGGGCCGGGCGGTTCGCCGGAGGCCGATCTCGCGCGCGGTCGGGCGGCGCCGGCCGCCGACCCGCATCCGCGGCCGGTTCGCCGAGACCTCCGGCTAGCCGGGCAGCCGGGAGCGAATGACCCGGTACGCCACGACCACCCCCACGACGACCGCGAGGACCGGCACGGCGTGGAAGACGGCGTGCAGGGCGCCAGCCGCGTGGGTGTGCAGTCCGTGCGCGGAGGCCGGCGCCGCCAGGACCAAGGCGGAGGCGGCGGCCATCACGGTCCCGCGCCACAGTGGTGAAGTCATCTCGCTTCTCCTGTTGAAGTCCTCATGGGCGCTTCGAATCTCGTTCGGTTTCTCGCTCCCTCTCAGCAGATCCTGGGCAGCTGATCGCCGGGCAGCATATCCACGACCCGCGTACCCCCCAGGCCGGTGCGGAGCACGACCATGCCCGGGTGGGCGTCCACCACCCGGCCGATCACGGCAGCCCCTTGACCCAGGGGATGGTCTCGCAGTACGGCCAGGGCATCATCGGCCGCCTCGGGCGCCAGGATAGCGGTCAGCACGCCTTCGTTGGCCACATAAAGGGGGTCCAGGCCCAGCATCTCGCAAGCGGCCGCGACCGGGCCGGGAACGGGCACCGCGTGCTCCACCAGCTCCACGCCCACGCTCGACGACGCGGCGATCTCGTTCAACGCGCTGGCCAACCCGCCGCGGGTGGGATCCCTCATCGTTCGCACCGCCGGCCCCACCGCCCGCCGGAGCGCGTGGACCAACGGAGAGAGTGACGCCGTGTCGCTCTCGAGCTCGACGTCGAAGGCCAGGCCCTCCCGCACCGCCATGACGGCGATACCGTGTCGCCCCAGGGGGCCGCTCACCAACACCACGTCCCCAGGCTGGGCGCCCGAGGGGTCCGGCCGGAATCCGTCCTCCAGGACGCCGATGCCCGTGGTGTTGATGAACAAACCGTCGGCCTTCCCCCGCTCCACCACCTTCGTGTCTCCCGTTACGAGCGTCACGCCGGCCGAGTCCACGGCCCGGGCCATGGCGTCCAGGATCCGCTCCAGGACGTCGAGCTCCAATCCTTCCTCGAGGATGAAGCCCGCCGTGACGAATCGTGGGGTCGCGCCCATCATGGCCAGATCGTTCAACGTGCCGTTCACGGCCAGGTCGCCGATGTTGCCGCCCGGGAACTCCAGGGGGTTGACGACGAAGCTGTCGGTAGAGACGACAACCTCGGGCTCTTGCACGCCGACCACGGCGCCGTCGCCCAGGAGCTCCAGGATGGGATTGGCGAACCGGGGAAGAAACAGGTCCTGGAGCAGGCGTGCGCTCATCTTGCCGCCGGACCCGTGACCCAGCTGCACCCGGTCGTAGTCGCGGTGGGGGGCCGGGCAGGCTCCCCCGATCGCCAGGGCCCGGCCTGGCCGCGCGTCCGCCGAGCTCGCGGCGTCCACCGTCAATCTCCGGACGCGGCCACCGGAGCGTCTCGGTAGCGGCCGTAGTTGAAGTAGGCGGCGCAGGCGCCTTCGGTCGACACCATCGGTGCGCCCAGGGGGTTCTCGGGAGTACAGCGCGTCCCGAAGGCCGGGCACTCCACGGGCTTGATCCTGCCCCGCAGCACGTCACCCGCCATGCAATCGGGAGACTCTTCCGCCGTGATGCCTGCGAGCTCGAACTTGTGCTCGGCGTCGTACCCCTCGAACTCGGGCTGCAGTCCCAAACCGCTGGCGGGGATCACGCCGATCCCCCGCCACGCCCGGTCGACCAGACGGAACACGCGGCCCACGATCTCCTGCGCGGGTCGGTTCCCCTCCCGCCGCACCGAGCGTACGTACTGGTTCTCCACCTCGTAGCGACCCTCTTCGAGCTGCTGCACGGCCATCCAGATCCCTTCCAGGATGTCCAGCGGCTCGAATCCCGTCACGACGATGGGCACCCTGTATCGAGCCGCCAGAGGCTCGTACTCCTCCCATCCCATCACCGTGCAGACGTGCCCGGCGGCCAGAAAGCCCTGGACCCGATTGTCCTCGGTCTCGAGGAGCGCGACCATGGCGGGGGGCACGGTCACGTGTGACGCGAGGATGGAGAAGTTCGTGATCCCCAACTCCCGAGCCCGCCACACGGCCATGGCGTTTGCCGGGGCGGTCGTCTCGAATCCCACGGCGAAGAAGACCACCTCCTTGTCAGGGTTGGCACGCGCCATCTCGAGCGCGTCCAGGGGTGAGTACACGATGCGGACGTTGCCACCGCGGGCCCGGACTTGAAACAGGTCACAGTCGCTCCCGGGCACGCGTAGCATGTCGCCGAAGGACGTGAAGACCACGTCGGGACGACCCGCCAGATGCATGGCCCGGTCGATCTGCTCCAAGGGCGTGACGCACACCGGGCACCCGGGCCCGTGGATCATCTCCACCTGGTCGGTCAGGACCTCGTTGATGCCCTGCTTGACGATGGTGTGGGTCTGGCCGCCACACACCTCCATCAGCACCCAGCGGCGGGTGGCCGTCTCCCGGATCCGACCCACCAGGGCCCGGGCCAGCTTCGGGTCCCGGTACTCGCTCAGGTACTTCATGACGGACCCCCTCCCAGCGCCGGGCCGCCCCCTGCGGATTCGAGCCCCGTCTCCAGGTCGGGTACGCTCACCGAGTCGGCCATGTCGGCGACCTCGGCCATCCACTCCAGCTCGTCGAGCTGGCTCATCTCCCGCAGGACCTCGAAGGTCCGCCGAGCCTCCTCCTCGTCCACCCTGGAGATGGCGAAGCCCACGTGGACGACGGCGTAGTCGCCCACCTCCACCTCGTCCGCCACGTAGGCGAGGCATACCTCGCGGCGTACGCCACCGAAGTCCACCACCCCCATGGCCAGCCCCGCGTCGTCTCTCATTTCGACGATTCTACCGGGAATCCCCAGACACATGTCGGGCTCCTCCTTACGCCTCGAGGTTCTGCCGGGCGGCGGCCACCGCCGCCTGACCGTAGCTGATCGCTCCGTCGTTGGGGCTCAGCAGCCGGGGTACGAGCACTCGCAGGCCTTGGCCGCGCAGGCGCCGCGCCACCGAGGACAGCAGGCGACCGTTCTGAAAGACACCGCCTCCCAGAGCCACCGTGTCCACACCCTCGGCCAGACAGAGCTCCGCCGCCAGTGCCGCCGTAGCCAGGGCCACGCTCTCGTGGAAGCGGGCCGCCAGGTCGGAGGGGGCGTCGCCCAGGCGGAGACGGGTCGCGAGGGAAAGCAACAGGGGCAGGGGATCGAGGACCCTCATGCCGTCATCCTGCCGCGTGCAGGGGAACGGGAGGGGAGCCCCGACCCGGTCGCCCGCCAGGGCCTGGAGCTCCATGGGCGCCTGGCCTTCGTAGCGAGCGACCTGCCGAACGCCCAGAACCGCCGCCGCGGCGTCGAAGAGACGCCCCATCGAAGACGCTTCCGGCGCGTTGAGGCGTCGTCGGATCTGCTGGTCCGCCAACGTACGCGTCTCGAGGGGCACGCCCTCGAACGCCCGAGCGAAGAGCATGGCGCATTCCGGCTCCAGTGACGCGTAGCCCAGGGCCACGCGCCAGGGCCTGCGGGCGGCCAGGTCCCCGCCCGGGAGCGGCGCGTACCGCAGATGGGCGAGGCGCCGGTAGTCGGTCAGCGTCGAGAGCAGGAACTCTGCCCCCCAGACCCTTCCGTCGGCCCCGAACCCGGTCCCGTCGTAGGCGACGCCCACCACCGGCCCTACGTGGCCGTGCTCCGCCTGCACCGCGGCGATGTGTGCGTGGTGGTGTTGCACCGGGGGCAACGCCTCCAATCCGGATTGCTCGGCCAGTCGGGTGGACAGGTAGCCGGGGTGCAGGTCTCGCACTACCGCCTCCGGAGCCAGGCGGAAGAGGAGCCGGAACCGAGCCAGGGCGTCTTGAAAGTGGGCCAGAGTCTCGAGGTTCTCGAGGTCACCGACGTGCTGACTCACGAAAGCGGTCGCTCCATCCGCCAGGGTGAACGTGTTCTTCAGGTGCGGGCCCACAGCCAGGATCGGCCGAGGCGTGGCTTCGGGCAGTGACAGCGGAAGGGGCGCGTACCCCCGAGCCCGACGGAGCAAGATCGGCCGGCCGTCCACCGTGACGACCAGCGAGTCGTCGTAGCGGGCGACGATCTCCCGGTCGTGGAGCAGGAATGCGTCAGCCACCGCCCCCAAGCGGTCCCGTGCCTCGTCGTTGCCCGTGGCGATGGGCTCGTCGCTCGCGTTGCCGCTGGTCATGACCAGCGGCCGGCCTACAGCCTCCAGCAGCAGATGGTGCAGCGGCGTGTAGGCCAGCACCACGCCCACAGTATCGAGACCCGGCGAGACCGATTCGGCCAGTGACGCATCCCGGTGGCGGCCGAGCAATACGATGGGTCGCTCCAGACTGGTCAGGAGCTCGGCCTCGGGCGGGCGAACGAGGCCGAGACGACTGGCTTCGTCGATCGACCGCACCATGACGGCCAACGGCTTGGCTTCCCGCTGCTTCCGGCGTCGCAGCCGGGATACCGCATCCTCGTCGGCGGCGTCCACGGCCAGATGGAAACCGCCCAGCCCCCGCACGGCTACGATCTGCCCGGCGGCCAACAAGGCCGCCGCGGCCTCCACCGCCCGCTGGCCCTCCGAGCGCATGTCGCCCGCTTCCAGCCATAGCTTGGGACCGCACTCCGGACAGGAGTTGGTCTGGGAGTGGTACCGGCGGTCAGAGGGTGTGTGATACTCCCTGGCGCACTCCGGGCACTGCGCGAAGGCCCGCATCGTGCTCCGCTCCCGGTCGTACGGCATGGACTCGATGACCGTGAAGCGCGGACCGCAGTCGGTGCACGTGATGAAGGGGTAGCGGTAGCGCCGGTCGGCGGGGTCGAAGAGCTCGTCGTAGCAGCGGGCGCAGAGCGCCACGTCGGGTGAAACCGGGAGTCGGCCAGGAGCCGCGGTCTCCGAGGTCACGACCTTGAAGTCGGTGTGGCCCTTCGGGCTCACCGCACGGCTCTCCACGGAGTCCAGCCGCGTGAGCGGCGGCGCCTGGGTCCAGAGGCGTTCGACGAAGTCTGACAGGTTCTGGGGTCGACCCTCGACCTCTATGCGGACGGCGCCCGTCTCGTTCCGAACCCACCCCGTCAGGTGAAGGCCGGCGGCCAGGCGGTGCACGAAGGGGCGGAACCCCACACCCTGCACGACGCCCTTGACCCGTACGTCCCAAGCCTCCTGGGCATCCTTCCGGCCCGATGCCACCGGGACGTCGCCGAGCGGTGCCGCGTCTGGGCGGTTGGGCCCTCTCGGGCGCGGAACGCGAAGGCCCATGCCGACCTCACGCCACCTTCGGTGCCACGAAGGTCCGCAGGAAGGCCAGCCACGCGTCCAGGCCTTCGCCGGTCAGCGCCGAGGTGAGGAACACCTCGAGCTCGGGGTTGACCTGGTGGGCGTAGTCCACGGCTCGATCGACGTCGAACGGCACGTAGGGAAGCAGGTCGATCTTGTTGAGGACCAGATACCGGGACTGCTGGAACATCTTGGGATACTTGACCGGCTTGTCCTCACCCTCGGTGACGGAGAGAATCGTGATCTTGGCGGTCTCGCCGAGGTCCCAGCTCGCCGGACACACCAGGTTCCCCACGTTCTCGACGAACAACAGATCCAGGTCGTCAAGCTCCAGGGCATCCAGCGCGTCCCCCACCTGTCGAGCGTCCAGGTGGCACGCGCCCCCGGTCACGACGGCTTGCACCAGACGATCCGTCTTCCGTGCCAGGCGGTCCGCGTCGTTCTGGGTCTGCACGTCGCCGGTCACCACGGCCATACGTAGCTCGCCGTCGAGCTTCTCCAGCGTCTTCTCGAGCAAGAGGGTCTTACCAGCCCCCGGTGAGGAAACCAGGTTGAAGGCGGGGACGCCGTGGACCGCCAGCCGACTCCGAACGTCGGTGGCCAGCTCGTCGTTCCGGGCCATGATCCGTTCGCGGACCTCGATGCGGCGGATGGCCATCTTCCATGTCCCTTTCTAGGTCGGAGCCGTGAACCCGCTGTGTGGATGTCGCGTCTCGGCAGCCATCCCCCGGCCGCCGAGCCCCGCTTCGGCGGGCCGTTCGTCGTCGAGCTCCAGATAACTCACCCTCAGCACGTCTCCCGCGCTTCTCGTGATCACGGGTCGCGCTCTCTCGAACGGAGGGCTTGTGAGCAGGGCCTCGAGACAGAACTCGAGGCTGCCGACTTCCACGCCCGCGTCGTCGCCGACCTCGACGGCCACCTCGGTCACGCGGGCCAGAGCGTCCCGACCGACTTGGTTTTCGGCGATGCGAATCACCTCCAGGGCGATGCTGAGCTCGTGCACGGGTCGGCCGTCCTCAGCCGCCGTCGGAGGCCGGGCCGGCCGTCACTGGGGCGTTGCCGTGGCCCAGGGTCTCCCGAGCCCGGGCGGGGGGCTCCGCCTCCCGGTGACCCCAGGCCCGGAGCTGCGCGACCGCCGCCTCCACGAGCCCGCCCAGGCCGGCTTCCGCCCGGGGGCTCAAGCCGGCGCGCATTTCCACGCTCCACGGATGCAGGCCCAGCGCGACCAGGGCGTCCGGGAGCGTACCTCGGAGGTCCGCCAAAGCCAGCACCTCCCGTAGGTCGATCTGATGGGGTGAGAGCTTCGTGACCAGAAGCCGCGGAACCTGGTCTCCCTCCAGACGCACGACGCCGTCGACGGGCGCGCCGGTGTCGATGGCGTCCAGCAGCAGGAGTCGCTCGGCGGCTTCGATGAAGGGCAGCAGGTTCATGCCCCAGGTTCCGCCGTCCAGGAGCTCCACATAGGGGTCGAAGTGCCGGGATCTGAGGCGCTCGAGGGCCGCTAGGCCAATGCCGTCGTCCCCCATGAGGGGACTGCCCACCCCGATGACCACGGTCCCGTGTCCGGGCGCCGTGGTCATGGGCGGGACTCCGCGGCTCTTGCGGAGGTGAGCGGGAGGTGGCGGTCGATGCGCCGTTGGCGGGACGGCATCTAGTCGTCCTCGTAATGCATGTCGGCCCTTACGTATCGGCCACCCGTGAAGATGGACGACATGGTCCCATCACGGTCGACCACGTCGGCACGGATCGCGAAGTAGATGTGGACCGGAATGAAGATGGCGAACCCCCAGGTGGCCACGTGGTGAAGGAAGCGAAGCTCCTGCCACCCACCGAACAACGGCCCCAACCAGAAGAACCAGTCGTAGAAGAACCCGCCGGGGTCGTGCAGGCCGTACAGGGCGAAGCCCGAGAACACCTGGAACGTGGCCAGCACGTAGACGCCGGTGTAGGCCAGCTGTTGGAGCGGGTTGTGACCCAGGTAGTGGGGACGGTGCTTGAGGTCCACGAGCGCGTAGGCCTTGACTTGCCGTGCCAGGTTCCTCCACTCCTTGACCGAGTGGGGAATCAGGGCGGGAAGGCGCTCGAACTTGTTTCCGCCATAGAGCCAGATGTAGACCCGGAACATTCCGACGGCCACGAGCAGGCCCGCAGCCGTGAAGTGGATGAACCGCATCCACCCCATCATGAAGCCGGCGGTGGGCGCAGGCGCCGTCATGAAGTACGGGCGACCGATGTACAGGCCCGTGAGCCCCAGGGTCAGGATGCTGAGGGCCGTCAGCCAATGGAGGCCTCGCAGCGGTATCTGCCAGAGAAGCACCCACCGGTAGTTGGGCGGCTTCTTCTGCTCCGCCTCGACGATCTGCCCGACCGTGACCTGGCTCGGCTTGATCTCCGGAGGCGTCTTCATTGGACCTTCACCTTCGTGACCAGCTCACCTGTGGCGTCCAGGACGTGCACGCCGCACGCCATGCACGGGTCGAAGGAGTGGATCGTCCTGAGGATCTCGATGGGTCGCTCGGGATCGATGAGCGGGTGGTTGTCCATGAGCGCGGCCTCATACGGGCCGTTCTGCCCCAGGTGGTCCCTGGGCGAGCAGTTCCAGGTGCTCGGCACGACGCACTGGTAGCGGGAGATCTTTCCGTCCTGGATCTGCACCCAGTGGCCGAGGGCGCCTCGGGCGGCGTCCAGATACCCGTAGCCCTCGGCCGTGGCAGGCCACGTCGACGGCTCCCACATCTCGCTGCTGAAGGTGGCCGTGTCGCCGCTGCGCACGCGGGCCACCAGATCGTCCAGCCACTTCTCCATCCGGTGGGCCACGAGCACGGTCTCCACGCCGCGGGCGGCGGTCCGGCCCAGGGTCGAGAAGAGCGCTTCCGGACCCACGCCGAGGCGGCCCAGGGCGTCGTTCACCACTTCCTGCACGTCGGTGTGGCCGGAGGCGTAGGCCACGAGCATGCGGGCCAGCGGGCCCACCTCCATGACCATGTCGTCGTACCGGGGCGACTTCATCCAGGTGTACTTGTCGTGATCCTGGAGGAACTCCCATGGCGGCTCGGGCCCGGTGTAGCTGGGCCTGGTCTCTCCCTCGTAGGGATGGAGACCGGTCTCGTCACCGCCCTCGTACTCGTACCAGGAGCTGGTGATGTACTCTCGGACCTTGGTGTGGTCGTAGGGGAGCACCTCGCCCAGGTTCTTGTTCAGGATGATCCCCCGCGGGAAGTACAGGGACTCCACGTCCTTGTAGTCCCACTCGGGGTACTCTCCCACGGCCAGGTAATTCCCCACCCCACCCCCGATGGCCGCCCAGTCCTTGTAGAACGAGGCCACCGCCACCATGTCGGGCCAGTACACCTCGTCCACGAAGCGTCGCGCCCTCTGGATCATGCCGCGGATCGCCGCCAGGCTGTGGGCGTTGATCGTGGCCGTGTCTTCGAGGTTGATGGCCGAGGCCATCCCGCCCACGAGGAAGTTGGGGTGTGGGTTCTTGCCCCCGAAGATGGTGTGGAGGCGGATGACGTCCTTCTGCCAGTCCAGCGCCTCCAGGTAGTGGGCCACCGCCAGCAGGTTGGCCGCCGGCGGCAGATTGTACGCCGGGTGCCCCCAATACCCGTTGGTGAAGATGCCCAGCTGACCGGACTCCACGAAGCGGCGGATCCGTCCCTGGACCTCGGCGAAGTAGGTGGCCGAATTATTGGGCCAGGGCGACAGGGAACGGGCCAACGCCGACGTGTCAGCCGGATCCGCTTCCAGCGCGCTCACCACGTCCACCCAGTCCAGGGCGTGTAGGTGGTAGAAGTGGATCACGTGGTCCTGGACCGTCTGCATGGCGTGGATGAGGGTGCGGATCAACGCCCCGGACGGCGGCACCTGGATGCCGAGGGCGTCCTCGACGGCCCGGCACGACGCCAGGGCATGGACCGTGGTGCACACGCCGCAGATCCGCTGCGTATACGCCCAGGCATCCCGGGGATCTCTGCCCTCCATGATGATCTCGATCCCCCTGAACTGGGTCGACGAAGACCATGCCTCGGCGATCCGTCCGTTCTCCTCCATGACCTCGATGCGGAGGTGACCCTCGATCCGCGTGATGGGATCGACGACGACCCTAGCCATTGTCACCCTCCTTCTCGGTGGTCTCTTCTTCGGCGCCGTGGAAGGACTCCGCCATCACCGGAAGCTCCCGAACGCCCTGTCTGCGACGGCTGATGTTCGTGGCGACGGCGTGAGCACCGATCCCGGCCACGGCCGCGGCCGCCAGGCCCAGCCCCCAGACGTCCGCGTTACGCTCCACGCCGAACCCCGCGACCTGCGGCAGCCGGGTGTAGAACGGCGCCATCGAGTCCCAGAAGTTGCGCTCGGTGCAGCCGATGCAGGGGTGGCCCGCGCCGATGGGCCAGCTGGTTTTGTCGTTCCACTGGAAGATCGGGCACGGCGAGAAGCACGCCGGCCCCTTGCAGCCGACCTCGTAGAGGCACCAACCCTTCCGGGCACCCTCGTCGTCGAAGGTCCGGACGTATTGGCCGGCGTCGAAGTGAGCGCGGCGTGGGCACTGGTCATGGACCCGAGCGCCGTACGCGAACATGGGCCGGCCGTCGTAGTCCAGATCCGGAACCCGACCGAAGGTCAGGAAGTGCACGATCGTGGCCGTCACCACGTCGGCGATGGGCGGACAGCCAGCGATGTTGACCACCGGCTTGTCCTTCACCACGTCGGAGATTCCGACAGCACCCGTGGGGTTGGGGTACGCGGCCTGTACGCTGCCCCAATGGGCACAGGCGCCCACCGCGATGACGGCTGCCGCCCCGGGGTGGACCTCTTCCAGAATGGAGAGGGCGGTCCTGCCCCCGATGGTCGTGTAGATGCCGTCTTCAGCCAGAGGTACCGATCCGGTCACCAGGAGAATGTAGTTCCCCCAGTTCTCCTCGACGGTCTGCTGGAGCGCCGCCTCGGAGGCGTGCCCAGCCGCCGCCATCAGCGTGTGTTGGTAATCCAGCGAGATCAGGTCCAGGACCAGGTCGCCGATGGCCGGGTCCGAGCTCCGCAGAACGCTCTCCACGCAGCCTGTGCACTCCTGGAGCTGCAGCCACACGACGGTGGGCCGGCGAACCTGGGACAGCGCCTCCACGACCCGGGGCGTCAGGAGGCTGCCGAGGCCAAGGACGGCGCCCATCTCCCCGCAGAACTTCAGAAAGTCGCGACGACTCACGCCGCGACTCTCCAGATGCTCACCGAGGGTCTGATCCGGGGTCCACGGATGCGAGGTCGGAAAGAACATCGACGCCTCCTGCCAAGAGGGCTCTCCTGACCGGTCCCGCCGGAGCCATCGCCCACCGTGGGCGGAGGGCATGGAGGGCTTGCCGCTCTCGCCCCGAGGCCGATGAGCGCAGACGGGGGCGGGAGGCCTGTCTCGTGGCATCTTTTGGTGAGGCGCCGGTTCCCGCGAACGGGTCCGGGAATGGTGCAAGATTCACTCGCGACAGAGGGGCATCAATAGGAAGATGCCCTCAACGCTCGTGGGGGGATCCCCCACGAGATCCGATTCAGTCGCTACAGACGCAGCGCCAGCGCCACCATGGTCTGGGGGTCGCCGGTGCTGGCGTAGGCGATGCGCCCGGTCTCGTCGAGTATGTAGACCAGGGCCGGGTGCGACACGTCGCCCGTACGCTCGTCCCGCTCCCTGGCGACGTTCCAGTCGTCGAGGACGCTCTCCACCGCGGCGACGGAGCCGCTCAACAGGAAGTCGTCTTCCTCGAGCCCCCACTGTTCCGCGATGTGGAGAAGGCGGCCGGGCGTGTCCCGCCAGGGGTCGAGCGTGATCACCACGACCGCCGGGTCGAGCTCCGGCAGTGCGGCAGCGGCTTCCAGCGCGTTGTGGACGACCACCGGGCAGATGGTCTCGCAGTGGCCGAAGGCGAACGTCACCAGTACGGTGCGGCCGGCGAATCGTCCCAACGTGATCACCTCGCCCCGCTGGTCGACCAGCGCCAGGGTGGGGGCCTCCCGGTCAAGGCGTGGGTACGTCTCCGGCGGTAGCGCCGGGTCATCCAGGATGATCGCGTCGGGCTGGGCGCTGGCCACCCGGACGCCCGCACCCACCGTTCCCGTCAGAAGCAGTAGCAGAGTGGCGGCGAGGCCCACGCGGCCCGGCAGGGACCGCGCCAGCGCCCGGAGCCCACCGGCGAGGGCGTCGCCCCAGATTACGAACATGGCCACCAGCATGCTCGTCGGCTGCCCCACGAGCAGGAGCCAGCCTCCGGCGTCCGGCAGGCCGGACGGGGTCGAGCCGAAGCACACCTGGCGCGTGCGCTCCAGCCACGCGGGCGCGCCGGTGGGCACCGGCCACAGGGCCAGCGCCCACCAGCTCACGGTGATCGCCGCCAGGGCGCCCAGCGCCCCGACGGCCCACTTCTCACCCCGCGTCATGCGCCGCTCATCTGAAGCGCTAGCCGACCTGCCAGATGAAGCTGAGCAGCTTCCAGTTGGCGAAGTAGTACGTGATGAACGCGGCAAGGAAGACCGCCACCAGGATCATGGTGCCGGGCACCATCCCCAGCCTCCCGTGCTCGGGGAGCTCGGGCTCGGTACCTGCCGCCTCGATCGCTGCCCGGGGCGGAGCATAGACACCCGGGGGCACCTTGCCGGCCAGGTTTACGGCGCTGACCTCACCCAACGGCTTGCCGAAGAACACGCTCACCACGGTGACCACGATGTACATGGCGCCGCCCACGACCGCCAGCAGCCCGCCGACGGCCATGACGCCCAGCAGCAGGTCCACCGCCGGCGAGTACTCCACGCCCCACGGTGCGCCCGTGAAGGTGATGTCCCAGTGCCGTCGGGGAATCCCGAACGTTCCGGCGAACGTCATGGCCATGGAGAAGATGAGCATCCCCAGGGAGAAGACGTACGGCTGCCACCGAGCCATTCCGTAGAAGGCGACCTGCTTCCGGAAGATGAGCGGGATCACGTAGTACGTGACCCCCATGAAGGCCATGGCCGTCCCCGAAACGACGGTGGCGTGGAAGTGCCCCGGGATCCTCAGCGTGTTGTGGGCGATGATGTTGATCTGCTCGGTTCCGAACGTCACGCCCGTGATGCCGCCCACGAAACCGAAGATCACCAGCGAGAACGCCAGCGAGCTGAATCCTGGATCCCCCCACGGCGCATTCTTCACCCAGCCGAAGACTCCTTGGGTGAATCCCCGCAGCCGCTGCCCGAGCTCGATGCCGGCGGGCACCGTGAAGCCGTGGATCATGCTGGCGAGCACCGCCATGTACATGAAGTAGCTGGTGTTCCAGACCTTCCACGCGGAACCCATGCCCGGGTCCACCAGAAGATGGTGCGCCGAAGCCATGGAGATGAAGGCGATATACAGCACGAATGCCGTTCGGCTGATCTTCTCGTTCAGGACCACGGCGCCGACCGTGAGTGCCCCCAGCAGGTACCAGATCGAGACCATGGCGGCCACGTTGATCTGCTGGGAAGAGTGGCCGAGGCCCCACCAGATCAGACGATAGATCTGGGGATCCACCGTTACCATGCCGATGGACCAGAGAAACGTGGGGATGTAGATGATGGCGCCGTGGAGCAACGTGATGACGGCGATGATGGCGGCCGTCAGCGCACCGAACGTTACGAGCGGCATGGAGCCCTCGTACGTCTTCTCCTTCTTGGCCACGACCAGAGACCCGAAGAAGATGCCCGTCACGATGAGCGCCCCCACGGCGAACAGGATGACCCCCAGGTAGTAGACGGGGTGGGCCATCAGGGGCACGTACGACGTGAAGAGCACGTCGGCCCGTCCGGTCCACATGGCCCACTCCACCATGAGCGTCCCCAGTACCATCAGGCCGAAGGACGCCCAGGCGGTCTTGGGAGCCGGCACCCGGCTGTTCAACAGCACCGGTCCGGCGAAGTAGAGCACGGCCATCTCGAAGAACAGGATGAAGAAGATCAGCATGTTCATCCCGTGGACCGTCAGCATGCGGTAGAACCAGACGGCGTCCAGGAGGTGGACCACCTGCCAGCGGGTGAGCAGCACCAGCAACGCCGCGACGCCGCCGACCAGCAGCGCCACCGTGGCGACGACCGCGTTGGCCTTGATCAGGGCATCCGCCTGACTGTGTACCTTGAGCCCGGTGGTGGGACAGGTCCGGAACGGACCGCCGGACGGGGCGCCGCCGCTCAGGGCCTCGCGCTCGACGGTGCTCATCGGTCACCTCCGGTCTGAGCCGTTTCGGCTTCGGATCCTGCCGCGGCCGCGCTCGCGCCGTCCACGACGATGACGCGGCCGACCATGATGTGGTGGTTCACGCCACAGAACTCGTTGCAGACGATTCGGTAGTCGCCTGCCTCGGTGGGGGTGACGCGAAGGCCGTAGTCATAGCCCGGAACCACCTGGAAGTTGACGTTGAACGGATAGAGGTTGAATCCGTGGTTCACGTCGATGGACGACAGGTGGAGGATGTACTCGGCGTCCTTCTGGAGCTGCAGGACCGGGGTCCACATCCACATCTGACCCTGCAAATACACGTCACTGCCTGGCGGAGGCTCCACGATGGGGATGCCGTTGTCCTCCCCGATCTGGTAGTCGGCGATGAACTCCCGGACCCGCTCCGCGTAGGCAGTGGGATCCACCTTGTGACGAATGCCCGTCGGGTTCTGGCCACCGCGGAAGTGCCAGAACGGCATCATGGCGAAGAGCACGAGACACCAGACGAACGCGATCGTGACCCAGATCTTCTCCGACTTGTGGGCGGGCTTCCACCATACACCCTTCGGTGGCTCTATCCCGGTATTGTGCATGATCGGCCTCCGGGATCAGGGAAGGGGAGCCGGCTCGAGGGACATGACCTCCCAGACCCCCCAGCCGGTGAAGAAGACGAACATCACGATCAGGCCCATGATCAGGAGCAGGAAGGGGTTCTCGAAAAGGCGCTGCCCGAGTGGTATGGGCTCGCTTCCCTGCTCCGTCGGCTTCTGTTCCTCCATGGCCGTCCTCCTCACGCGTGAAGATTCAGACTACGCCTGCGCGATTTCCGCCTACTATTCCGTAGTCGCTACCCCCGCAGGGTGGTCCAAGAGCTCCGCAACGGTCGTCTTCCTGAAGAACGACACCACGCTACGCGACAGCTCGGACCATCGGACGTGCGCAGCGCAGGGATCGTCATCGTCGCATCCTCCCTCCCGGCCCAGGACGCACCGCCTCCGGTCGACGACGGGATCGAAGTGACCGACGATCTCTTCGAGGGTCAGCTCGTTCGAAGGGCGAGCCAATACGAAGCCCCCTCGGGGACCGCGGGAAGAGGTGAGCACCCCGGCTCGGCCGAGCTCGTGGAGGATCTTCGACAGATAGTTGCGGGGCACCGAGAGCGACTCTGCGATGTCGTCGACACGTGTGGGACCTTCGTCGACGTGTTGGGCCAGATGTAGGACCGCCCGGAGAGCGTACTCGCCTGTGCGAGAGAGCATCATGTAGGAGTTGTCCTGCTGCCGGGATTATCTTGTTTTCCTCATGATGATATGATAAATGTGTGGGCGCAAGAACTTCGAGACCCATCCTCAGACGAGGGCGCGATGGCCGCCGATGCCCCGGCCTTGACCGGGTCCGTTCGGGCCCTGCTGGCGCGGCTGGACGCCGCATTCAACCGCCTCTACACGTGGCGCTTCAACCCGCTGTATCACAGCGGAGCGCTGGCGATCGCTTCGTTCGTCGTCCTCCTGCTCACCGGTCTATACCTCCTGCTCTTCTATCGCATCGGCGCACCGTACGCCTCCGTCGCGCGCATCACCGACCAGGCATGGTCGGGCAGCTGGATCCGGGCCCTGCACCGCTATGCATCGGACGTCGCCGTGGTCGCCGCCGCCGTCCACGCGCTTCGCATGTTTCTTCAGGGACGGACCTGGGGGCCGAGAACGCTGGCGTGGGTGTCCGGTCTCGTCCTTCTGTTCGTCTTCTTCGTATGCGGGTGGACCGGCTACGTGATGGTCTGGGACACCCAGGCGCAGCTATTGGCCGTCGAAGGCGCGCGGTTCCTGGACGTGCTCCCGCTCTTCGGCGAGCCCATCGCCCGGACGTTCGTGGGGGAGCGCGACCTGCCCGCCGCCTTCTTCTTCCTGAACCTCTTCCTCCACATCGCGCTGCCCATCGGCGTCGGGCTGATCCTCTGGATCCACGTCGCGAGGGTTGCCCGCCCCGCCCTCATGCCCCCGCGTGGCCTGTTGTGGGGGTCGATGGGCGTGCTCACGGCGCTGTCGATCCTCTGGCCCGTGGGGATGGCCGCGGAGGCGAGCGCGTTTCGGCTTCCGGAAGGGGTTCCGCTCGACGTTTTCTACGGCTTCTGGCTCCCCGTGACCATGCGCATGCCCGCGTGGGCGGTGTGGATCGTGTCTTTGGCCGGCGGCACCGTTCTCGTGCTGGTCCCGTGGCTCACACGTCCCCGATCCGAAGCCTTGCCGCTGGCGTCGGTGGTCAACGAGCGGTTCTGCACGGGCTGTCTGCAATGCGCGGAGGACTGCCCGTACGACGCGATCTCCATGATCCCGCGTCCCGACGGGCGGGCGGGGCTGGTCGCGAGCGTCGATCCGGCGCTCTGCGTCAGCTGCGGCATCTGCGCGGGATCGTGCGCCCCCATGGGCGTGGGCCCCCCTGGCCGTACCGGCCGAGACCAGCTGGCGGAGGTGAAGCGTTTCATCGGCAGCGGCCGGCTCGTCGCGGGCGACGTGGTCGTGGTCGGCTGCGACCGAAGTGGCGGCGTGCTGACCCAAGGCGCCCCGATCTTCCCAGTCCAGTGTGCCGGCAGCACGCACACCTCCGTCATCGAGTACCTGGTGCGGTCGGGCGCCAGCGGCGTGGTCGTGGCCTCCTGCCCACCCCGGGACTGCTGGAACCGAGAGGGCGTGAAGTGGCTCGAAGCCAGGGTCTATCACGACCGCGAGGCCGAGCTGAAGCCCCGGGTCGACAAGAAGCGGGTGCGTATCGCGTATGCCGGAGAGGGAGAGGCGGGACGGATCGCCGACGCCGTCGCCTCGTTCCGCGCGGAGCTCGCTGAGCTGGCACGGGAGGCGGCGGAGGAAGCCATCGAGCTCGACACGCAGTGCGAGACGACCCGGGGACGGATGCCTGCGTCGGAGAGCGTCTCGTGAGCACGGGCCAAAAGCTCCTGGCCCTCGCCGTCTCGGCGATCATGGCGGTGGCCGTCGCCGCCCTTTCCCGCGTGCCCTACACGCCGGGCGACTCGGAGGACGCCCTGGTTCGGCTGGCGTGGCGATACCGGAGCGAGACCGAGGCAACGTGCCGGCCCATCACCGACGCGGAGCGGGCACGCCTCCCGGTGCACATGCAGAGGGACACGATCTGCGAAGCCCGGAGCACGCCGTACCGACTTCGGATCTCCCTGAACGGTGAGCTCACGGCTGACACGCTGGTCAGCGCGGCGGGTGCCCGGGGAGATCGGCCGATCTATGTGTTCCACCAGATCCCCGTGACCGCCGGGTCCCACCGGATCGAGGTGACCTTCCGCCCGGACGGGCCCGATGCCACCGCACCCGGCGACGGCCTGACGCTCGCCGCGGGGCTCGACCTGCCTCCCCGCCACGTGGCGCTCGTCACGTACGACCCGGCGGCGGGCGCGCTGGTGCTCAGGAGTCCCTGAGCGCACGCGTGGTCTCGCTGGTCCGGCGACCTCGCAGGACCACCGCGTCCCCCCCCAACTGCCGGGGGAATCACCCCACATCGTTCCGGGTCCATCTCCCGACACCTGACTCGAGCCCCCGAACGCATCTTGGACCAAACGGTTCGGGAATCCACCCGATCCGCCTTTCCCCATTCCGGTCCCGGACCTGATGCAGGTCCATCTGCCGGAGGTGGTAGGTCTTTCGAACCGTGCGACGAAACGATGTAGGCAGCGCGCCCGGCGATACCGGGCCGGCCGGCGCAGGCCGCCCGAGCACCCGTCGATGGACGGACGTCGCCGTAGTGCGCCGGTTCCTGCGGTTCCCGCTGTACCACAAGATCGTCGTCGCCAACTCGATCTTCGTGGGCCTCGTGGCCGTCTTGGCCGCCTGGCTCACGCTGCGGACCGCCGACGGGGTCGACACCCTGCTCATGCTGGGCGTGGTCGGAGCCTCGGTCCTTCTGGCAGTCATCATTACGGCGACCGCGAACGCGGTTCTGGTTCGACTCGCCTTGTCGCCCCTGGCGCCCATCGAGACCACGGCGAAACGGGTCGAGCGGGGGGAGCTCGACGCCCGCTGTGCCCACTCACCCCTGGCGGACGACAACCTCCGACGCCTCACGACCGTCTTCAACGGCATGTTGGACGGCCTGGCCCAAGGTCGTCGGCGACAGCGGGAGCTGGCGGTCATGGTGCTGGAAGCGGAAGAGCGGGAGCGCATGTGGCTGTCGCGGGAGCTCTACGACGACACGGCCCAGGTCCTCGCCACGACGCTGTTGCACCTCAGAGCAGCGGCCCGCCTGCCCCAGCCTGCTGGAAGCCAGGCCCTCGAGACGGTACGGAACGAGATCGTCGTCGCCATGGAGGGCGTCCGTAAGGTCGCCAGACGTCTTCGTCCGCCCGAGCTGGACGAGCTCGGCCTCGCGGCGGCGGTTGACGCCCACGCCCGGCTGCTCTCGGAGGTCAGCGGGCTCCCGATCGACTGCCGGACCGAGGCCGTGGCCTCACGGCTCAACACCGACGCGCGGCTCACCCTCTACCGCATCGTCCAGGAGGCCCTCAACAACGCCGTGCGCCACGCAGATGCCTCGCACATCGACGTATCGATCCGAGCGGGTCGCGACAGCATCGTGGCCGAGATCAGCGACGACGGAAAAGGCTTCGACCCCACCGCCAGCTCCTCGTCCACGGGCCACAGCTTCGGCCTCGTCGGCATGCGGGAGCGAGCCGCCTACCTGGGTGGGGGTGTGCAGGTGCGCAGTCGCCCGGGGTCCGGAACGACCCTCACGGTGGAGATTCCAGCGGCGGGCGGTCGCACGACCTCTGACGCCGCCGAAACCGCAGCGTGGACGGCGTAGCGGCCTCCAGGCTTCTCCCAGGCCGTACAGCGTTGTCCTCCAGCGAGGACGCTCCAAGGGACGTGCGGAGCCGGCGCTCACCCGTAGGTCCAGCCCTATCGGCCTTGGGAATGCCACGATGCCGCGGCCTCGTGGCGTTCCCAGCGCCGTTGTGACGGGACGGGTAGAAACCGGTCGCTCACGGCACGGATGGTGCACACAGCCCCGTGCGAGCAGTCGAACGGGCCAGGCAGTGCCGTGAGGAGGGGGTTATGAATCGAATCGTCATCGCAGCGATGCTGACGCTGCTCCCAGCTGCGGTCCAGGCGCAGCAGCAGACCCTCGTGGACGGGCCGATCCGGAGCGGTGGCTTCGGAGCCCCGGTCCTCAAGTTCACCGAGATCAACGAGCAGTTCGGATTCTTGGTCGGCGGCCGCGGCGGCTGGATCATCAACGAGTCCTTCGTGTTGGGAGGGGGAGGCTACGGCCTCACCAATCAGGCCCACCTCACCTTCGACGCGCTGGAGATGGGGTACGGCGGGTTGGACCTGGAGTACGTGAACCGTCCCAACGAGCTCGTCCACATGTCCCTGGCCGTGCTGGTGGGGGGAGGCGGTGCGACCTACTTCCCATCGAACTCCCTGGCGGGGTTCTACAGCGGGTTCTTCGTGGTGGAGCCGGCCGCGAACATCATGCTGAACGTCACGCCGATCTTCCGTCTCGGCATCGGCGCGAGCTACCGGGCGGTGGAGTCCCTGAGCCTACCCGACCTCACGAACGACGATCTTTCCGGATTCTCGGGGAACATTCAGTTCAAGTTCGGCATGTTCACCGGGCGCTAGCGTCGTGCTCCCGCGGTCGTGATGCCACGCGAGCGCCGCTGCATCACCACGCCAGGAGTGCCCTCGGCGGGTCCGCCGTTGGCCACCGTACGGGTCGGGAGCACGGCGAGCCGTTGGGCCACGGGGGGCCGCCCGGCCTGACCGCGGGGGACCCACGCGGGGCTGGTCATTCCTGCGCCTGATCGGCCTCCGCCCGGATCCCACCCACGTTGATGAGCCCCACGAGTCTGGCTACCAGCACGACCAGGTACAGCTGCCCGACCACGGCCTCCAGGCTCGCGGCGGTGCGCGCCGCTTCGGTGGCCGGTGAGATGTCTCCGTAGCCCAACGTCGACAGCGTCACGAAGCTGTAGTAGAACAGGGCAGACTGGGCCTCCGCCCCGGGCTGCACCCCTGGCATCACGCCCGCCGCGCATTCGATTCCGTTGAACGAGCAAGGATGGATGGTCTCGAGAACCACGTAGAGAAGCGTCCAGGTGACCCCCATGAGCAGGTAGACGGAGAGGGCCCCACTGATCGTGGCCGGCGTCACGATCCTGTGCGATAGGATGCGCACGAGGAAGATCCAGATCACGACGAGCATCAACCCGATCATGGCGATGTCAGCGACCACGATGGAATAGCCGCCTTCGAACATGCTCCGGAGCAGCACCGACGGCAGAGCGAGCACCAATGCCAGGACCAACAGCGCGGGCCGATCGTTCGCCGCCACGATCGCCCCGAGGACGATCGCCAGGTACGTACCTCGCACGATCACGCCACCGAGAGGAAGGTCGTCAGCCACGGGTTGCAGCATGAAGCTGACGAACAGCCCTGCCAAAACCAGGTGGTAGATCCAGGGGTGTCCGTCTCGGGCCTTCATGAGCTCCCGCGCAGAACCCACGGGACCGGACCTCTCGTTGTCCATGATGCCGTCTTCCTCGCTCAGCGATCGGATGAAGGAATATGGCGAGCGACCCCGGGATACAAAACGCGCCGACGGGGCGATGCCCCGCCGGCGCCGGCCGCGGTGGGGGAACGGCCGAATCCGCGGATCAGGGTCGAGCTTCTAGACGCCGGCCTCCTCCTGCTCCGAGCCCGCGCCGGCCCAGTTCGCGAAATCGTCGTCGACCGCCACGACATCGAAGCCGTGCCGGGCCAGGAACGAGGCGGCTGCCGAGGCTCGATTCCCGGTCTGGCAGTGGATCAGGAGGGTGCCGTCGCCGGGGACCTCTTCGAGGCGGGGCATCAGCCGGGTGTGGGCGATGTTCAGCGCGCCCGGTACGTGACCCTCCTCTCCGTATTCGCTTCCCTTGCGGACGTCGAGGACATGGACGGCACCGAGGGAGCGACGGCGCTCCATCTCCGCGAAGTCGATGACCTCGGTACGATCGAGCTCCCCGCCGGCCGCTTCGTACCGCTCCAGAGCGTCGGGCGTGAAATAGCCCTTGATGTTGTCGATACCGATTCGAATCAGGTTCCGCACTACGTCGTCGACCTGGTCCTCAGCGACGATCAGATAGACGGGGCTCTCCGGATCGAAGTATGAGCCCACGAAGGTGTGGAAGCTCTTGTTGAGGGGCGAGTAGATGGAGCCCGGCAGGTGCGCGGCGTAGAAGGCGTCCCGATCCGCCCGGGTATCGACCACCACGACGTCGTCTCGACCGGCCAGGTCGCCCAGGTGCTCGACCGCCAGCTTCTCCGGCGCAGGCACGCCCCCCAGGAGGGGCGCACCGTCCCGGTTCAGCGCCTTCATGCGGGCGAAGTAGACCGGCGGCTCCGGCTGACCCTCCAGGATGAACCGAACGAACTCGTCTTCGCCCGCCTGGGCCGCAGCCAGCGCAGGGCTGAACCGACGCTCGTAGCCCACGGTGGTCTCGGGCACGGCGCCGAGCGCCTTCCCGCAAGCGCTTCCCGCCCCGTGCGCCGGCCACACCTGCAGGTAGTCCGGCAGCTCCAGGAAGTCCTGGGCCGAAGCGTACAGCGTCCGTGCCGACGGCTCCATCATGCCGGCGATCCCCGCCGCCGACTCCAGCAGGTCCGGGCGGCCGAGGTCACCCACGAACACGAAATCGCCAGTGGCCATCCCCATGGGTGCGTCGGCGCCGCCACCGAGATCGGTGATCATGAAGCTCATGTGCTCGGGGGTATGACCCGGCGTGTGCAGCGCTTTCACCTCGATGTTGCCCACCTTGAACGTGTCGCCGTCAGCCAGGAAGTGGACGTCGTAGTCGCTGTCCTGAGCCCAGAACGACTGCCAGTCCGGGCCGCCCTCCTTCGACAGGTAAAGACGGACGCCGTGCTGCTCGGCAAGCTCCCGAGCTCCCGAAAGGAAGTCCGCGTGGATGTGGGTCTCCGCCACGGCCACGATCTCGAGGCCCGCTGCCGCGGCCATGTCCACATAGCGGTCAACGTCCCGCTCGGGATCGATGATCAGGGCCTCCTTGGTCTTCTGGCATCCGACCAGGTAGGCGTACTGTGCCAGCTTGTTGTCCTCGATTTGTCGGAAGAGCATCGTCGCCTCCAGGGTCGGGCGGCTCACGCGCCGCCAAAGTCGGATCCTGCCTGTTCGTTCTCGCGGTCGGTGATCAGTGCGGGAGCCGGGGCCTCAGGACACCGTAGAGCCAGGTCCCCGCCACCGCGCTGGCGATCGTCACCAACATGACCGTCAGCCCGTTGCCGACCAGCGCGAACAGCGGCCCCGGGCACGCACCGGTCAGCGCCCACCCCAACCCGAAGATGGTGCCGCCGATCCAATAGCGGTAGGCGCCCTTGTCGAGCTGTTTCGGCGCGAGCACGATCTCCTGGCCCTTGACCGTGCGGACGTGTCGTGCCTTGATGACGGCCACCGAGATCATTGCCACGAATACGGCTACACCGATGATCCCGTACATGTGGAAGTCCTGGAACCGGAACATCTCCTGGATGCGGTACCACGACACGACCTCCGACTTCGTAAGGACGATGCCGAAGTAGATGCCGATGAGCAGGTACACCAGCAATCCCGCGCCGCTGAGCGAGCGCTGCTGGGAGGAGGGCGCCTGCCCGCTCGCCTGAGTCGTTGTCTGTGTGCTCATGTTCGTCCCCCCTTCAGAAGAGCAAGGGCAGAATCAGGTGCGTCGCCAGCAAGCCGCCGGCGAAGAACCCGATCACCGCGATGAGGGAGGGGAGTTGCAGATTGGCCAGGCCCGAAATCGCGTGGCCGGACGTGCATCCCCCGGCATAGCGCGTCCCGAAGCCGACCAGAAAGCCGCCGACCACGATCATGATGAAGCCGGGGAGCGTGAAGAGCCCCTGCCAGCTGAAAATCGCAGCGGGGGCCAGGCCTTCAGACTGCTCGACACCGATGGCCTGAAGGTCGGCCACAGTGGCCGCGGAGATGCCCACCACGGGATCTGGCGAGGCGAGGAAGGTCCCCGCAATGAAGCCGCCGATGATGATCCCGAGGGCGAACGTCAGGTTCCACAGGCCCTTGGATTTCCAGTCGTATTGGAAGAACGACGCCTTCGTGGGAAGGGCCGCCGCGCAGATGTGCCGGAGGTTCGACGAGATGCCGAACTCGCCGCCGGCCAGGAGCAGCAACGGCACCACCAGGCCGATCAGGATCCCGGCGACGTACCAAGGCCACGGTTGTGATATGAGCTCGATCATGAGATTTCTCCAGTTGAATTAATCAACTGAATGCGAATGTAGTGATACGCTAGGTCCTGTCAAGAAGGATTCCGACTACACGCTGTGGTGAGGTCCCCTACGCGCGCCTGGGGATATGCCCTTCTTGTGAGGCGGAAGTACATAACTACATTACTACAAAGTTGATTAAGCACCGACACGCCCGTATGGAGGCTGATATGACGTCGCCCACGACTGCCCCCGCGGCACAAGGCCCGGCCGCCACCTCTGGGTCACGACCCCATCACCGCGTGGTCATCATCGGCGGAGGCACTGCCGGGATCACCGTGGCCGCTCGCCTGCGTCGCGCCGGCGTGACCGACATCGCGATTCTCGAGCCCTCCGAGCAGCACTGGTACCAGCCCCTCTGGACGCTGGTGGGCGGCGGGATCGTGGACATCCGGGAGACGGTGCGCCCGGAGGCGCGGGTCATGCCGAAGGACGCGCACTGGATCAAGGCCCGAGCCGCCGAGATCGATGCCGATTCCAGGACCGTTACCGCTGAAGACGGCCAGAAGATCGGCTATGACTTCCTGGTCGCGGCTCCCGGGATCCAGCTCGACTGGGACAAGATCCCCGGCTTGCCCGAGGCGCTGCAGACCGATTTCGTCTCCAGCAACTACGATGCGAAGCTGGCGCCGAAGACGTTCCGCATGCTGAACGACTTCAACGGTGGCAAGGCGATATTCACGAGCCCCGGCACGCCCCTCAAGTGTGGGGGCGCGCCTCAGAAGATCATGTACCTCGCGGCCGACCTCTTCAAACGGAAGGGGATGCTGGAACGGAGCCACATCGTTTTCGGCAACGCCGGCAAGGTGATCTTCGGTGTTGAGCCGTTCAAGACGGTCTTGCTCGGCGTGGTCGAGCGGTATGGCATCGATGCACAGCACCGGCACGACCTCTGCGAAGTCCGCCCTGACAAGCGTGAGGCGGTCTTCCGGGTCACGCGGGAGGACAGCGAGGACGTCACGTACGAGACGATGCACTACGACATCATGCACGTCACGCCCCCGCAGAGCGCCCCCGACTTCATCAAGACGAGCCCGCTCGCGGGGGAAGGTCCATACGGATTCGTGAGCGTCGACAAGCACACGCTGCAGCACACCCGCTACCCGGAGGTCTTCGCGCTGGGTGACGCGACCGACACGCCCAACGCCAAGACGGGGGCAGCGGTCCGCAAGCAGGCACCGGTCCTCGTCGAGAACCTGCTGGCGGTGATGGCTGGCCGCGAGCCAACGGCTTCGTACGACGGCTACGGGTCCTGCCCGCTGATCACGGCGCACAACCGCATGCTGCTGGCCGAGTTCGACTACAACAACACGCCGACGCCCTCCATCCCGCTGATCGATACGGGCAAAGAGCGGTACAGCATGTACCTCCTCAAGCGGTATGGGCTTCCCTGGCTGTACTGGAACCTGATGCTCAAGGGACGAGCGTAGACGAGCCTTGCGGGGCAGGTGGCAGGCCCGGAAGACAGACGAAGACGGCCCGGCTCCCTCACGGGGAGCCGGGCCGGATCTCGTCTGTCACACTTGCAGCGGGGCTACGGCTCATTGACTGGATCGCCACAGCCGCACGGCGGGGCGTTCAGGGTGTCGTGAAGAGCTCCTGCCGGGCCTGCGAGTGCCGCTCCAGGTGATCGCACATGAGATCACAGAGACGGAACACCTCCGGGTCGGCAATGCGGTAGTACACGAACAGACCCTCCTTACGCCGGTCCACGAAGCCGTGGGCCTTCAGGAGCTGGAGGTGCTTGGACGCATTGGCCTGCCCCAGGGACGTGGCCTCTACCAGCTCCGACACCGTACGCTCGCCGTCCCGCAGGACGTTCATGAGCTGAAGGCGAGCGGGCTCGGAGAGAATCCGGAACCGTTCGGCGATGAGGCCCAGGAGCTTCGGTGTCAGTTCCTTGCTTCCCACGTGTCTACCTCGGTACGCTGAGCTACATGCTCATATGGGAATATGGTTGAATGGCACCGTGATCTCAAGCCGCACCGCCTGCCCCTCAGCGGCGAGCGGACCCGTCTTCCTCCTGCGCCGAGGCTCTGGCCCCGCTACGGGCACACGTCACCTCGACCTGATGAGGCGAGTAGATCCCCAGGGTCAGCACGGTGACGATGCCGTTCAGGAAGGACTGCTGGGTCTCGACCCGCGCCCACGGCCCGCGGCACGCTTCCGTGGCATCCACCCGAGCGGGCACCGCCCCGATGAGCCAGGCGGTCTCCCATTCCTCTTCGTAGCCTACAGGTCCGGGCTGGAGGCCCGTATCGATGACCGAGTGAAAGCAGCCGGTGGTCAGCAGGCCCATGGCCATGAGTGGAAGAATCGCCAGGAGTCCTCTGTCAGCGCGCACGGTTCGCCTCCTTCCACGCAACCTCGACCCGCCCTTCAGTGCGGTCCTTTCCTGCCGGCGCCTCCGCATCCGCGTTGCCGCCGGCGGGTGTGCCGCAGTCGAACCGTGCCTGCATCGGGCTGATCCACCCGACCGTCCAAGCCGCCACGATGAAGTTCAGGAAGCTCTGCCGCGTCTCCACTCTCGAGAAGTGACCCCCACAGCGGTCGTTGGCGTCCACCTGCGCGGGGTAGATAGCCGCGGCGAACGCGAGATTCCACTCCTCGTCGTACCTCGTTTCGGTGGGCTCGAGGCCCCCGTCGATGATCACGTGATGGCAGGCTGCCGTGGCGACGGCCAACCCCCCGAGCACCGAGAATCGTAGGCCCCGCAGTCGTCGTCGCTTCATCCCTTCCCCTTCCGGTTGCGTCAGAGTTCCCTCCCCTCACACCGGGAACGTGGGATGCGGCCGAATTCTGACGAGGGGGAGCGGCAGAGACTCGACATGACAACGCCCCCCGGTCCACGGGGACCGGGGGGCGGCGTGAACGCAGCGCCCGAGGTGGAAAGCTGCCACCCCTGACGACGACGGGGGAGATCAGTCTTCCAGGCGGCGGGTCTTGGCGTCCTTCGCGCCGAAGGCCACGCCGGTGCCGACGCCCGCACCCAGGATCAAACCCGTGGGAATCCCCACGATGGGCAGGGCCGCGACCGCCACCGTAGTCAGGGCACCGGCGGCCAACCCGATTCCCGGCTTCTCGATGATACTCGTGAAGCGTAGCCGACGCCGCACGTATTCGCGTGTCTTGATGTGACCGAAGACGCTGGCAGCGCCCGCGATCCCGAGTCCAATGAGCGACATCGGTCATCCTCCGAGGGGAGTGATCCTTCCTGATGTACATCCCGGCCTTCACATCCTAATGTAAGGCCGATCATCATCCTACATATGTCTCTACGGAAACCGGGCCCAGACCGTTTCGACTACCCCGCAATCCGGTCGGTCCTGGTCCGGCTGGGCCCTCGATGGGCTCGAAAAGCTTGATTCACCAGAGATCGGGACGCCATCTTTTTTTGCGACCAGGGTTCCCGACTCCCCGCGGACCCGGCGGGGCCATCGGCGAGGGGTGGTAGCGCATGATCGTTATCGTGGACACGACCCACATCTTCACCGAGTTCGATCGCTTCGATCCCCTCCTTCACTACGCGCGGGGGGACATCGCGTTCTCTCATTGGCGTTGCGCAGGCGGTGGCGATCATGAGGTCCAGTTGCTGCCGATGCCCTTTCGCAAGCGACTCTTCATGGGCTGGGAAAAACACGACTTCGGCGGAGAGCCAGAGGCGTATCAGCTCGTTTGCACGTCGTGTGGGGAGTCGATCGAGCACTCCGGCGAGGTGATG
Organism: Gemmatimonadota bacterium; assembly: GCA_039586035.1. Lineage (GTDB taxonomy): Bacteria > Gemmatimonadota > Gemmatimonadetes > Longimicrobiales > Gaopeijiaceae > JBDHHQ01. Next base: position 52,004 of record JBDHLD010000006.1, on the reverse strand, counting down.
CGCTGGTCCCTCAAGCGATTCCTCGTCGGGCCCGAGGCCGAGACCGCCCCCGCGCAGGCACTCGGGGAGGAGGACAGATTCGTTCCCCCCGGGTGGCCCCCGAACCGGCGCCATGCTCCGGACCGCCGCCGCGCCGGCGGCCGTCATGTGAGGGACCGGACCATGGAGGGCCATCGCCGGCGCGACCACGACCGGCGCTCAGAGCCTGACGCCCTGGACCCCGAGCCGGGCCCCGAGTCCGGCTCCTAGCCGCTCGGATTCAGCCGGCAAGGATCACCTTGCCATCGGGCTCGATCCTGGCAGCGACGCCCGACCGCAGTCGGCCGAACTCGGCCGGGGTCAGCTCCACCAGTGGTATCGGCGTCCCGTACATCTCTTCGGCCACGACGCTGGCCAGGGCAAGGAAGCTGTCGGTCTGGGCCGTCACGATTGCTGCGGGGGCGTGCCCCTGGCGGATCGCTTCGAGGAGGATGGCCGTGGTCGTGCTCGACCCTTTGGTAGCCGGCAGCGCGAGGACCCGACCGCGAGCGACCTGACCCGCCAGCGGGTGGCGTCGGTCGATGATCTCTCCCGTGGCGGGGTCGTACCCTCCCCAAAAGCTCAACGGCTCCGTGGCGACGAGAAGCTCTCCTGCCGCCTCGCCCGCCACCAGGACGCGGCCCTCGATCACCCTCCCCATGGGCCCTCCCGACGGATCACGCGCCCGGCCTCAGCCGACGCCACACAATCCTCCAGGCTACCGAAGGCGACCGTCGTGCCGAGGAGGCCGGGAGCGTAGTAGGCGTACTTCGCGGAGTTGGTCATGATGACACGGATGTCCTCACCCAGCATGGGTGTGGTCAGGATGCACGTGTCGACCGTGACCTCTCCACCGAACCGCTCCAGGGGTTCCAGGAGGCCGGCTTCGCGAGCCAGCAGCTTCACCCCTCGCCCGCAGGTCACGAGGAAGCGAACCGTCTCATGGGCCTGACGGCCCTCCAGCATGGGAATCAGCCGCCTGAACTCGGCCAGAGAGAAATGGGGGCTGCCCAACACCACCATGTCGAGGCTCTCGCCCTGGGCGGTGTGCAAGTCGCGACGGGCAGCCCGCAGGCTGTCCAGATCGGCCACGATCTCTTCTTCCGGTGAACGCCCGTGGAACGCTTCCGCTTCGGTGGAGGCCTCGGGCGTGACGCCCACGAGATGGAACAGCGCGACGGCGCCGGAAGAGGCCATGGCGGCGCCCATGGCCTTGAGCTCGTCTTCGTCGGGCGCGACAGCCAGGCCCGAGATGACCGGGACGCGGCTGCCGACCCTGCTCCCCACCCAGTGGCCGAAGACCGGATAGAAGCTCTCGTGTGCCTGCACCTCCAGGGGCACGTCGCGAAGGACGACCCGGATCTGACCCGCCCGATTCTCGTCCAGATGCAGGCCGACGGCCGGCACCCGGCCCGTCACCGCTGCGCAGATGTCCAGCAGGTCGGGGTAGCGCTCCGTGCGCGCGCCCAGGACCGAGTTGGCGAATACGATGGCGGACGACTCGCCCCAAGCCACTTGCTCACCGAAGCCGGGGCGACGCTCGGTCTGATACGGCGCGCAGGTCCACGTCGGCGCGCAGCCCATACGCTGGTAGGCGTCCATCTGCCTTCGTGCCTTGGCGGCCCACTCCGGTGGGACCGCCCATCGCTCCCAGCCGTGCGGATCGACGCCCGCCACGTTCAGAGTGGTCGGCACGACCACGGCCGCGCCCAGGTCGGCCAGACGCTCTGCGTACTCGAGCGTCGCGTCACCCATGTAGAGGGCCGAATCGATGTGCGCACCGGTGATGTCGAGGAACCTGGTTGCGCCCTGGATTCGGGCCATGCGCACGAGAATACGCATCGACATGGCCCCCGCCGGGCCCAGCTCTCCTTCGATCAGGGCGCGGTCGCGCTGCGAAAACACCAGTGCCACGAAGACTCCACGTTCTTGACGGGCGGACGTACCGAGACCGGGCCTGGCCCGGCCTCTCGAGTTATCCCACTCGCTTCGGGAATTCCAGTCCCGCCGTCCTTGCGGGGCGAACGGGCGGTTGCACGGTCAGGCCCGAAGCGGCATGATTGTCCCTGCCGTGAACGAGCCGCACGAAGCAGTTCTCACCGACGAGACGCCCGTGAGTCATCGGGCCCACGCAAGCAGCACACTCCATTGGCTGCCCAGGCCCGGCCTGGGTCGAATGCTTTGGGGCGTGACGAGCTATGTCTTCACCAACGTCTCGGTCAGCCTCCTGTGGATCTACTTCAAGGTCCTCAATCGCACCAAGGTGATCGGTAAGGAGAACATCGGAGAGTACCGGAATACGCTCTTGCTCTCGAACCACCAGTCGATGATCGACAGCTTCCCGGTTGCCATGTTCGCCTTCTATCCCAAGTCCTGGCTCAAGCCCCACCTGATCCCGTGGCACCTGGCGGCCGAGGAGAACTTCTTCCGGAACAAGATCCTCCGGTGGATGTCCAAGCACTGGCGTTGCATCCCGGTTCGCCAGGGACGCCGGGACCTGAACGCCCTCAATCGAATGATGGAGGTGCTCCCAGGCGGCGTGCTGACCCTCTTCCCCGAGGGAACTCGCTCCCGGAGCGCCGACGTCGGCAAGGGTCGGCCGGGCGCCGGCTTCGTGATCATGGGTACGCAGCCGCGCGTCATCCCCGTAGCCATCGACGGCATGCAGGACGTGCTACCCATCGGCAGCTCATGGCCGCGGCTCTTCAAGCGCATCTACGTGTCCTACGGTCCGCCCGTGGACTACTCGGACCTCCTCGAGGGCGACCGATCCCGGGAAACGGCCCAGGCCATCGTGGACCGGTCCATGGACGCCATTCGGGGTCAGCTGGCCCAGATACGGACGGCGCGCAACGGAGGGGACCCGACTACCGAGCGAGGGAGCGCAGCCGGCGGCTGAGCTCCGGTAGGGGATGACCGGGCGGCGCCTCGAATTCCCGCGCTACTTCGGCCAACGAGCGGCCGCTGTCTTCCAGGATCAGCTCCGGTGCCAGCTCGAGGAGTGGCAGAGCCACGAATCCCCGGCGGGTGACGTCGCGATGAACGCCTCCGGCCGCATCGCTGGCCACGGGTTCTCGACAGGTCAGCAGATCGAGGTCGATCACCCGCGGAGCGTTCGCATCTGCCGTCCGGACTCTGCCCAGCGCGTCTTCCACATCGGCGAGGAGGCGTCTTACCACGCCCAGGTCTCCCTCGACCACGATTTCAAGAACGCCGTTGTAGAAGTAGTCGGTACCCTCCGCCCCTACGGGAGAAGTGCGGTAGAACGTTGAAACGCCTCGTAGACGGGCGCGTTTTGCCAGCAGCGCCACCGCCCGGACCACGTTCTCGTCAGGCCGGATGTTCGAGCCGACGCCCACGAACGCGTGAACGTGGCCCGCTCGCTCGCCGTCCGTCGGATCCTCAGTCATCCCGCGCGCGCTCGATCTCCACGCCGACGGTCTTCGCGAACCGGAGCGCCCCGGGCTTCTCCACGCGGACCACGGCCGAACGCACCCGTTGATCGTCGAGGCAGAGCGCGGCGATGGCGCCGGCCAGCGCCTCCACCAGGTGGTAGCCTGACGACTCCACCATGGCGATGACCTTCTTCGTCAACGAGCGGTAGTCCACGGCGTCGGCGAGGTCGTCGCTCGCGGCCGCCTGCCGCACATCCGTCCGCAGCTCGATGTTGATCAAAACGTCCTGCTGGACCTTGCGCTCCCAATCATTCGCTCCGATGACGCAGCGAACGTGGAGGTCCGTGATATGGACTCGGTCGGTCATGCTCAGCCCCAGGGTCGAAGGTGCTGCCCGCCATCGACGAAGATCGTCTGGCCGGTCACGAAGTCCGCCGCGGCAAGGTAGAGTACGGCGTCGGCGATAGCGTCGGTCCCGCCCCAACGCCGTAACGGCAGCCGGTCGAGCTGCTGGCGCAGGTACTCCTCCGTCTTGTCTTCGGGGGCGAGGATGGGACCGGGAGCCACCGCGTTGACCCGCATCACCGGCGCGAATTCCAGAGCCGAGGCCGTCGTGAGCTGGGCGAGTGCGGACTTACTGACGAAGTACGCGGCGTGAAGGGGGTCCCCACCGACCAGCCGGCTGTCCAGCAGGTTGACGACGGCCGCCCGGCGCTCCGCGCCTTCCGCCCGCAACCACAGGGCTCGGGTGAGCGAGAAGGGCGCCCAGGCGTTTACCGCCATGTTGGTCATCACGCCGTCGAACGTCATGTCATACAATCGCCCCGCGGGAAAGATCGACGCGTTGTTGACGAGCAGGTCCACCGCGCCCGACCCACCCCACGCCTCGGCGACCAGGCCCTCGAGCGCATCGGGGTTGGACAGGTCCGCCTGCAGCGAGCGCGCCCGGCCCCCCATGCCCTCCAACGCCCCACAGACCTCGGCGGCTTCGGCCGCCGAGCGGTTGTAGTGGACGATGACGGCGGCCCCGGCTCCACCCAGAGCCAGTGAGATGGCCTTACCCAAACGCCTGCCGCCACCCGTGACCAGGGCGGTCTTCCCTTCCAGCGGACGCGAGTGGTCAGGGGGCATCAGGCGGGAACCTCGGCCTGCGCGATGTCCAACGCACGCCCCTCTTCCGAGCCCATGGCCCGCCGCTGCGCCGTTGTCGATGCATCGACAACGGTCAAGCGGGGCACCGCATCCAACACCGATGCGCCCTCGAGGGAGTCGCGGCACGGGGCATGATCGAACATTTTGGCTCCTCGTTCCGACGAGCGGGCCTATAGGGAGCGGGAATAGTCCCTGGGGCCCACGCGCCTGTCAATCGGTCCCGTACGATCCGGACACCCATGACCTACCTGCAGTTTCACCTGCTCTTCCTGCTGCCGCCCCTGGCGATTCTGTCGACCCGTCTGCCCCGGGCCTTCGCGGCCCTGGGCCCCAGGGCCCGTCTCGGGTTGATCGTCATTCCGCTCATCGCCCTGGTGTACACGACCCCCTGGGACAACTACCTCGTGGCGAACGAGATCTGGGGCTACGGCGAGGGACGGGTCCTGGGCACGATCGGATGGGTGCCCATCGAAGAGTACGCGTTCTTCGTCCTGCAGCCTCTTCTCACGGGCATGATCCTGTACGTCTTCCTTGTCCGTCTCCTGGAGTCCGGCCAGCCTCCTGCGGAAGTTTCCAGGTCGGCTCGCATGAGGTTCTGGGGCACCATCCCCTGGTTGGCGATGGGCGCCGAGGGCGCCCTCCTGTTGTCCTCGGACTCGGGTAGGTACATGGGCCTGATTCTGATCTGGAGCGCCCCGATTCTTCTTCTCCTCTGGCTGTACTGCGGCCCTCTCATCGTCCGCTTTCGAGCGGCGGCCTTGCCATCGATCCTGCTTCCGACCTTCTACCTCTGGTTCGCTGATCGGACGGCGATCGACGCCGGCACGTGGACCATTTCCGACCGCTATACGTTGGGCGCCGCTCCGCTGGGCCTTCCCGTCGAAGAAGCCACGTTCTTCCTCGTCACGAACATCATGGTCGTCTTCGGGCTCCTGGCGGTGCTGGCCCCGGTCCTCGAGGATCCGCGGCTCGTCTCGACCTCTTCGGCCGCGAACCGGTCGGGGCGGGCAGGCTAGCGGGTCCGGCTCAGACTGGAGGGCGGTGACCAGCGAGAGGTCATAACCGACGCGCTGGGCCAAGACCCCCGTCCGTCCGCCCGGAGTGCTCATTCCGACTCTCCCCCTGTTCGTGTTGGCACGCCCGCTGCCCCCTGCCGCTACACCCGCTGTCTCCTGCCGCCACGCTCGCTGTCCTCGACGCTGACAGGTAACGCCCTCTCCTGCAGTCGGCTGGCAGCCAGAGCCACGCCCGGACTCCGGCCCGCCACCACGTTCGTTCGGCTGACCCCATGTTCACGACGTACAACCTTTGTAATACAAAACTATTGACATTATTTGTGCAACCCGCGAAGTTTGTCCGTGTCGAAGCCGAGGTGCCGGTGCAACCGGTTCTTCGAGCGAGGAAGACCAAAGGTGGTGGCCAGCCACGGCGGGGTGGTCTGGTTCACTGCCCCCCCGGGCCGTCTGGCAGTTCCAGGCGGTCTGGGGGTCTTTTCGTGGCGGGCGCTCCATGAGCCCTGCGGTGTGCAAGACCTCCTCCCTCGGACGTCCCCCTCCATGTGAGCCTGGTGACTACGACCAGGAAGACCCTGACCACAGACGGAGGGAGGACCTCATGAGGGCCCCCGTTCTACTCCTGATCGTCGGCGCCGCCTTCGCCACGTCTTCGGTTCCGAGTGGCCCGCGTGTCGCGGAGCTGCCGACGGTCATCCGGGACCCGGCCTCGGCGACGCCATCGTCGCTCACGACCGCACCGGAGCTGCCGGTTCGGACTCTGGAGCCGCAACCGGCTGACCCCACCCGGGCGCCGATGCCCCCGGGGAGCGACGCGCCTCACGCCGAGATATCGCTCACCGGCAGGGTGACCGACGCCGGCACGGGCCGGCCCCTGCGCGAGGCCGTCGTGTCGGTTTCGGGAACCCGCCTCGTGGCAAGGACCGACCGGGGTGGAGGTTACGGCGTCGTGCTCCCGGAGGCCTGGTCGGGTCGCGTGCTCACCCTTCGGGCGGAACACCCGGGCTATGCCCCGAGCACGGCAACGGTGCGGGTCGACGGGTCCCACCCGACCCTGGACTTCGCGTTGAGCTCGATTCGGCAGGAACCCGAGGAGGAGAGGTCGGTCGGCGAGATTCTCACCAAGCTCTCCGAAAGCGTGCCCGGAGTGCGGGTCGCAGCCGACGCGGTGTCGGTCTTGACCCCGTCTCTGGCGCGGCGCTCTCTCCCCGGCCGGTACAATCCATCCTTCAATACCGAGTCCTACGAGCTCATCAGCGAGAACGGCTTCCGGCCGGTTGCAGCGTCCCCTCTTTCCACCTTCAGCATCGACGTGGACCGGGCCTCCTACTCCAACGTGCGCAGGTTCATCAACGAGGGCCGACGTCCCCCCAGGGACGCGGTTCGCATCGAGGAGATGGTGAACTACTTCCCGTACGACTACGCCACGGCGGACGGAGCGGACCCGTTCACGGTCACGACCGAGGTGGCGCCCGCGCCGTGGCAACCTGCCCATCGACTCGTTCGCATCGGTGTCCAGGCGGAACGGATCGACGCGGAGGACCTTCCACCGAACAATCTCGTCTTCCTCCTGGACGTGTCGGGCTCCATGCAATCGCCCGACAAGCTTCCGCTTCTCAAGTCGGCCATGAGACTGCTGGTCGGACAGCTGCGTCCGGAGGACCGGGTGGCCATCGTCGTGTACGCGGGCGCCGCTGGCCTGGTGCTTCCGTCGACCACGGGGGACGAGAAGCAAACCATCCTGGACGCGATCGAGGGGTTGGAGGCCGGCGGATCGACCGCCGGCGGAGCGGGCCTCCAGCTGGCCTACGCGGTGGCCCGGGACAACCACGTCGACGGCGGGAACAATCGGGTCGTCCTGGCCACGGACGGCGATTTCAACGTCGGTCCGTCCTCGGACGCCGAAATGACCCGCCTGGTCGAGGCCAGGCGGGAAGAGGGGACCTTCCTGTCGGTGCTCGGATTCGGGACCGGAAATCTGAAGGACTCGAAGATGGAGGCCCTCGCCGACCACGGGAACGGAAACTACGCCTACATCGACGGCGTCCTGGAGGCGCGCAAGCAGCTCGTGACGGAGATGGGCGGCACCCTGCTGACCCTCGCCAAGGACGTGAAGCTCCAGGTCGAGTTCAACCCGGCGAGGGTCCGGGCGTACCGACTGATCGGATACGAGAACCGGCTGTTGGCGGACGAGGACTTCAACGACGACCGCAAAGACGCGGGAGAACTCGGCGCCGGCCATTCCGTTACGGCGCTCTACGAGCTGGTTCCGGTGGGCGCCGAGACGGAGGTCCAGATCGGATCGGTCGACCCTCTCCGGTACCAGCCCGGCGACGAACCCGGGCGCCGCATGGACTCGGATGAGCTCATGTTCGTCAAGGTGCGTTACAAGGAGCCCACGGGCCGCGACAGCCGACTGCTGACCCAGGTAGTCGTGGAGCGGCCGGGAGAAGCATCCCTCGACCTACGCTTCGCCAGTGCGGTGGCCGCCTTCGGGATGATCCTCAGGGACTCGGAGCACTGCGGCGACTTCGCCCTCGACGACGTGATTTCGTTGGCACGTGGCGCGCTGGGGAGAGATCCACACGGCTACCGACACGAGTTCGTGCGTCTGGCTGAGGCCACCCGCGACCTGGCCCTCCTCGAAGAAGAGGTGTTTTGAGCTGGGTGGGGCCCGACATCGCGGGTTGGCCCGGCACCGGGCGGACCGGGGGCGCGGGCCCAATCCGTCCGGTGCCCGAGCCAACCACTACAGGGCTGGCATGTCGTAGCGTTCGAGGTAGTTCAGATCGAATTCATCGACATTCACGACGTACAACCCGTTGGGGCCGAAGCCCACGATCCGTCTGCCCAAGGGGAGTCGCACGGTGGCCACCCGCTCCGCGTCGTCGTCGAAGACGTCGAAGGTAGGCCGCTCCCCGGCCTCCACGTGCCGCCGAACCCACGCCCGGCCGGCATCATCCACCAGGATTCTCGCGTCATAGAAGGGGGGCTTCCGGTCGGGCCAATCGTACCGGTCGAGCCCGCTGTCCTCGTCTTCGTCCCCACCCGCCAGGCGCATGTTGCCCCCGCGGCTGAAGCTCATCTGCGCCACTCCGTCGGTCATGGTGAGCCCGATCGAGAGGCCTCCACCGGAGAGCGAGCGCTCCCGGTCCCACTCCTCCTTTTCGGCCTGTCCGATGGCCACCTCCTCGACGTCCACAGACGACCCCGCAACGGACGATCCGTCGGGTGTGAGCCACTCCAGGTGGTAATCCCCCGAACGGGCGACGGCGATCCGCCCGTCGAGTGCGACGCCCCAGGCGTCGGCGGGCGACAGCGGCACCACGCCGATGGAGACCCGTTGGTTCCCAGGCCCGCCGCTCCGATCCATCGTCCGCTCCTCGAGCTTGACCGTGGCCACGGTGTCCACCGCCCCGGTACCCCGGTCGAACCGGAGGACCGGGGCGGAGTCCGGTAGCTGACCGCCGGGTGCGGGCCCGAAGCGACCCTGGATGTAGAGCCTGCCCTGATCATCGACGGCCACGGGAAGCGCGATCACCATGCCGGCGCCGGGCTGCCCCTGCCCGATTGGCCAGGTCTCGCCGAAGGTGCCATCGGGACCGATCGCCGTGAGTCGACCGTTCCCCAGGTCGACGAGAAGGGTGGAGTCGCCCGGTAGCGGCCACACGGCGTCGGGTTGACGGTACTCCTCCGGGCCCTGCCCGACTCGGCCCAGCGTGTCAGCCCGCTCGGCGTCGAGGTCGGCTACGACCAGCGCCTGCCCCAGTGGGTCGGCCCACATCACCCGCCCGTCCGGAAGCTCGCGGATGGTCTGGATGTAGCTGTAGGACTCGGGGAACGCGCGAGCGGGCTCGATCAGCTCGATCTCACCAGCGCCTTGGCCCGTTCCGGCGCCCCTGGCCGGCGGCTCGTCCGCGCCTTCCCCCGGCGCCCCGCAGGCCGTGGTGCCCAGGAGACTCAGGGCGGTGAGCGTCAAAGTTCCCGGAATCCCTCCCCAGCGTCGGCTCATTTCGGTCCTCACGGTCAGGTGTCTTCCCAGTCTCGAGCCGGGCGGCAGGCTCGGGAGGCGCTGCTGCCGCTCGAGTCAGCCGCTGCGAACCAGGCTTGCCTCGGCACGGTCGCGCATGCGTCGGTGAACGTGGGCCTGTCCGGCACGCTCGACCCGTTTCCCGGCACACGGCCCTTCGAGCGACTACACGTGTAGATGCGGCCAGGCGAGTCAAGGTTGCTCAGGGATCTTCGGAGGCGTGGCGCGATCGCCGAGGCCACACGGCGAAATCGTGGGGACGGCTCCGGACGCTACAGCTCCGCCAGGGCTGCCAAGATGTCCGCGTTCTCCGCTCTGACCCGGTAGTTCACCTCGACGAACTTCCAGCGGACCATGCCGTCGTTGTCAATGACATAGACGGCCGGATGGGGAACCGGACGATGCTTCGGCTCGTCGGGATTGAAGAGGCCGTACCGATCGATGACTCGATGATCGGTATCGGTGAGCAGCACATAGTCGATCTCGATGCCGTGCTCTTCACGGACGCGGTCGATCGTCATCTGCTGACGCTCCCGGTCGTCGATGGAGATGGCAACGATCTCTGTGTCCTCGCGCTGCTGGGGCGTCAACAAGTCGCTCAGTTCACCGAACTGACGGGCGCACCACGGTCACCAGTGTCCCCTGTAGAAGACGAGGACCACGTCCTTCTGGCCCCGGTAGTCGGACAGGGTGACCGTTCCCTCCGGGAACGCCCGCAAGGTGAAGTCCGGCGCCTCGGTCCCCACCGCCACCCGCTCCAGGTCGGTCTTTGGTAGGTCGTGGCCATCCACGGGCCCCAGCGTCGGAGCACCTCTCTCGGTGGACAGCCAGGCCAGGGCCAGAATGCCGCCCAAGACCAGGGCGACGCCCAGAACCACGCGGCGCGGGGTCGACAAGCTGCGGCTCCCATCGGGTTTGGGTTCGATCGGATCGGACGACCCGCAATCACGCGTCCTTTCGGGGAACGCGCAAGTCGGGCAGGAGTTCCTGCGGGTCGTGGGCCCGAGGGGGGGGACAGGCACGCCAACGGCCGAGAAAGGGCCCACGGGAACCCGGGACCGTGGGCACTACCGCGCCTCCAGGTAAAGCGCCCCACCGGCTCCCGACCCGGACAGCAGGTCCAGGTCACCGTCTCCGTCCAGATCACCGAACGAAGGCGTCGCGAAGGACCAGAGGGGAAGGTCCGGAGGCTCGTCCTCGACGAACCGCGGAACCGTCCTCGTGCCTACGTTGCGGAAGAGCGAGACACCTCCCGTCTCTCGTCCCACGACCAGATCCAGGTCCCCGTCTCCGTCCGTGTCCACCAGCGTGGGGGCGCTCCGCCGGCCCACATCGAAGCCGCCGTACTCATCGCTCACCAGCTGGAACCGCGGTTCGACGCCCGACCCCTCGTTTCGGTAGTAGTTCAGGGTACCCGAGGCCTCGCCGATGAAGAGGTCGAGGTCCCCGTCGGCGTCGAGATCGCCGAGCGTGGGCGTGGTGTTGCTACCTCGGGTGAGCTCGATGAACTGCGAGTCGGCGACGGAGAAGCTCGGAGCCTCGGACGTGCCGACGTTCCAGAGCAGGGCGACGCCCTTGTTCCAGGTGCCCAGGAGCAGGTCGTCGTCGCCGTCGCCGTCCAGGTCGCCGAACGCCGGCGCCATGTGATACTCCCGGCCGACGTCGAGGGTGCCGGCTGCGCGGAACCTCGGCTCTTCAGGGGACCCCACGTTGGTGAAGCGGTAGAGGCTGCCCCGCCCAAGATCGTGCCCGTCGATCTTGTTGGAAATCAGGAGGTCCAGGTCCCCGTCGGCGTCCAGGTCGTGCAGGACGGTGAGGGACTCGCTCCCCACGTCGATGCCGTCGAGGTACCGAGTCGTGCGCAGCTCGACGGTGCCGTCCGGAAGGCGCTCGTACAGGTGGAAGTTGTCGGAGGCGGTGCGGTTGGGGTTGAAGGCCCCGCCGAGCACTCCGATGAAGAGGTCCAGGTCCCCGTCGCCATCGATGTCGGCGGGCATGGGAGCGTTGAAACCACTGGTGGAGATCGGCTCGGTGGCGGGGACCGGGCCGGGCGCGCTCCGCAGGTCCGGGGCATCGCACGACCCCCGGTTCTCGATGATCAGCAGGCCAGGCTCGAAGAAGTCTCCCCAGTACAGGTCCGGGTCGCCGTCGCGGTCGTGATCGGCGAAGGCCATGCTGTTGGCCCCGTGCAGGCTCCCGAGCTGGTTGATGATCTCGATGTCCTCGAAGCGGCCGGTGACGAAGCGGAACCGGGGATCGGCCTCCGTCCCCGGCTCCATCTCGTACCGCGTGACGGTCCCCTCGACGCGTCCCAGGAACAGGTCCGGGAGGCCATCACAGTCGACGTCCGTTATCGAGGGGATGTTCTGCCGATCCGAGAAGACGGGCTCCCCTTCCGCGTCCCGCACCGAGTCCGGGAGCAAGGCGAACGCCGGGGCCTCGGCGGTTCCTATATTCCGATAGTACCGGAGGTAGCTGAACGGTTCCTCGGCCAGGAGATCCAGGTCACCGTCGGCGTCCAGGTCCGTGAAGCGGTTCCATTCCCCCAGATCGAGGTCCATGAACCGGTCGGTGCGCCATTCGAAGACCGCTTCCGTCGCGGAGCCTACGTTCTCGAGGAACATGAGGTCGTTCGTGCGCTCCTGGACGAACAGATCCAGGTCGCCGTCGGCGTCGATGTCCGCGAATTGGGGCCGTGGCACGTTGAGACCCCCGAGGAACGGAAACGCGAACGGTGCCCCGTCCTCGTCCAATGCGACCGCACCGTCGACGCGACGCACCCATTCGGCGGTCTCCGGGGAGGGAGGAGGCGAGGGGCTCTCGAGACCCGCCGACGCGGCGCACCCGACGAGCGCCGCCGGAAGCGACACCGTGACGAACGAAGCCGCGGTCCAGACCGGTCGAGGGGGACGAACGGCTGCAGGCGAGAGCCGCCGCGGGGTCGACGGAGCCGCGGCCCCGGGCTCACGCTTCCCCCACCGGCTCACGACGGAGGCCGGATTCCCAGGCCAGTCGCGTTTTCTCCCACCTCGATGACCGTGACGATCTCGTGGGTGGACGTGTCGATCACCGTAACCGTGCCCGGCGTCGACCCGTCGTCGGATGCGTAGGCACCGCCCAGGTTGTTGCTCGCGACGAACGCGTAGCGGCCGTCGGGAGATACGGCGCTTCCATGGGGCTCCGAGATGCCGTAGCCCTCGACGACTTCGGCCACCCGTCGCGCCTCGACGTCGATCACCGTGACGGTGTTCGCGAGCTTGTTGCCGAAGTACACGTGACGCCCGTCCGGCGTGAACACCGGGTGCCAGGGGTGCGCGCCCACTTCGATGGTGTCGACGAGACGGGGCGAGGCCGGATCGGCCAGGTCGAAGATGAGGAGCAAGCCGGTGAGCTGACCGGTGGCTACCATCGTGCGCCCGTCCGGCGAGATCGCGAACTGGACCAGGGTGTGGGTATCACCCTCCAGCTCGGCCAGCGTTACGCCGTCGGTGGCGGTCTCGATGGCCGCCATCTGGTTGGCCGCGAGGCTGGCGGAATAGGCGAAGTCGCCTTCGGGACGGACGGCGAGCGCGTGGGGCCGCGGGAAGAGCACGTCGAGCTCGTCGCTGGACATGTCCGAGCGGTCCACGATGCCGATTCGCCGCGGGGGGTTCACCGCGCTCATGGAGCGCCCCACGTACAGCAGGTCTTGGCTCGGGTGTATGGCCAGCATGCCCGGGACTTCCAGCTCCACCTGTCCAACGAGCGCGTTGTCTCGATCGAACTTCAGCACCCGGTTCTCGCCGATGAGCGATAGGTACCACGCGGACCCGTCCGCCTCGACGACGATGTGATGAGGCTTCGCGTTGTCCGAGAAGCCGAGGGTCCGCAAGTCCACCGTCTCGACCACCTCCAAGGACCCCACGTCGATGATCGATACCGTGGCGGCGCCCTGTCCAGCGGCGTAGAGGTAAGGGCCCTCCTGGCTGGAAAGGGACGGAGGGACGCCGGCGGCGAGAGCCAGGAGCGCCACCCACGACGCGGCGCCGCGGCCTCTGCCCGCCAGGAGCGGCGCGGAAGATCCGTTCGCGTTCATAGAACCCAATCGGAACGCTGCCCCGTCAGGGGAGCAGATTCCGCTCCCGCTTCTGGAGTAAGAAGACGCCTTCCCGCTGGCTGGTCACCACGATCGTCCCGCTCTCGAAATACGGATAGTTGCTCCACGAACCGTCCATCTGAGGCGTATCCTCCCCCCAGGGCACCGTGTCGAAATACCCGACCTCGACAGGATTCTCTCGATCACTGATGTCCAGGACCCGGAGGCCGCTCAGGTAATTGGATTGGTACATCAAGTCACCCTTGACGTACAGGTTGTGATCGGTGGCGCCGTTCTCCGCGAAGTGCTCCTTCACGAGGATGGGATCGTCGAGATCGGTCACGTCCCACACGAGCGTCCGCGTGCCCACCACGGTGCCCGCGGACTCGTCGAGCTCGTCGTTCATGTAGAGATACCGGTGTTCCTCGTCGAGCCAACCCTGGTGGGAGTACCCGACGTTCGGGTACGAGGCGCTTGCCACCGCCACGGGTGCGGCCTTGTCGGTGACGTCGGCAATGCTCAACGCCGTCTCGTTGGCTCCGAAGCAGATCTCCCTGCCCTGGTAGTCCGGGTCGGGCCCGTGGTAGGTCACGCACTGGGCATCGTGACTGTACCCCGTCCCCTGGTTCCCAGTCTCGGTGTCGAAGAAGCACCCGGCGAACACCGGATTGGACGGCGAGCGGATGTCGATCATGTGAAGACCGCCGCCGCAGCTGTCGCCGCCGCCGTTGCTGCCTACGGAGTAGGCGAAGCCCGTGTCCTCGTTGATCACGATATTGTGAGCGCTGTGGATTCTGTCATAGTGAGCGGTCTCTTCGAACGTGACGGGCCCGTCCGTGACCTCGCGCAGCTGGCGCAGGTCGAAGACCTGCATGCCGTGCTCCCCCGCCCCATCGGCGACGACGTACGCGTGATCGGCGTAGACCTTGACGTCACGCCAGACGTTGGCCCGAGCCCTCTCGGGCTTGGGGAGATTGCCCAGGTACGTCGGGTTTGCGGCATCGGTCACGTCGATGAAGGAGGTCCCGTCCATCCGGCCGACGAGCGCGTACTCGCGACCGGTCTCTGGATCGACCCACCCCCACACGTCGTTGAGCTCCACGCCTCGCGAGCCGCCGATCTCCCGAACGGGCAGGAACGAGAGTACGTCCACCTCCGAGCAATCGAACACGGCCGCTTTGCCGTCCGAACACTCGATCGTGCCGCCGAGGAGAGGATCCAGCGTCTGGGCTTCGCTCCAGACTCGCGACACCGCAGCCCAATCCCGCTCGCCTCGCTCGATGATGACGGCCGTGCCGGCGCCGTAGTCGTCTCCCACCGCGCCGGCCACGGCAACCCGTGCGCCCACGGCCAGGGCCGTGGCGAAGCGGTCGCCGGTGTCGTTCTCCACCAAGACCTTGTCGGTTCCGCGCCACTCGCCTTCGTCGCGCCGATAGACGTACGCGGCCCCCGCTCCGCGGCCGGCCCCAGGGGCCGAGATCCACACCTCCGGCCCCATGTCCACGATGGCCGAACCGAACAGAGCCCCGGGCAGGGCAGCGTCGAACGCGCTGAGCGCCCCGGTCGGCACCCAGCCGGCCTCTCCGTCGAGTCTGTAGTCGAAGACGAGTCCGCTTCCGTTGTAGAGACCTGGTGCCCCCACGAGGGCGTGGCCGCCGCTGAGCGCCACGGCCATGCCGAACGACGCATTGGCGGGGAGCTCCTCCGAAAGCATCGCCTCCTCCACCCAGCTGTCCGATTCCGCGTCTCGGCGGAATACGTAGACGGCGCCGCGGTTGCCGCTCTTCTGAGGAGCCCCCACGAGGATCGTCTCACCATCCAGCGCGAGGCTCATGCCGAACCAGTCGTTGGGCCGACTGTCGCTTCCCATGAGCTTGGCGGCCTCGGTCCAGGTGCCCGTGGCGTCCCGCCGAAACACGTAGACGGCACCTCGCCCCTCAGCGTGTCCCCACGTGGAGACCAGAGCGAGGTCGTCTTCGATGGCGACCACCCGGCCAAAGGCGTCCCCGTCGGCCCCGTCGCTGGCGAGCAGAAGCTGGGACTCGGTCCAGACGCCGTCGGCGCCCCGCTCGAACGCGTAGGCAGCGCCCCGGCTGTTCTCCCGGACCGTGGCGCCGACGATCAGCGTGGTGCCGTCCAACGCGAGCGCCCGGCCGAAGTGGTCGCCCTGGGAAGCGTCGGATGCCTCCACCCGCTGTCCCTCCACCCACTCCCCACCGCTGCGGGAGTACACGAACACGGCTCCTGGACCCGTTTCCACCAGGGGCTCGGCCACGACGACCTCGTCCTCTCCTACTGCCACCGAGGTGCCATACCCCTGCGCCCAAAGCCCGGACGATGTGGCCAACGAAGCCAGCAGCGCGCCCGACAGAATGCTCGTTGTTTGCCTCACGATCCGCCTACCCCCACGCCATTGGCGCTCAGAATCAAGGGTGCCCGCGGCGCGTATTCGACCCCGAGCCCCCGCAAGAAAACGCCCCCGCCTCGGTCCGACTGAAAGCGGAGGAGCTGAACCTGCGATACGATGATTGACGTTGTAACAATCGAACCGCTCCCGAGTTCCCCTCTTGGACGGTCGCTCGCCGACGCGGGTTGCAGCGGCCGAGCTCGTCCCCGTGCGGATCGAGCCCGCCCATGGTAGCCGGCGCTGACCTCGAGGCCCTATACTGGCTGCTCACCCGCCCACAATGACACTCCAGCCGGACCGATCGATGCGTGTCTTTCGCACTGCCCTACTCGTTTTGGCCGCGCTCTCCGTCGTCGTCCCCCTGAGCGCGCAGGCCGTCGACCCGGATCCGATCGCGGTCGGCACGATGGCGCCCGACTTCGAGCTCCCCGGGGCCACTCGCTATGGGATCTTGGCCGACCCGGTACGACTCAGCGACTTCCGGGGCGACGTCGTCGTGCTCGCGTTCTTCTTCCGTGCCCGAACACGTGGGTGAACGATTCAAATGGAAGCGTACCGTGATCAGTACGCTACGATCTTTCGCGGCGGACGCGGCGTCACCGTAGTCGCTATCAGCAGGGACCCCATCGAGGAGTTGGCATCGTGGGCTCGGGACGCCGATTTTCCCATGCTGTTCGCGTCCGATCCCGACGGGGACTCCTTCCGAGCGCTCGGCGTGGGAGTGAGGGATAGCGGCTCGGCTGGATCCCGCATGGTGGCGGTGCTGGACCCGGACGGCCGGGTGGCGTTCACGGCTACGCCCTTCCGGGAAATCGATCCGACGGCCTACGAGGAGCTGGCGGACGCGGTGGCGGAGGTAGCGCCGGAGCTCGAGGACGACGAGGAGGTGGGTGCCGCCGACGTTGACCTGGCCCTGGTCCTACAGGCCGCGGTGGTACCCGGAGACTGCTAGGGACTCCGTTCGGCGGACGGAAGACGGGGGTCGGGGGCGCGGGCGAGCCGCGGGCCCAGCGGCTTGGACGGGTGCCGGAGCCCCCACAGCGGCCTGGACGGGTGCCGCGGTTCCAGTGGAGCTCCCTCCCAACGCGCTGGGAGGGAGCTCCACTCAGTCGAGAGCGGTCCGGACCGCGGCGTCGATGTCCTGGTCGGGGCCGATCCCCGTATACGTCACCGTGCCGGCCGCGTCCAGGACCACCACGTAGGAGGTCGCCGGTGCCAGAAACGCACGGACCGCCCCTCCCCCGTCGTCCCAGAGCACGGGAAACGGCATCGGCTCCTTCTCGATATGGCGCCGCACCCGCCGGGGCGTCTGGTTCACGGCCACGGCAATGGCTACGAAGTCCACCTGGTCTCCCCACGCGTCATGGGCGGCGTCCATGCGGGGCTGGAGCGCCGCGCAGTTCTCGCACCAGCTGGCCCAGAACTCCAGAACAACGGGACGCTGTCCCACGTACTTGCCCAGATCGGCCGGATTCCCGTCCAGGTCCTCCACGACCAGGGGCGCCACGGTGGAGCCCACCGCGATCCCGAGCTCACCCCGCTCCTGGGCGGCGAGGGCAGTCCCGGGGACGACCGCCGCCAGCAAGATGAGAAGCAGCCGGGGGAGAGTAGCGCGCCCCGGCCGGCTGCACCGCTGTCGTGGAGAGACCCGAAGGAGCCACGGGCCACTGGCCTCCGCCGAACGCGCCCGGCCATCAGGTCTTCGGGTGGCGCCGCTTCCCACCGCATCCTTCGGAGCTCGCTCGTCGTTCTTCACAGTCCCATCCCCGTCAGGACGAAATAGTATTGAGCCACGCCGAGCATTATCACCCCGGCAGCCTTCTTGATCCATCCGGTCCATCGGCCGGCGCGAGGCAGGCGAGCCAGCGTGCCAGAGAACAGACCCACGACCACGAGCAGTCCCGTCATCCCGAGGGAGAACACGAAGAGGTAGAAGAACCCCATGACCCCGGCGCCCGTCGCCGCCACCCAGGTGAGCACCACGGCGAACGCCGGCGCGCCGCAGGGAGCGGCGACGATGCCAGACGTAGCGCCCAGCAGGAAGACCGCGGGGTAGGATCCACCGCCCAGGTTGCCCGCCCACTGAAGGAGCCGCTGGGGCGCGGAGATCGGGATCACGTCGAGCATTGCCAAGGCAAAGAGGAGCAGCACGTTGCCCGTTGCGAAGCGTACCCACGGATTGGCGCTCACCGTGCCGAAGAGGCTTCCCGTGAGTCCTGCCAACAGACCCAGGACGGCATAGAAGAGGGCCAACCCGGTTACGTACGTCAGCGTCAAGCCCACCGTGCGGCTACGGGAAGGCTCGTCTCCCGCCGTGCCAGCGAGAACCGACGCGGTGATGGGGATCATGGGGTAGATGCACGGCGTGAGGCTCGTCAGCACACCGGCGCCGAACAGCGTCACCAGCGCCAGAGCGGGACTGTTTGCGAGCGTGTCCGAGAGGCCGCCCGATTGGGCGAGATCCAGGACGGTCACGTCACGACTCGGATGCTGCCGGGGAGTGAAGCGTCATGAATGCGGTCCACCCGGCCCGGCCTACGGCTCCGAGCGAGCGGCCTTCCGTGTCCGCAGACCCGCCACGTGCACGGTCACGGCCAGGGCGATGGCGACCAGCGTCAGCCGCACCCAGCCAGGACCATCGATGGCCAGCGCGCTGCCCCCGACCGTGACCCAAAGGAGCGCCAACGATCCGACCTTCAATCCCATGGGCACGGAACGATCGTCCCTGTAGGACGTGAGCTGCCGGCCGAAGAGCCGGTTGTGGTGGAGCCAGCGGTGTGCTCGGGGGGACGTCCGCGCGAAGCAGACACCGGCCAGGAGAACGAAGCACGTCGTCGGCAACAGCGGCAGAAAGACACCGAGGAAGCCGAGCGCCAGGCTGAGCCATCCAGCGCTGAGCGTCACGATCCTTCGGATTCCCCGCACGGGCGCGCCGGTATCGGCGTGACCGAGCTCCGCGCTCGGCCCATCCGCCGGAAGGGCTGCGACCCGGGCTGCTGCGCCCGGACCGATACCTGACCGACCTTCTCCGATGGCGTGCCTGGCCAACTCCATTGTGCACTCCCCCGCTGGATGGACCACTGGCCCTCCAGGGCGCCTCGTTCGCGCTTCGCCGTCTCTGCGTCGAGCACCGCGGCGTGTTCGATTCATAGCCTAACACGCGCCCAGTGTCCGGGACAGACCCGCGCCCGCGGGCACCCGCTCATCCATGGAATGCGCCGAAAAGGCTCGGTACCGGACGGCGTCGCAGCCGGAGGCTCATCAACGGGAGTCTTCGTGATGACTGACCGTTTGCCCTGGCGACCCCGGACCCCTATCAAGGAGCAACGTCCGATCCCCACAGCCAGGACCGCCCGCATGCCCCAGTGTCGCTGGATCGTTGTCCTGCCGGTGCTCCTCGCGGCCTGCTCGCCACCCGAGTCACGCTCCGGCCCAGAGGCCCTGGACGGGATCCTCCACGCCCTCCGGTCTCTCGAGGACTCCCGCGACGACTCCCCCGAGGCGGTGGCGGTCATCCGGGAGGCGCTCGTCCACGACAGCGCAGCCGCTCGCCGCGTCGCCGTCCGCGCCGTGGGGCGGTACGAGCGCAGCGATTGGATCGAGATGCTGACGGGGGCGTTGGACGACGCTCACCCCGGTGTCCGAGCCGAGGCGGTCAACGCGATCGGCCAGGCGGTCTGGAACGAGGGATGGCCCACAGCGTGGACGAGTTTGACCGAAGGCCTGGCCGGGGAGCGGGATCCCGTGGTCCAGGCGGTCTACGGCCAAACGTTGGGCAGGTTGGCGTACCACGAGGCCACGGCACATGCAGCCGCAGAGCGCGTGCTGTCGGACCTGCTCGCGCAGGCAGGGGGCGAATCGGGGACGACCGTCGGGGACGCCCGCATGCTGGCGTTGGCCCGAGGCCTCGAGTCTCTCGCCCGGCGCGGCGGCTCGCTGCGCGCACTCGACACGGAGACCCAGGTGTCGTTGACCGAGCTCGCGCGTTGGGGACGGGTCCCGGAGGGTGGGAGCGTCGAGACCCCGCGATCCACGGGCGAGTCCCGACTCCCTGCAGCGCGGGTTCGCCGAGCGGCCCTCATGGCGTACACGGCAGGCACGACGACGCCCGACCGATCGGTGCTGGCAACGGGGCTGTCCGACCCTGACCACGGGGTGCGGCGTGTGGCAGCGCGTGGCCTCGCCGCCCTGGCCGATCCGGTCGAGCTCCTCGGTCGGGCTCTCGTCGACTCGGCGCCCAGGGTCCGCTGGGAGGCGCTCCGTATCGTGGCGGCCTTGCGGGCCCGCTCGGGCTGCGCAGCGCTCTTCGAGGCGGCGGCCGATGCGGACGCTCACGTGGCGGTGCTGGCGTTCGACGAGCTGGCGGAGCCGTGCCCGGAAGCGGCGCGCCAGCTCGACCTCCTGTCCCGCGCTGCGACGGACGTCCCTCCTTCGGGTGAATCCTGGCACCGTTGGGCCCACGCAGTGGTCGCCTTCGCCGCCCTCGCGCCCCACGAGGCCGGCAGCGCCGTCACCGTGCTCTCCCGACATGCGAGCCCGTTCGCCCGAGCCTACGCCGCTTCGGCCGCCGCCGCCCGAGGCGACGAGGCGCTTCTGAGACAGCTCAGCAGTGACCCGCACCCGAACGTTCGCGTCGTGGCCGTCCGAGAGCTCGTGGCTGCGGTGGGCCACGGCGCGGACTCGGTCCTCGTCGCTCAGCTGGCCGCTGACGACCCTCAGCTCGTCATGACGGCAGCCGATCTGCTGGCGGGCACTCCGGCCCCGGCGGCGGCGGTGCCGGCGCTGCTGGACGCGTTGGCCCGGTTTACTGCGCAACGTCGGGACACCTCCCGCGACGTCCGTGTCGCCCTCCTGGAGCGGCTGGCCGAGGCGGGCGGCCCGATCGGCGCCGACGACGTCGCTCCGTACCTCGTCGATTTCGATCCGATGATCGCCCGCCGCGCCGCCGAGCTGCTCACCGACTGGACGGGCGAGCCTCACACGCCGGACCCCGTTCCCCTTCCCCTGGCACCGGTTCCCGGCCCAGCCGAGCTCGCCGAGCTGGCTCGCTCGACGGTGGTCCTGGACATGGAGAGCGGCGGTCGGATCGAGATTCGGCTCTTTCCGTACCTGGCCCCCACGAACGCCGCGCGGTTCGCGCGCCTGGTGGGAGAGGGCTACTTCGAGGGCCTGACCTTCCACCGCGTGGCGCCCAACTTCGTGATCCAGGGCGGGAGTCCGGGGGCGAACGAGTACTGGGGCGACGGGCCGTACAGCCGGGACGAGGTGGGTCTCGTAGGCAACTGGCGGGGCACGGTCGGGCTATCCACGAGGGGCCGGGACACGGGAGACGCCCAGATCTACGTGAACCTCGTAGACAACCTCCGCCTCGACCACCAGTACACCGTCTTCGGCGAGGTCGTCCGAGGCATGGAGGTGGTGGACGGCGTGCTGGAGGGGGAAACCATCGTGGCGGCCCGGGTCATGCGTGAGGGCGAGGGCTAGGCCGGCTGGCCTTTACGAGACCGGCCTCCGTCATGAGATTCAGCGCTTCCCGTCCAGCGTGGGGTCCAAGGGCGCCACGCTCCCAGACCCGGAACCACCGGAGGAAGGCATGCAGGGGTCCGTGACCGTCGCGATCATGCTGGCGCTGGGGCTGGCCGCCCCGGTCGCCGCCCAGTCCATATCGTCGCCCTTCCCGGCAGTCTCGGCTGGCGCGTTTGCCGCCACCGTCGTCTTCCAGGACGGAGAGCTGTTCGTGGGGCAACCCGGAGAGGTGGGGGCGTTTCCGCTACCCGCCAACCGGCCAGGCGCGGTACACGTCTACGCGCAGGAGAATGGACGGTGGATGGAGTCCAGCAGGGTGTCGCCCACCGGCGCGGAGCTCGGCATCGGGTTCGGCGATGCCCTGGCCGTCGACGGCGACCTCCTTCTCGTCGGCGCTCCCCGAGCGGGTCGGGCTGGCGCGGCCTGGATCTTCCAGCGCACGCCTGACGGGGCCTGGCGCGAGGTGACGCGCCTCACCCCTGACGACGGGGAGGAAGGAGAGGGATTCGGCTCCGCGGTGGCCCTCGAGGGCGGCGTGGCGCTCATCTCGTCTCCGGACCGGGCTCCGGCGGGTCGCGTCATCGCGTACACGCTGGGTCAGGACGGGACATGGAGCCGGGGATCCCAGGTCACGCCATCGGAGGCCCCCGACGGCGCGCGGTACGGCAGCGCGCTGGCCTTGGCCGACGGCCTTCTGGCCGTCGGTGCGCCCGGAGACATGATCAGTCTGATTCCCGACCCCAATCCGCCCACGATCCTGCCCGGGTCCGTCCACATCCTCCAGCGGGACGACGACGGCTGGAACCCGGTGGCGCAGCTGGGGCCCACCGACCCCGGCCCTGGCGCCCTGGGCTGGGCCGTGGCGGTTCGGGACGGTCAGGTCTTTGCCACCGCACCCTTGGCCAACCAACTCGCCGGCGGTGCGTTCCGGTTCGCGGCGGACGCGACGGGTCAGTGGGGCCAGCGCGAGATCATCGCGCCGGAGAACGCCCCGCCCCAGTCCCTGGCGGGGCTCTCGATGGCGTTCTCGGAGACCGACCTGCTGCTCGGCGCACCCGTTCTCGGCGGTGGTGCGGGCGGCGCCTTCATGTTCCGGCCGTCCGACGCCGGAACCTGGACCCAGGTCCAGCAGATCGACTTCGGTACCCCCTTCGCCTTCTTCGGGCAGGCTTTGGCCGCTTGGGGCGACATCGCGGTTTTCGGGGCGCCGGGTGAGGCCTTCTTCGAGGGCACGGGGCACGTGTACGCCCTGGATCCCGACACACGCCAGTGGGGCAGCGGGGCGGAGCTGTTCGACGAGAGCGGCGGAATGGAGGCGGTCGTGGGCGGGCCCGTCGAGTGCCGGTCCGGCTCGGCCCGGTCGTTCACCTGTGAGGAGGTGGACCTCGTGGCCTTCGTCCCGGTGCAAGCGCTGGGGGGCGAGCGGGGCGTAATCGTGAACGACATCTGGGGCTGGACAGATCCCGAGACGGGCAAGGAGTACGCGGTCGTGGGGCGGAACGACGGTACCGCGTTCGTAGACGTGAGTGACGCGGCGAACCCCACCTATTTGGGTGAGCTCCCCCTCCACGAGGGCGCCGTCGCGAACATGTGGCGGGACGTGAAGGTCTATCGGAACCATGCCTTCGTGGTCGCCGACAACGCGGGCGCCCACGGCGTGCAGGTCTTCGACCTCACGCAGCTGCGGGACGTAGGAGCGGAGCCCGTGGTCTTCGAGGAGACCGCCCACTACGACGGCATCTACAGCGCCCACAATATCGTGATCAACGAGGAAACCGGCTTCGCCTACGCCGTGGGGGCCAGCGGCGGCGGACAGACATGCGGGGGCGGCCTCCATATGATCGACGTCCGGGAGCCCGGAAGCCCGGTGTTCGCGGGATGCTTCTCCGACCCCGCCACGGGCCTGGCCAGCACCGGGTACAGCCACGATGCCCAGTGCATCGCCTACGAAGGGCCCGACGATGACTACGCGGGCAAGGAGATCTGCTTCGGAGCCAACGAGACTGCCTTGAGCATCTCCGATGTGTCCGACAAGGCCAACCCCATCGCCGTGTCTTCGGCGGCGTACCCGAACTCGGCGTATCTCCACCAGGGCTGGGTGTCGGACGACCACCGGTACTTCTACATGAACGACGAGCTCGACGAGTTGTCAGGCGCCGTCGAGAGGACCCGCACGCTGGTCTGGGACATCGCCGACCTGGACGATCCGATCCTGGTCAACGAGCACCTGGGATCCAACGCCGCCTCGGACCACAATCTCTACGTCCGCGGCGATCTCATGTATCAGTCTAACTACACGAGCGGTCTGAGGATCCTGGACATCTCCGACCCGGAGAACCCCGAGGAGGTCGGGTATTTCGACACCGTCTCGGTGGGTGAGGACGCACCCGGCTTCGCCGGATCGTGGAGCAACTACCCGTACTTCGAGAGCGGGATCATCGTCGTGACCAGCATGCGCGAAGGTCTGTTCGTCCTGAGGAAGAAGACGACCCCCGTAACGTGAGCCATCGCCGGGCCGGCCTCGACGGGCCGGCCCGGTCCGGCGCCCGCGCCCAGACCGCGGCGATGATCACCCGCAGGGGCTCTAGGCGGCACGACCTCCGGCCACGATGAACTCTCCCGGAATCCGGCAGCCCGCCCCATCGCGGTGCGACGCTATCGAGGCCAGCTACTCCGCCTATGCCTCCTCCCGGGCCCGGTCGTCGAAGCGGGAGTGGGCCATCGCCACGGGTGGGGGCGGACACCGGGGACGGCAGTGAGGGCGGGGCGTCAGTCCCGGAGCATCCGCTCCGGCGGGTCGTCCATGTCGTCGAACTGCCCAGACCGTG
Organism: Gemmatimonadota bacterium; assembly: GCA_039586035.1. Taxonomy (GTDB): domain Bacteria; phylum Gemmatimonadota; class Gemmatimonadetes; order Longimicrobiales; family Gaopeijiaceae; genus JBDHHQ01. The sequence continues at coordinate 27,560 of JBDHLD010000006.1, read as the reverse complement.
CAGCGACGATGAACAGGATCAGGAAGATCAGGCCCAGCCCGATGGCGATCGGCAGGAGGAAGAGGATGCCGTTCATGACACGGCCTCCGCCACCCGCGCCTCTACCCTCGAGGCCCCCCAGATGACCATGGCCGAGGAGAGGGGCATGAGCACCGCCGCGACGAGGGGATTGACGAGACCTGCGGCCGCGGCCGCCACGGCCGTGGCGTTGTAGACGATGGACCGCAGCTGGTTGACCCGAACCGAGCGCCGGCTGGCTCGAGCGGCATGAACGCCCGTGGCGAGCGCTTGGAGGGAGCCACCGGCCACCACGCCGTCGGCCACCAACACGGAGCTGGCGGCCCCCGTGCCCATGGCGACCCCGACATCGGCCTCGGCCAATGCGGGACCGTCGTTGATGCCGTCACCGGCGAAGAGCACGCGATCACCGCGCGCCTGGCGATGGCGGATCCAACGGCTCTTGGCCTCGGGGTCGACCTCCGACACGACGTCGTCGATCCCGGCCGCCCGACCCATTGACGCGGCCACGGCCTGTCGGTCCCCGGTGAGCAGCACGACTTCCAGGCCCAGCTCCGTGAGCTCGGACACCGCGGCGGGGGTGTCATGGCGCAGCGCGTCACCGAGGCGGATCTCGCCGCGGGCCCCGTCCTCGGCCTGGAGGATCACGCTGCCGGGCTCACCGCCTCGCAGGTGCCAGCGCCGCCCGTCCACGACCCCCGAGATGCCCTGGCCCGCGTGTTCACGCACCTCGACCGCCCGGGGAATGGGAATCTGACGGCGCGCGGCCTCGGCCATGATGGCCGAGGCCACCGGATGCGTGCTGTAGCGCTCCAATCCGGCGGCGATCCTCAGATCCTCCCGCCGACCCTCGAGGACCTCGAGGGCCCCCGCGGTGACGGTCCCCGTCTTGTCCAGGGCCACGACGTCGACGTCGGCCATGGCAACGAGCGCGTCCGCCGAGCGGACCATCAGGCCGCGGCGGGCGGCAGCTCCGAGGCCGGCTGCCGCGGCCAACGGCCGGGCCAGCGCCAGCGCACACGGACAAGCGACTACGAGCACGGCCACGGCAGTGAGGGTCGCCGTGTTCACGTCGGTCGCCATCCACCATCCAACGAAGGTGGCCGTCGCGACCAGGAGCGTCGCCGCCGTGAACCACGGGGCGATGTGGTCGACGAGGTTGGGGCCAACGCCCCGGTCCGCAGCCGACCGCAGCTCGGCGGCCATACGCCCCAAGACGGTGTCTTCACCCGTCCGTTCCACCCGAAGCGTCAAGGCGCCGTCCTCCACGATGGCCCCGGCCACGAGGCGGTCCCCCGGTCGAATCGCCACCGGGGCCGACTCGCCCGTCAGGAGGGCCAGCGTCACCTGGGCGGCGCCTTCGGTCACGACACCGTCGGCCGGAACGTCCAGCCCGGCGCCGAGGTCCACCATGTCACCCACCTCGAGCCGGTCCACGGGCACCGTCTCCACCCCGTCGCCGGCCCGGCGGCGCGCGGTGGACGGCGCCGTGGCGGCAAGGGCCGTGGCCGCCTCGGCCGCCCTCCTCCGGCCTCGCGACTCGAGGAGGCGCCCGGCCAGGAGGAGCGCCACCAGCATTGCCAGCGAATCGAGGTAGGGATCGCCGCCCCGAAGCGTCGCCGTCACACCGTGGCCGTACAGCACCACCACGGCCAAGGCGATGGGTACGTCCATGTGGAGAACGCCGTTCTTGAGGCCGGACCACGCGCCTCGGAAGAAGGGCTCCGCGCACCACAACGCCACCGGCGTGGCGAGGACCAATGAGACCCAGTGGAACAGCGCCACGAAACGGGGAGCCATGGAGCTGAACCAGCCGGCGTAGAGCGACACCGACATGAGCATGATGTTCATGGCGGCGAACGTGGCCACGCCGAGCCGGGGGAGGAGGTCCCCGTCGACGGCCGCCTCTTCGCCCAGCAAGCGGGGCCGATACCCCAGCGCGGAGATCCGCCCCGTCAACGCGGGCAGGTCGACTCGCTGGGGGTCCCACGACAGCGAGGCCCGGCCGGTAGCATAGCTCACCGTGGCCTGCTTCACGCCGGGCATGCGCTCCAGCACCCGCTCCGTAACCCAAACGCAGGAAGCGCAGCGGAGGCCGTCGATCATCAGGGAGGCGTGCGCGGCCCCGTGATCGTCCACCGTGAAGGGGACCGTCTCCCAGCTGTGGCGCATCGGCTCTGGCCGCGGCGCGAACGTCTCCCGTTCGTCGTAGTACCGCTCCAGGCCCGCCCCGTGGATGATGGTCCACGCGAGCTCGCAGCCGTGGCAGCAGAACTCGTCCGCGGTCCCCTCGATGGGAGCGCCACAGTGGGGACAGCGGGATACCGCCAGAGCACCGGCGACGTCTCCGCGCGGCTCGGGGCCGGCCGGTGTCGCTCGCTGGCGACCGCGAGCCGCCGCGAGTTCGTCCCGAGCCTGCTCGCCTTCCCGCGTCGGCGCCCCCCGTGGGGCGTTAGCGCTCTTCTTCGAGGTACGACGGAACAACTTCGTCGGCTCCTCTCACCGCCACATAGATGAAGCACAGGTTCACGGCCATCATGATGACGAGACCGATGGCGATACCGATGGGCCAGCGTAGATCAGGGCGAGGCGCGTCCAACATCGGCTCCCGTCTTGAAGGTGGTTCCGAGCAGCAGCTCCGACCCTTCGGTTTCGATACGCACACGTACGGGAATGGTCCGCTCCAGTCCGTCGGATGCCGGGACCCGCACGATCAGCGGCAGTGTCCTGCTCTCCTCCGAAGCGAGCTCGACCTCCGGCGTGAGCACCTCCGCGTCCTCGAGCCCCTCGACGCTCACCTCGTACGAAGCGGACCCTTCGTCGGGCGCGTTGTTGGTGATGTTCAGAAGGTAGGTATTCCGCACGAAGCCGTCGCCGTCGATGGTGAACAGCGTTCCGGGAGCTCGATTCACGCTGGCTTCGAAAGGCACGCGCCCCAGGACCAGGACCACCATGGCCGCCGCGATGGTGGTGAGCAGTCCGCCGTAGACCACCGTGCGAGGCCGTAGCCGCCTCACCGTACGCCCGTCGGCTTCGGCGATGGAGCCGTAGGCCACCAGGGTTTCGTGACCCAGCTTGTCCATGACGCTGACGCAAGCGTCGACGCAGCGGGCACAGCCGATGCACTCGAGCTGGAAGCCGTCCCGGATGTCGATGCCCTGAGGACACACGACCACGCACTTGTTGCAGTCGATGCACCGTCCGTCCTGAGCCGCCTGTCTGCCGCCGCCCCGGGGCTCACCCCGGTCCGGGTAGTACTGGATCTGCAACGTCTCGTCGTCGGTCAGCGCGCTCTGGAATCGGGCGTAGGGACAGAGGTAGTTGCAGAACTGCTCCCGGAACCAGGTGAAGTCCCAGAACCAGACCAGCGTGAAGAAGCCCACGAGGCCGTACTCCACCGGTCCCGCCTGTCCGGTCCACAGCTCGCGGGCGCCGGCAAACACGCTCATCATGGCCATGGCCAGCAGGAAGGCGACGCCGAGAAACAGGCTCCACTTGACCGCCTTGCGCCAGGCGCGGTCGAAGCTCAGCTCCTGCTTGTCCCGCCAGCGCCGCTGGCTCCGGTCTCCCTCGATCCACAGCTCGATCGGCCGGATCCACGACTCCAGGAACACCGTCTGCGGACACGCGTAGCCGCACCACAGGCGGCCCCAGAGCGACGTGAAGAAGAACAGCGAGAACGCCGCGAAGAAGAGCACCAGAACGAGAATCAGCGTGTCGGATGCAGTGAAGATCTGGCCGAAAAGGTAGGTCCGGCGCGTGGGCAGGTCGACCCGGAGCAAGGGGTGTCCCGACACCGTGATCCAGGGTGCCAGGAACAGGATGGCGTGCAGCGCCAGGAAGGTGACGCGCCGGATGCGCTGATAGTACCCCCGGATCGACTGGGGGTAGATCCACTCGCGGGAGTGGGAAAAGCCCAACATGATGTCTATCGCCCTCTCAGCCCGTCCCTCCGGGCGTCGTCAGCTCGTCGAATCGCCAGCCGCTCCTGTGGGGCCAACCTGGCCCCTCGCGCCACCGCTGCTTCAGGTTCCGCCGGACAGCTCGGCGTTCCTGGAGAGGATGTAGGCGGTCACCTGGTTCACCTTCTCCGGCCCCAGGATCGGGCCCCACGCCGGCATCCCCTTCTCCAGAACCCCTTCACTGATCGTGGTCATGACTTCTTCGGGGCTGCTGCCATGGACCCACTCGTCGTCCGAGAGCGCGGCCCCGATGCCGCCTTCCAGATTGGCGCCGTGGCAGGCGAGGCACGTGGTCATGTAGACCTCTTCACCAGCGCTCACCGCCTCCGGGGTCATGGAGAACTCCACGTCCTCCACCGCGCTGGCCGGCCAGCGCACCTCGGCCGCGGCCATCTCGGCGGCCAGCGCCCCCTCGTGGGATCGGTTCCCGATGAAGTGGTAGTGGAGGCCGTATCCGATCCCCCAGATGATCGTGATCCAGAAAAGACCCAACCACCAATCCGGAAGGGGGTTGTCGTATTCGTCGATGCCGTCGGCCTCGTCGGTGTGCCCGAGGCGACGGTTCGTGTCCTTGCTCAACTGTCGCCTCCGTCCATGAAAGGCATGCGAGCTGCTTCGTCCCAACGCTCCCGGTTCTTCGGGGCGTACGCGACCCAGAACCAGATGAGGAAGACCGCGAAGAAGACGACGGTCATGACGCCCAGCAGCCAACCCAGCTCGACCGAGGCCGCGGCTTCCTGAATCAGGGGGTTCATCGACCGCCTCCCTCGGAGAGGTGCCGCCGACCCTCGACGCCGAGCCGCTGGAGATACGCGATGAGCGCAACGATCTCCTGATCCCAATCGGCCTCGATCCCGGCCGTGGCCAGGTTGGCCACCACCTGGCGACCCTGTGACTGCAGCGAGTCGGGCACCATCTGATCGAGATCACCTTCGTACGGGGTGCCGACCTTGGCCAGCGCCTTCACCGAAGCCGTCACGTCGGACGGGTCGATACGTGCGTCGATCAGCCAGGGATAGGACGGCATGACGCTGCCCGGAGACGTGGTGCGGGGGTCGCGCATGTGCTCGTAGTGCCATGCGTCGGGGTACTTGCCGCCGATCCGCTGCACGTCGGGGCCGATGCGTCGAGAGCCCAACTGGAACGGCCGGTCGTACATATATTCGGCCGCCCGCGTCCACTCACCGTACCGGAGCATCTCGGCCCTCATGGGCCTCACCATCTGCGAGTGGCACACGTAGCAGCCCTCCCGCACGTAGATGTCCCGCCCCGCCACCTCCAGCGGCGTATAGGGCGTTACCCACTCCGCCCGCTCCGGACCGAAGGTCGTCGTGAACATGGGAACCAGCTCGACGATGCCTCCGATGAGGATGGCCACGGTCATGGCGACGGTGAAGACGGCGGCGCGTCCCTCGAAGAGCCGGCGGTGTAGCTGCCCGTACCGCGCTTCCGACTGCTGTGGCTTCTGCTGCTCACTCATGGCTCGCGCTCCTCACGCCGGGGTGGGCTCGACGGCGCCGGCCGAAGCCGCCGTCTCGGGTCCGCGAACGGTGCGCCACACATTGACGGCCATCATGATGGCACCCACGAGGTACATGGTTCCGCCCAGCAGCCGCAGCCAGTAGAACGGCTCCAGCCGGTGGACGATGTCGAGGAAGACCGGATGGGCCAGCAGCCCGACGTCGTTCACCTGACGCCACTGGACCCCCTCCATCAGCCCGGCTGCCCACATCGAGACCGTGTAGATCACGATCCCGATGGTGGCCAGCCAGAAGTGGGTCGTGGGCCACCGCGCGTTCCACAGCGGCCGGTTCCAAAGACGCGGGACCGTCCAGTAGATGATCGCGAAGGAGATCATCCCCACCCAGCCCAGCGCGCCGGAGTGGACATGCCCGACCACCCAGTTCGTGTAGTGGGCCAGTCCGTTGACGGCCCGGATGGCCATCATCGGTCCCTCGAAGGTACTCATGCCGTAGAAGCTCACGGCCACCACCATGAACTTCAGCACCGGGTCGGTGCGCACTTTGTCCCAAGCACCCCGGAGGGTCAGCAGGCCGTTGAGCATTCCGCCCCACGAGGGAGCGATCAAGACCACGCTGAAGACCATCCCGACGGTCTGGGCCCACTCCGGCAAGGCCGAATACAGAAGGTGATGCGGTCCCGTCCAGATGTAGATGAAGACCAGTGCCCAGAAGTGGATGATGGAGAGCCGGTAGCTGAAGACCGGCCGATCCGCCGCCTTGGGCAGGTAGTAGTACATGAGGCCCAGGAAGGGCGTCGTAAGGAAGAACCCCACCGCATTGTGGCCGTACCACCATTGAACGAGACCGTCGGTGAGGCCGGCGTAGATGGGGTACGACCTGAAGAAGGTCGCGGGGATCGCCAGGCTGTTCACGATGTGAAGCACGGCGATCGTGATGACGAACGACATGTAGAACCAGATCGCCACGTAGAGGTGCTTCACGTTTCGCGTCGCGATCGTTCCGAAGAAGTTCACCGCGAAGACCACCCATATGACGGTGATCGCCACGTCGATCGGCCAGATCAGCTCCGCGTATTCCTTCCCCTGCGTCATCCCGAGCGGCAACGTCACCGCCGCTGCCACGATGATGCTCTGCCATCCCCAGAAGTGGATCCGCGACAGCGTGTCGTTCCACATCCGCGTCTTCAGCAGTCGCTGCATGGAGTGGTAGATCCCCATGAAGCAGACGTTGCCCGCGAAGGCGAAGATGACCGCGTTGGTGTGAAGGGGGCGGAGCCGGCCGAACGTGGTCCACGGGAGGCCCATGTTCGCCGGCCACCACGCCAGCTGGAGCGCGATGATGACACCGACGAGCATCCCGACGAGGGCCCAGACGACGGTGGCGCCAAGGAACATCTTGACGATGGCGTCGTCGTAGTGGGTGGTTGAGGTGCGGCTGGGTGCAGGTCCGGGAGAGGGCGCTGTGGCGTATTCCATGAGCTCGATGAGAGGAGTGGCCGGCGCCCCCAAGCCTACGGAGGCGGTCGACGGCGAGACGTGGCGGCGGGCAGGCCCGATCGTGACGGTGCCCACCGCTGCGAAGCAGGGCGCCGATTCGCGTCTGGCGACCCGCGGGGAAGTTCCCGACTTCCCGCGGGGTTCGCAACAACCTATGCCTGGGTGCGACGGGGACTCTGTGGGGAAAGGCTGGCGCGGGAGTGTGGGGGGACACCCCACAGACACGGGCTCGGCAGCGCGTGTAGACTCGTGGCGAGCGGTGGCGCGTCCGCCGAGGCCCCGACCGAGGAGACGCGCCTGCCCCTCCCAGGGGTGCCTGGTGAAGGTCGAACGTGGAGCCTGAATGATCGGATTCGTGGTCGCGGCCGCCATGGCCGGGCTCGTGGGAAGCCCACATTGTGTAGGGATGTGTGGCGGCTTCGCCTTGGCATGCGGCGGATCCGTGCGTCAGACGGCGCCCTGGCACCTGGGGAGACTTGTCACCTACGCTACTCTTGGCGCCATGGCCGGGGCTCTGGGCTCGGTCGTGCCCGGCCCCGGGTGGGTGGGGGCCGCGATCTCCGGTGTCCTCATCGTCTGGTTCTCGGCAGTCCTCGCGGGCCTCGTCCCGGAACCCGGTGGCACCGTACCCGGCCTGGGCAGGCTCGCCACGGCCCTCCTCGCCCGTCCTGGTCCCGGGTCGCGCCTGGCTTTCGGGCTGGCCAACGGGCTGCTGCCGTGCGGCCTGGTGTACGCGGCGCTGAGCATTCCGGTTGCGGCCGCCGACCCGGGCGTGGGGGCTCTCGCCATGTTGGCGTTCGGGGCGGGTACGATCCCTGTGCTATCGGCGCTCGTCGTGGGAGTCAGGCGGTTCGGGCTCGGTACCCTGCGCGCCCGACGGCTGCTCGCCCTCGGGGTCCTGGTCGCCGGTCTGTGGTCGGTCGCGGTGCGGCTCGGAGCACCGGTCGGCGGGCACGACCATGGTGACCATGGTGCGGAGGCGACGCCTGTCAGCGAGGCTACGGGCAGATAGCCGGGCGGCTCCGGCCGTCTGAAGACGCGCGTGGGCCGAAGCGCCCGAGCCCGTTCGCGGGGGGCCTTGGCGGGCCCCTCGAGAGGGCTTTTCCCACGTCAGAAGATGGTGTAGATGAAGGGCGCCAGCGCCGAGGTCTGGGCAAAGACGAGCAGCGCGCCCACGAGGACGAGCACGATCAGGACCGGCGCCAACCACCATTTCTTCCGAACCCGCATGAACGCCCAGAGCTCGGCGAGCAGGCCTTTCTGACTCATAAGCTCGTCTCTCTTCAGGTTTCTGCGCCGACCAGCGGGGCCCCACCGATCGCCCCGGAGCGTGGCGCTCTCGAGGTCTTCATCCCACTTTGTCCGCCCCACGGAGCGACGCCTCGTGGCCGAGTCACCACTGTCCCGGCTCGCTCGGCCCTTCCGCATCGTACTACCCGGAGGCCACTTCCTGGATTCGTCTCGGGGTCGAGTCAGCGCCGGACTCCTGCTGACCACCGGTGTGATCGCCTTCCTTTCGGCCGCCACCACCCTGGAAGCCACGGTGGTCGAGGCCTCCCTCACGGGGCCCCCAACGGTCCCGGCGCCAGCGTGGTCTCCCCAGCGCGTGATCCCCTCGCTCGACATGGGATCGCCTGCTCCGACGCCGACCCAGCAGTCGCGACTCGACCCCGACTCGCGTCTCTCGAGCGCGGCGCAGGCTGGACCCGGCTTCTGGGGCACCCGCCTTCGGGCTCTGCTCGGACTCGTGCTTCTGACAGGCGTCGCGTGGATCGTGGGCGGCGGACGCCGACCCGTTCCCTGGCGCGTGGTGGCCTGGGGGCTCGTCCTCCAGTTCGGCTTCGCCCTCTTCGTCCTCCGAACACCCGTCGGTGAGGGATTCTTCCAGGGCGTGGACCACGTGCTTCACGGAGTCCTCGACTTCTCCGAAGAAGGAGCGCGTTTCATCTTCGGCAACCTCATCTACAACAGCGTTCCCGTGGGTGAGGGCGTGGCGGGCACCAACGATCCGGTGCTGACCGACGGTACGACGGCACGTACCGGCGCCTTCTTCGCGTTCAACGTGCTTTCCACCATCATCTTCGTCTCATCCCTCATGGCCGTGCTCTACCACCTGGGCGTCATGCAGCGCATGGTGAGTGCCGCCGCTTGGGTCATGCAACGCACGATGGGCACGTCCGGCGCCGAGACCCTGGCCACGGCGGGCAACATCTTCGTGGGTTTGATGGAGGCGCCCCTCTTCATCCGGCCCTACATCGCGGGGATGACCCGGTCCGAGCTCATGGCGCTCCTGGTCGGCGGCTTCGCCACCGTGAGTGGTGGCACGCTGGCCGCGTACGTGGGCATGCTGTCGCCCTACTTCCCGGGCATCGCCGGGCACCTCATCGCGGCGTCGGTCATGTCGGCCCCGGCGGCGCTGGTGGTGGCCAAGCTGATGCTGCCGGAGACTCAGGTTCCCTCCACGTCCGGCGCCCTGGCCATGAGCGTGGAGCGAACGGACGTCAACGTGATCGACGCGGCCGCCCGGGGTGCGGCCCAGGGGTTGCTCCTGGCCATGAGCGTAGCGGCCATGCTCCTGGCCTTCCTCGCCCTGCTGCACCTCCTGGACGCGTTGGTGGGGTTCGTCGGGGGATGGGTCGGCTTCGCCGATCTGACGCTCTCGGGCATGTTGGGCTGGGCGCTCCGACCGGTGGCGTGGATGGTGGGCGTTCCCTGGGCAGAGAGCGCCACGGTCGGACAGCTGATCGGGGTGAAGACGGTGCTGAACGAGTTCGTGGCGTTCCTCCAGCTGGCGGACCTGGCGTCGTCGGAAGGTGCGCTGAGCCCCCGCTCGGTGACCATCGCCTCGTACGCGCTGGCCGGCTTCGCCAACTTCGGCTCCATCGCCATGCAGATCGCGGGCATCGGGGAGATCGCCCCGGAGCGGAGGACGGATCTGGCGGAGCTCGGGCTCAAAGCCATGGTGGGAGGCGCGCTGGCCGCCCTCATGACGGCGGCCGTCGCGGCGATTCTCATATGAAGCCCGACGTGGACGGCGCGGCCGGCCCCCGGCCTTCGGCTCCGGAGCGAGCGGGCCATGTCATGGCCTTCGGGACACTGGCGCTCGACACCGTGGAGACTTCCGAGGGATCCGGAGAGGATGTGCCGGGCGGATCGGCTCTCTACTTCTCCCTGGCCGCCTCCCTTCTGGCCCCGGTCAGCATGGTCGGCGTCATCGGCGAGGACTTTCCACCGTGGTGCCTCGAAGCCCTCCACGACCGGGACGTGGACACGTCCGGCGTCCGCCAGGAGCCTGGCCCCACCATGCGGTGGCGGGCACGCTACGCTCCAGGCTTTCGGACCCGTGAGACCCTGTGGACGGACCGTGGGGTGGCCGGCGAAGCTCGACCGGTCGTGCCCGCCGAGGCGGCCCGGGCCGAGGTGGCCTTCCTCGGTAGCACCGACCCGGGGCTCCAGGCCCATGTCCTGGCCCAGATGAAGGGTCCCACGCTCGTCGCCCTCGACACCATGTCCCACTGGATCGAGGAGCGACCCCAGCAGCTGCGCGGGCTCGTCTCCACGGCCCAGGCGGTGTTCCTGAACGAGGCGGAGGCGCGCGCCCTGGGCGGGCCCGGCGACCTTCCGGCGTCTGCCGAGTCCATCCGGAGACTCGGGCCAACCTGGGTGGTCGTGAAGATGGGCGCGGAAGGGGCGCTTGCGTTCGGGCCGGGTGGCGCAGTGTCCGTGCCGCCTCCAGCCGGCGGAACCGTCAGAGATCCCACCGGCGCCGGGGACGCCTTCGCCGGCGGCGTGGTCGGGTATCTCGCGGGTGCCCGATCCCTCCATCCGGCCGCTTTGGAGACCGCCCTGTGCTTCGGGACCGCCGCTGCCTCGCTGGCCATCGAGCGCTTCGGGACCCTGGGCTTGACGGATGCGGATACCGCCGAGCTGGTGGCGCGGGCGCGACGCGTGACACCGCTTCCGAAGGTCGGCGGATCCGCCTAGCTTCCGGGTCTCGTCACAGAGGCACCGCCTGCCGGTTCAGCGGGCGGAATCGCACGTCCAACGCGAACCCCCCAACCCGGCCATCGATGAACCACGACGCCATCGCTGTCATCGACTTCGGCGGGCAGTACGCCCACCTCATCGCGACCAAGGTCCGCCGGCACGGGGTGCTGGCCGAGATCCGCCAGCCGGAGGACCCCCTCGAGGCGTTCGCGCCGTATCGCGGAATCATCATTTCTGGCAGCCCCAGCCTCTCGTCCCACGGCGAGGACTCGTCGTATACGAAGGAGATCTACGACCTGGACGTGCCCATTGCGGGGTTCTGCTTCGGGCACCAGGAGATCGCGAAGCACTACGGGGGCGAGGTGGTCCACGGCGGTCGAGAGTGGGGTCCGGCCGAGCTTCACGTGACCGACCCCCATCCGCTCTTCCGGGGCCTGGCCGCGGTGGAGCAGGTGTGGATGAGCCACTTCGATTCCGTGGTCGCCGTGGGCCCCGGGTTCCGGGAGCTGGGATTCACCGTGACCAGCGGTAGCCGGGAGGCCAATCGCTTCGCCGCCATCGGCTCCGACTCCCTCCGGCGCTACGGCTTCCAGTTCCACCCGGAGGTCGACAGCACGCTCGGCGGCGACACCATGATCGCCAACTTCGTGCTCGAGATCTGCGGCTGCCGCCCCACGTGGAGCCTCGACGCCTACATGGAGGAGCAGCGAGCGACGCTCCGGCAGCAGGTCGACGGCCAGTCCGTGTTCCTACTGGCTTCCGGGGGCGTGGACTCCACGGTCGCGGCCGCGGTTCTCGGTGACGCCCTGGGCTCCGAGCGCCTACACCTCCTGCATATCGACAACGGCCTCATGCGCAAGGACGAGAGCCGGGAGGTGCTGGCCCGCTTCGCCGCCCTGGGCCTGGACGAAGGCCTGCACTTCGTGGACGCCAGCGACACGTTTCTGGAGGCCCTGGAGGGCCTCGTCGATCCGGAGGCGAAGCGGCGCGCCATCGGCGAGACCTTCGTCCGTGTGTTTCAGAGCGAGGCGGCGCGCCTTGGGGTCGAGGAGCATCTGCTGGGACAGGGCACCATCTACCCGGACACGATCGAGACCGGGGGCACGCGCAGGTCAGACACCATCAAGACCCACCACAACCGCGTGCCCGTCATCGAACGGATGATCGAGGACGGCAAAGTGGTGGAGCCCCTGGCCGAGCTGTACAAGGTGGAGGTGCGGGAGCTGGGGGAACGCCTCGGGCTCCCCCACGAGGCCGTCTGGCGGCACCCGTTCCCGGGGCCGGGGCTGGGGGTGCGCCTGCTCTGCTCCGACGGCGTGCCCGACCGCGCCGGATTCGACGCACTGGAGCCCGCCCTGGCGCGACTCGCCCCCGAGCTGGGCCTGTCCGCCCTGGCGCTGCCGATCCGGTCGGTCGGCGTAAAGGCCGACCTGCGGGCCTACGAGCACCCGGTCCTGCTCAGTGGTGCCTCGTCGTGGAGCGCCCTGCTGGATGCGACCTCGGTGATTACGGCCGACGTGCCGGGCGTGAACCGGTGCGTGTGGAACCTGGGCCCCGATCACCCGGCAGAGGCCCGGCCGGTAGCCGCCACGGTGACGCGAGCTCGCCTCGAAGTTCTGCGCGAGGCCGATCACCTGGTCATGTCCGCGCTGGAACGCCATGGCCTCTACGACCGCATCTGGCAATGTCCCACGGTGCTGGTGCCGGTGACGTTCGACCGGTCACCCGGCGAGATGGTCGTGATCCGACCGGTCCGCTCGGCCCGTGCCATGACGGCGTCCCCCGTGGAGCTGCCGGACGCGGTCCTCGACGAGCTCCGGCGAGACGTCCTATCCCTGCCCGGCGTGGGCGCCCTCGCCCTCGACCTCACCTCCAAGCCCCCCGGGACCATCGAGTGGGAGTGATGCGAGCCGAGGGTCGGGAGGTGGCCGGACCGGGCGGGGCAGACGGTTCGCCCCCGTGATCAGCCGAACCCCCCGTCCGTAGGTGACGTACATCCAGACCCACTCGGCCATCACGAGGAAGCGGCGCCGGAATCCGATGAGGAAGAACACGTGGATCAGCGCCCAGGCGAGCCAGGCGAGCACGCCTCCGAACCGGAGCCTGCCGACCTCCGCTACGGCGCTGTTCCGACCGATCGTCGCCATCGAGCCCTTGTCGTTGTAGGAGAAGCTCCCCCTGGGCGGCGGGGTGGCGCCTCGGCCGAGGGCGCGGAGCTCCGCCGCCACGACCTCGCCGGCGAATCGCCCCATCTGAATCGCGCCCTGGGCGACCCCGGGGACCGGTCGACCCGTCGCTTCATCGATGCGGTGCGCCAGATCGCCTACGACGAACACCTCCGGGTGCCCGGGGATGGCCAGGTCGTCTCCCACGACCACCCGTCCGAGCCGGTCGGTCTCCACGCCCAACCGCCCGCCGATGGCCGCGGCTCGAACCCCTGCCGCCCAGATGACGTTGTTGGCCTCGATGCGCTCTCGCCCCGAGCCGCCCGCCACCGTCAGTCCTCCCGCGTCGACATCGGTCACCTGGGTGCCCAGCATCAGCTCGACGCCCATCCGCCTCAGGTCGGCGGCGGCCCGCTCGGAAAGCTCTGCGGGATAGGCCGGCAGGACCTGGTCATCGGCGTCCAGGAGGATCACGCGCACGGCGCCCGTGTCGATGTTGCGGAAGTCCCGGCGCAACGTCGTGCGAGCGATCTCGGCCAGGGCTCCCGCCATCTCGACCCCGGTCGGCCCGGCGCCCACGATGGCGAAGGTCAGCGCTGCCCGGCGGGCCGCGGCGTCCGCCTCGATCTCGGCCTGCTCGAAGGCGAGCAGCAGGCGGCTCCGGACGTCCAGAGCCTCGGTCACGGTCTTCAGGCCCGGCGCCACGTCCGCCCAGTCCTCGTTTCCGAAGTAGTTGGTCACGGCTCCGGCGGCGAGGATCAGGTAGTCGTACGCGTAGCGGTGCTCGCCGAGGCTGACGGTGCGGGCCTCCACGTCCACGTCGGTCACCCTGGCCAGCACCACCTGCGCATTCCGCTGACGGCTCAGGATGCGCCGGATCGGCGCGGCGATGTTGCCGGGAGACAGCGCCGCGGTGGCCACCTGGTAGAGGAGGGGCTGGAAGAGGTGGTGGTTGTGCCGGTCGAAGAGGATCACGTCCGCGTGGGCTCGCCGCAGCGCGCGGGCCGCCGCCAACCCCCCGAATCCTCCACCCACCACGACCACCCGCGGCCGGAGCCCTCCATTCGTCGTGTCGACCTTCATGCGTGTCGTTCCAGGCTGGACGCGTCGCTGACGACGGCCGGGCCCGCTGGGCCCCACCAAACCATGAAACCCCCGCGGATTGGCGCGGGTCCGACCTCATGCTACCCTAACGCGAACCCCATGACGATCATCCCCCGCCGGCCCCTTCAGAGCGGCCTCGGCCGGACGATCACTGACCTTCCACAGCACGAGCTCCCATGCGACGCTTGATTCTTCTCCCGCTCTGCCTCATCGCCCTTCCTGCGCCCGCTCAGGAGGTGGGGCCCGCCAAAGGGGCGCTGGTGGTCGTGGGCGGCGCGCTGTCAGATCCACTCATCGTGCAGCGGTTCATCGAGCTGGCTGGCGGGCCCGAGGCCCCCATCGTCGTCATCCCCACCGCCGGTGAGGCCGACCACTACGATCGATCCTACCGCCGTCTCGACCTGTTCCGAGACCAGGGGGCCCACGATCTCACGGTCGTCCACACGCGCGATCGGTCCGAGGCCGACACCGAGGCGTTCGTCCGGCCCATTCTGGCTGCCGGAGGGGTCTGGCTCACGGGAGGCCGTCAGTGGCGGTTGGCCGACGCCTATCTGGGCACCAGGACGGAGGAGGCTCTTCAGGGCGTGCTCGAGCGAGGCGGCGTCATCGGTGGGTCGTCGGCGGGAGCCACCATCCAGGGGTCCTATCTGGTCCGGGGAGACACCCGCACCAACACGATCATGATGGGCGACCACGAGGTGGGGTTCGGCTTCCTGGCGAACACGGCCATCGACCAGCACCTCCTGAAGCGAAACCGGCAGTTCGACCTGATCGAGGTCATCGAGGCCCGACCCGAGCTCCTGGGCATCGGCATCGACGAGAACACCGCCATCGTCGTGCGGGGTGACCGGTTCGATGTCATCGGGCAGTCCTTCGTGGCCATCTACGACGCCGAACGGATGATCGGCGATCACGGTCGCTTCTTCCTGTTGGCTTCGGGTGATTCCTACGACCTCGTCGGGCGGAAGGTCATCGCCGAGGAGGAGCGAACCGAGTACGCCGACCGGGCGGAAGCCCGGCCCTGGCCCCGCTGAGGAACGATTCCCATGGCCGGACCCCAGACCATACGAACGCTGCTCGATCACGCCGACGCCTCGCGCCCGGCGATCTCCGCCCCGGGTCGACCGCCCATGACCTACGGGCGCCTCCGGGAGCACGTCGACCAAACGGTCGGGTCTCTCAACCTCCGGGGCATCGGTCGCGAGGACCGGGTGGCCATCGTCCTACCCAACGGCCCCGAAATGGCCTCGGCCTTCCTGTCCATCGCATCGGCGGCCACCACCGCGCCGTTGAATCCCCAGTACCGAAAGCCCGAGTTCGACTTCTATCTGAGGGACCTGGGGGCCCGCGCCCTTGTCGTGATGGAGGGCAGCGACTCCCCGGCGATCGAATCTGCCGAGGAGTTGGGCATCAACCTGCTGCGACTCGGTGTGCCCGAGGGAGCCCCGGCAGGCTCGTTCGAGCTCAGCGGCGGCTACGCGGACCCGTCGCCCTCCGGAGGTCCGGCCCGCCCTGACGACGTGGCTCTCGTGCTCCATACCTCGGGCACCACCTCCCGGCCCAAGATCGTGCCCCTGCTCCACAGCAACGTCTGCGCGTCGGCCGGCAACATCGCGGGCACGCTGCGACTCAGCCCGGACGACCGCTGCCTCAACGTGATGCCGTTGTTCCACATCCACGGCCTCATGGCACCGGTTCTCTCGTCCATGCGCGCCGGGGCGTCGGTATTCTGCACCCCGGGCTTCAACGCCTTCGAGTTCTTTTCGTGGATGCAGGAGGCGGCGCCCACGTGGTATTCCGCCGTCCCGACGATGCACCAGGCCGTCCTGGCGCGGGCGGGCCGCAATTTGGACGTGATCCGGGCCGCGCCCCTCCGGCTCATCCGTTCCTCATCCTCCTCGCTACCGCCTCAGGTCATGGCCGCGCTGGAAGAGCGTTTCGAGGTGCCGGTGGTGGAGGCTTACGCCATGACTGAGGCCTCGCACCAGATGACGTGCAACCCGCTTCCGCCAGCGCAGCGGAAGCCCGGAACCGTCGGGCCCGCGGCGGGCCCCGAGGTGGCGGTCATGGACAGGGACGGTGTCCTTCTCGAGCCCGGGCAGGTCGGCGAGATCGTGATCCGCGGTCCGAACGTGACGCCCGGCTACGAGAACAACCCGGAAGCCAATGCCGCCAGCTTCACCGCCGGCTGGTTTCGCACCGGGGACCAGGGCGTGATGGACGACGACCGATACGTGACGATCACCGGCCGACTCAAGGAGATCATCAACCGGGGCGGAGAGAAGATCTCGCCCAAGGAGGTCGACGAGGTTCTGATGGACCACCCCGCGGTCCACCAGGTGGTGACCTTCGCGGTGCCCCATCCGAAGCTCGGCGAGGAGGTCGCCGCCGCGGTCGTCCTCGTGGAGGGGGCGCAGGCCAGGCCCGCGGAGATCCGTCAGTTCGCGGCTCGCCGCCTCGCGGACTTCAAGGTGCCCCGCAAGGTCCTGATCATGGACGAGATCCCCAAGGGGCCGACCGGCAAGCTCCGGCGCATCGGCCTGGCGGAGAAGCTGGGACTCACCGGATGAGAATCTGCGTGTATGGCGCCGGTGCCATCGGCGGCTACCTGGGATGTCAGCTGGCGCTGGCCGGTCAGGACGTGACGCTGATCGCCCGGGGCCCCCACCTGGCCGCCCTGCGCGCACGCGGGGTCCGCCTCCTCATCGACGGCGAGGAACGGGTGGCCCGGCCCCACGCGACCGACGACCCCTCCGAGGCCGGGCCGCAGGACTACGTGATCGTCACGCTCAAGGCCCACTCCGTGCCTGCCATCACGGACGCCCTGCAGCCACTGCTCGGCCCGGACTCCGTTGTGGTTTGGGCAGTGAACGGCGTGCCGTGGTGGTACTTCTACGGACTGGCCGGGCCATGGGAGGGACGACGGCTCGACTCCGTCGACCCCGACGGCTCCCAATGGGACAAGATCGGACCCGAGCGCGTGCTCGGCTGCGTGGTCTACCCGGCCGCCGAGGTCGTCGAGCCCGGGGTGATCCGCCACATCGAGGGCAACCGGTTCACGCTGGGCGAGCCCAACGGCGAGAAGAGCGAGCGGGTGAGGCGGTTGGCACAGGCGTTCATCGCGGCTGGGCTCCGGGCACCCGTGCGTCGCGTCCGCGACGAGATCTGGGTCAAGCTGTGGGGGAATCTGTCCTTCAACCCCATCAGCGCGCTGACGCTCGAGACGTTGGACGTGGTGGCGACCGATGCCGGCACCCGGGCCGTGGCCCGAGCCATGATGGTGGAAGCCCAAGCCATCGGCGAGAAGCTGGGCGTGCGCTTCGCGGTGGACGTCGACCGCCGCATCGAGGGGGCTGCCGCCGTCGGGTCCCATCGTACCTCCATGCTCCAGGATCTGGAGCGGGGCCGTCCCATGGAGATCGACGCGCTCGTGACGGCGGTCCAGGAGATGGGCAGGCTGGTGGGGGTGGAGACCCCGACCATCGACACGGTGCTGGCCCTGGTCCAGCAGCGCGCCAGGGTGGCGGGCGCCTATTAGTGTGGTGATGCAGAAGTCCGGTGGCTACCGAGGGTGCCTGCCGGGAAGTCCGACCGGCACCGTCCAGCCGACCGGAGCCCTCGCTTGCCGCGGTCGCTCAGCTGGGGTCCTCCGTCTCCTCTTCCTCGTCCGTCTGCGCCCCGTCGAATCCAGCGTCGCGCAGGATGCCGCGCGCCCTCTCCGCGTCCTCGGCCGCCACGAAGATCTCGGCGAAGCTGTCCATCGTGTAGCTCAACGGCACCCCGAACGCCCCGCCACCGTCATCCGCCCGGACGAATGACTCGATCCCCGCCTCCTCCAGGAATCCCCGAGCGATCTCGGCTTCGTGGCGGAGGTTGTAACGGGCGACGGGAACGACGTCCTCGAAAGACTGGCTCATGCTGTCTCACGCTCCAAAGAGGGTGACGTTGAAGATCCGCGCCAAGATCAGGATGGCGCTCAGGCCGGTGAACACCACCAGGCTCGCCCAGGCGAAGACGCGCTCCCACGCCGCGGGATAGAAGTGGCGGTTCTCCCTGGGGACGATCGTAAGCACATAGTAGAGGTTGAGGAAGAAGATCACGGGCGCGATGAAGAAGGCCAGCGCCGAAGCGACCAGCACGAGAAAGACCGGACGGGGCACGCCGGCGATGATCACCACGGACGCCACCAGCGAGTAGATCATCGTCGCCCGGTAGAGGTTGTACTCGGAGTACCAGGTCGAGCGGTGCTCGGCGGTGAGCTCCGCGCGATCCGTGCCCTGCAGACGGGCCGTCCCGCGGAACAGGTTCCGAGCGCACGCGCCGACGATCCGCGGCCAGCCGTCGAAGTAGTTGAAGGCGGTGGAGAACGTGGCCGCCAGCGCGCCCCCCATGAACACGACCATCATCCAGGGACCGACGCTGAGCGTGAAGATACCCGCGATCTCGCCCATGACCGCACGGCCCTCGACCGCGCTCGGGTAGAGCCACACCGCCGCCAGGAGCAGGAAGAGCGTGGCAATGATGAACGAGACCACGTGTCCCACGCGGAAGTCCCACAGGCCGATGGTGAACCAGCGGCGTCCGTAGTCCTGAGCGTGCTCGGGGATTGCCGGTACGTGAATCGCCAGCGCCTGCGGGTCCGGATCGAAGGGATCGAAACGTCGAGCCAACCCCTGGGCCTCGAGGCGGTCGCGGATCTTCGACAACCCCGCCTTCTTCGCCTTCCCCCACTCCGAAGCCTGTAGAGACACGTCCATGCCCGTAGGCAACAGGCCCAGGAAGGCGGCGATGATGAGCCAGGACCCCTCGGGCGTGTCGAAGATGAAGAAATGGGCGGCCGCTGCGGCCGGCGCCGGTTCCACCAGGTAGACGACCACGGTAGACACGAAGAGGATCAGCGCCAGAGCCTTGGCCGCCACCTCGAGGGCCTGATACCTCCCCTTGAGGATGATGACCACCGATACGACGCCCAGGACCATGGCGTAGGCGGTCAGCGACACGGGCCAGCCGGCCTGGACGCTGAACAGGTAGTAGAGCACCGCCGCCGCCGCGATGAGTCGCCCGGCCTGCCCCACGGCGCACTGCAGCAATGTGGTAATCAGCACGTACCACAGTGACCACTTCCCCTTCGTCGTGGCGTACGCCTCGATCATGCTCTTCCCGGTGGCATTCGTGAACCGGAAGGCCATCTCGAAGCCGTAGTACTTGAACACGTACGCGATGGGGATGCACCAGAGGAGCGCGTACCCGAACCGTCCCCCCGCGGTGGGCGCGGTCACCAGGTGGCTGGTGCCGATCCCGGTCATCATGAGGATCGTGCCGGGTCCGAATTTCAGGAACATGCTCCCCGGGCTCAGATCGGGGAGCTCCAGATCCTGGAAGCCGTCGGAGTCGGTGTGGGTGGGATCGGATGCCATGGCGGGCCTCACGGGCCGAGGTGCGGTGCGAGCGTGGTGCCGCCCCGACCCACACCGGGGTGTCCGGTCGGTGGGGGAGACTTCGCATCATATTGCAGCCATGAACGCCCAACGCAAACAACGCGCCGAGGACATCTTCCTCGACGCCCTCGACCTGCCGGACTCCGAACGGCCGGCGTTCCTCACGGAGCGCTGCGGTGATGATTCGGACCTCGAGCACGAGGTCCGCGAGCTTCTGCGCGCCCATGCGGCGCTGGGCATTCTCGAGCGACCCGTGGAGACCGTCCCGGAGGAGCTCTTGCCAGTGCGGGCGCCTCCGGACCGGCTCGGCCCCTACCGGGTTCTGCAGGTGCTCGGCGAAGGAGGCATGGGCACCGTGTACGAGGCCGAGCAGACCGAGCCGGTGCGCCGACGCGTGGCCCTGAAGGTCATCAAGGCCGGCCTGAACAGCCGTCAGGTCGTAGGGCGCTTCGAGGCGGAGCGTCAGGCCCTGGCGGTCATGGACCATCCCAACATCGCTCGCGTCTTCGATGCCGGTACGACCGGCGACGGGCGCCCCTACTTCGTAATGGAGCTGGTGCGTGGCGTGCCGCTCACCGAGTACTGCGACACCCACCACCTTTCCACTACGGACCGGCTCGATCTCTTCGTTCAGGTCTGCCGCGCGGTGCAACACGCTCACCTGAAGGGTGTGATCCACCGTGATCTCAAGCCGTCCAACATCCTCGTCACCCTGCACGACGACCGGCCGGTCCCCAAGGTCATCGACTTCGGCATCGCCAAGGCCATGGGGTGGCGGCTGGCCGACCGCACGATCATCACACACGCCGGGCAGCTCATGGGCACCCCGGCCTACATGAGCCCCGAGCAGGCGGGTGTGGTGGGCCTGGACGTGGACAGTCGCAGTGACGTCTACTCCCTCGGCGTCATGTTGTACGAGCTGCTGGTGGGTGCCCAGCCCTTCGACCTCGGGAGCGTCGTGGAGGCCGCGGTCGAGCACATGATCCGAGACCGGGAGCCGCCACCGCCGTCGTCGCGGCTCACGACGCTCCCGGGGGACAACCAGCGATACATCGTCGACCACCGCCAGTCCGACGTGCGCAGCCTCAAGCGTCAGCTGAAGGGGGATCTGGACTGGGTGGTGATGAAGGCCATCGAAAAGGACCGACGGCGACGCTACGACACCGCGAACGGCCTGGCCAACGATCTGGAGCGGTACCTGGCCAACGAAACCGTGGTGGCGCGCCCGCCGTCAGCCGGCTACCGGCTCCGGAAGTTCGCGCGGCGGCACCGGGTGGGGCTGGCGGCGGCGACGGTGGCGCTCCTGGCTCTCGCGGGGGGAGCGACCGCAGCGACGGTGGGTCTCGTGCGGGCGCGCGTCGCCGAGGCCAACGCCGCACGAGACGCCGAGACCGCACGGCAGGTCACGGCGTTCATGATCGAGATGTTCGAGGTGTCGGACCCGGGAGAGGCCCGCGGGAACGAGGTCAGGGCACGAGAGATCCTCGATCAGGGCGCCCTGCGCATCGAGGCCGAGCTGGATGATCAGCCGGCCGTGCAGGCCCAGCTCATGCACACCATGGGCGAGGTCTACCGCAAGTTGGGGCTGCACGACGAAGCCAGCCGGCTGTTCGAGGAGGCCCTGAAGGCTCGTCGTGACCTGTACCCGTCCGGCCATCCGGACCTGGCGCAGAGCGTCAATGATCTCGGCGAGATCCGGCACCTCCAGGGGCGATACGACGAGGCCGAAGCCCTGTACCTGGAGGCTGCCGCTATGCGCCGCCGGCTGCTGGGTGAATCACACCTCGACCTGGCCATGAGCGTCAACGACCTGGGGCTCCTGCGCTACGAGCGGGGTGAGCTCGAGGAGAGCGAGGCGCTGTTTCGGGAGGCCCTGGCCATGCGGCGGGCGCTCCTGCCCGAGGACGACGAGGGCGTGGCGAGCAGCCTCAACAACCTGGGGGGACTGCTGATCGCCCGGGGCGAGCTCGCCGAGGCGGAGGAGCACCTGCGCGACGCACACCGGATTCTCCGGGCCGAGCTGGGGATCGACCATCCGACGACCACCTCGGCCCTGAACAATCTGGGGCACGTGCTGTTCCGACAGGGGAAGACCGCCGAGGCGGGAGAGATCATGGGCGAGGTGCTCGCGATCCGTAGAACGGTCCTCGGCAACGAGCACCCGAGCGTTGCCACGAGCCTCAACAACCTGGCCGCAGTGCTGAACGAGCGGGGAGAGTACGAACAGGCCGAGGGATTGTATCGGGAAGCGTTGGCGGTCACGCACGCCGTCGGTGGCCCGGATCACCCCAACACCGCACGGGCGTCCAAGAACCTGGCCTCCTGCCTGACCCGGCTCGGTCGATACGGGGAGGCCGAGTCGCTGTTCCTGAGCGCGCTCGAGGTGTTCACGGTGAAGCTGGGGGACGATCACCGTCTCGTGGCGAGCACGCGGGGGCAGCTCGCGGGACTGTACGAGGCGTGGGGGCGGCCGGAGCGAGCGGCGGCGTATCGAGGGGGCTGAAACGACCGCCTTGCCTGGGGCGTCTCCGAGAACCACCGTTCGAGCACCCGATCCGCACCTTTCCGAGCCTGCCATGACGGTCCGATCCATCGTTCTCGCCGGCCTGGCCGCCCTCGGCCTCGGCCAACCGCAGCGCGCTGCGGCCCAGGACATCGACCCGCGCCTCGCCGAGTCCATCGAATGGTACACGGGCGTGGCGGGCACCGTGGACGACGAACGGGCGGCCGACCTCCTCCGCCAAGCCGTCGCCGACGAGGATCCCGTCTCGGTCATGTGGCTGGCGCGGGTGCATTCCACAGGTCGCATGGGCTTCGAGGAAGATCCGGACCACGCTCGCGCGCTGGCGAACGGCGTCATCGAGCAGGTTCGCGCGTTGGCGGACCAGGACCTGACCGAGGCCGAGTTCCTCATGGGGACCGCCTACGCGGAGGGACTCGGCGTGGAGCTGGACCCGGTGGAAGCGGTGGCGTGGTACCGTAAGGCGGCGTCGGACGGACACGTCCTCGCCCAGCACAACCTGGGCAACGTGCACTTCGCGGGCACCGGCGTGGAGCAGAGCGACTCACTGGCCGTCGCGTGGTGGCTCCAGGCCGCCCAGCAGGGCGACGCGATCCCAGCGCTGCGGCTCGGCATGATGTACGAGGAGGGTCGAGGCGTTGCGGCCGACCTCGACGAAGCGCGACGCTGGTACCAGGAATCCGCGGCTCGAGGCAATGCCGCGGCGGCAGCGGCCCTGGACCGACTCGCCACTCGCTAGTGTGGTGCGCGGGTCCTCCCGATCTCGACAGCTCTTCGTCACACCTCGCCCCCAGGCGGCGCCTCGATCTTGATATGCAACCATTTGATTGCATATCTTCCTCCCATGTCAGACGTGTTTGGAGCGGTCGCGGATCCCACGCGCAGAGGGCTCCTCGAGCGGCTTCGCCGTGAGGGTCCGCTGACGGTGAAGCAGCTCAGCGCGCCTCTGCCCATGAGCCGACAGGCCGTCACGAAGCACCTCGACGTGCTCGAAGAGGCACGGCTCGTCCGTCGGGTGGTCCGCGGCCGCGAGCGGTACCACGAGCTCAGGGCCACGCCCCTCGAGGCCATCGACGCGTGGCTGGCCCCCTACGCGGCGGCCTGGGACGAGCGTCTGGCGCGACTTCGTCAACACCTGGAGGAGGACCGATGAGCGAGCGGACGATCGAGAAGACAATGGAGTTCGACGCCCCCCTGGAGCGCGTGTGGCGCGCGATCACGGATCCGGCCGAGCTGTCCCAGTGGTTCGGTGACGACACGCGTCTCGATCTCACGCCGGGGAGCGATGGCGCGATGATCTGGGACCGGCACGGCTCGTTCGCCGTCCGCGTCGAGGTGGTCGATCCGCCCCACCGCCTCTCCTGGCGGTGGGTCCACGAGCCCGGCGTGGACTTCGACGACGCGCCATCGACCCTGGTGGAGTGGAGCCTCAGTCCCCGAGACGGCGGCGGAACGATTCTCCGCCTTCGGGAGTCGGGCTTCCGCACGGACCTGCATCATCAGCAGAACACCGAGGGGTGGTCCGAGGAGCTGGGAGAGCTGAGGGCGTTGCTGGGCACCTGAGTGGATCCGAGCACGGCGAGACGCGCACGGAGCGGGGGCCGGTGGCGAGCAGCGGCGTCGTGAGGTAGCCTTTCTGCCCAGCGGGGGTGAACCGGGGGCTCGCCGGTCGCCCCGAACCGCACCAAAGCGGGGGTCGAACCGATGCAGCTGTCCGTGCGCGACCGTGGAGTCCGTTCGTTTTCGTCGCTCCGCTATCGGGTATGGTCCACCGGCCTGATCTTGATGGCCGCGTGGGGATGCGGCACGCTGGGAACGGACGCTCCCGAGAGACCGGCGACCGCGGAGGACTGGGCTCCCGTCACGGCGGCCCTCGAGTCCTTCATCGTGGCAGAGATGGAGCAGAAGGAGCTGCCCGCCCTCTCCATCGCGCTCGTCGAAGACCAGGAGCTGGTGTGGTCCCGGGGCTTCGGGACCCAGAACCCGGAGACGGGCGAGCCCGCCACCGCCGCGACCGTCTACCGTGTCGGATCGGTCTCGAAGCTGTTCACGGACATCGCCGTCATGCAGCTCGTGGAGCGTGGAGAGCTGGACCTGGACGCCCCCGTGCAGAGGTACCTGCCCGACTTCGCGCCGGAGAATCGGTTCGGGGGCGAAATCACGCTGCGCCAGCTCATGTCCCACAGGTCGGGACTGGTCCGGGAGCCGCCGGTGGGTCACTACTTCGATTCTACCGAGCCCACCCTCGAGGCCACGGTCGCGAGCCTCAACGAGACATCGCTGGTGTACGCCCCGGAGTCGCGCCACAAATACTCCAACGCCGCGATCGCCGTGGTGGGGTACGTGCTGGAGCGAACCCGGCGCCAGCCCTTCGCCGAGTACCTCGACCACGCGGTGCTTCGCCCGTTGGGCATGCGGCACAGCGCGTTCCTACCCCGGTCGGACATCACCGAGGACCTCGCCCTGGCCGTCATGTGGAGCTACGACGGTCGGGAGTTCGCAGCGCCGACCTTCGAGCTCGGCATGTCGCCCGCCGGCAGCATGTACGCCACGGTCACGGATCTCGGCCTGTTCCTGTCGGCGCTGTTCGCCGGAGGCGAAGGCCCCGACGGGCGGATCCTGGCCCCCGAGACGCTGGACACCATGTGGACGCCCCAATTCGACGAGCTGGGCGCGGCGACGGGCCGTGGGATCGGCTTCGGCATCACGATGCTCGACGGTGAACGCCAGGTGGGCCACGGGGGGGCGATCTATGGATTCTCCACCCAGCTGTCGGCGCTGCCGGACCAGAAGCTCGGTGTGGTCGTGGCCACCACCCGGGATTTCTCGAACGGCGTGACGGGTCGTATCGCGACCGCTGCCCTCCGGCTCATGCGCGCGTACCGCGAGGGAAGCCCGCTGCCCGTCCTCGAGTCGAGCAAGCCCCTGCCCCCCGGTATTGCGGGGGATCTTGCCGGCCGGTACCGGGACGCCGAGGGCGGCCTGGATTTACAGGCCCGTGGCGACCAGCTCTTCGTCACCCAGACGCGAGGCGGGTATCGGCTGGAGATGCGGACCACGGACGACGGACTGGTCGTGGACGACCGCATGGCGTTCGGCCGCGTCGAAGCCGTCGAAGACGGGACGATCACCGTCGGGAACCGCACCCTCAACAGGGAACCCTGGGACAGGCCCCAACCCGTGTCCGCCGAGTGGCAGGGGCTGATCGGCGAGTACGGGTGGGATCACAACGTCCTGTTCGTCTTCGAACGCGACGGACGGCTCTGGACGCTGATCGAGTGGCTGGAGCTCAACCCCATGGAGCGGGTCGGAGAGGACAGGTACGCCTTCCCCGCCGACCGAGGACTCTACCACGGCGAGGAGCTCGTTTTCCGCAGGGACGCCTCCGGCCGGGCCACGGTGGCCATCGCGGCAGGCATTCCCTTCGAGCGCCGTAACGTCGGCCCCACCGATGGCGATGTCTTCCGAATCGAGCCCGTGAGAGCCGTCGATGACCTTCGCGCCGAGGCGCGCTCGGCCAGTCCGCCGTCGGAGCCGGGCGAGTTTCTCGAGCCGGATCTGGTCGAGCTCACGTCACTCGACCCGTCAATCCGCCTCGACATTCGCTACGCGACCAGCGACAACTTCATGTCGACGCCGTTCTATACCGAGCCTCGGGCCTTCCTGCAGCGGCCGGCCGCCCAGGCTCTTGCCCGTGTGCACCGACGCCTGGAGGAGCACGGCTACGGGCTCCTGATCCACGATGCCTATCGGCCCTGGTACGTCACGAAGATGTTCTGGGACGCCACCCCGGAGAGCATGAAGATCTTCGTGGCCGACCCGTCCACTGGCTCGCGGCACAACCGCGGCGCCGCAGTCGACCTGACGCTCTTCGATCGAGCCAGCGGAGAACCCGTCGTCATGACCGGCGTCTACGACGAGTTCTCCGAGCGGTCCTTCCCCGACTACCCGGGCGGAACGTCCCGGCAGCGATGGCACCGAGAGCTGCTGCGGGACGCCATGGAGGCCGAGGGGTTCAGGGTCTACGACTTCGAGTGGTGGCACTTCGACCACGATGAATGGGAGCGGTACCCGATCGGGAACGTAGCCTTCGACGCCCTTGACCGGCCGTGAGCGCTCCGCACGCCGCGGCCCGGTCAGTCGAGCTGACCGCCCAGTGCGAAGTTGGCGTCCTGGAGCGGATTCTGCTGAAGCATCCCCGCGACGCCTTCGTCAGCGCCGAGCGAATCGCGTCCGAGTGGAAGGACCTGGGCTACCTCGGGCCACCCGACCTTGCCCGCGCGGTGGATGAATACGATCGCCTTCTCGAGGTCTTCGACGGGCTCGGCGTCCACGTGGACCTGCTCCCGCCCGCCGAGGGCGTGGGCCTCGACTCGCTCTACGTGCGCGATGCCTCCGTTACGACGGACCAGGGCGTGGTGCTATGTCGAATGGGCAAGGCGGCGCGACGTGGCGAGCCGCGTGCCCAGGCTGCAGCGCTCAGGGCGGCGGGCATTCCCATCCTCGGCGAGATCACCGGGAAGGGCTGCCTCGAAGGGGGGGACGTCGTGTGGCTGGACCGGCGCACCCTGGCGGTGGGCCGAGGCTACCGCAGCAACGACGAGGGCATCCGCCAACTCCGCGCTCTGGTGCGGGACGAGATCGACCAGCTCATCGTCGTGCCGCTGCCGCACTACAGGGGGCCCGACGACGTGTTCCACCTGATGTCCATCCTGAGCCCGCTGGACCACGACCTGGCCCTGGTGCACTCACCGCTCATGCCGGTGCCGTTCCGGCAGGCGCTCCTGGAAAGAGGGATGGCGCTCGTCGAGGTACCGGCCGAAGAGTTGGACGCGAAGGGACCGAACGTGCTGGCCCTGTCCCCCAGGAAGGTGCTCGCCGTGGAAGGGAGCCCCATCACCCGGCGCAGGCTGGAGGACGCCGGAGTGGAGGTCATCGTCTTCCAGGGCAACGAGATCAGCCACAAGGGCCAGGGCGGCCCCACGTGTCTCGTCCGTCCCATGCTACGGCGGACCTGATTCGAACGGACGGTCGCCCTACCACGGACGGTCGCTCTGCCGCTGGCCGACGGGGCGTCCTCTTCGGCCCTATCCGGCCGACGTCGCTTCCGGCACCGCCTCGATCAGCAACTCCAGGGCCCGTTCCAGGGCTTCCCGTCCCGGTCCGCTGCCTTTGTAGTGGCCGAGTCGCACCACGACGAGGTCGTGCGAGGGGATGACGATCGTGTTCTGGCCTCCTGCTCCGGCCATGAAGTATGCGCTCCGGGGCACAGGGAACTGGTCTTCGCCGTTGACCCAGAAGAACGAGCCACCGTACTGCATGCGCCCATCGGCCTCCCATGCGGGGGCAACCGTGCTGGCGTACTCGGTCCAGCCCTCGGGCAGG
>JBDHLD010000243.1:0-3122 GCA_039586035.1 Gemmatimonadota bacterium | reverse complement strand
ACCGTCGATGACGCGTTCATCTCCTACCGCTACGCCGAGAACCTCGTAGCCGGGCATGGCCTGGTGTTCAACATCGGCGAACGAGTGGAGGGATACACCAACTTCCTTTGGACCCTGATGCTTGCTACGGCGCACGCCATCGGGGCCGATACGGAAGTGTCATCGCAGGTTCTTGGCCTGGCCTTCGGAGTCGCGTTGCTCCCGGTCGTCTACGCGACCGCGCATCGTCTGCTCGGCTTCGACCGATGGTTGGCCCTCGTCCCTTGCGCTTTGCTCGCGGGCAACCCAGCTATCGCCCGCTGGGCCGGATCCGGGCTGGAGACGGTGGCCTACGCCACGCTCTTCACGCTCGGCATCTCCCTCGCGATACGGGATCTGCGTGACGACCCGCGATTGCCGCTCTCCGGTTTCGCGGCTGGCCTCGCGGCGCTGACCCGACCCGAGGCCGCCGCGCTGTTCGGCGTCTTTTGGATCGGCTCCGCGATCCTGGTCAGGGGACGTGCGCGGGTCCTTGGTTTCATGGCGATCGCCTTCGCTTCGTTGACTCTTCCCCATCTGGCTTTCCGGCTCTACTACTACGGACTGCCACTGCCCAATACGTACTACGCGAAGGTCACTACAAGCGCCGACACGCTCACCGCTGGTTTAGCCTACGTCGGCGATTTCTTCATCGTCCACGGGCCATGGGCGCTTGTGGCGATCGTCGGCCTCCTTTGGTTCCGAGACGCCGACGGGAGTCGTTACACGGTTCTGCTCCCCCTGGGCACGCTGCTTGCGGCCTTCAGCTATGTGGCCGCCGTGGGCGGCGACTTCTACGAGCTCTGGCGCTTCTGCGTGCCATATCTGCCGTGGCTGGTGCTGTTGGTCTTGACGGGCGCCAAGTGCTTCGGCGCCCGCTTTGCCCAAGACCGGTCCGGCCGCCCCCGGATGGAGTTGCTCGTCACTCTCGCGGTCGCGATCTCGATCCTGGTGCCCGCGAAGGTATGGCCGATGGCCAGCGGCCGGGTCGTCGCGGAAGACTGGGCACTCAGCAACCAGGTTCTCGAGGAACTGGGACTTTGGCTGAAGGACTCCTACCCCGACTCCACCGTGATCGCGGTTACCTGGCTGGGTCGGGTACCCTACTTCTCCCGGTTCCGGGCCATCGATATGCTCGGCATCGCCGACGCCCACATCGCGCGTGTGGATCCGCCTACGCCGACCATCGTCACGCCCACCGGCAGGCGATTCGACATCAGCACCCGGGCCGGCGTGGCGGGCCACGGGAAGTACGATCCTGACTACGTCCTTGCGAGAGAACCAGATCTGGTGGCGATCGAGTTCACCGCCCGGAATCTCGAGAGCGCGACCGTGGTCAACGACCTCCGCACCCAACTCGTGTTCGAGGTGCTCGTTCGGGCCGCGGTCGGGCCAGCGCTGCCGAGCCTCGTGGCTCGCGCGGACTTCCGAAGGAACTACGTGCCGCGGGTCGCGAGGGTATCTCCTGAATCCGTCTTCGTCTACTTCGAGCGAGACCAGGCCCTGGCCCGGCTCGAGGAGGCCGTTCAGGAGGACTTCGACGATCCTAGCCTACACTTCGAACTGGCGTTGCAGTACCGTCTTCAGGGGCTGCTTCCCGAGGCCGTGGCCAGCATCGAGCGCGCGGTAGCCCTGAATCCGGGCCATCTCCCTTCGCAGCTCAATCGAGGTTACTTCCTCCTCGAAGCGGAGCGTCCGAAAGCGGCCATCGCCGCGTTCCAGCAGATCGTGTCGGCGCATGAGGGGGAAGGGACGGCTCTCTACGGCCTGGCCCTGGCCCACTACCAAGCCGGTGAATACGGGCCGGCTATCGGGCGCTGGAGCGAGTTCCTACGGCGCTTTCCTTCGCATCCGTACACGGACCGGGCGGCCGGGTTGATCGTCGAAGCCCGTCGGCGAGCCGGCTCACTCTGATCCGAACCGCGGGCCCAGCGGGTACCGCTGCCGCGACAGCGTGGTACTTCCGGCGGTTCACCGAAGCATCTGGAAGACGCGCACCTTGCCGGACGAATCCGGCGGGACGTACTGAAGAGGCTCGCGCACGCGTCCGTAGGAACGAGCGTGTAGAGACGATTCCTCCCAGTCATCGAAGGCATGGACCAGCCTCCTCGAACCCGTTGCGAAAACTGCCAGACGGAACTGGCCGGCGAATTCTGCTTCGAATGCGGTCAGTCGGCTCGGGAATACAACGTCCCGATCTCCACGTTCGCGAAGGACATGGTCAGCGAGTCCTTCGACCTGGACTCCCGCCTCCGGGCCACGATGCGGCCGCTCTTCTTCAGGCCGGGACTCGTGCCCCGGGACTACGTGGCGGGACACCGGGCGCGGTTCGTGCCGCCCTTCCGCCTGTACCTGCTGGCGAGCTTCGCCATGTTCCTGCTCATGTCCCTCGGGTCGGGGATTGACGTTCGCAGCGACGACGGAGCCCAGTTCAACGTGGGTCTGACGATCGGTGATCCCGAAGCGGAGGCAGAGAGGGCCGCTGCAGCGGAGGGCGGGAGCGCGACCGAGTCGGGCGACGCGACGCAAGACTCGGTCGCCGGTGCGCCCGAGACCACGACCCAGCGGCTCGAGCAGTTGGAAGAGCGCCTCGAGACGCGAATCTCCGAAGGCGTCCAGCGCGCGAGCGAGAACCCCGGCGCCTTCGCCGAGGAGTTCTCGAACCGCATGGCCCAGGCCATGTTCCTCTTGCTCCCGGTATTTGCCCTCCTGCTGAAGCTTCTATACCGGAAGCGGCTCTATGTGCATCACATCGTCTTCGCCATCTATTTCCATGCCTGGTTCTTCCTCGTGGTGGCGGTCACCCTGATGCCCGGGGCCATCGGGTTTCCCGCGGTCTCCGACGTGATGGCGATTCTGCTGCTGTGGTCGCCGATCTACCTGTTCCTGGCCATGCGCCGGTTCTACGAGCAGTCCCGGATCTTGACCTTCGTCAAGCTGTTCGTGCTCTCGAACGTCTACCTGCTGCTGGCGTCAGTGACCATGCTGGCGGTGGTGCTGTGGACGATCGCGGGAACGTAGTCGCGGCGTCCCCGCCCATGAGGCCCTTTTCGCCCCGCTGGCCCGAACCCAAAGCGTCGAGGTGACTAGGGGCCGCGCCGCTT
>JBDHLD010000029.1:0-81418 GCA_039586035.1 Gemmatimonadota bacterium | reverse complement strand
GAGGGCACCGCGTCGACGTAGTTGGGGAACATCTCGTTCCACACCAGGTCGCCGCAGAAGACGATGCTCGGGTCCCCCAGCTCCACCGTGACGTCACTCGCGGTATGGCCGGATCGAGGGACCACTCGG
The DNA here is from genome assembly GCA_039586035.1 of Gemmatimonadota bacterium. Lineage (GTDB taxonomy): Bacteria > Gemmatimonadota > Gemmatimonadetes > Longimicrobiales > Gaopeijiaceae > JBDHHQ01. The sequence goes on along the minus strand of JBDHLD010000029.1, from coordinate 81,289 downwards.
ACAGTACGTCCGCCAAGGTCCAGCGAGGTTTCCTGGCGCGGATCGAGCGGCTCCACACCGGCCAGGATGGCGGTCCGAGCGGGCGAGACCGCGCCTTCCCGGCGCGCGTCGGCGGCTCGAATCAGCTCAACGGTGGCCTCGCTCAGGTGGAACCCGGGGCCCTGATCGGCGTCCCCTCCGGAGCCCGCCAACCCACCCGAATGATCCCCGTGGTAGTGGGTGACGATCACATGGGTCGGCCACCTGCCCGTCAACCTTCGTGCCTGCTCGGCCATCCAGCGGGCACCCCTGTCGCTGGCGAAGCTCTCGACGACGAGCAGGCCGTCCTGCCCGGCGACGATGCCTCCGTTGCACAGCGTCGTCCGGTCGTCCAGCGGGGTCGAAACCAACGCCCATACGCCGTCGGCCAACCGCTCGAGGCGGCCCCAGGGCTCCTGCGCGACCACGCTTCCCAGGGGCTCACGGGCGAAGAGACTCCTGGCGGCCTCTCGACGACCGGACACCATCAGACCCAGGTGAGCCAGGCAGAAGGCCCCCGTGGCGAGGAAGGCCCGGCGCCCCATAGTGAACATGACGACCCTCCCGTGCGTACCGATTCCCGGAGGTGAGCTCATCCGAAGCAGCCACCGTAACGCTGGAGGAGGCAAATGACCAACCACGTCCGTTCCACGCCTTCGAGCGAAGGTCCCCGCTTCGCCGCGAAGCGGGATTGGTGGGTCTCTCTCCTCCTCTGGATCACGGTGGCGACGCTTGTCGGGACGAGCTTGATGGTGCTGCGGGATCCGGACGCGGACCCTGGCGCGCGGATCGGCATGCTGGCGACGTCGGTGGGCGCCGTGGCGTTCGTCCTCTGGGTCCTCTATGGGACCTACTACGGCTTTCGGGAGGGAGAGTTGTTTGCCCGCTCCGGCCCCTTCCGCTGGCGGGTCCAGCTCCACTCCATCGACGAGGTGCGGCCCAGCCACAACCCCCTGTCCGCTCCGGCCCCCTCGCTCGATCGGCTGGCCGTCCGGTACCGAAACGGTCGGCGCCTCCTGCTCATCTCCCCAGCGGACAAGGCGGCCTTCCTGAGGGCCCTGGTCGCGAGAGCACCCCACCTGCGCATCGAAGGCGACCGGGCCGTGAGGGTGGGAGCGGACGGCTGAGTCGGGCCCTTCGACCCGAGGTGCCGCAGCGTCCAGGAGCGCCCAGACCCGGGTCATGAGCGGGCCTACGGGGCCCGCGGGATCCCAGACCCGAGTCCTGAGCGGCCCGACGGGCCCGCGGGATGCCTAGACCCGGGTCATGGCCGGCGCGACGGGCCGTGCTGTAGCTAGACCCGAGTCATGGGCACGTCGACGCGAAAGCCCGGGAAGGGACCTCGGGGCGCGACCTCGACCCGGAGCGGCATCTCCGGGTCCAGCCCATGCGGCAGCAGGATGTCGATGCCCCACGCCCGCGTCGTGGGAATCAGCTCGATGCCGGGCCTGAACTGGCGGACGAGCACGTCGGGGTGTCGGTCGTCGAAGTCCCGGCCGTCCACTTTGACCGCGCGCCACCCAGCGCCGTCCTGCCGCGTGACCAGGACGAAGAAGCTCTCCGCGAACGTGAGACGGACCGACGCGGGCATCCGCCACCGAATCTCGACCCGCCGGTCCTTGCGGGTCACGGCGGGCTCCAGCGGCCCGAGGGTGGGCCCATCGGAGACATCCGTGAATGCCCGAATCCGGGCGCCCACGTCGAACTCCACCGTCGCTCCATGACCGGGTTCCGGCGCCGGCCCGGTCGCCAGACGAAGGATCCGCGCCCGCAAGTGACGGGCCGAATGCCGGCCGTACAGCGTCGAGGACCCTTCATAGTGCTGGAGCCAGTACTCCTGCTCCGTGGCGAAGTAGCCACTGTAGCTACCGGCGTATCCGAGGATCATCGCGGTGTGGGCGGGGGTGGACTCCAGGAGTGCGCGCTCGATCCGGAACGCCGTCGTGGCGGTGGGCTCGCCGGGCACGGTGGTCAGGATGTGCCCACCCAGGCGGAGCACGTGAATGGGCAGCCGCTCGCAGGGCTGCAAGCCCACGAGAAACCCCAGGAGCTCCTGCAGCACTCCCAGAGCCCGAACCTTGGGGTACTGGGGATGGTCCTGGTCGAAGTGGTCTCCGGGCATGCCCTCCCGCACGAGGCCGAGGTCGTGGAACAGCGTACGGCTCTCCTCCGAGCCCCCGACGGTCGGCGCGCCGTAATCCCAGTCGTCGGCCAGGAGCGTGTCCGGGCGGCCCTCCACCGTTCGCTCGCGGATCGATCGGTCCTCGAATCGCACGTCCAGATCGAACGGCGCGGCCGCCGCGTTGGCCCGATCCACCGCTTCCACCACCGCGGCTCCCACCCGCTCCCCCAGGCTCCGCGCCAGCTCGACGCCACGTCCATCGGGCGCAAGGGTGTTGGCCGTCACGTCACCGGCTCCCGAGAGCCCGATGGCCACCACGGGTCGGGAGCCGCCCTGGGAGAGGGTACGGCGGGCGCTACGGACGGCCCACCCGGGCCAGTCGGCGCAGAATACGTCGACGCCCGGCCCCAGTGCGGTGCTGTGACAGCCGAACGTCGCCAGGACGCCTATCGGGCTGCCGTCGTCCGCGCTGAAGGCCGCCATGGTGGTCACCCTGGGGTCGACGGCGCGCTCTTGTGGCGACAGCCCGTTCGGAGCTCCGTGACCCGGCCGATCGGCCGTCCACCAGGTCGAGGAGTCGCTGTTGGCGTGGAACGGCTCGAGACTCCGGTTCCGGGACACCCCCCAGAGCTGGGCTACGCCGACGCCGAGCTTGGCGGGCCGAGCCGAGTCGGCCGCCGCGGCGATGGCCGAAGCGAGACGCGACGAGACCCAGTTGGCGAATCCCTCGTCGAAGCCCTGTGCGACCTGCCCGGTCGTGTCGTAGAGTGTGTTACCGTAGAAGTTGCCCGGACCGGTGTGCGTGTGGGTACCGGCGAGGATCAGCCGGTCCGCCGTGATCCCGCAGGTCGTCGCAGCCTCGGAGGCGGTGCGCTCGAGAAGGAACCGGGAGCCGGAGTGGAGGTCGGCGACCACGACGGCGGCCCGATGGCCCTCGGCGTCTTCGAGGAACAGGACACGCGCCCACAGGCGCCCGCGGTAGCCTCGCGCCCGCTTCCCTTCGGTGGAGTACCCCGCCATGGCCAGGTCCAGAGACGGCGTGATATCGACCTCGGCGGCGCCCGCACGACAGCTGCCGGTGGGATCTACGGGAAGCGGCGCCGGCCGAGTGAAGCGAATCGTGGCCATGTGACCCCCTGAGAGTGCAGCGAGCGCAGGACTCGAGGCGGGCTCCACCTCGGGCCGGGGGGTGCTCGCCAGACTAGGGGGTCACGGCATCTCCGGCTAGCCCACGGTCGGGCCTCCCGTTCCGGCCCAACGGGAGCGGGAGCGCGGCGGTCGAGCACCCGCCACGGGACGGCGGGCGCCACGACCACCACCCTCGCTCACTCCGCTTTGAGAACGCCCAGTGGATCTACGCGGGAGGCCCGGAGTGCCGGCACGAGGCTCGAGAGGAGCGCCACGAGCAGGAACACGGCCAGCGTCCCACCCAGGCTGACGGGATCGAAGGGACTCACGCCGAACAGCAGGGATGCCATCACCTGGCCGACCCCGATGGCCAGCACCAGCCCGATCGCCAGGCCGAAGCCCGTGAGCTTCAGGCCCTCGCCCACGACGACGCCGCGGATCTGGGAGCCGCTGGCGCCCAGCGCCATCCGCAGACCGATCTCCCGCTGCCGGCGAGCCACCGAGTACGAGATCACGCCGTAGATCCCCAGCGCCGCGAGGAGGAGGGCCACCAGGCCGAAGACCCCCAGGAAAGCGGAGCCGATGCTCCACTGGAAGGTGTTCTCCATGACCACCTCCCGCATGGGCCGGATGTCCAGCGGCAGGTTGGGGTCGATCCGCGTGAGCGCCTCCCGTACCTGGGGCGCCAGAGCCCCGGGATCCCCGGCCGCGTGGATGGTGAGGAAGCGTCGGCGGACCGGAGCCTGCGACAACGGACGATAGAGGTGGGGCCGGAGATTGGTGGAGACGCCGTCGTGCCGGATGTCACCGACCACGCCAACGACCGTGGCTTCCCTGGGCTCGCCGGGATCGCCGTAGAGGACGCTCTTGCCCAGCGGGCTCTCCCTGGGCCATTGGGCGTCGGCGAGAGCGCGACTCACGACCACGACCCGCTCCCCCTCCGGCGCGTCGGCGGGCTCGATCGCGCGACCCGCCACCAGGGGGATCCCCATGGATTCGAAGTAGCCCGGTCCAACCCTGGCATAGAGCACGGAGGGCCACTCGTCCGCAGTAGCCGGCTCCTGCCCGGGCAACGCCACCCGCGTGGGTATGTTCTCGTGGTTCAGCGGCAGAGGGTAGACGCTTCCCACACCCTCGACTCCCGGCAGAGCTCGTGCCTCCCGCACGGCGCGTTCGAAGTACGCGGCCTGTTCGTCCGTGGACGGGTAGTCCGATTCGGGAACCGTGACCTCCACCGTGAGAAGCCGATCGCTGTGGAAGCCGAGGTCCACCTGCTGCACCTCCATGAAGCTCCGCACCATGAGGCCGGTGCCGCTGATGAGGACCATGGCCATGACGACCTCCAGGACCACGAGTCCTCGGCGACCACGGAGGGCCGTCCGGCTCTCGCCTCCGCCGCTGCTGCCCTCCTTCAGCGTCGCGGCGAGGTCGGACCTGGTCGCCGCCAGGGCGGGCGCCAGCCCGAAGACGACGGGCGTCAGCAGCGTCACGACCACGGTGAAGAGGAGGACCGTGCCGTCCACGTCGACCTCGCCGATGCGGAAGAGGCCGTCCGGCACCGCCGGTCCGATGAGCCGAGTCGCCCCGAACGCCAACCCCACGCCCAACGCGCCACCGAGGGCGGCCATCAGGAGGCTCTCCGTGAACATCTGTCGAACGATGCGACCTCGCGACGCGCCGAGAGCGGCCCGGACCGCGACCTCGCGGGTGCGCGTGCTCGCCCGGGCCAGCGTCAGGCTGGCCACGTTCACGCAGGCGATGAGAAGCACGAAGCCCACCGCTCCGAGGAGCACCAGGAAGCTCACCCTCATGACGTCCCAAGCGAAGTTCAGGGCCGCTCGAATGGGCTTCACGCTGACTCCCGCGAATCGCCCTTCTCCATCCGGGTACACCTCCGAGAGCTCGCGTTGGATGGCCAGCAGCTCCTGGCGGGCCCGCTCGGGCGTGCTTCCGTCCGCGAGACGGCCCACCATGATCCAGGCGAGGTAGTCGCGGTCCATGCCCGCAGGGTCCGCCCGCTCGGGAATCCACATCTTCACTTCGCCGAAGGGGAAGTTGAAGTCAGGCGGCATGACCCCCACGACGGTGAACGCGGTCCCGTCCAGCATCACCGTGCGGCCCAGGATGTCCGGATCCCCTGCGTACCGGCGCTGCCAGAGTCCGGAGCTCATCACCAGCACGTCCTCGCCGCCGGGCCCACCTTCTTCCGGGAGGAAGGTGCGCCCCAGGGCGGGCGCCGCATCCAACACCTCGAACATGTTGGCCGAGAGCTCGCTGGTCAGGATACGCTCCGGGCCTTCGGGCCCGGTGACGTTCCGGATGGAGTACGCGTAGAACCCCGCGCTTTGGAGTGACCGGCTTCTCGCCGTCCAGTCGTTGAACATGGGCAGCGAGAAGCGCACCCCGTCCCAACCCTCGACCGGATCCACCTGACCCACCTGGACCAGCTCATGGGCATCGCCATACGGGAGGGCGCGGAACAGGTATGGGTTCATGAGGCTGAAGATCGTCGTGTTCGCCGCGATCCCGAGCGCCAACGTCACGATGACGACGGCGGCGAAGCCGCGATTCTTCCGCAGCGCCCGCCACGCGTACTGTAGGTCCTGCCTGAGCTCTTCCATTCGCATCGCTCTCCTCGCCCCCCTCTCCCGTTGTCTCGACAAATCCGTGCAGTATCGTCGCGTCTGGTCCAGATCGCCGAAGCGTCTGCGGGCCTCCGTCCTGGCCTCTTCCGGACTCCAACCCATCGCCACCAGCTCCTCAACGCAGAGCTCCAGGTGGAAGCCCAGCTCTTCGTCGACGGCCCGGCCGGCGTCCGCTCGGCCGCGGAACGGTAGCTTGAACGACCTGCGCACCGGCTCCTCGGGCCGACTCACGCCCTCAGCCCCCATTTCCCTCGTCGGCCGCGCCGCCACACCCCTGACATGGCTCGCCTACTCCTGCTCGGCGGGCGCCGGCTCGAGAATGCTGGCGATCGCCGCCGCATACTCGCGCCACGACCGCGCTTCGGCCGCGAGCCGTTTGGTGCCCACGGTGGTCAAGTCGTAGAACTTGGCACGCCTGTTGTTCTCGCTCTGCCCCCACTGGGAGCTGATCCAGCCCTTCTTTTCCATGCGGTGGAGCGCCTGGTAAAGCGCGGCATCCTGGAGCTCGAGAACGCCCTCCGAGCGGGCTCGGATACGCCGCGAGATGGCGAAGCCGTGGGCGGGTCCCTCCGACAGCCGCGAGATGGCGAAGCCGTGGGCGGGTCCCTCCGACAGGGTTCGGAGAATCACCAGATCCACGGTGCCGGGAAGCAGGGCCCTCTGTCGGTCGCTCATGGTCTTCACGGGGTTTGGTTCACCTTGTCGACTCCACCCCAGGATACTCACCTCATCTCGTGAGGGGAAGGCTCTTTCCCATACGAGGTGAGGGGAAGACAGGTTTCGACTTCGACGGGCAACTCGCGGGAGGTCGCGACCCAGGGGGGCGAGCACCTCGGGTCGTGGTGCGGGCGGGGCATGGCAAGCCCGGTTCGGCGGTACGAGGTACGGACCGGCGCCATGTGCGGAGAGGAACCACTCTGAGGGCCCGGCGCAGCATTGGCGAAGGACCCGGGGCGAGCCGTACCTTGGGGTCAGCGTCACTCGGGTCCGGAGTGACGGCGACCCGCCGAAAGATCCACCGTCCAGGAGGCCCACCATGGTTCGGCGTACCAGACTCGTCGTATTGGCAACCGCTGTTCTTTCGATCCTGTTGCCAGCAGCGGCCGCGGCTCAGCTCGGGCGAATCACGGACCGGGCCAAGCGGGCAGCGGAGGATCAGATCTCCCGGGAGGTCGAGGACATCGTCCGCGACGCGGTGCGCTGCGCCTTCGATGACCTCGACTGCATCGAGAAGGCCGAGAGCGACGGCAAGGACGTGGTTCTGACCGACAAGGACGGGCAGATCCTGATCGACGACGACGGCAACCCGGTGACGGACCGGTCGCAGCTCCCGTCCTCGGGAGCCGCTGGTTTCGACGCGGCCTCCTCGACCTTCGACTTCGAGGCGGGCGACCGAATCTTGTTCACCGAGGACTTCGCGGGAGACAACCTGGGCGACTTCCCCCGCAACCTCGAGTACATCCGGGGCACCATGGAAGTGGCGCAGAACAACGAGGGGAGGCGCTTCCTCCTGGCCACTGGCGGCCACAGCCAATTCGCCATCGTACTCCCCAGCACGCTCCCGGATCAGTTCACCATCGAGCTCGACATCCACGACCCGGCAACCGAGCAGGGCACGTGGATCTCGACGGAGGAAATGAACCAGAACGGCCGGGTGGACGCGAACGTGTTCAACTTCGGCAACTGGCGGGGAAGCGGGATCTGGAACCCGAAACCCGATCCGCTCGCGGTGATTCAGGACGAAACCATGACCAAGGAGATCGTGACTGCGCGGATCATGGCGGATGGAGACCATGTGAAGGCGTATCTGAACGAGGTGCGGGTGGCCAACGTGCCCCGGGTCGAGTTCGCCCGGGGCGACCGGATCTACTTCTCCATGGACGGTCGCCAAGATCGGCCCATCTATGTGGGTAACATCCGCATCGCGGCGGGAGGCCGGGACCTGTACGACGCCCTCAGCACCGACGGACGGGTCGAGGTCCACGACATCCTCTTCGACACGGACTCAGACGTGATACGCTCGGAGTCGGCATCGATCCTCGAGGAGATCGGCACCATGCTGCAGGAGCACTCGGACCTGAGCCTGCTCATCGAGGGGCACACCGACAACCAGGGCGACTTCGACCACAACATGACCTTGTCCGGAGACCGCGCCGCTTCCGTGAAGGCGTACCTGATCCAGAACTTCGGCATCGACGACGCCCGGCTCCGCACCATGGGCCTGGGGCCGTCGAGGCCGGTGGACACGAACGACACCGAAGAAGGACGTCAGCGCAACCGACGGGTGGAGCTGGTGAGGATGTAGTCGGCCAGCGGCTCGAAGGCCCGTCGGCGGGCACACCTTCGCGCAGGGTGTGCCCGTCTTTCTTCCGTCCCCGTTCCCGCGTCGCCTCAACCTCCGGGGGCTTCCGTCGGGGAACGGCATCAGGGGATCCGGCCGGCCGGCCCCCAGTTCGGTGGCGTCCGGCCCGTCGACGGTCAGCCATGGCAGTGCGCTTCAACAGCCATGGCACTCCGCTTCAACAGAAACATCTGGTGCCGTGTCTCCTATATCCTGACGGCCGCGTCTCGGGCGGCGCGCGGGGATTACCAACGGCCGGATGCCACGGGAAGACGCGGGAACGACCGAATAGATGCTCACATCACTGGCCCTTCTTGCGGTGGCGCTTGGCCCGGGCGAAGACGACTTCTCGGGCGCCGAGCGGGAGCTGGACGTTGCCCCGCCGCGCGTGGAGGCTCCGGACATCTCCGTGGACGGCCGCCTCGACGAGCCCGAGTGGGCCCAGGCGGCCCGCCTCACCGATTTCACCCAGTACGAGCCCGTGGAGGGCCGGCCGGCTCAAGAGCGCACCGAGGTTCTGGTGTTCTACTCCTCGGACGCCATCTACTTCGGCGTTCGGGCGTTCGATTCGGACCCTGACAAGATCCAGGTGCACCTCGGCCAGCGGGACCGGAGCGTCTTCAACGACGACTGGATCCGCATCATGCTGGACACCTTCAACGACCAGCGGCAGGCGTACGTCTTCTACGTCAACCCCCTGGGCATCCAGACGGACGGACTCTGGATCGAAGGATTTCGTGGCCGCGGCCCCGTGCCCATCGACTTCAACCCGGACTTCATCTGGGACTCGGACGCCCACGTGACGGAAGATGGCTGGGTAGCCGAGATCCGCATTCCCTACGTCTCCATCCGCTTCAAGGAAGTCCCGGTCCAGGACTGGGGCTTGAACGTCGCGCGGGAAACCCGACGGAACGGTTTCAAGGATGCGTGGGCGCCGCTGACCCAAGACGCCTCCAGCACGCTGGCCCAGAGTGGGCGGCTCACGGGCCTGAGGGAGCTCCAGCCACGGCGGCTCGTCGAGATCACCCCCGTCGTCACCGGCAAGAGCGAGGGCGCGAGCGCCGATGGCGTCTTCACGCGTCAGCGGGTTCAGCCCGAAGCGGGCGTGGACGTGCGGTACGGGATTACCCAGAACCTCGTGCTCGACGCCACCGTGAACCCCGACTTCTCACAGGTGGAGGCCGACGCCGACCAGCTCACGATCAACGAGCGCTTCGCGATCTTCCTGCCGGAGGCGCGGCCGTTCTTCCTGGACGGAGCCGAGACGTTCCGGACGCCCTCGCAGCTGGTGTACACCCGCCGGATCGTGGACCCGTCGGCCGGGGCCAAGCTCACCGGCAAGGTGGGCTCGTTCGCCGTGGCATACATGGGGGCTGCCGACGAGAGCCCCAACTCGCTCCTCGGGAACGACGGCCGGGCGGTCTTCAACATGGTCAGGGTACGACGCGACGTGGGGACGGGCTCCAACGTGGGCGTGCTCTACACGGACCGGACCATGACGACGGGAGGCGCGTTCAACCGGGTCGCTGCCGGGGACGCCCGCATCCTCTTCGGCGGGCGCCATACGCTCACCGCCCAGTATGCGCACAGTTGGCAGGACGGAGCGAGCGAATACGGGACGGGCAGTCTGCTCACCGCCCAGCTTCAGCGCAGTGGCCGTAACCTCTCCTGGGACCTCCAGTTCGAGGACATCGCACCGGGCTTCAGGGCTGACGCCGGCTTCATCCGCCGCTCCGGAGACACGCGGTTGAAGGGACAGGTATCGCTCAACCGCTACGGGAAGCCCGGGGCGCTGGTGGAGCGGGTCGGACTATCGCTGGACGCGGAGAGCTTCACCGATCACGTCGAGTTCTGGCGGGGCGGCTCCTTCTATGAGGGCGAGGTCCAGCTCTGGCCGAGCATTTCGTTCCGCGGCAGCTGGACCTTCCGGTTCATCGTCCGGAACGGGTACTTCCGCTTCCGACAGGAGGACTACGACGGAGTTCAGGTGCCGGACGGCGGGGGAGGCCTCCAGCCGTTCCAGGTACCGGCGCCCCTGGAGAACATGTGGGCGGTGGGATTCATGCCGCGCCTCCGGTTGAGCGGCAGCGCCAACCTCAACGGCCGCATGTTCTACCGGGAGATCCCCATCTACGGCGAGGCCTCCCGCGGCGTCGAGCTACAGGTCGCGCCCGAGATCACATTTCGACCCACGGATCGTCTGGAGATCGGGGCGAACTACACGTATTCGCGAATTCGGCGGCAGAGCTCCGGTGCCGAGTTCTCGCGCACCAATCTCTCCCGTCTGCGGGTGCAGTATCAGTTCACCAAGGCACTCCGGGCCCGCACCATCGGTCAGTACAGCCTCGAGGAGCGGGATGCCCTGCGGGATCCCATCACCGGCGACGTCCTCTGGTATGACGACCAGCCCCTCGGCAGCGTCGATCGAGGAACCTTCCAGGGTCAGTTCCTGCTCTCCTACGAGCCCTCGCCCGGCACGATCTTCTACGCTGGCTACAGTCGGATCATGGAAGGGGTGAGCACCTACGCGCTCGGGCGCATGGATCCCATGGCCGACGGCTTCTTCGTCAAGATCAGCTACCGCTTCCGGATGTAGGCTCCGGCGGTCTTTCGCGGCACTACGGGCGCTCCAGAGCCCTGGCGATGCAGCCGCCGGGCGCCCGGACCTTTCGCAGGCTTGCGGCAACAGCGGCTTCGTTAGACCGTAGCAGCGGCGGGCGACGAGGGTGGAGGTCACGAGCCATCGACTCCTGTCCGATAACAAAGGGCGGATCACGTTCGTCTCACCCCCGTCAGCAGAGTGCCGTCATGAGAGTAGAACAATCGCTTTGGTGCCCGGACCAGGGGTGGGCTCCCCAGCCCGAGGGCTGGCCGGACCCATCGCCGAGCCTCGTCTTTCTCTTCGGGAGCTCCGACCTCCTGGCCGACGAGGCCGTGGGCAAGGAGCTGCGCAGCTTCTATCCGGAAGCGTCGTTCTTCGGCTGTAGCACGGCCGGGGAGATCCGGGACACGGAGGTCTACGACGGCAAGCTGGTCGTAACCGCGGTTCGCTTCGACCATACGACGGTGGAAGGCGCGGTGGCTCACGTCTCCGACGCCGGCGAGAGCTTCGAGGCCGGCGAGCGGCTCGCCCGGGCGCTGTCGCGGGAGGGACTCGCGCACGTCATCGTCCTCTCCGACGGCATCAACGTGAACGGCAGTGAGCTCGTCGCCGGCCTCATGCGGAACCTCCCTGCCAACGTCACCGTGACCGGCGGCTTGTCGGGTGACGGCGATCGCTTCGAAGAGACGAAGGTTCTCTGGAACGACCGTCTGGAGAGCCACTCCATCGCCGCGGTGGGACTCTACGGCGACAGGCTCTCGGTGGGCTACGGATCCCTGGGCGGGTGGGACGCCTTCGGACCGGAGCGACTGGTCACCCGCTCCGAGGGCAACGTCCTCTACGAGCTGGACGGCCGCTCCGCGCTCCAACTGTACAAGGAGTACCTCGGAGAGCATGCCGACGGCCTCCCGGCCACCGGGCTGTTGTTCCCCCTGAGCATTCGCACCGAGACGGACGCGACCCCCGTCGTGCGAACCATCCTTTCCGTCGACGAGTCGAACCAGAGCCTGACCTTCGCCGGTGACGTGCCCCAGGGCGCCTACAGCCGGCTGATGAAGGCGAACTTCAACCGCCTCCTCGACGGGGCCGCGGGTGCGGCCGGAACGACGCATGAGGCGCTGGACGGCCTGGAGCCGCAGCTGGCCCTGCTCATCAGCTGCGTGGGCCGCAAGCTGGTCCTCAAGCAACGCGTCGAAGAGGAAGTCGAGGCGGTTCGCGACGTACTGGGCGAGGGGACCGTCCTGACGGGCTTCTACTCGTATGGCGAGATTTCGCCCTTCACGCCCAATGCCCGGTGTGAGCTCCACAATCAGACGATGACCATCACCGCTTTGAGCGAAGGCTGAGCCACGAGATGCACAGCCTTCTCAGACGGCAGCTTCGGCGACATCTGCATGGTGTGGAGATCCCGGCGGAGCTGACGGAGCTGCTGAATTCCATCGACCAGGCGTACGAGGAGTTCGACGACGACCGCCTGATGATGGAGCGCTCTCTGGAGCTGAGCTCCCGGGAGCTGCTCCAGGCCAACTCCGAGATGAGGGCCCTTTTTCAGGCGCTCCCGGACCTCTTCTTTCGCTTGGATGCGAGTGGCCGAATCCTCGACTGCAAGGGCGGCCGGGCCGGTGAGTTCGCGCTGGAGCCCGCGTCCCTGATCGGCCGCAGGATCCAGGACATCCCCGTCGCCTCTGCAGCCGAAGCATTCCAGGCCGGCATCGACCGCCTCCAGTCCACCGGCGAGCCCCAGAGCGTCGAGTATGCGCTCCCCCTGGGCGAGCAGAACGCCGTGTTCGAGGCCCGGTTGGTGCTCACGCTCGGTGACGAGATCGTCGTCGTCGCGCGCAACATCACGGAGAGGAAGAAGGTCGAGGACCGCCTGCAGCGGCGGACCGACCAGATTCTCAAGAAGCAGGCGGCGCTGCAGCAGCTCGCACTTTCCGCGAAGCCCAATCTGCCGACTGCCCTCGATGAGATCACGATGGTGGCCGCGAAGACGCTGGATGTCGAGCGGGTGGGGATCTGGGTCTACGCGGACGAGCGGACCGCCATGATCTGCGAGCACATGTGCATCGGCGGCGGGACCCGTGACGGCGCGGAGCCCTCGGGCGGCGGCGGGACCCGTGACGGCGCCGCCGGCCGCTTGGAGGCGGCGCAATTCCCTGAGTACTTCTCCGCCCTGGAGTCGAGCCGAGCCATCGCGGCAGACGACGCGCTGGAGGACCCGCGCACCCGGGAGCTCGGGCCCGCCTATCTGCGACCCAACGGGATCTCGTCGATCCTGAACGTGCCGATCTGGGTGGACGGCCGCGTCGCTGGGATCATCTGTCATGAGCACACGGGCGAGCCGCGTCACTGGTCCATCGAGGAACAGGACGTTGCCACGTCCATCGCCGACTTCGTGTCGCTGGCTCTGCAGGCCTCCCGCAGGAACCAACTCGAAGCCCAGCTCCGTCAGTCCCAGAAAATGGAAGCCATCGGCCTCCTGGCGGGGGGCGTCGCCCACGACTTCAACAACCTGCTGAACGTCATCCTGGGATACGCCGACCTGGCCCGATCGAAGCTGCCGCCGGAGCACCGGGCCGCCACCTATCTGGCGCGCGTGCGAGAGGCGACCGGCCGAGCCGCGGATCTCACCAACAAGCTCCTGACCTTCTCCCGCAAGGACATCCTCAAGGTCGAGCCCATCGACCTCAACGAGGTGCTGAGGGACTTCTCGCGACTGCTGGACCGAATCGTCGGGGCAGACGTCGAGGTCGTGGTGCAGACGGCGCCGGAACCCCTCGTCGTCGACGCTGACCGCCCACAGATCGACCAGCTCCTGCTCAACCTGTGTACCAATGCGCGACAGGCCATGCCGGCGGGAGGACGTCTGAGCATCGGGCTGGGCAGGCGGCGGCTGGGGGCCGAGGAAGCGAAGAGCCGGGGCCTCGCCGAAGGCGTCGAGTTCGCGGAGATCCTCGTGAGCGACACGGGGGTCGGCATGGACGAGGAGGTCATCAGTCGGCTCTGGGAGCCCTTCTTCACGACCAAGGACTCGGGCACGGGACTGGGCCTGGCCGTCGTGTACGGCGTCGTCGAGCAGCACCACGGCTTCATCACGGTCGACAGCGAGTTGGGACGTGGCAGCACCTTTCAGATTCACCTGCCTCCGTCGACCAAGCTGAGTCGGCAGGGCGGCGCCGCCGACGCAGCGCCCGACGTCAGAGGCGGGGAAACCGTGCTGGTGGCCGAGGACGAGGTCATGCTCCGCGAGCTGATCGTCCAGGCGCTGTCAGACCTGGGCTACCATGTCCTCGCCGCGGAGAACGGCGACAAGGCCGTCCAGATGTTCCATGACCGGGATGACGTCGACCTGGTCGTTCTGGACGTGGTGATGCCGGTGATGGGCGGGCCGGAGGCGTACGAGCTCATGCGGTCGAAGCGGCCCGACCTCAAGGCTGTCTTCGCCAGCGGATATGCGCCCAACGGGCCGGTCCTGACCAGCCTGCTCGAGAGCGAGAATGCCGCCTTCCTGCCCAAACCGTTCGTCATCGAGCACCTGGCGGCCAAGGTCCGGGCGCTCCTGGGCCGGAACGGTGTGGGGCGCCGCGCCCCCGTCGGCTCCGGCACGAGCGAGAGCCCCTAGCCGGCGGCCTCGCTCACGCTCGGCAGGGCACTGACGTCGGGCTCCCACTTGTCAGAATAGCTCCTTGACTCCAGCCTATGGGGTTGGGAAACGCAGCCCACCGAGTCGGGCAGCGAGCGCGAACAGTCCCCATTCCAGACACGGAGTCCACGATGACCAAGCGTATCCTGTCCATCGCCGCAGTCTTGTCGGTGTCGGTGCCCCTTACCCTGAGCGCCCAGGAGGGACCGGTGGCCTCTTCGCTCCTGGGCCTGCACAACGTCACCCAGGAAAACATCATGGCCACCGCCACGATGCTCGACGAGGAGCTCTACGCCTTCCGTCCTACGGAGGAAGTCCGCTCCGTGGGCGAGCTGCTCGCCCACATCGCCGGCGCCCAGTTCCTTTTCTGCTCCAGCGCCGCCGGTGAGGACAGCCCCAACAGCGAGAACTACGAAGAGACTCGCACGACCAAGGCCGAGATCATCGAGGCCCTCGAGGCCGGATTTGGCTATTGCACGGAAGTCTACGGGAAGATGACCGACGCCATGGGGACCGAGATCGTCAGCTTCTTCGGCAATGACATGGCCGTCTCTGGCGTTCTGGCCTTCAACTCTGCGCACAACTACGAGCACTACGGGAACCTCGTGACCTACATGCGGCTCAACGGGATCACGCCGCCGTCGTCCATGTAGGGTTCCACCCGGGACCGTGAACCGGTCCTGTGCATGTGAGAACGGAGGGCCGTCCCTGAGGGGCGGCCCTCCCGCCCTCCAGGAGGTCCCCTGAGTCACCAGCCCCATCTGGCCCGCGTCATGGGCCTCCGGGATGTGGTCCTCTTCCACATCGTCGCGATCGTTGGGCTCCGTTGGCTCCTCACCGCGGCCAACCTGGGCCCCGCTTCGGTGGGGCTGTGGGTAGCGGCCGTGCTGCTCTTCTTCGTGCCCCAGGGACTGGCCGTCCTCGAGCTGTCTGCGAGGATGCCCGATGAGGGCGGGATCTACGTCTGGACGCGAGAGGCGTTCGGACCCCTGCACGGCTTCATCTGTGGATGGGCGTACTGGGTCAACAACCTCATCTACTACCCGTCGCTCATCGTCTTCATCGCCGGAAACGCGGTCCTGGCCCTCGGCACCGCCCAGGCGCCGGGGGCGGGCTTGGATGGACAGGCACTCCCGTGGCTCTCTCAGGTCGGACTGTCCCTCGCCATCCTGTGGATCGCGGTGGGACTGAACGTCGTCGGCCTCAAGAGCGGGCGGTGGGTCCAGAACACGGGCGGGATCGCCACGTGGATCGCCGTGGTGGTGCTGGTGGCCCTGGGCGCGGCCGCGCTCCTGACCGGCCGTGCCGACAACCCCCTGGCGGGCAGCGGTTTGGTCCCCGACCTGAGCGGCGGCAACATCAACCTGTGGGCGAGCCTGTGCTTCGCGCTGGCCGGGCTGGAGCTCGCCTCGGTCATGGGTGGAGAGGTGAAGGAGCCGTCCCGCACCCTCCCCCGCTCCATACTGGTGGCGGCACCGATGATCGCCGGTATCTACATCGTGGGGACGCTCTCGGTCCTGACGACGACCGGTTCCGAGGACGTAGACCTCATCCAGGGCATCGTCCACGCCATCGGCGAGGCCGGCGCCATGTTCGACCTGCCGCTGACGCGCCTCGCCGCCGTGCTGATCCTCCTTACCGGCCTGGGAGGTCTCGGTGCCTGGCTCGCCGGAGCCGCGCGGATCCCGTTCGTCGTGGGGTTGGATCGCTACCTGCCCGCGGCGCTGGGCAAGGTCCACCCGAAGTGGCAGACGCCGTATGTCGCTCTGCTGGTGCAGGGCGTGGGCGCTACGGTGTTCCTTCTGTTCAGCGTGCTCGGCTCGACGATAGAAGAGGCGTATCTGATCCTGGTGGACACCACGATCATCGTGTACTTCATCCCGTACGTGTACCTGTTCCTGGCCGTGCCCGCCCTCCGCAAGCGGGCGTCGGGCGCGGAGATCGAGTTCCGCATCCCCTGGGGAGGCCTGGGCCTCTGGCTCGTCGTGGTCTCGGGAGTCGGTACTACTGTGGTGTCCATCGTCCTCGCCACCCTGCCGGGTGAGGAGGGCGGAGGCTGGTTCTTCCTGAAGGTGGTCGGCGGCGCTCTCGGGCTCATGATCGTGGGCTTGGTCTTCTACGGCACCGCCGTTCGGCGGCAAGCACGACAAGGAGCGAACGGATGAAGAGAAAGACACCCCTGGCCGCGTGCGCGCTCGTGGCGCTGCTGCTCCCGACCTCGGTCCACGCCCAGTCTCGCAGCAGTCGTGAACGGGACCTTCGGGAGTGGGAGGTGAAGGCCGAGAAGATGCGCCAGCACCTGCTCCCCACCATGCGGGAGCACGGCGTCGACATGTGGATCATCATGAGCCGCGAGAACAACCCCGATCCAGCCCTCGAGCTCTTCGGCGGATACGGCATCAGCGGCTGGTACGGGCACCGCAACGCCTACGTGTTCTACGACGCCGGTGACGAGGGACTCGAGACGGCCGCGATCGGAACGCACCTGAGCGGACATCTGAGTCGATTCTACGACCATGTCATGAGCTACCACGCCAGCGACGAGGGGCTCTCCCCCACGCTGCGGGCGTTCGTCCATGATCGTGACCCGCAGGTGATCGCCATCAACCAGTCCCGGACCATCTCCATGGCCGACGGCATCAGCGCCGAGCTCAAGGACTACCTCTTCGAAGCCATCGGCCCCGAGTATGCGTCACGGGTCGTCACGTCGGAGCCCATGTTCATCGACTACGTGAGCGAGAGGACGCCGGCTGAGCTGGCGATCGCCAAGGAGGCGGCCTACCGGACGTGGCACATCCTGCGCAGAGCATTCTCGTCGGAGGTGATCACTCCCGGGCAGACCACGCTCATGGACGTGTACTGGTGGGTGAAGGACGAGTGGATGGCCCAGGACCTGGAGTTCAACTTCCCCGCGTCCTTCGACCTGTGGCGTCAGGGGCGGGAGGAGCCCTTCACGGACGTGGACGACCCGGTCATCCTGCCCGGGGATCTGCTTCACGTGGACTTCGGAGTCCGCCTGTCCGGGCTGGTGACCGACCAGCAGAAGATGGCGTACGTGCTGAAACCCGGCGAGGCGGCCCCACCCGAGGGGCTCCGCCACCTGTTCGAGCAGTCCATCCGGCAGGGCGAGATCATCGCGGAAACCATCAAGCCCGGGGTCCTTGGTCGGGACATCGTCACCGTGGCAGAGGAAAGGGGCCAGAGCGAAGGCATCGACAATCGTACCTACCCGCACGTCCAGGGAAATTGGGTCCACGGTGTCGGCGCATGGGGCAGCCGGGACTGGCCGGAGCGGTACGGCATCCACCCCCGGGAGCCCGTGCGGCCAACGGAGTTCTGGTCCATCGAGTTCAGCGTGTCCGGCCCGGTGCCGGAATGGGAGGGCCAGAGGGTCACCATGGCCCGGGAGGAGGACGCCTGGGTGGACGAGAATGGCCAGGTGCACTTCATGGTCGGCCCCCAGATGGAGCTGTGGCTCATCGGACAACCGGCCGTGATCTACTGATGGGACGGTGCTGGCGCAGGATCCGCGGTCGGGCCGGGATCGCCGCCCGCGAGCCCGACCTTCAGCGGGTGTGGGGAGAGCGCACCCCCGCGGCTGCCGGTCCCGCCCGGCAGAGCCGTGATCTCGGATCGATCACGATGGCCACGACTCTCGCCATGGCCCTCTTTGCTCCCGCGGTCGCGTCGGGCCAGGATACCCAACCGGAGAGCTCCTACCCGCACCGGGTCGGCTACGTGAACGACCTGGCCGGCGTGGTGGATCAAGAGTCCCGCAACGCCATGGAGGACATCGCCTCCGAGGTGCGGCGCAAGTCCAAGGGCGACATCGTGGTCGTGACGCTGCCCCGGCTGGAGGGAAAGCCGCTGGAGGAGATCGCCGACGAGCTGACGAAGCTTTGGAACGTCGGCTATCGTGGAGCCCCGGACGACCCTGCCAACGACACCGGCGTCCTCATCATGCTGTCCCTGGAAGAGCGGGAGTTCAGCATCCAGGTCCAGGAGGGCGTCGAGGCATTCTTCCCCTCCGCCGCAATCCGTGATCTCGTCACGTCCAAGGTCGTGGGCCCGTTCCGGGCGGGCGAGTACGGCCCAGGCCTGCTGGAGGCGGTGCGGGGCATTGGTCAGGTGTTCGCCCAGCGGTTCCAGTTCGTCCTGGAAAACGGGGAATAGCGCAAACGGGGAATGGCCTGGAGGGCAGTCTCCGGGGGATACGCACGGAGGCCGGGCCCCGTCCCGTGGGACCCGGCCTCGTCGTCGTGCCCGCGCCGTCCTGAGCGTCAGGGATTCGACATGATCGTGTTCCAGAGATAGTCGACGTGGTCCGGGCAGATCTCGCTGAACTCCGCGAAGTCCACGGGCACCTCTTCTGACGCCTCGGCGATGATCTCGCCCCACGCTGTCATCAGAGTCATGAAGTCCGCCCCCGTGATGGTCCAGAGGCGCCGGTACTCACCCCCCACCTGGTGGGCGAGCCAGCCCCAGCTGGCGAGCTGTCCCGACGCCACGTGCCGGTCGTAGATGGGTCCCAGCGCCCGCTCTACGATCTCGTCGGCTTCGGTCTCCCGGTTCACGTTGCACTTGAGGTACTGGGAGATGCCGGCGGCCGGCCGGTCCTGCGTGACGGCCTCGACCGATTGAGCAGCCGCGGGCGACCAGAGGTAGTCGTCGTGCACCGGACAGATGGTGTTCAGCTCGGCGGCGGCGTCGGCGTTCCTCTCCAGGAACTCGGCGACGATGGCCGCCCGCGTCGAGAACATGGTCTCCATGTCTGGGGCGGACCAGTATCCGAGGCGTCGCCAGTGACCGCCCGTGTCGTGGCCCAACCACCCCCAGCTGTCGATGTGTCCCGCCTCCATGTGCCGGTTCAAGATGGGAGCCAGCACCTCTTCGGCGATCTCGTCAGCGCGCGCTTCCTGACCCGACGTGCACTGATAGTACTGGGCCGCGACGACGCCACCGTCCTGGCCTTGCGCCACGGCGGGTACGATCAGAAGAGCACCCAGTACGGACAGGCCTACGGCTTGGATCTTCATGTGGCTACCTCAACGGATTGGGGGGGAAGCGCGCAAGAGTAGAGGACCCAGCGCACAGACCCGTCGGCACCGTCGAGAAGCGGGGCTTGGAGCTCCCCCGGACGAAGCCGAGAGGCCGTCGTGCTCGAATACCGCCCCCGTCCGGACCTACGATCAAGCAAACTTTTGTTTGGCCGTCGGCCCTTGGGGTTGGGCGGCCACTGCCGTCACTCGGGAGAGCCCCCCGGCTCCCCCAGCCAGGAGCCCCCGCCGGGCCGAGGCCTCGGGTCCATCCGACCTCACTGCTGCCCCAGCAGCTCCAGCGCCTCGCCCAGGAGCGTCGCATAGTACTCCGGGGCGTTCGCGCGAGTCAGGGGAATCCATACGTCCACCGGGGCCGGATTGCCCTCGGCGAGCTCGCCGTTCGGCCGAATCGTATGGCCGATGGACCACATGAACTCCGCCACGGGCAGGTCGGTGCCGGGCATGGTCAGCAGCTCTTCCCACTCCCACGTGTTGGAGTAGCCACCCGCGGGCATCCCTACGATGGACCCCAGGTCGTTGTCGGCGACGATGGCGGCGAACTGATCCAGGTGGGAGCCACCATCCGGGCCCAGGAGCACGACCAGCTGGCCGGTGAAGTGGACGGGAGCGGGCTGTAGCACACCGTCGGAGTCTTTGGGGGCGTGGGCCAGCTTGAATGGCACATCGTTGGTGTAGTCCCTGCCCTCGGCGATGGCCTCCGCCACGTCGGTCTCCAACCAGTCGAGAAGCCAACGGCCGTTGTCGTCCGCCTCCTGCACGCCGCTGTCCAGCAACCGGCCGGCCGCCTCCTTGGCCTGCTCGACGAACGCGACGCCCGCATCGCTCAGGCGGAGGTTGCCGAAAGTCGTCTTGAAGGGATGGGGGGACAGGCGCCGCACGGCATAGGCCCCCCGCGAGCCACCGCCGCTTCGCGTGGCGTCGAAGATCACGTCGTGGTCGAGCCGGCCCTCCTCCGCGGCCCACGCCATGAGTCGGTCTACATCCTCCACCATGTGCTCGCGGAAGCCCACCCACGAAAGCAGCAGGACGGGACGATCGTCAGACTGGAAGAGCGTGTAGGTCGGGGTTTGAAAGACCTCCGTGAAGCCCCGGTAGCGGGGCTCGCCCCGGTCGCCCCAGACGAGGTCAGCGGCAGGGCGATAAGGCAGGTCAAGCATGTAGCGCTCACCGCCCGTCCTTTCCAGCTCCACGACCAGCGTCTCCTCGTACATGGTCATAGGCAGCACGGCGCTGCGCTGGGGGAGCAGCTGTGCCAGCTTCCACCTCGAGCCCTCGTCGGTGGAGTGGCGCATGTACGGCGCCGCGGCCTGGTACCACGCCTCGGCCGAGCGGCCGTTGACCCCGATGAGCCGGTCTCCCACAGCAACGCCCGCATCCGTGACGCTGGCGTCCTCCGCCCAATCGACGAGGAAGAAGAACGGCTCGTTGGGATTCCCGTAGTCCGGGGCGAAGCGGACCGGGGCGTGGAGGGGGTCTGGGGTCGCCGGGAGGCCGCCGGCGACCCTCAGGCCGTCCTTGAATCCGGGATCGAGCCCCCCCTCTACGAGCTGAACGCTCAGATGTCGGTCCCGCCGGGCGGCCGACAGCTTCACCAGGGCGTGGTAGAGCGAGGGGTCGTCGTCCGCTGCCACGAGCTCGGGCCGCACCGCCCGCATGGCGGCCTCCACGTCCAAGCCCAGCCGCTGGTTCTTGACCGGCGAAAAAGCCTCACGCCGCATCGTCCGCGCCAGGATCGTGTCGAACAGCGCGGCCCGCTGCTCCGGGGTGCTCGACGCCGCGACCCCGGCGGCGCCAGGAGCCTCGGCCGGCGGGGCTGTATCGCCACCGTCGCAGCCGACCACGGCCGCCAGCAGCGCCAGGCACGAGCGGGCGGTGGTTCTCATTCCGGCCCTTGTCTTCCAGGGAGCCGCCCCGACGGACCCGGGTCGCCTCAGCCCGGCCACTGCCAGCCGAAGACCCCGGCGGTCAAGAGAGCGTACAGGAATCCGTCCCCCATGTGCTTCCAGACGGACGACCAAGGCCGCCCGAACCAGATGGCGTCCTGTACCACGCCCCAGCTGTAGCTCACCCACGTCACGGTGCCGACGATGCGGAACACGGCCAGGTAATCGGCGCCCGCATCCAGGGTGCGGGTGGCGAGGTATGCCGCCAGCCCACTCACCGCGAGGTAGAAAACGAACGACTTGGCCAGCTTGCCCCCCATGGTCGGCACGCCACTGGGCAGGACCGTCAGGAACGCCACCGGACCGTTCTCGAACTTCTCCTTGACGTCCGGGTTCGCCAGCTCGGCCTGGGACGCGGCGTGGGGGATGTTGTACTGGCCGGGCGCAAGGTTCTGGGGGCGAAGCGCACCGATGGCACCGTCCTCGTCCGGCAGCTTCTTGAAGTCCGACTTGTGGTGGGGGAGCACCATCCAGACCAGGGCGCTGGCAACGAACACCAGCACCGCCGAGAGGAGGATGGCCAGCCAGAGTGAGCCGATCGTAACCATGGTCTACCTCGCTGAGTGAAGGGGAACGTCAGCGGAACCGCGGCATCTGGACTCCGATGTCGGGCATGACAATGTGCACGTTGGTCAGCTTACGGGCACCCCCCTGTGGGTCGTGGCCCGCTGGATGGCGTTGAAGAACAACTTGTAGGTGCCCCGGGCCTGCCCGCGATGCTGGGGCCGGAATCCGAACAGCACCACGCTCCCCTGGCCCAGCCCGACGTTCACCAGGGCGGGGCGGCCGGCCAGGTAGCGTTCTTCGCCCATGGCCCAGCCGCTCATCAGGATTTCGTCGGAGGCGTAGGTGCTCACCACCTCCACCGGTGGCGGCTCGGCCTCCGGGGTGTCTTCCCTGCCCCCCTCGCCGGCTCTGGGTAGCCGCACCGGCTCGAATGCCCGGCCCTGCGAGAAGAACGCGGCCACCTGTGCCTGCATGCCACCGGCAAGCGGGTGGTCCGTGTCCACGTCCATGCGGATCAGGGATCCGGGAATGAAGAACTGTTCCGGGGGGAGATCCGCCAGCGAGTTTCGCACCGGCAGGCCGAAGTGCTCGATGGGGAGGTCGGTGGATGCGTCGAAGGCGATCAGCGTCCCGCCCTCTTCCACGAACGCCTTGAGCCGTGCCGCGCCTTCGGCGCCGACACCGCCCACATACGCTTCGGGCATGAGGCCGGGCAGGTTGCCCAAGAAGATCTCGTCCCCAGGGTGGTTGGGCAGGACGATGGCGTCGTAGCGGGAGAGGTCCCCGGTGCGGATGTCGGCATCGTGGAGCGTGTCCACGGCGAAGTCCGCCTGCTCCAGGACCCAAAGAGTCCACCCCTGGTCGTCTACCCTGCTGTGCCAGGCTTTGTACAGGCCCACGCGGGGGAGCCGCAGCTCGGCCGTGGGAACGCCAGGATCCGCCGCCAGGCCCGCGAAGTCGACGCCCAGCTCACCGGCCAGATCGTGGACGGCTCCCTGGACGCCGCTCCCCGCGTGGACGATGAACGACCCGGAGGGGAGCGAGCCGTCGTCGGTGGCGGCGTCCGTGACGGACACGGCGTGCCCGTCGGCCAGCAGCCGGTTCACGACCGTGAAGGCGGCGTTGGAGCCGGCGCCGAACGCGTAGCCGTAGCCGGGATCGCCGGATACCGAGCCGGGATCGATGGTGGCCAGCATCGGCACCTCCGCGGTCGGCGCCTGGAAGGGAGCGTCGATGCGGTCGACCCGGACTCCCATTTGCAGTGGCAGCGTCCAGCCGGCCAGATCGTATGGGGTTTCGGGCGGCCCACCGGGATAGCGCTCCCGCTCCGGGTAGTTCCGGGGCTCCATCAGGTTGACCACGTGCGGCCTGAAGGCCTGACCGGCGAAGACGATGTAGGACCCCGCCGGGTAGTCGGCGCCACCCGCCTCGAAGCTGTCCGAGGCGCGGTGCACCTCGACGCCGGAGTGCCGGAACACGTTCACCAGGTTGACCGCCTCGCTCGGATCCCACTGATTCGGCGGGATCACGTACGCGAACGGTCCTCCCCCCTCACCTTCCTCGATCGCCTCTCGGCCCATGCTGTAGATGCCGTAGAGGAACCGCTCCCGGTAGCGGGCAGCCAGGTCGAGGGTGGCGATGGTCGCTTCGATCATGTAGTCGAAGGCATCCCTGATGTGGGACTCGGTGCCGAACCACGGATCCGGATATGAGATGCTCGTGCTGTCGGTCCTGGGAGAGAGGCCGCGACGCACGTCGATCACCTCGGGCCAATCCTCCAGGTCGTACGTGCGGGGCGTGGGCGTCCGATGGGCGGTCTCCGTGAGGATGCCGATCTGATTGTGGAAGTACGGCGTGAGCCTCATGCCGCCGTTCCACCACATGCTGTACACCGACCTCGACATGTAGCCGGGCATGCGCTTGGCCGCGAACCGGGCCGCCATGGCGGCACCCACCATGTTCACGCCCGTCGTCACCCCCGCCGGGATGTCCGGGTTGACGGGGTCGGCGAAGGGCGGGATGAAGATCCGGGCGTGTGGCGGCGAGGTCTGATGGTGGTTGTAGACGATCTGGGGATACCACTCGTAGTACAGGACCCGGGACACGGCCCGTGTTTCGGGCATGTTGGCCATGAACCAGTCGCGGTTGTTGTCGGTCCCCGCCCACGGCTGCCCGAGACGAGGCGGACGGGTGGTCTCGAACGGTGTGCCTCGCACCTCCCGGTACCAGGACACGTCGTTGGCCACGCCGTCCGGGTTGAGGGCGGGCATGAGGAGGGTGACCACGTTGTCCCGGATGAACCGGATCTCGGGGTCCTCGGACGTCACCAGCCGATGGGCCAGCTCGGGCGTCATCTGGGCCGTGGCGAACTCCTGATCGTCCATCCCGCCGTCGACCCAGACGACGGCCTTGCCGTTTGCGGCGAGCTCGCGGGCTTCGCCCTCGCTGATGCGGGCCCGAGAGAGGCGCTCGCTGGTGGACCGCCAGCGCTCGAGCTCCCGCATGTTCTCGTCGCTCGAGATGAACAGCAGCAGCAGTGGCTGGTCCCGGGCTGTCCGGCCCACCTCGACCAGCTCGGCCCTGGACGTCGAGGCCGCCAGGTCACGGAAGTACGCCTGCATCTGGCCGTAATCCGCTACTTGATAGTCGGCGCCCGGCGGAAAGCCGAACGCCTCTTCGGGCGACGGGACCTGAGCAGAGAGAGACGACGGCGACACGAAGGCGCCGGCGATCAGGAGCGCGAGCAGGGAGCGCATGGTCGAAACTCCGTTTTCTGGACGACTCGATCGCGGCGAGGTCGGAAGTGGTGGGGTGATTCTCGGGCAGGCCAGGTCGGGGGGCAAGCGGAAGGTCCGGCGACCCTGCGTGATGGCGGCGCCGGCAATGCGGCTGGCGGCCCGGCGGGACGGCCGGGCCAACGCATTCGCCAGTGTGGTGACCAGAAGTCCGGTAGCTACCGAGAGGGGCGATGCGCCCGGACCGGCAAGGCGCGGAGACGAGCCATCGCAGCGCTATTGGGAGGAACCGTAACGCCGCCGGGCGGGATGCAGCGGCTCTCGAGTCGCATCACGACCTTTGCGGCACCACGCTAGCGTCCCGTCGGGGCCCGGATCGCCCGGCCGGGGCGCACACCGGCCACCAGCTCGCCGTCCCGCACTACCGGCACGCCGTTGACCACCACGTGCGGAATCCCCTCCGAGGGCGCGGTGGGGTCGGTATAGGTCGCGCGGTCGGCCACGGCCTCGGGGTCGAAGACCGTGATGTCGGCATCGGCGCCCACCTGGATCCGGCCCTTTCGGGCCACCGCGGGCACACGGGCCTCGAGACGTCGCGCCGGCTCGATGGTCATGCGACGAACGGCGTCCGTCAGCTCCACCACGCCCTCGTCACGGACGTATTGGCCCAGCACCTTGGCGTTGGTCCCGGCAGTGCGGGGGTGCCCGCGTCCGTCTCTCACCCCGCCGTCGCTGGCGATCATGGTCAGCGGACTCGCGATGGCCTCCCGGGTCATCTCTTCGGTCCGGCTGTGGATGATCACCGACCCGCCCTGCTCCCGGTATCGGCCGAACGTCTCCCGGGTCAGCCGCTCGCCGGTCTCGACCCACTGGTGCGTAGCGATCACCTCGTCGTCCCACTCCTCCCAATCGTCGAAGAGGGCAGACTCGATGGCCGTCATGCCGGCTCCGTACGGATACGCCTCGGTCGTCACGTCCTGGCCGGCCCGCTGGGCCTCGTGGATCATGGTCAGGAAGTCGGCCGTGTAGGCGCCGCCGCTCGAGTTCGCGTGGACCACGTGGAGTGGCGCACCCGCCTCCGCCGATGTCTCCAGCGCCTCGATCAGCCCCTCGAGCCCTGGACGGACATGGATGTGGGACGACGCCCCGTTGGCGGCTGCCACCTCGAGCATGCTGCGGAACTCGGCGGTCGTGGCGGCGGGCGTGTACGCGAGACCGAACCCGACCGCCACGGCACCCTGGCTCAGTCCCTCCTCGAGGCGCCGGGCGATCTCGGTCAACTGCTCGTCCGAGGCCGGCTCGCTTCCACCCGGACCGGACGGGAGGAAGACACCGTCATCGCCCAGCACGGCCATCCGCACCGGTATGTGACCGATGCTCACGCCATAGTTGACGAGCTGGCCACCTTCGAGGCCGCCGTACCAGCCTGCCACGTCGGCCGTGCCCACCTCGAGCTCGAACACGCTGGTGACCCCGTCCCTGGCCATGAGCCCGAAGGTCTCGTCGTTCTGGCGGTGGACGTGCAGGTCGATGAAGCCGGGCGCCACCACGAGGCCGGTGGCCGCAATCGTGTCGACGGCCTCCAGCCCATCCGTGGTCACGGCCTCGATGCGGCCGCTCCGGATGCCCACGTTGCGCACCTCGTCCAGGCCGCTCTCGGGGTCGATGACGCGGCCGCCAGCGATCACCAGGTCGTAGGGACCGGCGGGCGCGGGCTCCTGGCAGGACGAGATCACGGCGCTGACGAGGGCGACTGCCAGCAGCAGACCGGGCCTGCGGACCCAAAGCCATCTCGGTGACATGCTCAAGACCTCCGGGCGCGAGTCAAGGGTCAGCTGCATTGATGAGGGCGGTGAGAAGCGGGCCGAGGATGTTGGCCGCACCCCCACCGAACAGGTTCCAGCTATTCACCACGCCGATCACGTCGTACTGGGGCAGGACCAGCAGATACTGTCCACCGAAGCCGAGGCCGGCCCACACCTGGACGTCGCCCCGGTCCAGCCGCCACCACTGATAGCCGTAGCCGAAGCCGGCGCTGTTCACGTCGTGCACGAGCGCCTCGGTCGCTTCGACCGACCACCCTTCGGGCAGGATCCGCTCGCCGTCCCAGACCCCGTCGTTCAGATACAGGTAGCCGATCTTGGCCAGCTGCTCGGCTTCCAGGTACAGCCCTCCCTCGGTATCGGGGTAGCCCCGGGGCGTTTTCTTCCAGTGGTACGCCCGGATCCCAAGAGGTTCGAACAGGTGGGCCTCGGCGTAGGCGTCGACGAACCGGCCCGTGGCGGAACGGATCACGCCGGACATCAGGTGACTGCCACCGCTGTTGTATGCCCACTTCGTACCGGGCGCCGCGTCCATGGGCTGGTCCAGCGTGAACTGGATCCAGTCGTCCGATCCCTCGAGTTGGATCGTCGTGTTCGTCTCGTCCAGGGGCCGGTCCTGCTCGTGCCACTCGATGCCAGACCGCATGGTCAGCAGGTCCTCCAGCGTCGCGTCGTGGAGGCGCGGATCGACCCCGGAGAGGTCATGACCTCGGAAGAACGACAGCAGGGGCGCATCCAGGCCGGAGATCTCACCGCGCTGGATCGCCACGCCGATCAGCGTCGCCGTGACCGACTTGGTCACGGACTGGAGAGAGTGGAGGTCCCGCCCCTGGTGATAGGGGTGGAAGTCGGGGTGCAGGTAGTTGTACTGGTGCACCTCGTCGTCGCGTTCGCAGCTCTCCCACCCGCAACCCAGGCCGCTCCTGGTCTCTCCGCGGCTGATCTCCCGGTAGTCGTTCTCGTAGCGGTGGCTGAGCACGAGCCGACCGTTCCGCACCACGACCAAGCGGTCGATCAGGCCGTAGGTGCCCCTCTGCACCTCTTGGTGCAGCTCGTCCAGCGGCGCCGGATCCAGGCTCTGGCTCGCGGGTGTGGCCGGCGCCCAGCCCTCTGTGGGCCAGGGCGCCTCCTGCGCCGCGAGCGGTCCAGCGGCCGGGCGGCCGGGACAAATGGCCGCGACGGCCCCGAGGCACGCGATCGCCCGGCCGAAGCCCGCGGCCGTGAGCACCCGACTCCGGCGCCTCACCAGCCCCCGGTCTCCGATTCGCCCTTGAACGGGCCCACGACGTCGGAGGTCACCCAACCGCCATA
Organism: Gemmatimonadota bacterium; assembly: GCA_039586035.1. Classification (GTDB taxonomy): domain Bacteria; phylum Gemmatimonadota; class Gemmatimonadetes; order Longimicrobiales; family Gaopeijiaceae; genus JBDHHQ01. The sequence continues at coordinate 53,411 of JBDHLD010000029.1, read as the reverse complement.
GAACTGGCCGGGTTGGGGCTGGACCCGCTCGCCGTCGACGTAGCACTCCACGGCATCGGGGTAGAAGGCGTAGTAGCCGGTGATGTCGACGAACGGCGGGAAGGGATACTCGTACGTCCACGCCACCTGCTTGAGCAATCCCGACGGAAGCTCGACGGACTTGTAGGTCGCCGTCCCCTTCCACTCGCAGCGGGATCCTCCCGGAGCGTCTCGCAGCAGGCCCCCGTGGACGTCCTCGGGTGGAATGTAGAACGTGGGCGGGCTGGCAGTTTCCAACACCCGGATCGCGTCGTGCGTGTCGGCGATCACCACCTCTCCTGAGCGCACCACCACATGCCGGCTGTCAGGCGCCAGGCGCGGCGGGCGTGGGTAGTCCCAGACGGATTCCTGGCCGGGTCCGGGCTCGACGGCGAACTTGGGCCGCTTCTTGCCCACCCAGCGCCACTGACCGCGGGCCCGCTTGGCCCACTCCGGTAGGGGCGTCATCGAGGCCCTTCCTTCCCTTGAATCGGGTTCTCCCTGCTCGGGCGTTTCGTCGGGGCGCGGTCCCGAGGGTCATCCCGGCGGATCGCGCTCGGCCGGCGATACCCAAAGACCCCCGAGGGGGACGCGAGTTCATGGATCGCCTCCGGGCCTTGGCACCCATTCCAGATCCGATAGTTGGACCGAGGCCCAGGCGCCGGTCTGATCCGTGTCGATCATGAGACCGACCGACGTGATCTCGTCCGGCTCTTCGCCGAATGCGTCCTTGTAGTCGGCCACCACGTCCCGGCTCTCCCGGAGCCAGGCTCCCGCCGGGTCGGAGCCGTTGCGCAGCACCACTACGGCCAGCCGGTCGGACACGTGCGAGAAGAACGCGTCCTCTCGGGGCTCGAGCCCGCCCCACGTGTAGAAGATCATCCGAGGCCTCGAGAGGATGCCCGGCCGCCCGAAGGCCACGAAAACGCGACCGGGAGCATCGTCCCGCTCGGGGTCTCGCAGGTCGACGTCCGGCACGTGCGCCGCGATGCGCCACCGCCACTGCAGATGACCACCGCTCGGGTCCAGCGGATCAACCAGCTCCAGCCAACTCTGGCCGGCGGCGCCGGCGGCCGTCAGCATGAGCGCCGGGCCATCCGGGTGCCAGACCACTCCAGCGGTGGGCGGCCGCTCGCCGCTCACGGCCCTGAGCTCCCAACCGTAGGGAACGGGCTCGCCAGGAAGCGTGACGTCCAGGCGATCCAGGCGAACCGTGTCACGCTGGGCGCCCAGCGGCGCCGGCGTCACGGCCAGCGCCAGCAACGTCACAAGCACCAGTTCAACTCGACAGTCACGGCCATCCACACTAGTGTGCTCCCCCCGTTCCTTCGACCCTCACCGAGATACAAGCTGGGTACAAGTATGCCGCACCGTCGAGTGCTCACCCACAGACCGATCCCGTCCATCGCCCTCATCTGCACGCTCCTGGCCACCCCTCAGGCCATGGCGGGTCAGACCTTCGCCACGGAAGACCCCGTCCTACAGCGGATCTGGCACGAGGGGATGGAGCGATCCCGGGTCGAGGAAATGGCCCAGGCGCTCCTGGACTCCATTGGACCCCGGCTGACCGGCTCTCCCGGGCACGAGGCAGGAAACCAGTGGCTTTTGGAGACGTACGGGGCCCTGGGCATCGAGGCGAGAACCGAGAGCTACGGCACCTGGCTCTCGTGGCGCCGCGGCCGTACGCACGTGGATCTGGTGGAGCCGCGGGTGCGGACGCTCGACGCGACGGCCCTGGCGTGGACGCCCGGTACCGACGGCGAGACGGTGCGTGGCGAAGTCATGGTCCTTCCCCAGGTCCTGGGACCGGAGGACTTCGAGGCCTGGCTGCCTTCGGTGGAGGGCAGGTTCGTGGCCATCTCGGCGCCCGAGCCCACCTGTCGGCCGGATCCCTTCCTCCAGGCGTACGCCTCACGGGCATCGGCCGGAGCGGTCCAGGCGGCCCGCGCGCAGGCCCTGCAGGATTGGAACGCCAACGTGCGCCGCATGGGCTTCGACCCCGAGTCCCGTCGAAGCCTGTGGCCGCTGGCACAACGGCTGGAGCAGGCGGGAGCCGTAGGTGTCCTCACGTCCATCTGGTCCCAGGGGTGGGGTGTCCACCGGATCTTCAATGGCGGCACCGAGGAGGTGCCCACCCTGGGTCTCTCGTGTGAGGACTACGGCCTCGTCCACCGACTGACGGAGCGAGGTCAGGGCGCGGTGCTGGAGGTCATGTCCGAAAGCGAGTACCTGGGCGAGGGACCGGTCTACAACGTCATCGCCGAGATCCCCGGCGCAGAGCTGCCGGACGAATACGTGCTGCTTTCGGCGCACTTCGACTCCTGGGACGGCGGCTCGGGGGCCACCGACAACGGGACCGGCACCGTGGTCATGCTGGAGGCGATGCGCATCCTGAGCACGGTGTACCCGAACCCGAGACGAACCATTCTCGTGGGACACTGGGGCGGCGAGGAGCAGGGGCTCAACGGCTCGCGCGGCTTCGCCCAGGATCACCCGGAGGTGGTGGAAGGCCTCCAGGCCATGTTCAACCAGGACAACGGCACCTTCCGCGTCGCCGAGATGAGCCCTTCGGGACTTACGGCCGCTGCTGGCAGCCTGGCCCGCTGGCTGGCTCTGGTCCCGGCGGAGATCACCAGCCAGATCACCTTCGTCGCGCCCGGGGTACCCGCCACGGGTGGGAGCGACCACGCGGCCCTGGTGTGTTACGGCGCGCCGGGGTTCTCACTACGATCCACGTCCGGAGATTACAGCAACTACACGTGGCACACGAATCGGGATACCTTCGACAAGGTGGTGATCCCCGAGGTCCGGAACAACGCGACCCTGACCGCCATGTTGGCGTACCTCGCGGCGGAGGACCCGGTGAAGACGCCACGGGACCAACGGACGGTGTTCGGAGACGATCTTGAGGGTTGGCCCGACTGTGAGCCCGCGCGGAGGAGCTATGACCAGCGGCGCCGGTAGGGCCACCGCCCTGGGCCTGTCGCTCTTGGTCGCCGGTTGCGGCGAGGCACCCGCCCCCAAGGTCCTGGTCATCGGCATCGATGGCGTCCGACCGGACGTTCTCGCCGAGGTCCACACCCCCAACCTTGACGCGCTCGCGGCCGACGGGCTCTACAGCGCCGAGGCCCAGACCGGCTCGCCCACCGTGTCGGGTCCTGGCTGGTCCAGCCTCTTGATCGGCGTGTGGCCCGACAAGCACGGTGTGACGAGCAACGACTTCACCTCGAACGCCTATGACCGGCACGCCGACTTCCTGACCCGCCTCGAACAGGCGGATTCGAGCTTGAGCACATTGGCGGCCGTGGACTGGCGGCCCCTGGCCGACACCACCGATGGCGGCCCCGTGCTCTCCGCCGCCGTCGATTCGTTGGTGCTGCTGGACGGCTACGAGGTGGGGTGGTTGGCGGCGGATTTCTTCCTCACGGACGTGGCAGGGGACCTGATCGCGACCTCGGACGTCGACGCCGCGTTCGTGTATCTCGGCGCCCCCGACGAGATCAGCCACGAAACCGGGGCCATCGGCCAGGACTACCAGCATGCGTTGGCCGCCTCCGACAACCTGGTGGGCAAGTTGGTGGAGGCCGTCCGGTCCCGTCCCACCTACGCCGACGAGGACTGGCTGATCATCGTCAGCAGCGACCACGGGCGGCGGGACGACGGCGGCCACGGAGGCGACTCTCCCGAGGAGAAGACGATCCCCTTCCTGGTGAGCGGACCTTCGGTCCGGGGTGCCCTCACAGAGCCTCCGCGCATCGTGGACGTCGCGGTCACCGCGCTCGTCCACATGGGCGTGACACCGGATCCCGAGTGGCAACTGGACGGGAGTCCGGTGGGGCTCACGCCGCCACCCTGACTGGTTGACAGCCCCGGCGTCGCCCATGCCCTCCAATCCCCGCCGGCCCGAGAGCCCGGAGTTCTTCCGCGAACGCTACGGCCGTCCCCGTCAGGAGGCCACGCGCAGCGTGGAGCGACGGGTCCTCGGTCATGACGTGGGGCTCAATGGGTACACGACCGTCGAGCAGGCGGACGCCCTGATACAGCACCTTCGGTTGGCGCCGGGCCAGGAGCTGCTCGATCTGGGCGCCGGGCGGGGCTGGCCCGGGTCCCATCTGGCCCACAGGAGCGGGTGCCGGGTGGTGCTCACCGATATCCCCCTCGAGGCCCTCCGGGAAGCCGTCTCGTTCGTGGAGACCCGCCGGGTCCGGGAGCACGCCTGGGCGGTCGCCGCCGAGGGGAGCGCTTTGCCGTTCCGGGCCGGTCACTTCGACGCCGTGGTCCACGCCGACGTCTTTTGTTGACTATCTCCGAAGCTCTCCGTGATGAGAGAATGTGGTCGTGTCCTGAAGCCCGGCGGACGCATGGTCGGCTACCTGATCCACACGCCGGCGGGTCTGACCTCGCGGCGGTACGAGCGAGCCGCGGAGCTGGGGCCGGCGGAGGTCGTCACGGATGAACCGTTGCTTCACCTCGTGGAGGCCGCGGGCCTTCGGCTACTGGCCCAGGTGGACGTGACCTCCGTCTTTCGGCAGACGTGTGAGGCAATCAGCGAGGCTCGTCGAGCCCACGAGGCGGAGCTGCGCGACGAAGAGGGCGACGAGCTCTTCGAGGAAGGACAAGAGCGTAAAGCCGCCATGTCGGCCGGGATCGACGAGGGCCTGCTCCTGCGCTCGCTACTGGTCGCGGAGCGACCGTAGGACCTCGGCCACCCGTCCCCTCAGCGCGCCATGAGGATCAGGTCGGCCGCCTTCTCGGCGATCATGATCACGGGCCAGTGGGGGTGTCCCCGGATCGTGTGTGGCATCACGGACGCATCCACGACGCGAAGACCGTCCACGCCCCGGACCTCCAGCGACGGCGTCAACACGTCATCGGGTCCGTCGCCCATGCTGCAGGTGCCCACCGGGTGGTAGATGGTCTCGGCCCTCTCCCTGACGAACGCGGCAATCTCTTCGTCGCTGTTGACTCCCTCCTCGGGCATGAAGGGCCTCCCCACATAGCTCGCCAACGGCTCGGTGGAGAAGATGCGGCGCACCAGCTTGATGGACTCCACCAGTACGCGTAGGTCCTCTCCGTCGCCGTCCGACAGGTAGTTCGGGTCGATCTTCGGGGCCACCATGGGATCCGAGGAGCCGAGACGAATCCGGCCCCGGCTTCGGGGTTGGAGCAGGATCCCCCCTGCGGAGAGGTACTCCCCGGCAACTCGGGTCAGGCCGTGATCCACGAAGGCCACCGGGGCCCAGATAAGCTCCAGATCCGGCAGCTCCAGCTCGGCGCGAGTCCGAACGAACCCACATGCTTCGGCCACGTTGGAAGTGACCGGGCCCCGCTTGGACAGGAACCACCGGAGCAGGGCCGGCAGGCGCTCGGCCCGGGCCAGGCTGGGCGTCCCCACCGCTTCCATCACGACGCCGCAAACCAGGTGGTCCTGCAGGTTGCCGCCGACCGCCGGCCGGTCGACGGCCACGGGAATCCCGTGGTTCCGGAGCGCGGGGCCCGGGCCGATTCCGGAGAGCATGAGCAGTTGGGGCGAGAACACGGCCCCGGCTGCCAGGATGACCTCGCGGCGAGCCCGGACCCGCCCGACGCCCCTCTTGCCGCGATACTCCACTCCGCTGGCTCGGCCCTGGTGCAGGATGACCCGCGTGACCCGGGTGTCCCTCCGCACCTCGAGGTTCGGCCGGTGCATGGCGGGGCGCAGGTACGCGTCCACCACGCTGACCCGGCTTCCGTTTCGTTGGTTCACCTGCGTCTGCTCGACCCCGTCCGGCGCTGGACCGTTGAGATCGGAGCACCGCGGGATCCCCAACCTGGCGGCGGCCTCGAGAAAGGCGGCCGTCGCGGGGGTTGGATCGCGAAGCTCCCCCACAGGCAGCGGCCCCCCCGAGCCCCGCCACTCGGAAGGTCCCCGCGCGGAATCCTCGGAGCGGCGGAAGTACGGCAGCACGTCGTCGAAGCTCCAGCCGTCGCACCCCGTCCGAGCCCACCGGTCGTAGTCCTTCGGATGCCCGCGTACCACCATCATGGCGTTGATGGACGAGCAGCCCCCGAGCATGCGCCCGCCCGGCCAGTAGATCCGGCGTCCGTCCAGGCGTTCCTGCGGGTCGGTGGCCAGATCCCAGTCCCGGCGGGTCTTGAACAGCCGGGAGAACGCCGCCGGGGCGCGCACCATGACGCTCCGGTCGTTCGTGCCCGCTTCGAGAAGCAGCACCGACGCGGTCGGATCCTCGGACAGCCGAGCCGCGAGCACGCAGCCGGCCGTGCCGCCTCCAGCGATGATGTAGTCGAACTCGGCCATACCCTGGGCGCCCGGTGAGATGTGCCGTCCGGAGAGCCCCGGACCGTTCACGCTCGGCCGAGGTCTCGCCGCTTCGGACTCCCAAGATTGGTGTGGGATCGGCGCACGCAAGCCGACCGGCGTGCCGGGCGAGCGAGCTTCAGCGGTCGGCGGCACGACTCAGGGCCCGTCTTCGCGCACCGTAGTCGTGATGGCCGCCGCGATTCACGCCCTCGGTGGACCGGGGGCACGGGTGGAGCGCCGGGGAACGGGTCCGGCGATCGCCCCGAATCTGGGTGAGCTTCTTCTTGCCATCCCGGTCGGACCGGCTGAAGTTGGGATTCCCCCCCTGTGCCCCACCGCACCACCCCCGACTCCAGGAGTCTCCATGTCCTCACTTCGGGTCTACGGCAGACGGGACGATCAGCTCAAACAGCGATCCGTCGGTGCCGGGGGCTTCCTGGACCACGTCGACGTGCAGGACGCGATCAGCCTCTCGACCGACCGGAGCGTCGACGCAGCCACCATCGACATCCCGGATCTCCGGGAGGACGACGTGCTGGAGATCTCCCTCGAGGACGGGCTGAAGATCTGGACCCGATGGGACGATCTGCAAAGCGACATGGCCGGTCAGCTGGTACGGGGAGAGGGCGACGAGCTGGTCCTGCCGAGCTCCCTCCGACTGGGAGAACAGACGCGAGGCGCAGGTGATTGGGCGCTGACCGCGCTCCGAAGAGTCGGGTTCGACCTCCCGGGAGCCACGGGCCAGGCCGTCGCCCAGGCTTTGGAGGGCCGGCTCGAGCAGGCTCCCGGCCTGTATCGGTGGTCTCTGCCCGACGGTATGCAGCCCGTTGACGGTGGGAGCGTCGCCGCCGACCGACCGGCGCTCCTGTTCATTCATGGCACGATGTCCTCCACGGTGGGAAGCTTCGGCGGACTCCTCGAAGAGCAGGTCTGGCAGCGGTTCACCAAGCAGTACGGCGACCAGATCTACGCGTTGGAGCACCGCACCCTGAGTCTGAACCCGATCCAGAACGCCCTCGAGCTGCTCGAGCTCCTGCCGGAGTCCGCACGACTCCACCTCGTGACCCACTCGCGCGGCGGCCTGGTCGGCGAGCTCCTGTGCCGGGGGGGGCGGATCAGTGGCCCCCCCATCGACGAGCTGGACCTCACCGTCTTCGAAGAGCGACATGGCCAGGGCGCAGACGACCTGGAGCGGCTCGAGAGGCTCGGAGCCCTGTTGACCGAGAGGCGACCCGCCGTCGAGCGGTTCGTGCGTGTCGGCTGCCCGGCCGCCGGCACGACGCTGGCTTCGGGCCGGCTGGACCGCTACCTGAGCCTGCTGCGCAACGTGATCGGCGCCGTCCCTGCCCTGAAGGCGAGTCAGTTCTACGAGTTCGTGACCGCGTTCCTCCTCGCGGTGGTCAAGCAGCGAACGGACCCCAAGCGGATTCCCGGCCTCGAAGCGCAGATGCCGGAATCGCCTCTCGTGGCCATGGTGAACCGCCCCGACGTGAGCTTGGAGGGCGATCTGTCGGTCATCGCCGGCGACATCGTCCCCTCGGGTGTTTTCGCCCGACTGGGCGTCCTGGCGCTGGACGCGTTCTTCCTTGCCGACCACGACCTGGTCGTGAATACGGTGGCGATGCTGGGTGGGGCGCCGCGCAAGTCCGGCGGTCGCGCGATGCTCACCAAAGGCACCCAGGTCAACCACTTCCAGTACTTCAAGAACGAAGACACGGTGCGGGCCATCGGCTCCGCCCTGGAGGGCGGGCCGGACGGCCCCGCCGAGGGGGGGACGTTCATCCCGCTGGACCAGGCTCGAGGACGGCACCGGGATCGGCGGTTCACGGGCCGCGGAAGCACGGTCCCAAGACCCACCGTATTCGTCGTGCCCGGCCTCATGGGCAGCCACCTGGAGGTCGCGGGCAACCGCGTCTGGCTCGACATCGCCGACCTGGCCCGGGGACGGATGGACCGTCTTCGCCATGACGCGCCCAGCGTCCAACCCGTCGAGCCCATCGATCGGGTCTATGGCGAGCTGTCGGAGTTCTTGAGCGACAGCCACGACGTCCGCCAATTCCCGTACGACTGGCGCCAATCCGTGATGGACTGGGGAGACCGTCTCGGCCAGGAGATGGAGCGCGCCCTCGCGCGGTCCGATCTCCCGGTGCGCGTCATCGCCCACTCCATGGGCGGCCTGATCACCCAGGCCATGATCCACCGGCACCCTGCCGTGTGGGACGAGGTCACCCGGCGCGGGGGGCACCGCGTCGTCCTGATGGGGACGCCGATCAACGGCTCGTTCACGATCCCCCTGGTGCTGCTGGGGAGGGAGTCGACGCTCAAGAAGCTCGCGATGTTGGACCTCCGGAACTCGCGCGAGGAGATGCTCGAGATCGTGGCGGAATATCAGGGCCTCCTGGACCTGCTTCCGGCCGTCGAGAATCGGGCCATGTTCGAGCGAGCCTTCTGGAACCGTCTCCATGAGCTCCACGGGGGGTGGACGCGTCCGGACCAGGGTCGTCTGGAGGCCGCCAAGCATGCGAGGGAAGCCCTCGCCGACACGTCTTTCGGAGCCGAGCCCGTTCGCTACGTGGCGGGCCAGGCTCCCGTGACTCCCAGCGGGTACCGTCTGGATCCGGGCGCCCGAGGCGCGCGCCGCATCCAATTCCTCGGAACGGCCAGAGGAGACGGTCGAGTGCCGTGGGACTCGGGCCCGCCTCCGGGTGCCGAGGTCTACTACCTGGAAGGCGTGTCCCACGGCGACCTCCCCGCCCACCGAGCGGCGTTCGCCGCCTATCTGGAGCTCCTGGAGGCGGGGGACACCCGCCTGTTGAGCCGGACGCCTCCCTCTACGCGCGGTGCAGCCGACGAGTTCGAGCTGCCGGACATCCCGGTTGATCTGTTCCCGGACGAAGAGGACCTGGAGACCTCGGTCGTCGGTGGCACTCGGTCCGTGAAGATCGAGGCTCGCGTGCCCGAGCTCCGTATCAGAGTGGCCCACGGCAACCTGGCGTTCGCCAGCCACCCGGTGGTAGTCGGCCACTACCGGGACGACTTGATCGTCAGCGCCGAGAAGGCGCTGGACCACCACCTCGGCGGACTGCTGAGACAGCGACACGCCGTGTCGGCCTATCCGGGCGACGTGAGGACCGCGGCCGTCGTCTTCAACCCGGTCGAAAGGCGCCGCCCCCGGGGCGCCATCGTGGTAGGCCTGGGCGGGGTGGGTCGCCTGAGCCCGGGGGCGCTCGCGTCTACGATTGCCCACGGGATGAGGGAGTACGCGTCCCGCCGCGTGGAGCTCGACCATGATCTGGTCTCCCAGGGCGATTGTCGTTTGAGGGTCAGCCCCCTCCTCATCGGGACCGGTGAGGGAGGGCTGGGCCTCAGAAACGCCGTGGCCGCGATCCTCGAAGGAATCCGGGACGCCAACGTCTCGTTGGCGAAGACCTACGGGGACGGGGTGGTCCGCGTCGACGAGGTGGAGTTCATCGAGCTCTACGAGGATCGGGCCGTAGAGGCGCTGGACACGCTGCGCCGGATGGCTTGTGAGTCCCGGGCGGGCCTGTGGGTCGAGCCGGAGCTGAAGGCGCTGCGCGGCGGTCGACGCCGCATGTACGAGGAGGGTGACGAAGCCTGGTGGCACCGCATCGAGGTGTTGGGGGGCGCGGAGGCTGGCGAGGCGAAAGACCCCTTCACGCCCCTGCGGTTCAAGGCGCTCACGGACCGCGCACGCGTCCACCAGGAGCTGGTGCCGGCCCAGCGCGCGTTGATCGACAAGATGGTGGAGGCGTCCATCACCAGAACGTCGTGGGACCCCGAGCTGGCGCGGACCCTCTTCGAGCTGCTGTTGCCCAACTCGTTCAAGAACGCCGCCCGCGACCGCCGGAGCGTAGAGCTCGTCCTGGATGAGGAGGCCGCCAGCTATCCGTGGGAGCTCCTCGTCAATCCTCAGGGCGACGGTGAACCCGCCTCGATCCGAGCGGGCATGGTTCGAAGGCTGATCACGCCGAGCTCCCATTCCCCCAGCGAAACCTCGGCCAGCGACTTCGCGCTCGTCGTGGGCAACCCGCCCAGTGACATGCCCGATCTGCCTGGCGCCTCCGCCGAGGCCCGGGCCGTGGCCGACACGCTCCACGCCCGAGGCTTCAAGGTCACGGCGTCGATCGAGGAGAAGGGCACGGACGTCCTGAAGGCCATCTTCGGCAAGGAGGGCTCGGGGGCCCGGGGGTACCGAATCCTGCATCTCGCGGGACACGGCGTGTATCGTGGACTGGGCAGCCGGGACTCCGGCATGGTCCTCGGGACCGGCGAGCTCCTCACGCCCTCCGAGGTGGAGCGCATGAGGTTCATTCCGGAGCTGGTCTTCATCAACTGCTGCCATCTGGGGAGGGTGGAGGGCGGCCGGGAGCCCGGCACCAGACACCTCAACCGTCTCGCCGCGAACCTCGGCACACAGTTCATCCGCTGCGGCGTAAAGGCCGTGGTCACCGCCGGCTGGGCCGTGAACGACAGCGCGGCCGAGCTGTTCGCAACCACCTTCTACGGGCGGATGCTCGACCACCGCGAGACCTTCGGCGATGCGGTCCGGGTCGCCCGTGAGGAGGTCCGCGAGCGATTCGCTGCGAACAACACCTGGGCGGCGTACCAGTGCTACGGGGACCACTCGTTCGTGCTCCGCCCTGGAGCCGGCACGAGCGCCCCGAGGAGCGTCTGCGAAGCCGCCACCGCGTTCTCCGCTCCGGCCCATGCGATCCTGGAGCTCGACAACATCGCCGGTCAGGCGGAGACCGCTTCGACCCACGGCCACGAGTGGCTCCAGGGGCACCTGACGGACGTCGTCTCGCGGATCCCCGACTCCTGGGTCAAGGGACGCGCGGACGTCCAGGCGGCCCTGGGCAAGGCATGGGGTCGGCTTGGTGACCACGACCGGGCGCAGGCCCACCTGGGTGCCGCCCTCGCCATGGAGGGCTCCGACTTCCCCGTCCGAAGCATCGAAGCGTACGCCAACGTGACGGTCCGCGCGGCCTTCATGCGGTGGAGCGCGGCGCACGCGACGACCTCTTCAGGGAAGACGAACGATCGGCCCGACCGGTCGGAGACGTCCGACGGTGCGAGCATCGAGCCCGAGGCTCGCACCCGGCGCTGCAAAGAACGGATCCACGCAGCGCGAGAGCTCATCGTGAGCCTCATGGCCATCGGCGAGCTCCGTGATGGCGCATCCAGCGGCCGAAGCCTCAAGGATCTGCCGGGGGCGACATCGGAAAGGCTTGCCCTCCTCGGCAGCGCGCACAAGCGGCTCGCAGCCATGGGAGGCCCAGGCAGCGGGGACGACCTGCTGCGAAGCCGCGACCGGTACGGCGACGCCGTGGCGCTGGCCCAGGGCGACGGCGTCTCGTACCCGCTCCTCAATTGGCTTTACGTCGTCGCGTTGCGGAAGGCCCGGGGAGCAGCGGAGAAGCCCGCTCTCTTCCTGGAACGCCTCGACCAGATGGCGACCGAGGCCGCCCGCAAGGACGAGCAGGATCCGAGCTTCTTCAACCACGTGCTGACCGCCGAGGTCAAGCTGATCAAGGGCCTCTGGGAAGGCGCGTTCGATCCTGACGAGATCATGAGCGTCTACGGCTCCGCCTGGATCCGTGGCGGGTCCTACCGTTCCTATCTTTCCATCGATGAGCACCTGGATTGCATGGTGCGTCTGGTCCGACGCCGGCGGTCCCTGGTTGAAGCACTGAATAGCATACGCGCCGGCTTCGGAAGCCTGGTCGCGGAGGATGCCTAGAGATGGCGGACGACGCTCCCCGCGACCGTGTCCCTCCCTGGAGGAGCCATGCCCACACAACGTGACCACCACGACCTCGCCACCCGGTTCGCTCCCCGGCTGCATCTGCACCCGAGGGAGGAGTTCCTGCCCATGGACCCGGAGGCGTTCATCGAGAAGTCCCGCCTGGTGCTGCTGCAGGACCGACCGAGTGGCTTCGAGCCGGTCGCCGTGTTCGACCCGGAGCAGCGGCAGTGGGATACCGACGCACCGGACTGGAAGCACTTCGGCGTGTCCACGGGCCTCGTAGGCGGTTGGGAGCAGCTACAGGTGGTGCCCGAAGACGCAGGGTGGAGCCGGCGTCCCCACGACGCCAGCCTGGCGCCCGACGGCCACCTGTTCGCCCTGGAGCACCAGGCGAAGGAGCCGTCCGGCGCCTTCGACCCCACAGACCCGCCGCCGTGCTTCTACTTCGTCGAGGACCGGCAGAACGCGACCTGGATCAGCTACTGGTTCTTCTACGGATTCAGTCGATTCCTGGGCAGGTTCGCGCATCAGGGTGACTGGGAGCACGTGCGGATCCGCGTCGAGGATGACACGGTGGACGAAGCCCTGTTCGCGGTGCACGAGCACGTCTACCGCGTGCGGCAGCACCTGTTGACCTTCGAGGGCGATGCGCTCAAGACCTACTCGGCCCGGAGCCGCCACGCCACGTGGTGGAAGACCGGAAGCTTCATCCCGCTTCCCCTCTTCAAGGATTCCACGCCTGCGGAGGAGGTGCTGAGCCGGGAGGAGCGCGCGCTACTGAGTGACGAGACCTCCGAGGAGGGCTCAGTGTGGCAGACACGGCTGAACCTGCAGCCCCTGGAGGAGCAGCCCTGGCGGCTCTTCGCCGGGGCCTGGGGGAAGGCGGGTGGGGCCGCTCACGGGACCGGCCCTCTGGGGCCGTGGCAGAAGCGCTTTCTGGCCCCCGATCGAAAGATCATCGAAGAGGGCTGACGGCTCACGCGGCCGGCGTCGATCCGATTCAACGGGGATTCCGGAACGAGGAAACGGAGCGCGCCAGCCGGTCCCAGCGCCTCCTCAGCCATGGCTTCACCCGCGCCGCGATCTCGGATGGATCCGACGGTCCGGCTGTCGGGCCCCGCTCCGCGCCGGGCAGGAAGGGCCAGAAATCCAACGTGTGGTCGTAACAGCGGAACTGGCAGGGATCGTCCAGGGCCGTGGGGAACCGTCGCTGGCTGCCGGCACGACCCAGGTAACGCGTCCGGTTCAGCCACGTGAGCTCCATCACGTCGGGGACCTTGAAGCCCCCGATGACATGGATGCTCGCATAATTGTTCGCATGTACGTGCCAGCAATGGAAGTGACGGTTGAGCCTACGGAGGACCCGGAGCTTCTCCTCCACGGACATGACCGGGTAGGCCGTGCTCCTTCCCAGGCACGCCAGGTCGTGAGCTTCCAGAACCAACTGGTCGCAGCGCATCAGCACCGCGTCGGGCACACCCCGAAGGACGTCCCACTCCGCCCCCTCCACGTCCATCTTCAGGACGAAGTTCCGGCCCTGATCACCGTTCGCCTCGAGATGATGCTGCAGGGTATCCCTTCCGGGCGCGGGCGCGGCCGCGATTCCCTCCGCAAAGAAGCGGAATCCGTCTCGCTCCGCCGGCGGCGGCACGCTGTGATCGTACTGCCGGACCGGGCCGCCGAACCTCCGGTGGAAGTCCCGATCGAAGCTGTCGTTGTCGCCGATACCGTACGAATAGAGGGCGCGACCCTCGAGCCCGTCGTCCACGAGGATGACATAGCCCCCGTCCCCTCGGTCGCCGACACGGAGGGGCACACCCCCGACGACGCTGTGAGGCGACAGCTCTGCCAGGAGATCGGCGATTGCTACTGGACCGTTCGACTCCGGCATCAGTCGAGCGGGGCTGACTTGGCCAAAGAGGGCTCCCTTCCCGCGCCGTTCGTTCAGCTGACCGTCTGGGCGCCCTTCACGGTCAGATCCAGTCCCACGCGCGAGATGATGGCCGTCAGCTCGGCACGGGTATAGTCGTCGATCTGCAGGCCGGGCGGACGGATGAAGGCGGACTCGATGATGCCGCGCTCCCGGTATGCGAATTTGCGGTAGGCCAGGCCAATCTTGGGCTGGAACTCGTAACGGATCAGAGGCACGTACCGGTCGAACAGGGCCGCGGCCGCCGCTGGGTCACCGCCCCTGAACGCCTCGTATACGGCCAGCAGCACCTCGGGAAACGAGAATCCGGTCATGATGCCCCTGGATCCGCGTTGGAGCTCTTCCAGGAAGTAGACGCCCCCGAGCCCGCCGAAGATCCCGATGGAGTCGGGGGCCAGCTTCTGGATGCGGCTCATCTTCGCGAGCACGGGGTGTTCCTCGAGCTTGATGTAGCTCACCCCGTCGATCTCGTTGGCCATGCGGGCGATGAGGTCGGGCGAGAGGGTGGTCCGGAACGACTCCGGGAAGTCGTGAATCGCTACCGGGATGTCGAGAGCCTCGGCTACGGAGGCGTAGTAGTCGAAGATCACCTGGTCGTTCTGGACGCCGATGGGCGCCACGAAGACACCGGCGGCCCCGAGCTCCTGCGCCTCGCGCGCCTGCTCGATGGCGCCGGCGGCCCCGAAAGCGAGCACGCCGACCCACGTGGGGAAGGTACCCCTAGCCTGGTCTACCACGGTCGCGACGACCTGGCGCCGCTCCGCGTTGGACAGCCGATGGGCCTCTCCCATGAACCCGAGCACGCTGACCCCGTGGACGCCGACTTCGATTTCGAAGTCGATGAGGCGCCGGATGCTCGCATCGTCGACGGCGCCGCCGTCGGTGAAGGGCGTTGGCAGGATGGGAAATACGCCTTGAAGCTGCATGAGCTCAGCCGTGTGGAGGTGGGACTAGGAGGGGCGGATGAAGCGGCCGTTGCCGGGCCCCGCGCGGAGCTCACCATTCTCATAGACGCGGCGGCCACGCAACCACGTCGAGACCACCCGACCCCGCACTCGATGCGACTGGTACGGACTCCACCCCACCGCGTAGTGCATCTCGCGCTCGTCCAGCGTCCACTCCGCGGCGGGATCGAAGACGACGAAGTCTGCGTCGGCGCCCACCTCGAGGCGACCCTTCTGCCCGAAGCCGAACACCGCCGCGGGTCCGGACGACACCAGCTCCACGAATCGTCCCAGCGAGATTCGGCCCCTGGCCACTCCTTCGCTGTATAGCAGCGTCCCCAGGGTCTCGGCGCCGGGCAGTCCGGCGTAGGCGGTGAATATGTCTCCGGTCTCCTTGCGGTGGAGGGGATACGGCGAGTGGTCCGACGTGACGATGTCGATCAGGCCGTCACCCAACCGCTTCCACAGACCGTCCACCGCTTCCTGGGAGCGAAGAGGAGGATTGCATTTGGCCCGGCCCCCCTGTTCGCGCAGGGCGTCCATGGTGAGGGTCAGGTACTGGACGCACGTCTCCCCCGTGGCGTCGACCCCTTTCGTGCGATTCCAAGCGATCAGGTCGAACGTCCGCGGCAGAGTACCGTGGACCATGTGTAGACGCGCCCCCGTCCAGTAGGCCAGCTCGAGCAGGCGGCCCGCGGCCTCGGCCTCGGCCACCGGCGGCCGACTGAGGGCGTGATCGATGGGCCGTCCTTCGCCGCGGGCGCGGTACGCCGCCACCTGGGAGGTCACGATCTCCTGGTTCTCCTGATGAGCGGCCACCGGACGGCCGGTGCGGGCGATCTCACGGAAAGCCTCGTAGAGACGCCCATCCGGGATGCGTGGAAAGCGGAGCGGATCGACCTCGATGGTCGACACCTTGAAGCCCGCCGCACCCGCCCCGGCCATCTCGCCCAGGACCGCCAGGTCGCCTTCAGGAGGGAATGTGGCGTAGAGGCCCACGTCGACGACGGCCTCGTTCGCGATGTCGGCGACCTTCGCCTCGAGCCTCTCCGGCGTGTTGACGGGACGTGCCGGCTTGTCGAACGGCATGTCGATGATCGTGGTGGTGCCTCCCGCCGCCGCGGCGCGGGTCGTGGCGGTGATACCCTCATCGACACACGACCGCGTGTGGACGTGCGCGTCGATGAATCCGGGGAGTACCAGGCAACCCGACGCGTCGATGACCTCGGTCGCCGCGAGGGGGGCTTCTGCCGTCGTCGTGACGAGGCCGTCGTCCACGCCCAGCCACCCGGCCTTCAGGACGCTTCCGTCCGGAAGGGCGATGTCGCCGTGCACGACGAGGTCATGATCTCGCGCGTCGCTCATCGATCCCGTTTCGCCGTTTCGGGTGCCGTCTGGTCACGATCCATGGCGCCGTGATCGCGGTCCGCCAGTGGCGCGCCAACCGCTGTGCGAAGCGGTTTGGACGCGCGCGCGGACCGCCAAACTAATGACCGGATTGGCGGTCGGACACACGATGGGTTCTCATGGTACCCATGACCTCCACCGATGTCAGGACCGCTGCCTTCCGCCCCGAGGACGAGCCGCTGCGGGAGGACGTCCGGCGCCTCGGGGCCCTGGTGGGCCGGGTGATCCGCGAACAGGGCGGAGCGGATCTCTACGAGTGCGTCGAGCGGGTGCGGCAGGAGGCCATCCGCCGGCGGGAGCATGCGGCTGGCGCGTTGGACCGGATCCGGGCAGAGACGCACGCCATGGAGGCGAGCCGGGCGGCCGAATTCGTGCGCGCGTTCTCCACCTACTTCCAGGCGGTAAACCTGGCCGAGCAGGTCCACCGCATCCGGAGAGGACGAGCCTATCTGCGGAGTGATGACGAGCCTCAGCGCGGCTCTCTCCGAGCGGCGGTTCGGGCGTTGCGGGCGGCCGGACTGGACGAGGACCAGGTCGTGGGGTTGTTCCGCGACCTTCGGATCGAGCCGGTATTCACGGCCCACCCCACCGAAGCCACGCGACGCACGATCCTGCACAAGCAGGAGAGCGTCGCCGAGCGCCTGCTCGATCGGCTGAACCCGGAGCGTACGCCCAGGGAGGAGCGCGTGGCGTGGGCTCGTATCGAGGCCGATCTCACCTCGGCCTGGCAGACCGAAGAGCACCCCCATGAGCGGCCCACCGTCGAAGACGAGCGGGAGCACGTGCTCCACTACGTCAGCGGGGTGTTCTACCGCACGGTGCCGGTGCTCCTCGAGGTGCTCGAGGAGTCGCTGGAAACGGAGCTCGGGCTGGCCGCCGGGCTTCCGGATCACCCGCCGCTGGTTCGGGTGGGTTCGTGGGTCGGTGGAGACATGGACGGCAACCCGAACGTCGGCCCGGACACCATCGAGGCCACGCTGGCTCGCCACCGCTCACTGGTGCTCGCACGCTACTTGCCCGACGTCGAGGTTCTGGCCCGTGAGCTCAGCCAAAGCGCCGGGCGCGTCCGTTGGTCGGACGAGATCGATCAGCGCACCGCCGCGCTGGCCGCTCGCTTCCCCCAGGTCCTGGAAGAAATGCCTGCGAGAGACCGCGGCATGCGCTACCGGATGCTCCTGCGGCTCGTCGCCGCACGGCTTCGCGCCACCGACGCCGGCCAACCGGGAGGCTACGCGGGCCCGGGCGAGTTCGTGGATGACCTCAGGTCGATCGAGGAGAGCCTGTCGGAGAACCGGGGCGAGCATGCGGGACTCTTCTCCGTTCGTCGCCTCCGGCGGCGCGCCCAGGCGCTGGGCTTCCATCTGGCTACGTTGGACGTGCGCCAGGACGCCCGGGAGCACCGTGAGCTCATGGCGATGCTACTCGGCGATCCGACATGGCCCGAGCGCCCGATCGCGGAGCGAGTCGAGAGGCTCCACGACCTGCTGCAGGAATCGGGGGGCCGCCCGGACCTCCAGCCACGGGCCGAGGTGTTGGCGGCGCTGCCGTCTGACGGCCGAGAACGGGCGCTTCGTGCGTTCGGGGTGTTCGACGCCATCGCAGACGGGCGCGCTCGCTACGGTCCGGATGCGATCGGGCCGTTCATCATCAGCATGGCTCAGGACACCGACGACGTCCTGACCGTGCTCGAGCTCGCTCGCAGGGCCGGGTTCGGGGACCGAGCGCGAGGCTTCGAGCTCGACGTGGCGCCCCTGCTCGAGACCGTGCCGGACCTGGAGCGCGCTCGGGACATCCTGGACCGACTGTTCTCCGATCCCGTCTACGCTCCGCACCTGGCTGGCCGCGATCAGCGCCAGACGGTCATGGTGGGCTACTCCGACTCCAACAAGGACGGGGGGATCGCCGCTGCCCGCTGGGCGCTGCAGAAAGCACAGACCCGGATGGCCGAGGCGGCCCGCGCCAACGGCGTGCTGCTCACGGTGTTCCACGGCCGAGGGGGCACCGTGTCCCGCGGCGGAGGCAAGGTTCACCGAGCCGTCGCGGCCGCGCCGGCCGCCGCCCTGAGCGGCCGCCTCAGGCTGACCGAGCAAGGCGAGGTCATCGACCACAAGTACGGTCTGCCCGCCATCGCCCTCCGGAACCTCGAGCGCATGTTGGGAGCCGTAGCGCTCAAAACCGCGGAGGAGCTCGCTCCAGCCGCCCCCCCCGACCCGCGCTGGGCCGAGGCGGCGGAGACCATGGCCAACGCGGCACGCGCCGCATATCGCGCGCTGGTCTACGAGGATGGCCGCTTCTATCCCTTCTTCCGCAATGCCACCCCCGTGGACGTGATCGAGCGTATGGCCATCGGCTCGCGTCCGGCGTCGCGACGAGCGCAGCGAGGGATCGAGGATCTACGTGCGATTCCGTGGGTGTTCGCCTGGACCCAGAACCGGGCGACTCTACCGGGATGGTACGGTTTGGGCAGGGGGCTCGCGGCCGCCATCGACCGCCACGGTCGCGACGTCGTCGCCGAGGCGGCCACCGGGTGGCCCTTCCTCGCGGCCCTCCTGGACGACATCGAGATGGTGCTCGCCAAGTCGGACCTGGAGATCGCGAGGCTGTACGTGGCTCTCGCGCCGGCGGAGACGCACGGGCTGTTCGATCTGATCGCCGAGGAGTTCACGCGCACGGCCGATCTGGTCACCGATCTTCTGGGCCACGACGGCGTATTGGCAGGTGACCAGACGCTCAAACGGTCCATCCGACTCCGCAATCCCTACGTCGATCCCATGAGCGTCCTGCAGGTCGATCTGCTCCGCCGCTGGCGCGAGACGGATCGTCGGGACGACGACCTCTTCCGGGCGTTGGTCGCTTCCGTACAGGGGATCGCCCGTGGGTTGAAGAACACCGGCTGACGGAGCCCCGCGCGTCAAAGAGTCCCACCACGAAGCGTTTCAGCGGTGGAGGCGGGGCGCCCCGCCTCCACGGACTGGAAGGCTCACATGGCCACTGCGACCACTCGGGCGACGCAGCGGCAGGTCAAGGGGGCACACCGTGAAGATTCGAACCTACCGCTCGGGCGTTATCGCCTTTGCAGCCGCAATGCTGGTCGCCTGCTCGGCATCCTCGACGGATCCGGAGCCGTTGACTTTCGACGCAGCAGCCACCGAGGCCGGTCTGGCTCGCGTCTCGGACATGCTCGACGACCCCGTCCTCGGCAGCTTCGTGGTTCTGGCGCCCAGGTTCAGTCGCGTACACGGACGAGCCGTCACGGGCTCGATCCAAGCCGGCGCCGCAAGGGTCCCCATCATCTCTCAGTTCAATCGCGGCATCACGTTCGTCTACGATGCCGACGTGGGCGACTACGTGGCCTCCGAGCGGAGCGGCGCTCCGTCCAACGGCGTACGGATCGTCCTGTATGAGGTCAACCCCATCACGGGTACACCGAACCCCGACCGCGAAGTGGGGCACGCGGACCTGATCGACGAGGGCGATTCGGACCCGGACGGGATCGCCCTGCGCTTCCGGGTCAGCTCGGAAGGGGTGGTGGTTCTCGACTATGCCGTGTCGGTGCGCAGCGACGATGAACACGGCGAGGTCGCCGTGGCGGGCTACATCGCGAACGGCTCCCGCCGGCTGGACTTCGACATCGACGTAGATGGTCGATCAGGACCGGAGGGTGACCGGCTCGACGTCGGATTCACCTTCGATGTGGATGCCGACGACTTCCACGTGGCCGCTTCGGTAGTGGGGCTTGACGACGCCGCTGGTGAAAGGGGCGAGGTGATCCTGGACATCCGGAACGGCTCCGAGACGGTGGGGGTGGAGATGAGCGGCGACGACGAGCACGTGGACGCCACATTCTGGGTCAACGGGCGCGTGCTGGCGCGCGTCACGGGTGACCCGGACGACCCCGAGGTCACGAGCGAGAACGGCGCTGAGCTCACCGTCGGTGAGGTCCGCGCGCTCCTGCGGATCATCGGCTTCGCCGGTGAGATGTTCGAGCTGTTCGAGGACCTTCTCGAGCCGGCCGAGGACATCATCGAGCTGGGTTTCGTCCTCTAGCATGTTGACAACCTAATTGACCCTACTCGCAACTCGTGCATTGATAGGGGGTTGCGGTGACCCCGTCGGCCCCGACGCTCCTGGAGGAGTCGCGCTCCATCCAGGCATTCGAACACGATGATCGGTACAGCCACCGCGACGACGACTGAGTCTTCGGTCCGGGCCTCGGAAGGGGTCCGGACCGCTGCTCCCCGATCCTACTGGACGTCGATCCCCACCTCGGCCTCATGCCGGAGCCGGTGATCCGACGTGAACAGGCGGGCGTAGGCCAGCATCGTGACGCCGAAGGTCGCGGTGGCGACCGTGGCGGCGATCATGAACATGATCATGATCTGGTAGCGAACCGCGTCCGCGGGATCGGCACCGGCGAGGATCTGGCCCGTCATCATCCCCGGCAGGCTCACGATCCCCATGACGAGCATGGAGTTCACCGTAGGGATCAGGCCGACGCGCAGCGACTCGCGGATCTCTTCGCGCGCCGCCTCCCACCTGGTGGCGCCCAGGGCCAGGAGTCCTTCCACCCGCGTCCGGTCCTGGATCACGCCGGTCAGGAAGCGATCCAATCCCAGCGAGATGCCCGTCAGGGCGTTGCCCAACAGCATGCCCAACAAGGGGATCAGGTACTGGGGGTCCCACCACGGGGCGGGACGGAGGATGCCCAGGACCGACACTCCGGTCACCAGAAACGCCGTCGTGACGATCACCACCACCGCATCGAGATAGGCCGCCGGGAAACGGATGGAGGTCCGCCTCGCGGCCGTCACGCCCGCCACGACGCCCATGGCCAGGCCCATGGCAAGGACGAGAGGTCCATTCGCGGAATCGAATACCCACTCCAGGACCAGACCCAGCAGCGTCAGCTGGACGACCATGCGCAATGCCGCCACCAGGAGACGCCTCCCCATCCCGAGTCGGAGCACCCAGGACAGGGCCAGGTTCACCACGAGTAGCGCGGCGGCCACGATCAGGTCCGGCCAACTCACCTCGATGTAGGTGCTCATCGGACCTCGGGAAGCTCGATCAGTGGGCCTTCGAGAACGCGCTCGACCTGAGCAGGGTCATGGCTGGTCCACAGAACCGCCCGCTCCCCGCCCCCCGTCCAGCTCGAGACCAGCTCCTCCACGCGACGCGTTGTGCCCCCGTCGAGGTGCGCGGTGGGCTCGTCGAGCAATAGGACCCGGGGCTCGAGAGCGAGCGCCCGGACCAGGCCCACGAGCTGCGCCTCACCGCCCGACAACCGGGATGCGCGACGCGTCATGAAGTCCGCCGGCCTGTCCAGCGCCTCGAACAGGGCGCTGGCAAGGTCACCCAGAGAACCCGAGCCTGCGTGCACCTTGAAGTCGGAAGGGAGGTTCACGTTGTCCGCGACGCTGCCCTGTACCAGGGCCGGCGTCTGCTGCACGTAGAGCACCTGACTCCGAAACGACGGCACGTCCTTCGGCAGCACCGTGCGGCCGTCGTACAGCACCTGCCCCTCGTCCGGGTGGTCCAGTCCGCAGAGGCAGCGCAGGAGTAGGGACTTGCCGGTCCCGGAGGGGCCCACGAGCATGCCTCGGTCGCCCGGATTCAACTCCAGGTGCAGGCCCCTCCAGATCCAGCGTGCGCCCAGCCGCCGGCCCAGGGCATTGGCTGACAAGACAGGCCGGTTCACGCGCGGCGTCCGCGGCGGCGGCGCTTGTTCAGCGATTCGCGCGGTCTCGTGTTGTTGGACTGCACGGCAGTCACGCTCGGGGTGGATACGGGCATTTGAAGCACGCAAAGGGGGATACCCGTAGGATTAGTCGGGTTCGGTGCATGTCGCGCAAGAGGGAGTTGACGTGGAGCTCGCATTGACGGTCCTGGTCGGCGTAGGCCTTGCCGCTGCCTGCGGCTTCCGGGTCTTCGTGCCGCTGCTGGGAATCAGCCTGGCCGCTCAGACGGGCCACCTGGAGCTGGCTTCGGGATTCGGCTGGATCGGGAGCCCCGTCGCGGCCGCCGCCTTCGGAGTCGCCACGCTGCTCGAAGTGGGCGCGTATCTGGTGCCGTGGGTCGACAACGCACTCGACGCGCTGGCCTCGCCGGCTGCGGTGGTGGCCGGCACGATCGCCATGGCCTACCCGCGGCGCCTCCAGCATCACGACTGCGGGATTCGCGAACCCGATCGTCTCCCTCGTCGAGCTCGTGGCGTCCCTCGTGACCACCCTGCTCGCCGTGCTGGCGCCCATTCTCTGCGTGTTGGGCCTGGGTGCCCTCGCCGTCTTCGTGACGCGTTGGATCCGGGGGGCTCGCGAGGCCGCCGGATCTCCCTCGCTCTGAAGCGTTCACACGCGGCAGCCGCAGCGATTACCCCCCGGTACCGGCTTCCCCGCACGGCCCGACGGTCCGTTGGCCGACCACGCTCCCTCAGAATGCGTATTGGGCCAGGAACGAGAGCCGACTCGCCACGCCGCTCTGGTCATCCTTGTTGACGCGCTGCCCGAAGTTCCACTCCAGGGCCACCCGGGTGTCCTGGATGGGAATCCAGAAGAGGGTTCGCAGTGAAGTACGAGCTCCGCTTGAACGCGTTGTCGGTTTGGAACGCCTTGTTGGTCACCGACGTGATTCCTGCCACGAACGCCGATAGCCAGGCTCCCGGGACCCAATCCCGCTGATACGATACGTAGCCGCCCCAAGAAAAGAGGCCCTCCAGGTCCCCCGTCTCGGGATTCTCGATCAGGTCGAGGCCTCTGCCACTGAGCACGTTCACGTAGCGGGAGATCCCGTGGCCCACGACTGCCTGGTACAGGATGAAGTCGCGGTGCCCCAGGCCGATACGACCCGTTGCCGTCCCACCGCCACTCGGAATCCTCCGCAGATTGCCTTGGGTGTCCTTCGCATCCAGGACCCGAAAGACGCCGGCAAGCTGAAGGTGGCCCCAGGGATTGAGCCAACGCACCTGTCCGATGAAGTCGGGCGTGCTCTGGAACGCCACCCGCGTGCTGTCGGTGGAGGTCTGCTGGTTCGGGGTCTCGATGGCGACCGTCGCCCGCAATTGGTCCTTGGGAAACCAACGGAATCGGGCCTGTGCCGTCCGGAACGAGATGGCGCTGTTGGGCCCCTCGAAGTCGACCGTGAGGGGTAATGCCGAGACGTCGGAGAACGTGGTCCAGGTCTGTCCGATCAAGAAGCCCCCGAGCGTGCCCCAGTTCAGCGAGGCGTACGCGTGGCGCAGGCGAAAGCCCGTGTTCGGGGTGACGAAATCCCCCTCGAGGCGGAAACTCACGTCGCCCACCTCGGTGCGCCCAGAGCCTTCCAGGCCCAGCCGGCTCTGACGGGCATCCATGGCGAACCTGCGCTCCGCCGTGAATCGGTTCGGCACCGGAATCTCGTAGGTGTCGAAGTTCTCGCGTCCGAGCAGTCCGCCGAGATCGAAGAGGCCGACCAGGCGTATGATCCCCGTGAATCGTAAGCGGTACTCCCCGTCCGAGGATACGAGCACGAAGCCGGTCTCGGGTGCGTCCTGGGGATGGACATCCTCCACCACCAGCGTATCCGCAGGGATCGTGTCGCGCACCACCTGCGCGGCCGCCACCGTGTCCTGGGGAAGCGTGTCCGCTGGCTCCTGAGCCATCAGGTGGGCAGCAAGAAACAGCGGTGCCAGGAGGCCGATGCGGAGCAGGGTCACGTAGTGGATCGGCCGGGCGTGCATTCGCAGGGGTTCTGTCTGGCCATTCAGGCACACGGAGACCGTAGTCTATGGCCGGGAAGGCTCGGAGCCTAGAGGATCGGGAGCCCGCTTGGAGCGTGGAAGGCTGGCAAGGTCACGAACGGCTGCGGGGTCGACTTCGGGTCCCATGCGCCGTGGCCCGTGAGCACGATCCTCTTCTGTGTCATTGGCACACCCTCCTCCTGAAGGCACCTACTGGCGATAGTCGCCCTCGGCAGGCTTGTCTGTCGGGCGAAGGACGGCAATTGAGGTAAGGATGTTGCTGCGGGGTCGGTGCCGCCGACGTTCTGGAAGTCAGACCGGGCTATCGGGTTTGCTTGCGCAGGCGCCCCGGCCCACGGGATACTGTGGATCATGTCCAGGGAGCCCCCCGCCCGTTTGAGCTCGGCCCTCGAAGGTCGATACGTCGTCGAGCGTGAGCTCGGCGAGGGTGGCATGGCCACCGTCTACCTGGCCGAAGATCTCAAGCACAAGCGGAGGGTCGCCCTCAAGGTCCTCAAGCCCGAGCTCGCGGCGGTGGTGGGGGCCGAGCGCTTTCTGACCGAGATCGAGACCACGGCCAACCTCCAGCACCCCCACATCCTCCCGCTGCACGATTCGGGCGAGGCCGACGGCTTCCTCTACTACGTGATGCCCTACATCGAGGGCGAGTCGCTCCGGGATCGCCTGGACCGCGAGCGCCAGCTGCCCGTCGAGGAGGCGGTCAGGATCACCACGGACCTGGCCGAGGCGCTCGACTATGCGCACCGGCAGGGCGTCGTACACCGGGACATCAAGCCGGCCAACATCCTCATGCACGAAGGGCGGCCCCTGATCGCGGACTTCGGGATCGCGTTGGCGGTGGGTGCGGCCGGCGGCGCGCGGCTCACGGAGACCGGACTCAGCGTCGGCACGCCATTCTACATGAGCCCGGAGCAGGCGACCGGGGATTCGGTCCTGGGACCCCAGAGCGACATCTACGCGCTCGCGTGCGTCCTCTTCGAGATGCTCACGGGCGATCCCCCCTACCCCGGATCCACGGCTCAGGCGGTGCTCGGCAAGATCATCGCGGGCGAGCCGGTGTCCGCCACCAAGATCCGGCGGACGGTGCCGGCGAACGTGGACGCCGCGATCCGGATGGCGCTGGAGAAGCTACCGGCCGATCGGTTCACCAGCGCCCAAGCGTTCTCGAGCGCGCTGGGCGACCGGACCTTCCGACATGGGGCGGGGGCGGGCGTAGGCGC
The DNA here is from genome assembly GCA_039586035.1 of Gemmatimonadota bacterium. Lineage (GTDB taxonomy): Bacteria > Gemmatimonadota > Gemmatimonadetes > Longimicrobiales > Gaopeijiaceae > JBDHHQ01. Next base: position 28,089 of record JBDHLD010000029.1, on the reverse strand, counting down.
GGGCATGGCAGCGGCCGGCCCCTGGAAGCCGGCCGCCATTGTCCTGGGCGTGGTGGCCCTGGCCGCACTCGCCGGAGTCGCCTACCTGGCGACGCGACCAGCGCCCGCGGCTCCCGTGGTCCGGTACGCGCTGACCTTCACGGGCGACGAGGGTCCCGCCATGGCCGGGCAAGCCGCGTTCGGCGTCTCCACAGCTCTTTCCGCCGACGGGTCTCGACTCGTCTACGTCGCCGGTGGTACGGACTTCTCGCTCATGATGCGCGAGCGAGACGCCCTCGAGGCCACTCCGATTCGCGGCGGCGAGGGGGGGTTCCAGCCGTTCTTTTCTCCCGACGGCACCCGTGTCGGGTTCCTGGTCGACGCGACCCGTGAGATCAAGGTGGTGTCGCTTGGCGGGGAGCCGCCGCTGACGGTGGTCGATGGCGGCGTGTTCCGGTTGGGGGCCGCTTGGGGTCCCGACGACTACCTCTACTTCGTCGAACAACCTCGGGCCGGGATCTCTCGGGTGCCGGTGGCCGGTGGCGCCATCGAGCCGCTTTCGACCCCCGACTCGACCCGGAGGGAGTCCCGCCACGCATGGCCATCCGTCCTCCCGAACGGCCATGGCGTCCTGCTCACCGTGCTTCGGGGCGTCAACGCATACGACGTCGAGGACGACGTCGGTGTGCTCGATCTGGCGACCGGCGAGGTCGAGATCCTCTTTCGGGGCACGCTGGCTCGCTACGTGTCTTCCGGCCACCTCCTGATCGTCACGCACGAGGGCGACCTCGTGGCCGCACCCTTCGACCAGGACCGACTCCAGGTCACGGGCCCCACCGTACCGCTGCTGTCAGGACTTCAGCCCGGCGTTCGAGGCCCCGACCTGGCCGCGTCCGCGACTGGCCGTCTGCTGTATTCACCGGGCACGCAGGCTACGGGGTTCGAGGTGGTCTGGGTGGACCGGGCGGGACGCGCATTGCCAGTGGAGCCGGGCTGGAGAGTCGACCGTATACCGAACTCCAGCATGGCGGTCTCGCCCGATGGGCGCAGCATCGCCGTTACCGTGGGCGGCCAGGGCGGCCCGGAGGTTTGGATCAAACAGCTGGACGGCCCCTTCACCCGGTTCGGCTTCGGCGACGGATGGGCGTTCAATCCGGCCTGGTCGCCCGACGGCCGTTCTGTGATCTACACAAGTGGCCCCGGGGGGGGGCTCGACGACCTCGATCTCTACGTGAGACGTGCCGACGGAAGCACTCCGCCCGATGTGTTCCTGGACGTCGATGTGCCCCTCGTTCGAGCCGTGTGGTCGAGTGACGGTGAGTGGGTGATCTCGCAGACAGGGCCGAGCCCGACCCGGGACCTCCTGGCGTGGAGGCCGGGCGTGGACAGTGTACCGGTTCCGCTCATCGCCACCGAGTTCGAAGAATCCGGCGCCGCCGTGTCCCCCGACGGCCGCTTCCTGGCGTATTCTTCGAACGAGTCCGGGCAACCGGAGATCCAAGTACGCCCCTTCCCCAACGTGAACGACTGGAGGGTGGTCGTCTCCAGCGACGGCGGCCGAGAAGCCGCGTGGTCGCCCGACGGACGGGAGCTGTTCTACAAGAACCAGGAACAGCGGCTCATCGCCGTGCGCCTGTCCACCGATGGCGGCTTCGACGTCGTGGATCGCCTGCCCCTGTTCGACCTGCTGCCGGGGGACTCCTACAGCCCCGGTGGAGCCACGTATACGGTCAGCCAGGATGGCGAACGGTTCCTCATGATCGTGGCTCCGGGTGCCGACGTCGAGGCTCCGGGCGAGTTCATCGTCGTCGAGAACTTCCTGGAAGAGCTGCTGGACAAGGTGGGCGGGTAGGGGACCTCGTGGAGGCGGTCGAGCCCGGTGCGGGACGCTCGCTGCTGCTCGTCCGGGCCCACCTCTCCATTCCGGTGGAGCCGTGAATGTAGGAGGGCCAGGCGGATCGGGGCCGGGGGTCCTATCCCGGCCGCCCGCTGGGCTGACACCGTTCCCAAGGCCCCCGGCGTGCCGACCACCGTTCCCGCCGCCCCCCATCCCGTGGACCAGATATCGGCGGGAGAGGTTGCCCCCGTTGATGGGCTTTACCCGGCCCTCGCCGTCCCCGTGTCAGAGCGGACCGTCCAAGTAGACCGGCAGCAATCGCGGGCACACGTTCCGAGCCCCTTGTCCTATACAATCGCACCAACTATAGTTCTGAACAATATAGTAATCAGTGGACTAATCAGCCGCAGCCGAGGCACGCTTCATGATCGCGACCCGCGAGCCCGAGAGCTTCCTCCCCCTCAGCCATCTTGCCTTCCACATCCTCCTCGCCTTGGGTGAAGGACCCGCTCACGGCTATGCCATCGGCAAAGAGGCGGAGGAGCGTACCTCGGGGAAGCTCAAACCCACGACCGGGGGACTCTACCAGGCGCTGCGCCGCCTCAAAGAGGACGGGCTCGTCGCCACGTCGCCCAAGGCGACCGCCGAGTCGTCCGATGCCCGTCGTCAGTACTTCGAGCTCACGCCGCTGGGACACCGTGTCTTGCGCGCCGAGCTTCAGCGTCTGAAGAGCATCATCGCAGAGGCCGAGGCGAGCGACCTGTTGCCACGATCGGTTTGAACCCGGCGTTGAGGGTGGACGTGAAGGGACGGGCGCGGGCCTTCGGACTCGGCTCCAACGAGACGAGCGGACAGGACTCGGCGAGATGAAGGCGCTCAGGAAGCCGAGCAGGCGGCTCTTTCGAGTACTCCTGCGGCTCTATCCCGCCGACTACCGGCGAGCGTTCGGTCGAGACATGGAGGAGACGTTCCGGCGTCGGTCGGTGGACATTGCCACAGCCGGGCTGGTTCGGCGCACCTGGTTCGTGTGCCGCGAGCTGGGAGGCCTGACGCTCGGCTCGGTGAGCGAGCGTCGTCACCGACGGCGCACCGCTCGACAGGAGCTCCGCCGATTGCGGGAGGCGGATGGGAGGGCCGTGAGGGCCCGACGAGGTGGAATCCAGACGGTGGAGGACCTGGTGCAAGACATCAAGTACGGACTCCGGATCATCATCAAGAGCCCGCTCTTCAGCGGGATCGCGGTGCTCACGCTGGCGCTGGGGATCGGCGCGATCACGGCGATCTATAGCGTCGTGGACGCCGTCCTCATGGAGCCGCTGCCCTTCGAGCAGCCCGACGAGATCGTCCTGCTGTGGACCGAGAACCAGGACGAGGGACAGGAGCGCTATTTCGTCTCGCCCATGGATTTCGGCGATTGGCGTGAGATGAACACGACCTTCGCGGGCCTGGCCGCCTACTGGCCCACGCCCGAGGCCGTGACCCAGAACGATGGCTCGCCCGCCCGTGTGACGTCGGTCTACACCACGGAGAACTTCTTCGAGGTCGTGGGCGCCCTGCCTCTACTCGGGCGGGTCTTCGGGCCCGAGAACGGCCCGGGGTCGGAAGGCGTGGCCGTGCTTTCCCAGGGCATCTGGGAAGCTCGTTTCGGGGCGGACCCGTCGATCGTGGGCAGGACCATCATCATGGACGGCGATCCGATCGAAGTGATCGGGGTCGTCCGGGGTGAGCACACCTTCCCCGAGCAAGCCGACATCTGGATCAACATGACGTGGCCCATGTCCATCCAGAGCCGGTACGCCCGCTGGATGAGCGCGGTAGGACGGTTGCAGAAGGACGTCCCGCTGGAGCGGGCTCAGGCCGACATGAGCACGGTAGCCGCACGGTTGGGCGAGACCTACCCGCCCGATGCGGGATGGGGCGTCACGATGGAGTACCTCACGGACGAGGTCGTGGGCGACACCCGGGCCGCTCTTTGGATCCTGCTGGGCTCCACCGGCTTCATCCTGCTGATCGCCTGCGCCAACGTCGCCAACCTGCTTCTTTCCCGGGCCGAGGTCCGCAGCCGCGAGATGGCGGTGCGTACGGCCTTCGGCGCAGGACGCGGGCGCATCGCGAAACAGCTGCTCGTGGAGAGCATGGTGCTGGCCACCATGGGTTCGGTGTTGGGTCTCGCCCTGGCCTGGGCAGGCATCAGGGCGCTCGGCGCCGTGGCGCCCGCGTCGCTGCCTCGTACGGCCGAGGTATCCCTGGACGGCACGGTCCTCTTGGTGACGCTCGCCGCCACCGTGTTGACCGGTTTCCTGTTCGGTCTCGCTCCCATCGCCCGGATCCTCAAGGGCGACATGTTCAGCGCCATTCGCGAGGGCGCCCGTGGGACGCGTAGCGCGTCCAAGGTGCGGCTTCAGTCCACGTTCGTGGTCGGTCAAATGGCCCTGGCGCTCGTGCTGGTCGTGGGTGCGGGCCTTCTGATCCGGAGCTTCGCCTCGCTCCGTTCCATCGACACCGGCTTCCAGACGGGTGGTGTCCTCACCTTCGAGCTGGATTTGAGCACCGACCAGGCGGAGACCGACCAGAATGTGTACGGGTTCTATCAGGCTCTGCTGGAACGGCTCTCGGAGGCTCCGGGCGTCGTCTCGGCAGGAGCAAGCTCGTCGCTGCCCTTGGGCGAGCGGGTCGACTACAACACGATCTTCGGTATCGCGGATTATCCCACCGACGATCCCGAGGAGCTCCGTGCCAACTTCCGGCAGGTGACTCCCGACTTCTTCGAAGTCATGCGGACACCCCTGATCCGAGGCCGGGGCCTCACCGAGCTGGACGTCGAGGACGGGGCCGGCGTGGCCGTGATCAATGAGGCCATGGCCGCCCGGTACTGGCCCGACTCCGACCCCATCGGCGAGCGCCTGCAGCATCAGGGCTACCGTTGGGGTCCCCTGGGCGCGGTGCTCGTCGATGAGTCCGAGATCGTGGGCATCGTGTCCGACATCAAGTACGACGGCCTCAAGAGCCGGTCGCAACCCAGCATCTACCACAACTACCTCCAGGCACCCACCCGCAGGATGAACGTCACCATCAGGACGTCCGGCGATCCCGCCGCGCTGGTTCCGGTCGCTCGCCAGTCGCTGGCCGAGATCGACCCGAGCATGCCGCTGGGCACGGTGCAGACCATGCAGGACGTGGTGAACACCGCCATGTCGCGGGACCGCTTCAGCATGCTGCTGCTCACCCTGTTCGGGCTCGTAGCCCTGACGCTGGCGTCCATCGGCGTGTACGGCGTCCTGGCGTACGCGGTCGAGCAGCGCCGCGCCGAGGTGGGTATTCGCATGGCCCTGGGCGCCAACGCCTCCGATGTGCGGGGCATGGTCCTGCTCGAGGGGGCGCGCCTGACGCTGATCGGGCTTGGGCTGGGGTTGCTCATAGCCCTGGCAGGCGCCGGGGTCATCGCGTCGCAGCTCTACGGCGTGAGCCCCAGGGACCCCAAGGTCTTCCTGGGCGTTGTGGGGGTGCTGGCGGTCACAGGGCTCGTTGCCAGCTACCTGCCGGCCCGGAAGGCGACCCGGGTGGATCCCGTGGTGGCGATGCGGTCGGACTAGGGCCGTCGGCCGGCGCGTCCACCGGGCCGAGCACCTCCCGCAAGGTGCGATCCGTGATCGAGATGTGGGAGCCTTCTGGTCGCGACCACGCGCACGCTACATCAACCGCCGCTCCTCCAGGAGGTCGAGCTCACCGATCTTCCAGGTGTCGCCGACTGGAATGAGCGTGATCAGGGCGTCGTAGCGGTTCTGCCGAAATGCTCGTGGCCGAAGTGGCTCACCGAACCCCCCACGGTCCACGTGGCGGCGATCTCGTAGCCGCCCTGGGCGGTCGGCCTCACGGACCGGACATCGCGCACCGCCACTTCGTCGATGCGGACGCGGGCGCCGCCTCGGTTCTCCAGCTCCAGGGCCGTGCGGCTTTCCAGGTAGACGTCCAGGAGCTGGTCACCCGTTACGGTGAGGGCCAGGCGATCGTAGATCGCCTCTTCGTTGTGGATGTCGAACGAGCGGTAGACGTTGGCCAGCAGGCCTTCCACGACCTCCCCCGCCCGCTCGGTGCTCAAGCTCCGCTGCACGATCAGTGGGACTTCGGCGGAGACCCGTGCGAAAGGGTACAGCGCGTAGGCCGAGACCGCACGGACCAGAGCGACCCGACGCACCGCCCGGCTCCGGCCCGGACGGGAGCCAGCGTAGCCCAGGCCTGAGGCCAGGAGCACCAACACCAATGAGGCCACCGGCACCCGGGGCCTCTCCGTCCGGACGGCGTCGATGCTGGGGAGCTCGAACTCACCGATCTCCTCGTCCACGTGCCGCTCCACCCGCGCGGTCCGCTCGTCGGGCGTCAAGTCACGCCCCAGGCCGTCGGCCTCTCGCTCGAGGATGTCGTCCAGGGTGCGCGCATCGACGACGATGGGATCACCCGGATGGGGGAGGAGCGGGTACGTCGCCGCGAACAGCCCCGCCCCGCCCAGCAGCATGCTGAGCAGGGGATGGCGTGCAGCGGCTCGAACCAGGGGAGATGCCATGCGGATTCAGAGAGCTTCAAGGGGACTCGGATGCCGGCACACATGATATCCGTGCGGGCCTCAGGGCGTCGAGGTGCCTGAATAGCTGCCACCATGAGCCCTGACCTCGGATTCTCCGCTTCGTGGCCTGGGATCCTCAACGAGTGGGGTGTATCTTCGGGCCCGATCCCAATACCCGCCTGCCCGAGGAGCCGAACGCCCCCAATGAGCACAACCGCAATCAACCGTATCAACGCGGCGCTGAGCGACCGATACCGAATCGAGCGGGAGCTCGGTGAGGGAGGGATGGCGACCGTCTACCTGGCCGACGACCTCAAACACGAGAGGAAGGTCGCGCTCAAGGTCCTCAAGCCCGAGTTGGCCGCCGTGGTGGGCGCGGAGCGGTTTCTGGCCGAGATCAAGACGACGGCGAACCTCCAACACCCCCACATTCTTCCGCTCTTCGATTCGGGGGAGGCGGATGGGTTTCTCTTCTATGTCATGCCGTACCTCGATGGAGAGACGCTCCGGGAGCGGATCGATCGAGAGAAACAGCTGCCGATCGACGACGCCATAGGCATCGCGACCGCGGTCTCGGCGGCGTTGCAGCACGCGCACGACCGCGGCGTGATCCACCGCGACATCAAACCGGCGAACATCCTCCTCCAGGACGGCCAGCCCGTGGTCGCCGACTTTGGAATCGCGCTCGCAGTCGGCGCAGCCGGTAGTCGCCTCACTGAGACGGGCCTTTCGGTGGGAACGCCCTTCTACATGTCCCCGGAACAGGCGACGGGTGACCAGCAGGTCGGTCCGGCCAGCGACACCTATGCCCTGGCCGCGCTGCTCTACGAGATGCTGACGGGGGACCCCCCGTACATCGGGAGCACCGCGCAGGCCGTCCTCGGAAAGATCATCCAGGGCGTGCCCGTATCGGCGACGGGGATCCGGAGCTCGATTCCGCTCAACGTGGATGCCGCGATTCGAAAGGCGCTCGAGAAGCTACCGGCAGATCGGTTCACGGGTGCTCAGGCTTTCGGGCAAGCACTCAACGACCCGAGCTTTCGACATGGGGTCGAGCAGGGATCGGTCCAAGGCGCCCCGGTCCGGAATCGACTCACCATGGCCATGGGGGCGCTCGCGGCGGTGTTCGCGCTCATCGCGGGCTGGTCGCTGTCCCGGCCCGACGCCCCGGCCCCGGTCCATCGCTTTTCGCTCGCGGTCAACGACGCGCAGTTCCCGAGCGAGTGGCTGAGTCTCTCGGCGGACGGCTCGGCCATGGTCATGACTTATTTCGACGAAAGAAACCAGCCTCGGCTCTGGCTGCGGCGTTGGACCGAGCTCACCACGGTTCCGGTTCAAGGGGCGGAAGGCACCGCCGTCGATCCGGTGATCTCTCCCGACGGCACGGAAGTCGCGTTCATGGAGAGCGCACAGCTCAAGGTTTCGCCGCTCGGCGGCGGCATCGTCCGTACGCTCGCCGACGATGCGGGCTGCTGTGCCCGGTGGGGCAGCGATGGCTACATCTATTTCTCGAGCGGCACCTTCACGATTCGTCGGGTGCCCCTGGGGGGAGGTGAGGTCGAAGAGATCACGACCCTCCTACCCGAAAACGACAATGAACACGGCTACTTCCAGATCCTTCCGGACGGTGACTGGGGTGTGTTCTCGGTTTTCACCACTCCGCCGCGTATCGACGCTTTCCGGATCTCGACGGGGGAGAGGAAGACGGTTACCGCGGGCCTGCGGGGGTATGTGACCTCCACGGGCCACCTCGTCTTCGCAACGCTCGAGGGGCAGATCCTTGCCGCACCGTTCGACATCGATGCGGTGGAGCTGACCGGGGATCCCGTCCCGCTCGTGCAAGGCGTCGGCGTCACCGCCAACGAGGACGTGATGTACACGCTCTCCGAGAACGGCACTCTGCTCTACTGGTCGGCCGCACCGGGTACGGCGGAGAGCGAGATGATCTGGGTCACACGATCCGGGCAGGTTGCTCCGGTTGACCCTGATTTCACGTTCAACCCAGGAGGGGACAACCCTTCCTGGAGGCTGTCACCCGACGGGACCAGGGTCGCCTTCCAGGACAACCGAGAGTCGGGCGGAGACATCTGGATCAAGCAACTCGACCGGGGGCCGGTGTCTCGCCTCACCTTCGAAGCGGTGCCGGACAGGGCACCCGAGTGGTCGGCGGACGGCGAGTCGCTGCTGTTCCTTTCGGATCGCAATGGCTCGGGTGCCGACGTGTGGACAAAGCGTGCGGACGGCACCGGTGAGCCGACACTCCTGATGGCGTTGGATCGCAACCCGATCAGCCAGACCCTGTCTCCGGATGGAGAGTGGTTGATCTTCCGAACCTCGGGGTCACCCTCGCGTGATATCCTCGCCCAGAGAGTCGGGGACACCGTCGCGATCGAGGTCGCCGCCTCTCCGGACTTCAATGAGAATGCGCCCGCGATCTCACCCGACGGCCGCTGGATCGCCTATGTGTCCAATGAGACCGGTGGGCCACAGGTGTATGTGCGGCCCTTTCCCGACGTGGACGCCGGTCGCTGGCAGGTCTCCAACGGACCCGGATTCGCACCTCTATGGGCCCACAGTGGCAACGAGTTGTTCTTCGCCACGCTGGACGGGCTGGTGGCGGCGCAGATCGAGACGTTGCCGAGCTTCCGCGTGGTCAGCCAACAATCGCTCTTCAGATTTCCGGCGGGACTAGCCCCGGTGATCGTCCGTGGGTGGTACGACGTCTCCCCGGACGATCAGCGATTCCTCATGGCGCGGCCGGTTCAGTTCGGGGGTGACGACGAAGGGAGCCAGATCGAGCTCATCCTGGTCCAGAATTTTTTCGAGGAATTGAAGGCGCGGGTGCCCAACTAGGTCGGCGACAGACGGGTCGAGGAGCTCGTGGCGGCGGGATGTCTATGCCCACCGTAGCACTCAGGCGTACATCGATTCCGCGATCTCGAGCAGCGCTTCCACCTCCAGCTCACCACTCGCGACCAGGAAGTGCATGCCCGCGTCGTGCCAGACGACCACGGCGGGGGAGCGTCCATCGATATCGTCCGGGGGGGGCTCGGGACCGAGCTCGTAGGCCCGGCCTTCATGCCCGGCAATGGTCACCGAAACGGGTGCTCGCCCATACCGGATCTCCACCACCCAGCGACGGGCCTCCTTCTCTCCCTTGCGGCTCTGACTCAGCCCGAACGCCCCGTAGTGCGCTTCGAGGCTTCGCTCCTCGACGCGTAGGTCACGGTGTTTGTGATCTCGCACGAAGATGCTGAGCGACTGGAGGGGACGGTTACCCGTCTTGGAGGGTCGCCGCGGCTCGAACGACAGCATCGAGGCCGCGTCCTTCCACGACTCGACCGAAGCGAAATGAGGGTTGACCGGTGCGGTCATACGACGACCACCTCCTGCGGCTGTGGGTCCTACCTCAGGGCAACCTAGTCCTTGGTCCGCGCCCGATCGGCGAGCTCTCGTGCCAATCGTTGGACCTCTCGGCTACTGCCCGACGTGAGCCCCTGCCACACCGCGCGTCCGATCCCCATGCCCAGGAGCGCACCACCCGCGATCATCACGGCAAGCCCACCGCCAGCGAAGCCGAGGCTTCCCCCCACCGCCAGAGCTCCGATCCCACCCCACGCCCCAGGAATGAAGTGCAGCATCGGGCGAACCTGCTCCCGGAACCGCCGGGTCACCTGGATGCGGGTCTTGTCTCCGGTCGGCCCCACCGACACCTGGGTGCTCCGGAACTTGCCCCGACCCGTCCAGCGCACGGTGCCGAGCGCCGCGGTAACGATGCCATCCTCCGGAACCTGATGATCCACGACCTCGATCAAGTGCCGAAGTCCTTCCTCGGTGGGCTGGCCCGGCACAGTCTCCACGGCCCGCTGGACCGGGGCCGGACCCAGGAGCGACCGGGTGGACTCAGGGCGACGGGTGTCGAGCTCGAGCGCCGCTTCCGCGACGAGGTCGGGATCGAGCCCTGCCTCCCGAGCGATCTCTTCGAGCTGCGAGAGGGTCAGGCCATCACCGCCGCCTCTCGTATCGCGGCGTCCCTCCAGCTCCGAAGCCCGCTTCAGCACCAGGGCCACCTCCCGGTCGGAGTAGACGCGGCCGTCCTTTTCGCTCATCGAAAGACCTCCGCCACCAGGCGGTCCAGGTGTGACCGCAACTCGGCCAGGCGCTCTCCGTGCTCTGGGCGCCCGGCCAGGTTGTCCATCTCGTAGGGGTCGGCCTCCAGGTCATAGAGCTCGTCGGCCCCGTGGTGCTGCAGCCAGTGCACGAGCTTGAACTGTCCGGTGTTCACCACCTTGTAACTGAGATCGCGCATCCACGGCATGGGCTGCTCGTGGCTGTAGTACTCGAGGAGCGCCGCCTCACGCCATCCCGATGCGTCCCCGCGCAGCAGTGGCAGCCAGGAGCGGCCCTGGATGTGGTCGCCCGGCCTGCCACCCGCCACGTCGATGAGCGTAGGGGCCACGTCTACCGAGAGGACGAGCTCGCTTACTTCGGTGCCAGGCGCCACCGTCGCCGGGTGTCGGACGATCAACGGCGACCTCACGGCCTCTTCATACGGGAGCCGCCGCTCGATGCTGGCCCCGTGCTCACCAAAGAAATATCCGTTGTCGCTCGTGAAGACGACCATCGTGTTCTCTAGCTGCCCGCGGGCGTCGAGGGCGTCCAGGATCCGCCCCAGCCCCTCGTCCACGGCAAGGAGCATTTCGGCTCGACGGCGGATGGTCTCGTCGCTGGTACCCGGGTCGAGGATCGGTCCCATTGCGGTCTGTACGTCGTGAGACCGCTTCCGCTCCAGAGCGAGGCTGAATACGGACTTCCCGGCAGGGAGCGCCGGAGGCGGCAGATAGCTCGGCGCCCGCTCCACGGCCGTGTTCTCGTAGCGCCCCGCGTGACGAGGGGCGGGAACGAACCGCATGCCGGACTCCACGTCCACCGACCCGTCGTCACGCTGCACCGCGTCGGGATGGATGGCTTTGTGGGACAGGTAGAGGAGGAAGGGTCGCTCCCTCTCCGCCTCGATGAAGTCGACCGACCGGTCGGTCAGGATATCGGTCACGTACCCCCGCACCTCGTGGAGCCGGCCGTCTTCATAGACTTCGGGGTCCACGGTTCGGCCCTGTCCTGCAAAGCTCACCCACTCGTCGAACCCGGGCCTCGGTGTGGGGTCGTTACCCATGTGCCACTTGCCGACGAAGGCGGTCTCGTACCCCAGCTCCTGCAGGGCCTGAGGAAACGTGCGGAGACCGTGGCTGGTCAGACTCCGGGCGACGTTGTCGCGGATGCCGTGGCGGGACGGGTATTGGCCCGTGAGCAAGCTGGCCCGGTTGGGCGAGCAGAGGGGCGTCACGTGGTAGGCGCGGGTGAATGTGGCCCCTTCCCGCGCCAGTCGGTCGATGTTGGGCGTCTCCGCGAAGTGGCCCGCGGCACCGTACTCGTCCCACCGCATGTCATCGACGAGGACCACCACGATGTTGGGTCGTGACTGCTGTTGGGCCCTGCTCTGGGCCGGCCACCATAAAAGGGCTGAGACGAGGCCCACAGTCACGACGGTGGGCAGCCGGACGCAAACTAGAATCGCGGTTCGCATATCGGCGACTCCTTTCTGAGGGCTCCAACATACCATGCGGGCCTGGATTCGTCGTGCCCGGCGCCCCTAGGGAGACATCGATGGCGGATGGCTCGACCCGGGCCGCGTCGACCCTGCTCGCGTGATGAGTCCGCTTCCCCCAAAGGCACAGCGGGGGATGTCGACCTCGGCGAGCTCCAGGCCCGCCTCGCTTCGTGCCCTCCCCTTGTTCACACCCCCCTGGAGCTTACTGTTCGTGACCCCGCTCAACGGCCCCTCCGTGGGCTCGACGCGGCATCCAAGTCGGCTGAACCGGGAGCGACCCCGAATGATCACCTTGAAGAGCTTCGTAGGCGGAGAGTGGCAGGAGGGCTCCGGAGAGCCCGCAGTCCTGGTCAATCCGTCCACCGAAGAGCCATTGGCTCAGACCTCGACCGAGGGCGTCGACTTCGCTGGTGCGGTGCGCCACGCGAGAGAGGTAGGCGGCCCGGCCCTACGCGCCATGACGCTGGGCGAGCGTGCCTCGCTGCTCAAGGCCATGTCCAAAGCGCTCCTCGAGCACCGCGACGAGCTGCTCGACATGTCCATGCGGAATGGCGGTAACACCAAGTCCGACGCCAAGTTCGACGTAGACGGCGCCGGAGGCGCCCTGGCTGCCTACGCCCACCTGGGCAAGGGCCTGGGTGACTCGAAGATCATGCGAGACGGTGACGGCGTTTCGCTGGCCCGCGACGGGAGCTGGTGGGGTCAGCACGTGCTTCTGCCCAAGGAAGGCGTGGCCGTCCTGATCAACGCGTTCAACTTCCCGGCATGGGGCTTCGGCGAGAAGGCTGCCTGCGCGCTTCTGGCCGGCGTCCCGGTCATCGTGAAGCCCGCCACCAGCACCGCCCTCGTGACGTGGCGAATGGTGGAAGTCCTCGACCAGGCCGGCATCCTGCCACCCGGGTCCGTCCAGCTCGTCGCGGGGTCGCCGGGCGACCTGCTGTCGCACCTGCGAGAACAGGACGTGCTCGCGTTCACCGGGTCGGCCGATACTGGCCTCTACCTCCGCTCGAGGGATGACATCCTGTCGCGTAATGTCACCGTCAACATCGAAGCCGACTCGCTGAACAGCGCGATCCTCGCGCCGGGCGTGCCAGCGGATTCCGACACCTACGGGCTTTTCCTCAAGGACCTGTTCCGCGAAATGACGCAGAAGGCCGGGCAGAAGTGCACGGCGATTCGGCGCATCTTCGTCGCGGAGGAGGACATGGAGCGGGTCGCTGGCGACCTCGTCGGACGGCTCGCGGACGTGACGGTGGGCAACACCGCGGACCCGGAGGTTCGCATGGGACCGGTGAGCACGGCGCGCTCGCCGCAGCGGGGACCGTGGCCACGGGCGGCTCAGATCCGCTCGACGGCGTGGGCGCGCCCGAAGGGAGGGGCTACTACGTGCGGCCGACCCTCATTCGCGTCGACGACGCTCGGTCTTCCGACGTGGTCCACACCCACGAGGTGTTCGGGCCCGTCGCGTCGATCATGCCGTACGACGGCACGCCCGACGATGCGGCCGAGCTGGTGGCCCGCGGCCAGGGTAGCCTGGTGGCCAGCGCCTACGGCGACGACCCGGACTGGGCCGGTGGGATGATCGCGGGCCTCGGCGCCTGGAACGGGCGGGCGCCGCCTTCCCGTACCTCCTCCATGGAGGTCCGGGCCGCGCCGGCAACGGGGAAGAGCTGGGTGGGCTGTCGGGTGTTCGGCTCTACCAGCGCAGGTGTGCTCTACAGGGCGATCCCGCCGTCCTGGACCGCATATTGGGAGGAACCGAGTCCGAGTAGTCCTTCCGCGGAGGACAGAGGAGATGACCGAGAACCTCGCCATCGTCATCGTCATCGGAGGCGCCTACCTGGCGTTCGTCCTCGTCGTCGAGGCCTTGGCCGCGGCCCGGGTCCGCACCAAGATCGCGGACCAGGGGCTGTCGGCCGAGCAGACCGAGACGCTGCTCAGAAGGCGCGTCGACGGGCGCGCCTCGCTCCGTTGGGGCCTCGTGACCATCGCCATCGGCATGGCCCTCGTGGTAGTGCAGCTGCTCCCCGCCGGTCTTCGGGGTGGCCCCCTCGGTGCGGCCGTGATCTTCCTGTTCGCGGGCGGCGCCCTCTTGGCTCACTCCCGCATGGCCTCCGACGGCGAGTAGCGCTTCGAGCTGAAGAGAAGGGCCCGGGCCGCCCCTCAGGACGGACCGGGCCCATCGATGTCGTCGACCCCCGCGACCCCGAGGCCTCGCCTCGTAACCGGCGCGGCGCCGACTTGGCCATCCGCCGGCCGTCCGGGCGCGGGCGCCTACGCGACCATCCGCCCGCGATGCGGGCGGTGTGCCCCTACGGCTGGTCCGAAACCGCCTCCTCCTTGCGCGGCATCATCTCTTCTCTCATGGCCAGATGGTAAGCGGTGGACGCCACCACCACCGCCGCCTGCTTCAAGTCGTCGATCACCAGGTGATCGAAGGTGTCGAGCTCGGTGTGGTGGGTGTTGATCCCGTACTCGATCGGGTCCTGGATGAAGTTGAACCCGGGGACGCCGGCGTCGTCGAAAGCCAGGTGGTCGGTCCCGCCGGTGTCACCATGGCGCACCGCCACGACCCCCAGGTCCCGGAAGGGCCAGAGGATCTGCTCGAAGACCGGGATCGCCTTCGCGTTCGACTGGTCCCAGATGCCCCGGAGCTTCCCTGTGCCGTTGTCGACGTTGAGGTAGGCCGAGATCTGCCCGTGTAGCTCCGGGTGGTTCGCTACCCATGCCCGAGAACCGAGGAGCCCCTGCTCCTCCCCGCTCCAGAGCGCGATCCGGATGGTGCGCCGCGGCTGGACGTCGAGCGTCTTCAGAATCCGCATCGCCTCCATCATGATCACGGAGCCCGCCCCGTTGTCGGTGGCGCCACCCCCCATGTGCCAGGAGTCGAGGTGCGCGCCGATCATGACGTACTCGTCGCTCTTGTCGGTGCCGGGGATCTCGGCCAGGGTGTTGTACTGCTGAAGATCGTCCTCGAGGAATCGGTTCTCCACCATGACTTCGAGCTCGACGGGGACGCCGGCCTCGACGTTGCGGTAGATCTGATTGTACTGCTCGCGAGAGAGAGCGACCTGAGCCAACCCCTCCCGGGCGCCAGCCTCGCGGCTGCCTGCGGACCCGCCCCGGATCACGCCGTCTTCACGTGACGAGATGCGGAGGATCGCCAGGGCGCCCTCGACCTCGGCCAGCTGGCTCACGGCGTCGACCAAGGCCTGAGCGGCGCGATACCGGGCGTAGAACGCCTGCGCCGCCGAGCAGCTCGTCCAGCGACGTCCGTCGATCCTGATGCTCGAACTCGGGCTCCACCTCCTCGGGTGCGTCGACCAGCACGAACGCCCCTTGGAGTCGCCCCTCGAGGCTCACCAGATCTGCCTCATCCTCGATCCGCGCGATCACCGCAGGGCCCCGAACGAGCCCGTCGGTGCTCCCGGTCCAGGCCAGCGGTTGGCCGTGGAGCGGCTGCACGAACGGCGTGAGGATGCGTCCCTTGTAGTCCTCGTGCTGCCAGCCGCGGCCGAACTCGCCCCAGGGCTCGGTCTCGACGTTGGCGAGTCCCCACTCCTCGAAGGTCTGCGCCGTCCACTCGTTGGCCATCTTCATGCCCGGCGACCCGGTGAGCCGCGGTCCGATGACCTCTGTCAGGTGGCGAGCCAACGGCTCGATCTGTGACCGCTCGAGTCCCTCTTCACGGATTCGCTCGACCACGGCCAGGTCCACGGCCTCTTGGGCCCACTGGGCTACCGCAGGGGCCGGGACGAGCAGCGCCGTCAGGACGAGGAGCTGGATGATGACGTGCAAACGTTGGCGCATCGTAACGCGCTCCTTGATGCTTGAATCGATGTATTGGAGTCGGAGGCCCGGTCGGGCGGGGTGTGTCCAACGTCACTGGGGTACAGACACCCAGGAGCCGTGTTCCGTTGATCCCCCTGGGTACCTAGTCGGCCAACGAGTCCAGGAGGTCGGTCATGGCGTCCCGGTACGACCGCACCGCGTCCCGCCCGCGCTTCGTGAGCCGCAAGATGGTCTGAGGCCGCTTACCGCTGAAGCCCTTCTGGACATCCACGTAGCCGGCTTCCTCCAGCTTGCTTACGTGGGACGACACGTTGCCGGCAGTGAGCCCGGTCTGGCGCAACAGAAACACGAAGTCGGCCCTGTCCACGACGTACAAACACGCGAGCAGCAGGAGCCGGGCCGGCTCGTGAACGAGCCTGTCGAAGGTGGTCCCGGAGGGCCCGGGCCGGGCGCTGGCCCGTTCGTGCCCGCTCGCCCGTTCCTCGCCACGGCCGTCGTCGCCGGGCGTGGTACCAGGGGCCGGGGTCACGGGCCTGCCTCGTGTGGGACGGGATGACCGCGTAGGAACCGGACGAGCATCGCGAGACCCGCCCCTGCGAGCACCGCCCCAGCCGCCGCCATGTAGACGCCGGGGTTCGTGTCGAAGTAGGCGCCCAACAGTGCGAACAGTACCAACACGCCGGCGAAGGCGAACCAACGGGTCAGACCCAGCATCCAGCCGACCACGATCGCACCCAACGCCAGCAAGAGTCCCGGGAGCGTCGGCACGAGCATCATGATCAGCCCATCCCGCTCCACCACGTCCCCGCTCATGACGAAGTACGCGACGACTCCCAGGACGAAAGCGAAGGCCCCGAGTACGACGAGGTTGACATGGGTCTTGCGCTCCCTGGATCTGCGCGCGGCGCTGAACTCCACGTAGCCGGCCCGGGGCTCGGTCACCACACGTCGGGCCAGAGGCCAGAACGGGATCAGAAGGACCGGTGCGATGCCACCCAATCCTGCAAGGGGGGTGAGCCACGCCACGCCGACGAGCAGCAGCGCCGTGCCGGCGAACAGCTCCAGGAGGCCGTCCTCCCACCTTGATGCGTAGGCCCTTCCCTCGAGGCTCTGGAGATCCACGGCGTTCATATCGACCTCTCAGTTTGTATCAACAGTTAGTTTGTGATACAAACTTATTTGCGCCAAGGCTGGAAAGCAACCCCTGGAACACGCCTACGGCCTGGCCGCGGCCGCAATGCCTCGCGCCCGTGGGTTTCCCGTTGCACGCGGGCCTGTGGCCCGGTAGGCTACCGTCCCCCCGCCACCCGCAAGGAGGATTCAACCATGCGTGACCGGCTCGTCGCTGTCGCCCGAGGCCGCGCGATTCTGACCTTGGCCCTACTGGGGCTCGCTGCCGCCTGTGCGAGCGAGGGCACGGTCTCCGACCCTGCCGACCTGGTCCTGACGAACGGCCGCATCGTCACCGTGGACGAAGCGCAGCCGGAGGCAGAGGCCATGGCGGTGACGGGCGACCGCATCGTCGCCCTGGGCACGGCCGCCGAGATCTCGGCGTACGTCGGACCTGATACCGAGGTGCTGGACCTCGACGGACGCCTGGCCATCCCTGGCTTCATCGAGAGCCACGGCCACTTCCTGGGTGTGGGCGACGCCAACCTGCAGCTCCGGCTCATGCCCACGGAGAGCTGGGAGGAGATCGTCGCCATGGTCGAGGCCGCGGTGGCGGAGGCAGGCCCGGGCGAGCTGATCCGGGGCCGCGGCTGGCACCAGGAGAAGTGGACGTCCACGCCGGAGCCCAACGTGGACGGGCTGCCCCTGCACCACGACCTGAACGCGGTCTCCCCCGAAAACCCCGTCGTGCTTCGGCACGCCAGCGGCCACGCGAGCTTCGCCAACGCCAGGGCCATGGAGATGGCCGGCATTACGCGTGACACGTCGGATCCAGAGGGCGGCGAGATCGTCCGCGACGCGAACGGCGACCCCATCGGCATGTTCCGCGAGACGGCGCAACGATTGCTCCGACCCGCGACCGAGGGAGCCGCGCCACCGGATCCCCGGCGCCAGGTGCAGTTGGCACAGGAGGAGGCACTCCGAAAGGGCATCACGTCGTTCCAGGACGCCGGGTCGTCACTGGCGACCGTCGACATGCTCAGGGACATGGCCGAGGCGGGTGACCTCGACATCCGGCTCTGGGTCATGCTCCGGGGCTCCAACGAGGTCTTTCGCGAGCAGCTCGCCAACTACCGCATGGTGGGCGTGGGGAACAACCACCTGACCGTGCGCGCCATCAAGCACAGCATCGACGGCGCCCTGGGCCCTCACGGTGCCTGGCTGCTGGAGCCCTACGAGGACCTCCCCTCCAGCACGGGGCTCAACACCACACCGGTCGAAGTGATCGAAGAGACAGCCGGCCTCGCAGCGGAGCACGGGTTCCAGCTCTGCGTCCATGCCATCGGTGACCGGGCGAACCGTGAGACGCTGGACATTTTCCAACGCACGTTCGAAGCCAACCCCGACCTCACCGATCTGCGGTGGCGGGTGGAGCATTCCCAACACCTCCATCCCGACGACATCCCACGGTTCGCGGAGATGGGCGTGATCGCCTCCATGGAGGGCATCCACGCCACGTCGGACGCGCCCTATGTGCTCGAGCGCCTGGGCGAGCGACGGGCAGAGGAGGGCGCGTATGTCTGGCAGAAGCTCATGCATTCGGGCGCCGTCGTGACCAACGGCACTGACGCACCGGTGGAAGACGTGGATCCCATCGCGTCGTACTACGCCACCGTCTCCCGGCGGATCGTGGATGGGTCGGTCTTCTATCCGGATCAGCGCATGAGCCGCATGGAGGCGCTGGAATCGTACACGATCAACGGGGCGTATGCCGCGTTCGAAGAAGACATCAAGGGATCCCTCGCGGCGGGTAAGCTGGCCGACGTGACCGTCCTCTCCAAGGACATCCTGACCATTCCCGAGGAGGAGATCCCGACGGCGGAGGTGGTCTACACGATCGTGGGTGGAGAGGTGGTGTACCGGGCGGGCAGCTAGCGCTCCTCTCCGGCAGCGGGACAGCGCCGCGCGGCGGGGATCCGGCTCCGTTTACGCTTTCCTTCGTGACGGGCCCGACAGGGCCGATCGACCGATCTCGAAAGGACGCGAGCATGCCTGACTCAACCGAAAGACCCGTGGAAGCACCGAGCGCCCCCGCGAAGGCGGGATCAGGCCTGCCCGAGAACCTGGCGGGAGCTCTGGCCTACGTGCTCGGCCCGGTCACCGGGATCATCTTCTTCTTCCTGGACAGGGACAGGCCATTCGTACGGTTTCACGCCGTTCAGTGCCTCGCCCTGTGCGTCGTGGGAATCGCTCTTTCGGTCGGCCTGACGGTGCTGGGAGGCGTCCTGGCCTTCATCCCGGTCCTGGGCTGGCTGGTAGGCTTGCTGCTCTCGGTGGGACTGGGTCTCGCCGGCTTCGCGATCTGGGTCTGGCTGATGGTGCAGGCGTATCAGGGCAAGGAATGGGCGATACCCGGCCTGGCGCCCCACGTCCGCCGCATCACGGCCGAAACGGGAAGGGCGCTGGCAGCCGATCCGGGGGGAGCCGAAGACCCGGCAGCGTGACGCCGGCCGGGGGAGCGCCTGCCCGGATGCACCGCAGCCTCCCGACTACGGGCCCGGAGTCGAGCCGCCGTCCTGCGACCCGTCTGCTGCCGCGAGAGCCTGGTACAGATACGCCCGGGCCCGCGTCCATTCCCGTTCCACCGTGCGCGTGGACGTGTTGAGGGCCTCGGCCGTCTCCGGGACCGACATGCCGCCGAAGAAACGGCACTCCACGATACGAGACATCCGCTGGTTCCGCTGCTCGAGCCGTTGCAGGGCGTCTTCGACGGCCAGGATCTCGCTCACGTCCGAGTCCACCGCGGCCACGTCCTCGGAGAGGGGGACCCGCACCCGCGTGCCCCCGCGCTTGGCCGCCTGTCGCCGGCGGGCGAAGTCGATGAGGATGCGGCGCATCGCTTTCGAACAGAACGCGAAGAACTGAGCCCGTCCCCGCCAGTTGCCATCCTCGACCTTGGCCAGCTTCAGGTACGCCTCGTGGACGAGAACCGTCGTGTCCACCACCGCGTCGCGGACGCCGAGCTCGAGGTGGTGATGAGCCAGTCGACGGAGGTCGTCGTAGACGAGCTCGATGAGGCGGTCGAACGCGTCTTCGTCGCCGTCGCTCCACTGCGATGCGAGACGCGTGATCTCGCCTCTGTCTCGATCCATGGGATTCCGGGGAAGACCGACCGGTCGTTCGGGCTCGAGATCCGCTTCAGGAGTCGAGTCGTAGACAGGTCAGCTGGTGGCCCACCAGGGGTAGGCGGGGCAAGATAGTGGCACGGCTGACGACCAGGGAAGACGAGCGTACCGAACCCAGGCGACTTTCGCCGGCGAGTCGAGACCGTTGGCTCAACTGGCGGGCCCGTCCGGCGGAAGAACGTTCACTGGGTCGAACGCTCACGTCCCGGAAGGCCCTTCCGTCGGCCGGCCGGGTGCCGTATCGAGCACTTGTGCGAGGCGTCCTGGCCTGGGTACGTCGATTCTCGTAGGCTCGCCGAGGTGATCATGAGACCGTATCCCACCCGACCCCCCACCCACCGAGCCGAATGCCCGAACGCAGGACCGTTCGATTGAGCCCCGCATGAGAGCCGACGATGTCGAGCCTCCCGACGCTGACGCCGTCTGGGACCGCTGGGACGAGGTGGATGAGCTCCTCGAGCAGGCCCTCGATCGTGCTCCCGGGGAGCGCGAAGCGTTCCTGAGGGCGGCCTGCGGCGAGGACCCGGAGCTGTTCCAGGCCGTTCGGTCCCTGCTTCTCATCAGCGACGGCACCGGGGACGGCCGGGTGCGACCGGGCCCGGACCTGCTCAAGGCGGCCTTCACGGGGCTCCCCGAGCGCGCTCAGGAGGCCGCAGAGTCGTTGATCGGCGCCGTCGTGGGACCCTATCGCATCGGCGGCGTCCTCGGCATGGGAGGCATGGGCGCCGTCTACCACGGCGAGCGCGTGGACGGCGTGTTCGAGCGGACCGTGGCCATCAAGATCCTCCGCCTGGCGCTCGACACACCGGGCGTGATGGACCGGTTCCAGCTCGAGCGCCAGATCCTGGCTTCGTTGAGCCATTCGGGCATCGCCCAGATGATCGACGGAGGCCTCACGGACGACGGGCGCCCGTTCCTGGTCATGGAGTACGTCGACGGGGTGCCGATCGACCGGTACGCCGACGACCACAGCCTCGGCGTCGAAGAGCGCATCCGGCTGATCGTGGACGTCGCCCATGCCGTGGAGTATGCGCATCGGCACATGGTAGTCCATCGGGATCTGAAGCCGAGCAACATCCTGGTCACCGACGAAGGTCGGGTGAAGCTCCTGGACTTCGGCATCGCCAAGCTCCTCGAGGGCCCCGGCGACGAGGCCCTGGCGGCCACGACGCGCCCCGAGGCTCGCTTCGTGACCCCGGAATACGCCGCCCCGGAACAGCTCCTGGGCGAGCGTGTCAGCACCCAGACCGACGTATACGCACTCTCGGCGATCCTATACGAGATGCTCACAGGGGTCCGCCCCTATCCGAGCCGTGACTCCGAGTCGGTGCTCGAGAGAGTGATCCAAGGCGCGGAGCCGACGGCACCGTCCGAGGTCATCGCGCGGCGGGAGCCCGACTCTCGTGACGACGCCTCGCCGAGCCGTGTGTTCACGCTCAGGGGGACGACCCGCCAGGCGCTCCGCCGGCGCCTCGGCGGCGACCTCGACGCCATTCTTCTCCGTGGCCTTCGGAGCCGCCCCGGCGAGCGCTACACCTCGGTGGTCGCCCTGCGCGAAGACCTGGAGCGCCACCTGACTGGCCGCGCGGTCACGGCCCGCGGCGACCTGGTTCTCTACCGGGCGCGAAAGTTCGCTCGTCGGCATCGGGTACCCGTGGCGCTAGCAACAGGCGCCTTCCTGGTGGCCACAGGATCAGCCGTAGGACTGGCCGTGCAGCGGGGTGCCGTGATCGAGGAGCGGAACCGCGCCGAGGCCGCCGCCGCGGTGGCGGCTCAAGAGGCCGAAACGGCCCGGCAGGTGACCGCGTTCCTGGTGGAGCTCTTCAGGGGCAGCGACCCGCGGGAGCAGCCCGGAGACACGATCACCGCCCGCGCCCTCCTGGAGCGAGGCGCCGAGCGCGTGGACGCCGAGCTGGCGGATCAGCCGGCGGTGCGCGCCGAGCTCCTCGGGGTGCTCGGTCAGGTGTACGCGAACCTCGGGGACCCGGAGCAGGGCATGCGCATGATGGAGCGAGCCGTGAAGCTGCGGCGGGACTCGATTCCCGGTGCTCCTGGGCTGGCGCCGGCCCTGATGCGACTTGCCGACGCCCAACGCGTTGCGCGGGAGCTCGGCTGGGCGAGGTCCACGTACGGAGAGGCCATGGCAGCCGCGGTGGAGTCCGGAGACGATGCAGCACTCGCCTCGGCCCGGCTCGGTCTGGCGGCGACGTTCGTGCAGCTCGACCAACCCGACTCGGCGGAGACAGAGCTGCGTGAGGGCTTGCGGCTCTTGCTCCAGACCGAGGACTACCCCGAGGACGCCTACCTGGGCGCGCTCACAAACCTCGGGGGCCTGGTGCGGCGGAGGGGCGAGCTCGACGAAGCGGAGGAGATCTACCGGCAGGTCGTCGCCAGCTATCGCGCTGCCCCCGACCTGGACCCACACGACTACGCCATCGCCCTGAACAACCTGGCCGTCGTTCGCCGCATGCAGGGAGAGCACGAAGACGCGGCGCTCCTGTACCGGGAGGCCACGGACACGTACGTGGAGCTCATGGGGCCCGGTCACCCCACGTCGCTGATGCTCTCCGGCAACCTGGGAAGCGTGCTCAACAACCTCGAGCGTTTCGACGAGAGCCTGCCGGTCTTCGAGGCCCGGGTCGCGGCCGCTCGCGAGCAATGGCCGGACGGCCATTGGCGGACGGGCGACATGCTCATGCAGCTCGGCGCGACGCTGATCGTGGCGGGTCGACCTCGAGACGCCCTCGCCCCCCTCGCCGAAGCACTGGACCTGATGATCCGCCACATCGGTCCCATGCACAGTTGGACCGACGTCTACCGCGGGTGGCTGGGAACGGCCGCAGCGCTGACGGGCCGCGCGCCCGAGTCGGAGCAGCTGTTCACCTGGAGCGTCGAGGGGCTGGCGAGCTACGAGGGGCTGAGCGAGGACAGCCAGGTGAAGAGCATGTTGAGGTCCCTGGTTCAGGTGATGGACGGCCAGGGCCTCGTGGATCAGGCGACCCGGTACCGGGAGATCGTCGACCTCGAGCCCGCGGGCTGAAGGGCGGGCTCGGCCTACCCTTCCCGCCCGTCCATCTCCTCGATGGTCCACGTCGACGGCTCCCTTGTTCGCTGAAGGCGACGGGCCGTCGACTCGGCCTCCCGCATGGCTCTGAGCAGGTTCTCGCCGGCCAGCTTGCCGAGCTCCTCGTCGGTCCACCCTCGGCGGGCGAGCTCCACGAACAGAGCCGGAAAGGTCGATACGTCCTCGAGACCCTCGACGTAGCTGGGGATGCCGTCGAAGTCGGATCCGATGCCCACGTGATCGACGCCGGCAACGTCGCGGATGTGCTCGATGTGATCCGCAACCTCCGCAAGCGTAGCGGTCGAATCGACGCCCGTGTTGATGTAAGGCGGGTAGAAGAGCTGCATCAGAACGCCCCCGTTCGAGGGCAGTCGCCGCAGGATCGAGTCAGGCACGTTTCGTGGATGATCGGCCAGGGCGCGGGCACCCGCATGGGAGAAGATCACCGGCGCCTCCGTCACGTTGAGCGCATCGCTCATGGCTGCCGGCGAGACGTGGGAAAGATCCACGAGCATTCCCATCCGGTTCATCTCCCGAACCACCTCTTCACCGAAAGGTGACAGCCCGTCGACCACGACAGAGTCCGTGGCCGAGTCGGCCCAGTCGGTGTTGGCGAAGTGCGTCAGGCCCATGTAGCGCACGCCGGCGCGATAGAAGGTCCGAAGTGCCCCGAGGGAGTTCTCGATGACGTGCCCGCCTTCGATGCCCAACAGCGAAGCGATCTTGCCGGCCCCGAAGATCCTCTCGATGTCGGACGCGCTCCCAGCGAGCTCGAACACGTCCGGGTAGGCCTCGATCACCCGGTGCGCGACGTCGATCTGCTCCAGTTGCTGCATCGCCGGCCGGGGATGGTTGACATTCACGTTGACCGACCAGAACTGGGCCCCGACCATGCCCTGCCGCAGCCGGGGGATATCCGTGTCGCCCGACGTGCGTTGGCGGAGATCGTAGCGCCCAACGTCGCCCTCGGAGGTCTTCATTCCACGGATCTGGCCGGGCAGATCGTTGTGCCCGTCGATGAGGGGCACCTCCGAAAGGATGCGTCGGACCCGCTCGGCATGGGTCTCCTGTGCGGAGAGCCCGGTGGTTGTCACGACCATGGCGAGCGCGAGGCCCGCGGAGAGCGCTCGACGGTTCATCCCATCCTCCGGCGTTTTCCCAGGGTGGTGGTTGCGCGTAGCCGGGAAGCGTAGCCCTGCGCCGCCAGCGCACGCCACCTCTACGCCTCGGCCCGGGTGGCACGACGCTCAGTCGATCGGCGCGGCCGTCAGGACGAAGTCCGAGACCCGCTCCACGAAGGGGGGCCAGGCCGGAGGACAGTCGTTGTGGCCGCACTCGAGGGCCACGAGCTCGCTCCTCGGTGAAGCACCGGCTAGAGCCTCGGCATGGCGGAAGGGCAGCTGGTCGTCCCGGCGCCCGTGGATCACCAGGACAGGACCGTCGAAGCCGGCGACCGCGCCCCGGTTGTCGAAGGGGTCCAACGCCAAGAACCCGGGCAGGAAATAGCCGCGCCACGCGATGTCCCGAACGCTCGAGAAGGTGGACGTCAGCACCAGTGACGCCAGCGGGCGACTGCGGGAAAGGTCCGCCACGGCCCCACCACCCAGCGAACGGCCCATGCCAGAGATTCGTCGGGCGTCCACATCGTGCCGTGACGCGAGCCAGTCGTACGCCGCCGTGAAGGCCTCGGCAATGGCCTTTTGGGTCGGCTTCCCGTCGGAGCGACCGTAGCCCGGATACTCGACGAGCAGGACGGCCACGCCCCTGTCGGCGAACATCTGCATAACGTCCGGCCAGTAGTCGATGACCTCGCCGTTGCCGTGGGCGAAGATCATGGCGGGCGCCGGAGCCGGGGAGGCGGGCCCGAAGAACCACGCCTCGACGTTGCCGGAGGACGTCTCCAGCCACAGACGCTGGGCAGAGAGGGGCGGTTGGGCGTCCGGTGAGACACGAGCCAGGTAGGTGCCGGGGTACATCAAGCGACGCTGGGCCAAGAAGAAGATGCCGGCGTACAGGACGTACGCGGCCAGGACTGCCAGCAGTAGCTTCACCCCGACCTCATCCGCCCATGATCCAGTTCCACGTGGTCCGGGCCCGCTGGACGACTCGCTCCACGTCCTCGTCCAGCAGCAGACGCTCGGCCACCATCTCCTCTGCGGCCCGTCGCACCTGTTCCAGGAACGCGTTCCGGGACCCGTACAGCGCCTCCAGGCTGGGGCGGGGGTCGGCCGTGATCATCTTCACGTTCTCGGTGGCCGGCAGCGGAACGAACGTGCCGATGGAGCCGACCATCTCATGGGTGCCGCCCGGGTATCCCTCCCGGAGATTCCAGGGGAGGTAGGTGCCCAGCGGCACCCGCACCTCGACGGGCCGGATCCCCGCGACCTCGTTCCCAAGCTCGTCCACATCGGACACGAAGCTGGGGAAGACCGATCCGATGCGAGGCGGCTGCACGTCGACGATCCCCTCGGCCCAACGATCGCCGTAGTCGGCACGGTAGGCGGTGTGGATCACCCGGCTGGCCACGAGCCCCGGGATGTGCGGGTACCGCAGGTCGTCGTGGGCGACCATGGTTCCGGCCGCCAGGGTTGGATACCGACTCGGTGGCGGATCCACGCCATCAGCCACCCACTCCACCAGCGCCACGGCCAACGCGCTCAGGTTCACCAGGTAGTCCAGGGGATTCCCCCGGTATGCGCCGCCGCTCATGCGTTCCGCCGTGGCGCCGTCCCAAACCAACATCCCCGCGCCCGTGTGTTGGCCACTGGTGAGGTGGTAGATCCGCTCGTTGGGAAGCGGCTCCACATCGGCCGTGCCGTCCACCGCATGGTGGATCAACGCCCCGGCTCGGCCCCAGTACTCATACCCGGTGTTCGTGTAGAACGTGAGCGGTCGATGCTCTTCGGGCGTGCCGTCCAGCAGGCCGGCCTCGACGCCCGTGACGGCGTCGGTCTGGGGCCGACTAGTGAACGGGAACAGGTCTGTCGGATAGAAGAACGCCGAGTAGCGGTGGGCGTCCCGTGACGGCTGGCCGAATCGGTGGTTGAAGCTCCCACGGCCCGCGCCCGCCGTATGGACGAGCATGCCGTCGTAGGCGGTGCGCCCCTCTTCGTCGACGTTGAAGCCCTGGTAGAGGAAGTGCCGTAGAAAGCGTCCGGTTTGCGACACTCCGAAGGCGATCCCCCGCTGAACCGGGAAGACGGCCTCCGGATCGTACTTGGCGTAGGAGATCACGTCTCGGATCGCGGCCAGGCCCAGCCCCACGACCCGCGGATCCTGCCCCAGGTAGACGAGCTCGTAGATCCGGCCTGCCTCGAAGCCGCCGTCGAGCTGAATGTGCGTGAGCGGGGGGGCCTCGTCCTCGGGCGCTCCCTCGGCGGCCGCGCCAGCCGTCTGCTCCGCACCCTCGCGAGCGGCCACCGCCTCGGCGCCGTCGCCTTCAGACTCGGCGGCTGCCGCCGGCTCGGGAACGAACCGCCACAGCTCGCGACCCACCCTCCGCCGGTGCTCATCCCGCCCGTCGCGAACCGTGAGCTCGTTCTCGGGGGCTGCCGGATCCGCAACGGGGTAGGGGATCTGGCCGGCGCGGTGAACCAGCGGCAAAACGTCCGTAGCCTCGTCAACCGTCCAGTCCGAGCGTACCAACCCGGTCAGGGGCAGGCCGTCGTCTCCGGGCACGATGGGTGACTCGAGGCGAAGCACCCCCTCCGCCTCGGCCATGTCCCATTGCCACCCGACCCAGATCACGGTCAGGCCCTGCCGCATGAGCAGGCCACTGCCGAAGTCTTCGGTCGTCACCGGGTCCCGGGCCCCCGTCCCGGCGTTGTTGAAGTAGCGCAGGCTGGCCTTGCCTCCGCGGTTGCTCACCTCCACCCAAGCCACCCCGCGCCGGAGTGCGGGGTCCTTGGGCTGGAGCACCATGAAGTTGGCCCACGCCTCGACCCGGCCTTCGGTGCTTCGGGGTGCGCGCGCCAGGTCGACGATGGCGGCGTTGAAGGGGTTGTCGGGATCGAAGGCGAAGCGGATCCGGCCCGTGATCTTCTCATAGGGACCCGCCTCTCCGAAGGGCTGGCCCTCCAGCACGTCTTCACGGCTCTCTACCTCGACCCCCACGACCTCGGCAGAGCCGGCTGCCGGAGTCAGGAGAAACGGGATGGAGGCCACGGACAGGGCTCGAAGCTTGCCGATTCTTTTCCGACGGGTGGAATCACGCATTCTTCGTTCTCCAGAGCTGTCAGGCCCGCGTCGCGCCCGTCAGGCCACAACGGCTTCCGCCGGGCGAGACGGCCGGTCTATGTTGCCCTTCCCTTTCGCCCCTGACCTCGGAGGCCCGATGCGTAGGACGGTAGGCCGAATCCTCTTGTTCGGCGCCCTTCTCCTCACCGTCTCGTTCGTCGTCCTGATGGCGAACCAGACGGTCCAGCTGGCCGACCTGGCCGCTCGGGTCCATCCGATGGCGGGGCAGGGCGTGTTCTGGGCACTCGCATTCATATACACCGCATGCTTGCTGGTGCCTCTGTTCCTCTTCCTCCGGCTCCCCAAGCCCCTGATCCCGCCGGAGTCCGAGGACTCGCCGGAGTTCCGGAAACACCTGCAGGGCCTCGCGAAGCGGCTGACGCTGAACCCCAGGCTCCAGGGGACTCCGCTCGCGTCGCGTGCGGACGTGGAGGCGGCGCTGAGCAGCCTGGACGACGCCTCCAACGAGGCCATCAAGTCTGCTGGCTCCCGGGTCTTCTTCGCCACGGCCATCTCCCAGTTCGGCGCCCTGGACGCCATGCTGGTGCTCGGAGTGCAATCCAAGCTGATCTGGGATGTCTCCCACGTCTACTACCAGCGTCCCACCATCCGGGACCTGGTCTACCTGTACGCCAACGTCATGAGCACGGCCTTCCTCGCCACCGAGCTGGACGACGCCGACCTCTCGGAGCAGATCCAGCCGGTGTTGACCAGCGT
>JBDHLD010000028.1:0-83208 GCA_039586035.1 Gemmatimonadota bacterium | reverse complement strand
GTGGCGGCGTCCGCCATCATGGCCGGATCGGAGCCGAAGATCTGCACGCCGATGGGGCGCTCGTCGTCGTCGAACCGAAGGTAGGACTTCACCCGGTCCGTCGCCTTGATGATGCCGTCCGCGCTGACGAACTCGGTCATGACCACGTCTGCGCCGAAGCGACGGCAGAGCCGTCGGAACGGCGACTCGCTGACGCCCGCCTGGGGCGCCAGGTAAAGGGGCGTCGAATCCCCTTCGAGCGCAGTCATGAAGTCGTCGGTCATGCCGGAAACCTACTGAAGCCCTTTCCTTTGACAAGACATTTCGCCACGGTATGTTACCCGTTCGTACGCACAGACCTGAAGCCGAAGGGTATCCCCCGGAGGTACCGAATATGAAGCTTCGTGAGCTATTCACGGCTGAGGTCGTGAGCCTCGATCTCGAGTCCGAGACGAAAGACGGCCTCCTCAAGGAGCTGATCAGCCTGCTCCGGCTCGACGAGAAGTCGGAGGCCATCCTCTTCAAGACCCTCAAGCGGAGAGAGAACCTCGGCTCGACCGGGATCGGCAAGGGGATCGCCATCCCCCACTGCCGCTCTCTCGTCGTGAACAGGCTTCGCCTGGCGTACGGTAGGAAGCCAGGCGGCGTCGACTTCAAGGCCATCGACGGTCAGCCGGTCTACAACTTCTTCCTGATCGTCGCGCCTCCCCTTGAGGTCTCCAACCAGTACCTGCCGGTGCTGGGCAAGATCGCACAGTTCGCCAAAGACCCGATCGTGCCGGAACGGCTCCAGGAAATCGAGTCGGCCGATTCCTTCCTGGCACTCCTGGAGGAAAAGGCCCCCTAGCGGGGCGACCGGGCATGCATCCTCAGCTCATGCTCCTGCTGGAGCTCCAGGATCTCCGCGCGCAACACCGGGAGCTCGAGGAGGGCGCCGGCCTCGACATGGAAGCCGGGACGTTCAACATCGATGTGGAACGCGCCGCCGACGAGCTCCAGGACAAGATCACCGAGCTCGAGGACGGGCTCTCCCCTCCGGTCCGGAGCCGGTACGAGCGGGTACGGCAGTCTCTCGGCCGGGTGGTCGTCCCGGTGATCAAGGGAGTCTGCTACGGCTGCTTCGTGTCGATCGCCACGGCTCGCGCCGGCGAGCAGGACCCCAACCAGGCGCTGACCAGCTGCGAGCACTGCGGGCGGTTCATCTACATCCTGCCGTGAGACTCGTTGGATCGCCACGGAGCCCCAGACGCATGGGATCCTGACCGAGCCTCAGACTCTCGGTTGTCGACCGAGCCCTCGGGCCTTGGCCACAGGCGGAAACGGCACGCGGATCGAGACGAACGAATGCACAACACGAAGAGGGACGCCCTGGTCGAGGCGTCCCTCTTCTGCTTTGTGACTCTTCGGCCTCTACAGCAGGACGTACGGGTCCTATTTGGTCACGAACATCTTCATGACCTGACTGCGACCGTTCACCGTGAGCTGCACGAAGTAGACGCCTGACGCGACCTGATTGCCCAACTCGTCGTGGCCGTCCCAGTACGCCTCGTACCGACCCGGGAAGTCGTACTCCAACTGGACCAGCGGCACGCCCTCGCCCCGTGGATGGCCGAGGGCCGTAGGGGCCGCGACGAACTGCCGCAGTACGTTGAAGATCCGAACCGATACGACCACCGGTTGCCCATTCCCGAAGAGATCCTCGTTCAGGACAAACGGAATCTTGGTCTCAGGGTTGAACGGATTCGGATAGTTCTGACCTAGCTGAAACCCGTTCTCCTGCTGCCCAGCCGGCCTCTGTGTCCCCGTCTCCTGTCCGGAAGCTGGGATAGCGAGGCCGAAAATGGAGAGGAGGACGAAGAAGAGGCTTGCGCGCCTCATCTGACCCTCCGCACAGAATGCTGTGCCGTAGCTGAAAGACGTATAGCCCTCCAAAGGTTGTCTTGGAACCACTAACTCACCCGATATCACCACAATACGGCGGCGGCGAGGCCCGCGTCAAGCCTGTTCACGACAACGTTCCCGCCGCTCCCATTTCCTTGGACCCGCGCCGAGTGGAAAGGGTTGTCCGGGCGACTTCCGTGGGATCAATCCGACGCTCGGACCGACCTCTTGTCTCCATCGCGGACGGTCACGCCCTCCCCGTCGAGGTAGCTCAGCAGGGGCATCAGGTACTTCCGAGTCAGCGGTACGACTTCGCGAAAGTCACCCGGCGACAGACCGCTTCGGCCGCCGAAACGCCGCATGACCTCCGTGACCATGTCGTCGACCGCTGGCCGCCAGACATAAAGCCCCTGATCCAGCGCCTGGAGATCTCCGCCGGTAACCAGCAGCTCCAGCAGCGCGTCGAAGTCCCGACGGGCACGGAGGTCCTCGGGTAGCTCACGGAGCGTCGGTGGCGCCAGCCCCGCCGAACGATAAAGGTCTGCCAAGCGATCCCGCGCACCCTGCGCCTCGTCGCTGAGCCGGACGGTGAAGTCCGGGAGCGCGGCAACGCCACCGCGTACCGCCAACCGGTCCGCCTCTCGGAGGCGACGAATCACGGCGTCGGCCAGCGCCTCCGACGCGCCGGGAGGAAGCTTCTGACGGAGGATCTCCAGCGGGATACCACTTTGGAGCGGCTGCCGACGATGCCATTCGGCCACCGCATCGGTCAGGACCGCCTCCGCCTTCGATACGAAGGCGGTCGCGTGGAGCGATCCGGCCGCCGTTAGAGCTCCCCGTCCCAGCAGGTCACGGCACGCGTGCTCCACCTCCGACGGTGCGAGGCCGGTCGCCAGTGGGATGCGGTCCACCTCGATGCCCGCCCATCCCCCCTGCTCCAGCGCCGCCTCGACCGCGACGGCAGGCGCACCATTCAGGATCGTCTCCAGGCGTTCCAGCTCGGATGACGAAAAGCGGGATCTCTTGAGAGGATGGGGCTCCGCCACTGCCGCGCCGGCGATCGTCGTGACCGGGGAGTAGGACCTCACGATCAAGCGGTCCCGCGCCCTGGCGATCACGGGCTCCTCGAGACGGAGCTGCAACCAGTCCGTGTCGCCGGGAGGGATCACGCCGGACGGAACGACGCAACGCGCCATCACCTCGGCGGTGCCGGCGTGCACCCGGACCCGTTGTCCATGCTCGACCTGCCATCCGGCGTCCGGAAGGACGCTCAGTCGCGCCGTGAGCATGTTGGAGGGGGGCCAGCTCGTGACCACGCACTGGCCCCGCGTCACGCCGCCACGCCCCACGTCGGGCCCCACCAGCGCCACGGCCGCGCGCGCTCCCGCTTCCGCTGAACCGACCTCGCGACCATGCACCTGCAGCCCCCGGATTCGTGCTTCAGGGCCATGGGGCTCGACTCGAATGCGCTGCCCCTTGGTCAGCGTGCCGGTCCACAGGGTTCCGGTGACCACCGTTCCGGTCCCCCGCACCGTGAAGACTCGATCGATGGGGAGTCGCAGCACGTCGCCGCTGTCCCGGCCCCTCGTCTCGACCGCGAGGGCACCGAGCACATCGGTCAGCGCCTCGAGCCCCTGCCCGGTCTCGGCAGACGTGGCCACGATGGGAGCGCCGGCGTAAGGCGTGTCCGCCAGAAGGTCCCTCACGTCGTCGGTGACGAGCTCCAGCCACTCGTCGTCGACCAGGTCCGCCTTGGTCAGAGCCACGGCCAGGCGGTCGACGCCGAGGAGCCGGACGATGGCCACGTGCTCCCTGGTCTGTGGCATCACGCCCTCGTCGGCGGCGACGACCAGCAACACGACGTCCATGCCGGTGGCTCCCGCGACCATGGTTCGGACGAAGCCCTCGTGACCGGGCACGTCGACCACGCCGAAGGAGTGGTCGACTCCGACCTCGAGCTCCGCGAACCCGAGCTCGATGGTAATGCCCCGCGCCTTCTCCTCCTTCAACCGGTCGGTGTCCACGCCGGTGAGCGCCCGCACCAGGGCGGTCTTCCCGTGATCGATGTGTCCGGCCGTGCCCAGGATCAGCCTACGCATCGGTCCTCGATAGCAGGTCGAACAAGAAGGCCATGGACTGAAGTGGCCGCCCCTCTGACACGTGGTAGGTCACGAAGTCGTTCAGCAGCTTCACGTGGGCGCGAGCGCGCCGAAACCCGGGGGGCCGCTTGCCCTCGACCAGGGCATACAGCTGCGCGCGAGCGCCGCTGCCGATCCGGGGGCCGGCCCCCTCCGCTCCACAGTCCCCACACCGAATCCCTCCGGCGGAGAAGTCGAAGCGGCCCATCTCGTCGTCAGCCAACAGACGGCCGCAGGCCACGCAGTGAGCCAGCTCGGGTCGATAGCCGAGCCCGTCCACGATGCCCCAGGCCTCAGCCAGGAAATCCACCACGGCGTGGTCCCTCCCTGTCTCGCCCAGCCGATCCAGCGCCTCCGCCAGGCGATGGTACAGACGGGGATTGCCTTCTTCCCCCGCGTGTCGCAGAACGACCTCGGCGAGCACGGACGCGGCGGCGAAACGGGTCACGTCGGAGGCGAGCTGGCGACGGCCGTCCGTGGGTGCGAACTCCTTGAGCGTCTGGAGCTCCCGATTCGCCTTCACGTAGAGGCTGAGCACTCCCTCGGCAAAGGTGCCGATGCTGCCCTGCCCCCGCGACTGTTTGCCCCGGACGCCCCGGGCCATGACACCAGTCACGCCCAGGTCCCGCGTGTAGAACTTGAGGATCGTGCTCGTCTCGCCGTAGGCGAAGGAGCGAAGCAAGATGGCCGGCGTCGAAACCAGGCTCATTGAGCCGAGTCGGCGCCGAGCCTGCGGATCAAGTCCGCTCTTTTCGCACGGTATTGGGCCTCCGCCTCGGAGCCTCCGGACTCGGAGGCCGCGTAGGCCTCGTCCAGCTTCGCGATCTCGAGGAGGAGAAGCCGCCGGCTATCCTCGGCTTCACTGGGTTCGGAACCCGGTCCCCCGGCCGCGGCCGCCCGGGGGAAAGGCTGCCGGAACGCCAGCACGCCGGCACCTGCCAGCACCAGGGCCATCAGGACCGCGAGCCAACCCGTGGGCAGGCCCCGGGGCGGCTCGGTCCTGACCATGCGGATCGTCGCGTCCATCAGATCAGTGGCCTGGTACCGGCGATAGCTCGTGCCGGGTTCGAGCTCGACGGTGTCGAGAGCATCGAGCCCCACCACGTCCAATAGCGGAGCAGGCTCCAGGATCAACACCTCGGCCCGTTCGGTCGCCCCGACGATCCGCATGACCGTTTCCACCTCGTCGAGGCGGTACCGGACCACCACCAGGCGATCACCCGGGGGCAGAGGCGCCGTGACCCGTACGCTTCCGTCGGCGAAGTCGACCTGTTCCGGGGCCAGGTCACCTTGACCCAGCTCGAAGTCCCGGCCGCCCTCCAGGAGCGGGTGGGTCCACGTTGCGTCGTCCGGCCCAGCGATCAGCGTGCGGTCACCAGGATTGTGCACCTGAAAGAGATCGGTCACTTGCCAGCCGCCCTCGGCGGGCTCCAGGAACACGTGGCGGATCCGGACGGGCAGACGGGCCCCGTCGGGTGGAGCCGCGGCGGTGTCGTAGGCCTGGACGACGTAGACGCTGTCGAGCTGGACCGCCTGGCTGACGGGCGGGCCGAAGTAGAGAACGTCTCGATACCGTACCGAGGCGAAGAAGATCTCGCCTCGGAGCTCCGGGTCCGGCACGTGCGGGAGGCGAAACGCGAAGCTGCCGTCGTCGGTGGCGGCGATGCTGTCCAACTCGCCGGCACCGTCGGGAGCGACCCTGTGAAGGACCACCGTGATGGAGGGCAGCGGCTCGGAGGCCAGCAGGACCTGGCCGGCGAGGACCGGATCGACCGGCGCCTGGCCACTGAGGGGGAAAGCCACCAACGGGCTCGAGACCACGATGCCCGCCAACGTCTTCGCGAGCCCCCTCCGTGGCCGCCTGCTTCGGGGCGTCACGGCGTGAAGCGTCCGAAGTCCTCGGGATTGAGACGTCGCAGGTGTTCTTTGAGCTCTTCGGGAGGCATGCCGGCCGAGGGATCGCCGGATTCGTCAGCCGAATCGGCGGCCTCCGCCTCGGCGATCTCCAACGCCGCCTCGTTCAAGAGGTCGTCGTCAGCGAAGATCCGAGCCTCCATGCGCAACGCCACGGCGATGGAGTCGCTCGGCCGAGCGTCGACCGAGATGATCTCCCCGTTCCGCCGAACGATCATCTCCGCGTAGTACGTGTTCTTCTCGACCCGCGTGATGATGACCTTCTGCAAAGCTCCGCCCAGGCCCCCCATGACCGAGACCAGCAAATCGTGGGTGAGTGGCCGCGAGAACTTCATGTCGGCGAGCTGCATGGCAATGGCGCTGGCCTCTCCGGGCCCGATCCAAATCGGCAGGACGCGCTCTCCCGTGAGCTCTTGCAGGATTACGACCGGGGTGTTGGACATCTTGTCCAACCCCAGGCTCTGGACTCTCACCT
Organism: Gemmatimonadota bacterium; assembly: GCA_039586035.1. Classification (GTDB taxonomy): domain Bacteria; phylum Gemmatimonadota; class Gemmatimonadetes; order Longimicrobiales; family Gaopeijiaceae; genus JBDHHQ01. The sequence continues at coordinate 76,821 of JBDHLD010000028.1, read as the reverse complement.
CGATTAGCACGTTGCGTGGCCCTCCGCGTTCAACCCGAGCGCTCGGAAGCGCTCGACCGCCTCACTGCAGGCGGTTGGCCTGTCCCTCAGGTACTCCTCAGCGGGCTCCGGGTTCGCTCGAGGCTTCAGAGCCCCAGCTCGGCCCGCAGTGCGTCCACCTGGTCGGCGCGCTCCCAGGTGAACAGCTCGACGTCTCGCTGGCCCTGGCCTTCTCCAACGGTCCGGGTCTCCGGTGCGCGTCCGAAGTGGCCGTAGGCAGCCGTGGCTCGGAAGATCGGATGGCGCAGCCCGAGCGCTTCGATGATGGCGGCGGGCCGAAAGTCGAAGACCTTTTCGACCGCTGTCGAGATCTCGGTGTCCGGCAGGCGACCCGTCCCGAAAGTCTCGACGTAGACGGAAACCGGTTCCACGACTCCGATGGCGTAGGCCAGCTGGATCTCGCACCGGGCAGCCGCGCCAGAAGCCACGACGTTCTTGGCGGCCCAGCGGGCGGCGTAGGTCGCCGAGCGGTCCACCTTCGTGGGGTCTTTGCCGCTGAAGGCGCCGCCGCCGTGACGGCCCATGCCCCCGTAGGTGTCCACGATGATCTTGCGCCCCGTAAGGCCGGCGTCTCCCTGGGGCCCGCCGACCACGAACTTGCCGGTGGGATTGATGTGGTAGGTGCAGGTACCGGCCTCCAGGTACTCGGCCGGGATCACGGACGCGATGACGTTCTCCTTGATCTGGGCCGTCAGCTCTTCGTGGGAGATGTCGGGGTCGTGCTGGGCGCTCACCACCACGGTCTCGACGCTGACGGGCTGGTTGCCGTCGTACGCCATGGTTACCTGGGCCTTGCCGTCCGGGCGCAGCCAGGGCAGCTCGCCGCTTTGCCGCACCTCGGCGAGACGCCGCACGAGCTTGTGGGCGAACGAGATGGGTGCCGGCATCAGCTCTTCCGTGTCGTCGCACGCGTAGCCGAACATCATGCCCTGGTCCCCCGCACCGCCCGTGTCGACGCCCTGGGCGATGTCGGGCGACTGGCGTCCAATGCTGGTGAGGACACCACAGGTCGTTGCGTTGATGCCGTACTCCGAAGAGGTGTAGCCGATGTCGTGGAGGACGTCCCTCACCAGGGTAGGCACGTCCACGTAGGCCTCCGTCGTGATCTCACCGGAGACCAAGGCAAGGCCCGTCGTCACGAAGGTCTCGCACGCTACTCGGGCCGCGGCGTCCTCGAGCAAGATGGCGTCGAGGACGGAGTCGGAGATCTGGTCGGCGATCTTGTCGGGATGACCCTCGGTAACCGACTCCGAGGTGAATAGTCTCAGGCTCAACGCTCGTCCTCTCGAAGAAACACGTTCGTCACGGTCTGCCGTTGGGAACGGACAGGCTCCACCGGCCGGAGAACACGGCAAGGTCCACCGAGTTCCCGATGCTCTCCGCAAGTACCTTCGTCACGTCCTCGCTCGTCGCTGCGGCCAGGGCCTTCGCTGCGGCCTGCCGCGCGTCTTCGATCCGGAACTCGCGGATGAACTTCTTGAGCTCGGGCAGCGCCGGCCACGAGACCGAGAACGCGGTGATGTCCAGGCCCAGGAGCAGGTACGCCCCCAGCGGATGCGCAGCGAGCTCTCCACAGACGCTCACCTCGATTCCGGCCGCTCGACCCACTCGCGCCACCTGATGCAACTGCCGTACCACGGACGGGTGGAACGGGTTGAAGAGGTGGGCCAGTCGGGCAGAGGTCCGGTCCACGGCCAAGGTGTATTGTACGAGATCGTTGGTACCGATGGAGAAGAAGTCCACGTGGCGGGCCAGCTCTGCCGCGTCCAGAGCCGCGGCCGGAGTCTCCACGAGAATCCCCAGCTTGTAGCCCGAGTTGAACTCGACGCCTTCGCTTCGGAGCTTGGCGCCCTCTTCCTGGAGCAGGGAGCGCACGCGTCTGATCTCGTGCACGTCGTTGATGAGGGGGAGCATGATCCGCACGTCTCCGTGGGCGGTCGCCCGGAGGATCGCGCGGAGCTGGGTGCGGAACAGCTCCGGTTCGTCCAGGCACACTCGGATGGCCCGCCACCCGAGGAAGGGATTCTCCTCGGCAGGCATGTGGAGGAACATGGGGAACTTGTCTCCCCCGAGATCGAAGGTGCGGATGTAGACAGCGTCACTGGGGAAGGCTTCCGCCACCCCCCGATAGGCTTCGTACTGCTCCTCCTCGCCGGGCATGTACGCCCGCCCCACCACGAGGAACTCGGTGCGGAAGAGCCCCACTCCCTGAGCGCCGTGGGCGCGGGCGGCCTCAGCTTCGGACGGTAGATCGAGGTTCGCTCGCAGGGCTACCGGCTGCCCGTCCGACGTCATGGCGTCCAGCCGGGAAATCTCCCCCAGCTCCGTTTCCCAAAGCTCGAATCTGGACCGACGCTCGCGGAACTTGGCCCGGTCTCGCTCGTCCGGATCCAGGACGACCCGGCCGATACGGCCATCGATGATGGCCTCCTGCCCGTTCTGAGCCACCTTCGAGATGTCGCCCAAGCCCACGACGGTGGGGATGTTCAGGGAGCGCGCCAGAATGACCCAATGGGCCGTCCGCGTGCCTTCGTCGGCGGCGATGCCCAGCACGTGATCCGGGTCCATTTGGACCGTGAGGCTCGGCGAGAGGTTCTTCACCACCACGATGACCGGGTCGCCGATCCGCGCGACGTCGGCGGGATCCGGAAGGTCCAGCAGATGGTGGAGGAGTCGGACCTGCAGGTCCTGCACGTCGTTGAGCTTGTCCAGCACCATGGGGTGGGCCGTCCGGGTCCACTTGGCCTGTAGCTCGAGCATGCGCCACTCGAGGGCTCGCTCCGCGGGAAGGCGGTTCTCGCGGATGTAGCGAACCGTGCCCTCAACCACTTCCACATCCTCGAGCATGAGCAGCTGAGGCTCGAAGATCCGTGCCTCGACGCGGCCCAGGCGCCCCTCGGTGGCCGACATGAGATCCAGGAGCTTCTCCCGCGCCCAATTCAAGGCCCCGTGGAACCGCTGGATCTCCGTCTCTACCTCGCCCCCATCGAGCGTCCGGTGCGGCACTTCCGGTACGCCCCAGTGGATGACGTGTACGGGCCCCATTGCGATGCCTTCGGCCGCGGGACTGCCGTCCTTGACGATGGACATCAGGTCTATCTCCGCGAGAGGCGGAGGAGCCCAGGCGGCCCGCCGGCCGTCCGAGTGGTCAGCCTGCATCTCGACGGCGACCGTGGGCTGGAGGCGGTGGGCGGCGCGCCGGCGCGTCGCGGCTTCACACGCCCTCCTCGAATCCGCGGCTCACCAGCGAGACCAGGGCGTCCACAGCCGCCTGGGCGTCCTGGCCTTCTCCCCGGATGCGGAGCTCCGAGCCGTGCTCCGCCGCCAACATCAACACCCCCATGATGCTCTTGCCGTTCACCGTCATCCCGTCTTTCTCCACGCTGATCTCGGCCGCGAACCGACCTGCCAGCTTCACGAACTCTGCGGCGGGGCGCGCATGCAACCCCAGGCGATTCACGATCTGGGCGGTTCGCTCCTCGACGACAGAATGGGTCATTTCAGCGCCCCCCAAACAGTGAGCATCATTATCAGCACCGTCAGCGCCGCGGACATGGGCCGCCAGATCCGCAGTCCCACCTTGGCGCCGACGGCCAACGTGGCGGCTCCGACCACGGCTACCGCCCAGCCAAACCCTCCCGCCGACACCGCCCGAGCGGTCAGCAGGCCAGCGAGCATGCCCAACAGCACCACACCCACGGCCTGGACTCGCTCGGCCTTGCCGCCCAGATCGACGGCGGCGAGCCGGCCCGCGACGCCAGGACCCGCCTCGACGCCAGTGCGGAACGCCCACCCGCGTACGGTGAGGTGGCCCACGTTGTACAGCACCAAGAATGTCACCACCACGACCCCGGCATCGGCCCCGAGGACTGCGAGCACCAGCGCGACCAACACGGTGGTCGGTAGCAGTCCGGCCCAAACCAGCCGGTCCCCCAGTCCGCCCAACGGCCCACGGACGGCGCTCTTGAAACGCCGCACGGCTTCAGGTGCCGCCCCATCGGCCTCCATCCTCGCCGTCGCCCCGATGGCGAGACCCGCCATGTAGGGATGCGCGTTGAAGTGCTCCGTGTGCCGTGCCGTGGCCTGCGCCAGACCCTCCGGATCGTCGCGATACAGCCACCGGAGGACCGGTATCAGAGCGAAACCGAAGCCGCTACCGATCATGGTCCGGTAGTTCCAGGACCCTTGGATCAGGAAGGAGCGAAGGAACGCTCTCAGAAGAACCCCGCTCCGGATCTGTCTCACAGGAGCAGGCTCCCAGCCAATCCAGCCAGAACACCCAACGCGAAGAGGGCGCCTCGGCGACGCACGCCTCCGAACGTCTTCAGGAGGGCCCCCGCCGGCAGGGCCGCGGCCACGAGCACGAGCCCGACGGTCGCCCCCTGACCCAGCGGCCAAAATGCGCTCGCCGGTGCCACCCATCGGACGCCCACGAATATCCCCATTGCCGTAAGAACGGTTCCACGGACCAGGTCCAGAGCCGTGGCCGTCAGGTGTCGGAGCTCGGTCCCGCCCGGCGAGGCCGCGTGGGACAGCGGGTCCGGGGCCATGTGGCCGTTCACCCGACGGAGCACGACGATGCTGGCGCCTCCGAGCTGGCCCCACGCCAGCGCCATGAGGCACCCCAGCGCGATCCCCCCCGCCCCACCTGCAGCTACCGACGTGGCCGCCGCGACCACGGCGGCGGGGCCCACCTCGGGGAAGCGCGCGCCACCCACCGGCATGACGCTCAGGTGGAGGAGCTCCAGCAGGCCGCCCAGCAGCAGCCCCGACCCCGGATCCCCCAGCACCCACCCGGCCGCCGTCGCCGCCACGATGGGTCGAGACGCCATGAACTGACCCAACGAGGTGCCTTCGAGGGCGACGAGACCGCCCAGCAACGAGAGCGAGAGGAGCTCCAATGTGGGCGACCTCAGCGCAAGAGGCTCTCGGCGCCGACCTTCCTGGAGCCGGGAAGGTCTCGGGCCGTGACCGCCACTCCCATGCCCGCCAGCTCACGGATCAGGCGGCGGTCCTCGTCATCCAGGTAGATATACGAGAGCACCTGTGTGCGCCCCGCGCCGTGGTGAATACCACCCAGATTGACCGGGATGTCGTCCAGGTATCCTCCCTCGGCCAATCGGTGGACGGTCCGGAGGTCCCGCGCGAGGACTATGGTCTTGAGCGGAGACGACTGCCACTCGGGGATCCGCTGACCGGCCTGCTCCACCGTCACGAACTCCACGGCGGTGCCATCCGGCAAGCCGAGTGCGTACAGCTCCTGCTCCCACCCGCTCTCCGCCACGTCGTCATCGACGATGGCGTACCGCTGCGGCGCAAGGTGACTCCCCCAGCCGATCACCACCTGGCCGTGGATGAGGCGCTCGTCAACCCGAAAGAGCTGTATCGGCATGTGCGGTCGGTTTCGGGATGCTCTGAATCCCCCCTCTGCCGCGATCCAGGACGCGCGGGATCAGCTCGGCGAGCGGCATCTCCCTGTGGAAGACGAAGTCCAGAAGCATGGGAAGGTTGACGCCACATACGATGACACGCTCCTGCGAGTCGCGGCACGTCAGGCGCGCGGCCATGGCACAGCTCCCCGACTGCATGTCCGTGAAGACGACTCCGGGGGCGTCACCCAACAGCGCCTCGATCTCCCGAGCCAGGGCGTCGGGGGCGAGCCCTTCGTTCGACAGGGCGACCAGCGCTTCGTGATCGGTCCCGGCGATCCTTCGAACCGCGTCCACGAGCCCTTCTGCCATGGCTCCGTGGGCCACCAGGATTCCCCGTGCCGGCGGGTGCTCACTCATAGTCCTGCCTGAGATACTCGGAGAGTGAGGTCTGGAGGCGACGGTTGAACTCGGCTGCGGAGTCCACGCCGGAGAAGAGCAGCAGATGGTTCATGGCCACGACCTCGCTCACCACCGTGATGTTCTTCCCCGGCACCAGCGGCACTGTGACCCTCGGAAGCGGGACGCCGAGGATTTCCTCGTGCTCTGTCTCCAGCCCCGTGCGGTCGTACTCCCGCCCCTCCTGCCAATGTTCCAGGTGCACCACGACCTCGATCCGCTTTTGCTGTCGGATGGCCCGGATCCCGAAAAGCGCACGGACGTCGATGATGCCGATGCCACGGATCTCCATGTGGTGCCGTTGAAGCTCGTGGCCGCGACCGATGAGCACGTCGTGTCCCCGACGGGAGACGAACACAAGGTCGTCCGCCACCAGGCGGTGACCTCGCTCCACGAGGTCGAGGACGCATTCGCTCTTGCCGATTCCGCTCTCTCCCACGAAGAGAAGACCTACACCGTAGACGTCGGCCAACGAGCCGTGGAGGTTGGTCTCGGGCGCGAGCTCCTCCTCCATGACCGGCTTCATGCGCTGGAAGAAGTCCCGCGTCGAGAGGTTAGATCGCATGACGGGAATGTCGTTCCGTACGGCGATCTCGAGGAACTCGGGGGGCACCTCCTGGCCCTTGGTGACGAAGACCGCCGGGATCTCGTGCGCGAAGAGCTTTTCGAGGTGCTCCCACGCCTGCTCGGACGGCAGGGAACGGAGGTAGGTCATCTCGGTCTCCCCGAAGACCTGCATACGTCCTCTGGGGAAACGTTCGGTGAATCCCGCCAGCGCGAGGCCGGGGGTCGAGATGTCGGGATCGATCACCGGGCTGTCGAGGGGCGGACCTTCCGTCAGGAGCTCGAGCTGGAGGATCTCGCTCCGGTCCTGGTAGATTTCCTCGACGGTGAGGGCCCGGCCCACGGTAGCTTCGGTCGCGTCGGGTGGACGATCAGCGCTCGGGCGACGCCGTTTCCGAGAGCTTCGGACCCTGATGGTCGCGGGCCTGGTCTCGCCGACGTCGCAGCATGCGGGACGCCCGGTCCAGCATCTGGTCCAGCGCCGCGCGGAACTCGGCGCCGTCACCCGTGGCCAGCACCGGGGCGTCGCCGTCGATGGTCATACGGCCCTCGACCCGCTTCACGTGCTTCTCTATTTCGAAGACGACCTCCACGCCGGAAAGGCGGGGCTCGTATCGGGATAACCTCTGGGCCTGCTCTTCCGCCCGCTGCCGAATCGAGTCCGGGACCTCACAGTGACGGGCGGCTATCTGGACTCTCATTCATCCTCCGCTCTCGGGTTCTCGGTTCGAAGCGAAAAGGTAACCACTCTCCCGACGCCACGCAGCGGGTCGAGCGTGCCCGTGTGTCGGGACCGGCTAGACGTTGACGGCACGGTCCGCCATCCGCCGCTCGAGGACCGTGCGGAATCTCTGCGCGGAAGCGTCCCACGAGAGGCTCTCGGCGAACCCCCGGGCCGAGCGCCCCATGGTCGCCCGCAACTCGTCATCCTGAAGGAGGCGGCCCAGCGCGGAGGCCAGCGCGTCCACGTCGCCATGGGGGACCAGTAGGCCCGTATCGCCGTGCCGCACCGAGTCCCGTAGCCCAGGCGAGTCGCTGGCCACCGTCGGCGTGCCACAAGCCGCCGCCTCCACGTTCGTGATCCCCCAGCCCTCCTTGGGAGACGTGAGCACATGGATCCAGCTCCGCCGCAGCAGTTGCAGCTTCTCTTCCTCGGACACGAATCCCAGGAACTCCACGACGTCTTCGAGTCCGAGACGGTCCCGCAGCGACGTCAGGCGAGTCTCGTCGTCGCCCCGGCCCGCCACGAGCAGGCGCACCCCCAGCCCTTCCTGCGTCAGCTTGGCGCAGGCCCTGAAGATGAGGTCGATCCCCTTGTAACGCTTCAGCCTGCCCAAGAACAGAAGCGTAGGCCTCTCGAAGGCGTCAGCCGGGCCGGCAACCGGGTAGCGATCGATGTGGATGCCGTTGGGAATGACGGTGATGCAGTCCCGTTTCATGCCTCGCTCGACCAGATCGTCCGCGGTGCTGTCTGAGACGGCGACGGTGGGGACGTCCCGGAAGACCCTCGGCACCGGACGCTCGAGCAGCCAGGTGGCCGTGGCCACGGGCAGCGAGGCCTCCTGGAACGCCGTCGTCCCGAACAGGTGGTGCACGAGGAGTACCTGGGGCGCCCGCGTCCAGAACGGAGTGAAGACGGGCACTTTGTTCAGATCCTCGACAACGACGTCGAAGCCCCCGCCCCGCAGGTGTCGCCTGTAGTACCAAGGGGCGGCCGCCGAGAAGGTGTATCGGCCCCCCGTACGATGCACTTCCATGCCGTCGAGCTCGACCCTGGCTGGAGCCCCTCGCCATCCGGACACCAACAACGTGACGTCGTCACCCTGCGCTGCCAGCCGGCCGAAGATCTCGTGCAGGTGGGTTTCGGCTCCCCCCGACTGCGGATTCTGTCGGTCCTGCCAATTCACCACGAGGATTCGCATACAGGCGCCACCACGGCGGGCCGGGCTCAACCGCCCTCCCGCACGCTCTTGTAGAGGGCGTCCAGCACGCCGTTCACGAACCGCGACGACTCGGGGCCACCGTACCGCTCCGCCAGGTGAATCGCCTCCTGGATCGATACCTTCGGAGGGATGTCGTCGAGGTAGAGCAGCTCGACGGCGGAGAGTCGGAGAATCCCACGGTCGATGGCCGAGAGTCGATCGAGGCGCCAGTTGTCCAGGGCCGCCTGAAGCCGACGATCCACCTCGTGACCGTGGTCGTCCAGCGCATTCACGAGCCTGCGGATATAGGGGAGCCGCTCAGGCCGAATTCGGCGAGTGGCCACCGTCTCACGGAGTGCCTCGTCCAGGAGTGCGTCGCCGCCGGCGCTCTCCCACCGGTAGTGAATCTGGAGGACCCAGGCCCGTGCCCGGGTGCGATCGAGGTGGGATCCAGAGCGGACTGCCAAGCTATCCGATCTTCCCGAAGAGGTTGACGAGCTCGAGGGCGCTCAGCGCCGCGTCCCAGCCCTTGTTGCCGGCTTTGGTGCCCGCTCGCTCCAGCGCCTGCTCCACCGTGTCCGTGGTGAGGACGCCGAAGACGACTGGCACGCTCGCCTCGCGACCGACGGCCCCCAGGCCCCGCGCCGCCTCGCCGGCCACGTATTCGAAGTGGGGTGTGGCGCCGCGGATCACGCAGCCGAGCGCCACCAGGGCGTCGTGTCCCCCCGCCTGCAGGACGCGTCGAGCGGTCTGGGGGATCTCCCACGCGCCCGGGACGTGGTAGACGTCGATGGCGTCTTCGTCCACTCCGTGCCGCAGGAGGCAATCCCTCGCGCCCCCGAGGAGCTGGCGCGTGACGAGGCTGTTGAAGCGGGAGACGACGATGGCGACGCGGCGTCCCTTACCGTCCAGATCTCCGTTGTATTCGTTCACCGTGGCTCCTGGAAATCGCTTCCCGGCGGCTAGAGTATGTGGCCCAGCTTGGTCGCCTTGGTGGCGAGGTATCGTTTGTTGTGCGCGCCGGGCTCCACCCGGATGGGCTCCCGCCCCACGATCGTGATGTCGTAGGCGTCGAGTCCCACGATCTTACGTGGGTTGTTCGTCAGGAGGCGGATGGAATTCAAGCCCAGGTCCAGGAGGATCTGCGCGCCGATGCCGTAGTCGCGCAGATCGGGCTTGAACCCGAGGGTCTTGTTCGCCTCCACGGTGTCCAGCCCCTGATCCTGGAGCTCGTAGGCCCGAAGCTTGTTCACGAGGCCGATCCCCCGCCCCTCCTGCTTCAGGTAGACGATGGCTCCCCGACCTTCCTGCTCGATGCGCTCCATGGCCGCCGCGAGCTGCTGTCCGCAATCACAGCGCAGCGAGCCGAAGACATCGCCCGTCAGACACTCCGAATGCATGCGTACGAGCACCTCTGGCACGCCGGAGATCTCGCCCTTGACCAGCGCCACGTGCTCACGCTCGTCCACGAGGTTCCGATAGGCGATGACGCGGAAGTCGCCGTAGGGGGTGGGCAGCTCGGCCTCCGCGACCCGGTTCACGAGTCGCTCCTTGGCGAGCCGGTACCGCACGAGCTGGGCCACGGTGATGAACTTCAGGCCGTGCTCCTCGGCGAACTCCTCCAGCTCCGGACGCCGCGCCATGGTCCCGTCCGCGCTGAGGATCTCGCAGATCACACCGGCCGGTGGAAACCCAGCGAGGCGAGCCAGGTCCACGCTGGCTTCCGTTTGACCGACCCGTCGGAGAACGCCACCGGGTTGGGCCCGGAGGGGAAAGATGTGGCCGGGCCGTCGCAGATCGCCGGGGCGGCTCTCCGGGTCCAGCAGTACCTCGATGGTCTTGGCTCGATCGAACGCACTGATCCCCGTGGTCACGCCGAACTTGCGATGGGCGTCTACGGATACCGTGAACGCGGTGCCCTGTGGGTCGGTGTTGGTGTCGGTCATGGGAGCGAGGTCGAGCTCTTCGGCCCGCTCCCGGGTCAGGGTGGCGCAGATCAGCCCCCGCCCGTACCGGGCCATGAAGTTGATGATCTCCGGGGTCACCACGGCGGCGGCGCAGACCAGGTCTCCCTCGTTCTCTCGGTCTTCGTCGTCCGCCACGATCACCATCCGCCCCTGGCGGATATCCTCGATCGCCTCCCCTACGAGGTCGAACGGCACGCGCGCCTCCTGCCTCCGGCTCCGCTCACGGTGTGGCCGCCAGCGAACGCCGGAAGTGCATCAGTATCCAAGCTCCTCGATCTCCTCGAGCCCGAGGCCTCTGTCCGGCTCCCGGGACGCCAGCATCCTACCCACGTACTTCCCGATCAGGTCCCCCTCCAGATTCACTCGACCAGATGCCCGTAAGTCCTTGAGATTCGTGTGCTCCCACGTGTGAGGAATGATCCCGACCTGGCACCGATCCGGCGGATCCAGACGGTTCACGGTGAGGCTGATACCGTTGATGGCGATGGAACCGTGGAGAATGGTCTGTCGCCACACGTCAGAAGGAATGCGGAAGTCCAGAAGCCAGAACCCACCGTCCTCACGAGACGATGTGAGCTCGCCGACCCCGTCGACGTGGCCTTGCACGAGGTGTCCGTCCAGGCGGCGGCCCAACACCATGGCTCGCTCGAGGTTGACCCGTGTGCCCACCTCGTATCCACCCACCACGGTCCGGGAGAGCGTCGTGCCGATGCTCTCCACGGTAAACCGGTCCCCCTCGGTGTGGACCACCGTCTGACACGCACCGTCCACCGACACCGAGTCCCCGAGTCCCAGCTCAGAGGCAATCCCGGGGGCTTCGATGACGATCTCGCGCGTGTCGCTTCGGTCAGAGACCCGGGCGACCCTGCCGACCTCCTCGATGATCCCGGTGAACATCAGGGGCGATCACTCCCGCGGTAGTCGTAGGTGATGAGCACGTCAGCACCTAAGGTCTCGACGTCAGCGTGCGGCGTCCACCCTTCGGGGTCCGCGAAGGCTCGGACGTCGGGGAAGCCCAGCACGCCGCTCGGACCGAGCACTCGTGGTGCCAGGAACAGGTAGAGCCTCTGAACCAGGTCCTGCCGCAGCAAGGCTGCGCCCAACTCTCCCCCGCCCTCACACAAGACCGCTCGGATGTCCGACTGCCACAGGACATCCAGGACGGCAGGGAGATCGAGGCCACCGCTGACGGTGGGAACGACGTGCACCCGGGCGCCGGCATTGGATAGCGCGTCTCGCCGGGCGGACGAGGACTCGGGCCCGACGAAGAGGTGCACGGGGACCGAGTCGACGTCTCGGAAGACCCGCGCCTCGGGAGAGATGGAGGCGATCCGGTCGAGAAGGACGCGCGCCGGAGGCCTGGGCACCGGGGCGTCGTCCCTGACCGTCAACAGCGGATCGTCGACGACCGCCGTCGTCGTCCCGACCAGAATCCCGTCGAATTCCCGCCGGAGCGCGTGCACGCGTCGCCCTGCCGCCGCTCCGGTGAGGGCGGTGCGCTGCCCCGGCGCGGCAGCGATGCGCCCGTCCAGCGAAAGGGCCAGCTTGAGGGCCACGTAGGGAAGGCCGTCCCGATGGATCCGGAAGAACGCCGCGTTCTGTCGCGCGACCTCGTCCTCGGCCGACGTAGGGCCCGTGACCTCCAGGCCCCAGGCGCGGAGCCTCGCCCCACCGCCGCTTCCCGGGCCGGGGTCGCCAGCAGCGTACACGACTCGCCTCACGCCGGCGTCGCGCAGCGCCTCCGTGCAGGGGGGGGTCTTGCCCGCGTGTGCACACGGCTCGAGGCTCACGTAGGCGGTGCCTCCACGGGCTCGTTCGCCCGCCGCCTCCAGCGCGACGATCTCGGCGTGAGGGCCACCGTGCGTGGGGTGAAAGCCCTCTCCCACGACTTTGCCGTCGCGCACCAGCACGCAGCCCACGACGGGATTGGGATGCACCAGGCCGCGCCCACCCTCGGCCAGATCCAAGGCTCGCTTCAGGTGTCGCTCGTCGGTGTCTGAGATGGGGCGCATGCTCGGACCGTCGGCTCAGTAGATGAGACGGAACGCCAGTCCAGCGAACCACCGGCCGGATCCCGGCTCGTAGCCGCCGCCTGGCCGTCCGTCCGGGGCGCTCCAGCCGGACGCCCAGCCCGCCTCGCCCGAGAGCTGGATCAGGAAGTAGCTCCACGAGACCCCCACGAACAGGAGCCCACGGCCGTTCGTGAAGTCCTCGAACGTGACCGAGCCGCCCTCGGCGGTGGGCACCGTCCCGTCGGAGGCGCTCCGGTCCCAACCCAGCCCGCCGACAAACCCCAGGCCCCACAGGTCCTTGCCGATCAGCCCACGAACCGAGGTCGTGCTCACCCCCAGCTCCGCAGACGCGTCGTCCGGACCGATCCCTCCGAGGCGTACGTCCTGGAGCCACCGCTGGGTCACGGAGAGGGTGATTCCCGGCAGCGTGAACGACTCCCGGAAGACGCCCAGGCGCAAGCCGAGCCCGTAGCCCAGCTTCGAGCCGCTGTAGCCGAGTGAGCCGGGCGGAAAGAGGGCGCTGGCCGTCGCCAGCACGTCCAGCGCCAACAGCCCGCCCACGGTGGGCGAGGGCGAGAACCCACGAAAAAGACCGAGCCCGAAGGCCCCGTGCAGCGCTGGGGCCAACGCCGAGACGCCCGGTGCCGGCACGACCGCGGAGTCACTCAGGTCGGGTCCCTCGAAGCCCACGAGCGCCAACCGCCCAGAGAACGACAGGCGGGGAGAGGAGCCGACCCGCTTTCCCAGTGTGCTGACGGCTCCCGGCAAGGCGGCGCCACCGGAGCTCAAGAGAGCCAGGTCGCCCTGCGCTGCTTGCACCCCGAGAGCGATCTCGGTGCACCACGCGTGATCGGCCGGGGTTCCCGCCCCGGCACACGACTGGGCTACGTCTCCGGCGCCCTGGGCCGCCAGAGGCGCCGCAGCCCCCACGGCGGCAAGGAGCGACGGCCAGAGCCTCATCCTCGGAAGCGCACCCCCTCGCCGTCCTCGACTTCGCCCATGATCCAAGCGGTCTCCCCGGCAGCCTCGAGCCGCGCCACCGTGTCAGCGGCCCAGCGCGGAGGCACGATGGCGATCATGCCCACGCCCATGTTGAAGACCCGGTACATCTCGTCGCCGTCCACCCTGCCCCCGCGCTGGAGCACCTGGAACAGCGATGGCACTTCCCAGGTGGCGCGGTCCACTACCGCGCCGAGGCCCGCGGGGATGGTCCGAGGCAGGTTGCCCGGTATGCCTCCACCGGTCACGTGGGCCAACCCATGGACGGTCTCCTCGGCCAGGAGCGGGGTGAGGCTGGTCAGGTAGCTGCGATGGACGCGCAGCAACACCTCTCCGACGCTTTCGTCCGTTCCGGGAAACGGATCGCTCACCTCGAGCCCCATACGATCGAAGACGATGGCCCGAGCCAGGGTGTAGCCATTCGTGTGCAACCCGCTCGAGCCGATCCCGATCAGGATGTCGCCAGCCTTGACGCGGGAGCCGTCCAGCACGCGGTCCCGTTCCACCAGCCCGACGATGAATCCGGCCAGATCATACTCGCCGGCCGCGTAGAAGTCGGGCATCTGCGCCGTCTCGCCGCCGAGCAGGGCGCATCCGTTCTCCCTGCAGGCGATGGCCAGGCCCGCCACCACCTCGGTGACCACCTGCTCGTCCATCTCGCCGGTGGCCAGGTAGTCCAGGAAGAAGAGGGGCCGAGCGCCCTGAACCAGGATGTCATTGACGCAATGGTTGACCAGATCCTGCCCCACCGTCTCATGACGGCCGGTGAGAAAGGCCAGCTTTAGCTTGGTCCCCACGCCGTCCGCGCTGGACACCAGTACAGGAGACGTGGTGCCGGGCGGCACGGCGTACAGGCCGCCGAAGAGTCCCATCTCGGATAGCGTGTTCTCATCGCGCGTGGAAGCCACCAGGTCGGCGAGGGACGCCTTGGCTCGCTCTGCGGCGTCCAGGTCGACGCCCGCGGCGCTGTACGAGAGTGGTTGGGCTTCAGGTCGTGACATCGGTGATCGCATGCTCGAAGGCCGTCATCTCGCGGAATTCCTCCACGCGCTCGTGAACGTGCGACATGGAGAGGTCCCGAAACCGCTCGATGCTGAACTTCTCCACGGCGAATGAACCCATGGCCGAGCCGTACACCATGGCTCGACGGTAGTCCCCATCATCCCGTGCACCGCTGCGGGCCAGGTAGCCCATGAACCCACCAGCGAAGGAGTCCCCCGCTCCGGTGGGGTCGAAGACCTCTTCCAGCGGGTAGCCGGGTATGAAGAACATGGTGTCCTCGCTGAAGATGGCCGCCCCATGCTCGCCCTTCTTCACCACCACCATGCTCGGCCCGAGCTCCTGGATGCGCCGGGCCGCCACCAACACGTTGTGGTGATCGGCGAGCTGCCTCGCCTCCTCGTCGTTCACCATGAGGATGTCGACGTGGGGCAGCAGCTCCGCAAGCGCCTCGCTGCGGCCCTCGATCCAGTAGTTCATGGTGTCGCACACCACCAGGCCGGGGTCCCGCACCTGCTTCAGCACGTCCAGCTGGAGAGCCGGATCGATGTTGCCCAGAAAGACGAACTCGCTGTCCCGGAAGGCCTCGGGGATCTTGGGGTTGAAGTCGGCGAAAACCCCCAGCTCCGTGAAGTCGGTGCTGCGCGCGTTGAGGTCGTAGGCGTACGTGCCGCCCCACCGGAAGCTCCGGCCCGGAGCCGTTTCCAGGCCGGCGAGATCCACGCCGCGCCCCGCGAGGAAGCCGAGCCGCTCGACCGGGTAGTCGTCACCCACGACGGCGACCACGGAGACCGGGCTGAACAGCGACGCGGCGGCGCTGAAGAAGACCGCCGAGCCGCCGAGCACTTCGTCGGCTTCGCCGAAGGGGGTCTTCACCGTGTCCAACGCCACGCTTCCGACCACGAGAATCGACATATGCGTGAGCTCTCTCCTCTCGAGGGCTACGAGGGTGCCTCCGCCAGCTCACGCTCCATGCGGCGGGGACTGGTGATCCCCAGGAGGGAGAGGCCGTTGCGCAGCACGATCTGCACGGCTCGTGCCAGGGCGAGACGCGCCGTTCTGGGACCCGGATCGTCCACCAAGACGGCCAACTCGGGGTTCCTGGTCGGGTTCCCCGCGTGATACCACGAGTTCACGGCGCCAGCCGTCTTCTCCAGGTAGTCGCACACCACGTGGGGACCTCTGACCTCGGAGGCCCGAGCCACGACACGAGGGAACTCGGACAGCTGCTTGACCAGCTCTCTCTCGAGGGGGTGCTCCAGCAGGGCGAAGTCCACGGTGGAAGGATCGAACGCCTCGGCATCGAGACCCGCCTTGGCGAAGATGCTGCACATACGCGCGTGGGCGTACTGGATCTTGTAGACCGGGTTCTTCTCGGACTGATCCAGCGCCATGTCCAGATCGAAGACCAGGTGGGCGTCCGGCTTGCGCATCTGGAAGAAGTACCGGACCACGTCCACACCGACCTCCTCGAACAGCTCCCGCAGGGTCGTGTGGGCGCCGGCCCGCTTGGAGAGCTTCACCTCCCTGCCGTCGCGCTCCACGGTGACCATCTGGTGGAGGACGTACTCCGGGTACCCCTCCGGTAGCCCCAGCGCCCGCAGACCGGCCCGGACCCGGGCCACCGTGCCGTGGTGATCCGATCCCTGCACGTTGATGACGTGGTGGAAGCCACGTTCCCACTTGGTCAGGTGATAGGCGACGTCCGGCAGGAAGTACGTGGGCTGCCCGTCGCTCTTGATCATGACCCGGTCCTTCTGGTCTCCGAACTCGCTGGACCGGAACCAGATCGCCCCGTCGCGCTCGTAGGTGAGACCGGTCTTCTCGAGAGCTGCCAGGGTGTCGGCGACGCGTCCGTCGGTGTAGAGGGACGACTCGAGGTAGTGGCAGTCGAAGTCGACCCGGAACTCGCCCAGGTCGCGGTCCTGCTCTTCCCGGAGCGTCTTCACGGCAAATCGGCGGATCTCGTCCAGCGCTTCGGCGCCGTCGTCGTCCGCGTGCCGGTCGCCTACGAGCTCGGTGAGTCGTTCGGCCACGTCCCGAACGTACGCGCCGTGATAGCCGTCCTCGGGGACCTCCGCGTCGCCCCCCAGAAGCTGTTGGTACCGTGCCCAGACACTGCGTGCCAGCCGCTCGATCTGGACACCGGCATCGTTGTAGTAGAACTCCCGGTAGACGTCCCACCCCGTCCATTCCAACAACGAAGCGACGGCGTCGCCCAGAGCCGCTTGACGGCCGTGTCCCAGGTGGAGAGGTCCAGTCGGATTGGCGGAGACGAACTCCACCATGTGAGCGCGTCCCGATCCCTCTTCCGACCTACCGTAGTCCCCGTCGCGGGCGATGATCTGGACCAGGCCGGCCGCCAGATCCCCTGAGGCGAGGCGGAAGTTGATGAAGCCCGGGCCGGCGACCTCGGCGTGGTCGACACCGGCCCTGGCCCTATCGAGGCGCCGTACGATCTCTTCGGCGATCGCCCTCGGCGGTCGCCCGAGTCGACCTGCGAGCGTGAGGGCAACGTTCGTCGCGACGTCACCGTGGGTGGGGTCCCGGGGCCGTTCGAGCCGAATCTCGGCGTCGTCCGCGCCCAGCTCCCCGAGGACGTCCTGGACGGCGGCGCGGATCTTATCGTGGGCCATGGTCAATGTTGCCCTCGCTCCCGGTCGGGGCCGCCGCTCAGTCGTCGCTGGATTTGCTGGAGGTCTTGCTGGAGTCAGTCGGAGTCTTCTCGGGCTTCTTGGCCTGTTCTGACGACTCGCCGCCGCCTTTTCCGCCCTTCTCGGACGCGGCCTTCTTCTTGTAGTCGTCTTTCCTGTAGTCCGTGATGTAGAAGCCGTCGCCCTTGAACAGGAGGCCCGCCCCCGCGGACAGGAGTCGCTGCGCCTCCGCGCCGCACTCCGGGCAGGTGTCGACGGCCTCGTCGGACATCCGTTGGAACAGCTCGAATTCGTGACCGTTGGAGCAGCGGTACTCGTAGGTCGGCATCGTCGCTTGCGATCGAGGGGTCTGGGGTTCTGGCCCGAATGTCACAAACCGGAAAGCTAACAATGAAGCGCATTCAGGTCACCCGGAAGCGTCGTACTGACCCCAGCCTTCCCGGAGCACGTCGCTGATCTCGCCGAGCGTCGCCAGAGACCGCACCGCGTCGATGATGTGGGGCACGAGGTTGTCGTCTCCCTCCGCCGCCCGCCGGACGGCGTCGAGTGTGGCCCGCACCTCGGCGGCGCTGCGTCGAGAGCGGAGGGCCGCGAGCTTCTGACGCTGGGCCGACTCCAGGGCTCCGTAGTCGGGCGAGTCGATTCGCGGAGCGCCAGCGCCCTCCTCGAACCTATTGACGCCAACTACGATGCGGGCCCCTGTCTCCACCTCTTGCTGAAATCGATATGCGGCTCGGTGGATCTCCTCCTGCATGTAGCCCACCGCCTGCGCGGCTCCGCCGAGCTCCTCGATTCGCTCGAGGTAGGTCCGAGCCCGGGTTTCGATCTCGTCGGTGAGCGCCTCCACGAAATAGCTGCCACCCAGCGGGTCGGCCGTACGCGTGACGCCGGACTCGTGGGCCAACACCTGCTGCGTTCTCAAGGCAAGCTGTGCCGACGCCTCGGTGGGGAGCGCCAGGGCCTCGTCGTAGCCGTTCGTGTGCAGCGATTGGGTACCGCCGAGCACCGATGCGAGCGCCTGTAGCGTGACCCGCACAACGTTGTTCAGGGGCTGCTGGGCGGTCAGGGTGGAGCCGCCCGTCTGAGTGTGGAAGCGCAGGCGGCACGCGCGGTCCGAAGCTCCGTACCTTTCTCGCATGAGACGCGCCCAGAGACGGCGGGCCGCCCTGTACTTGGCGACCTCCTCCAGAAGGTCGTTATGGGCCGCGAAGAAGAACGACAGCCGCGGAGCGAAGGCCTCCAGCTCGATGCCGCGCGACAGGGCGGCATCCACGTACTCGAGGCCGTTCGCGAAGGTGAATGCCACCTCCTGCGGAGCGGTGGAGCCGGCCTCCCGGATATGATAGCCGGAGATCGAGATCGTATTCCATCGGGGGACCTCCCGGGCGCAGAAGGCCATCACGTCGGCCACCAGCCGAAGGCTCGGTCCCACCGGGTAGATGTACGTGCCCCGGGCGATGTACTCCTTGAGGATGTCGTTCTGCACGGTCCCGGCGAGGGCGCTCCGCGCCACGCCCTGCTCGTCTCCCACCGCCACGTACATGGCCAGGAGAATGGCTGCTGTGGAGTTGATCGTCATGGACGTGGACACGTTGTCCAGCGGGATCCCCCGAAACAGTGCCCGCATGTCGTCCAGCGAGTCGATGGCTACCCCGACTCTGCCCACCTCTCCCGCGGCCATGGCGTGGTCCGAGTCGTATCCCATTTGCGAGGGGAGGTCGAACGCGACGGACAAGCCGGTCGTGCCCTGCTCCAGGAGATAGTGATACCGTTCATTGGTTTGCTCTGCGGTCCCGAAGCCGGCGTATTGCCGCATGGTCCAGACGCGGCCCCGGTACATGTCCGGATAGACGCCCCGGGTGAAGGGGAACGACCCGGGAGGGGCGAGGTCTGCCTCTGGCTCCCTCCCCGCGTTCGCGGGTCCGTACACCGGATCGACCGGGATTCCGCTGTCCGTCTCCGAAGTGTGCCCCTCGCCCCCGCGTCTGGCCGACGCCGAGGTGGCCGATGGCCGCTCAGCTTCACTCGGCACTCTTCACCCCCTCTCCGTAGGATCCAGATCGACGAGGACCTGTCCCTTTTCGACCGTTTCGCCGGGAGACACCCGGACCTCCACGACCCGGCCGTCGGTCTCGGCGAGCAGCTCGTTCTCCATCTTCATGGCCTCCACGACGGCCACGCCCTGTCCCCGGACCACCTCATCGCCCACCGCGACCTCGACCTTCACGACGAGCCCCGGCATGGGAGCTCGCACGCTGGCGGCCCGCTGAGCCGTGGCGGCCCCTCCCGCCATGGCCTGGATCGCCCGAGTCCGCTCGTCCACCACCTCGGCGACGATGCGTCGACCGCCCAGGTGGAACGTCCTGACCCCGTCGTCGGAACGCTCGGGGATCAGGCGGTGCGTCGACGTGCCGACCCGGAGCCTCAGCACCTTCGACCCGGCAGGACCCGTCAGCCTCGCATCGACGGGTACGCCGTCGACCAGCACCTGGCCCGGTTCCACCACGACCTCGTGCGTCCGCTGCCCGATGGTGACGTGATACCGCATCAGCCGTCCTTCCGTCGTGTCAGGCTGGCCGCGGCCTCGACGTGGGCGGTCTGTGGAAACAGGTCGAATACGTCGACGCTGCTCACGCTGAACGACGGCGCGAGACGGGCAAGGTCGCGGGCCAGGGTGGCCGGGTCACAGCTGACATAGATCAGTCGGTCGGGGGGCGTCTGGCCGAGAACCTCGGGCACCCGCTCGTGCAGCCCGGCCCGAGGAGGATTCAGGATCACGAGCGAGGCGGGTAGCGCCTCGTGCAGCAACACCTCCACGGGACCTTCCCGGACCTTCAAAGCCTCCGGAGCGTCGAGACGGGCCGCGGCACAGGCCTCCGGATCACGCTCGATACCCGTCACTCGCCACCCCCGTACGGCGAGCGCTCGGCCGAAGACGCCGGTACCGCAGTACGCATCGATGGCCCGCCCGGCGGCGGCTCCTGCCATCTCCAGCACGCGACGGTGGAGCCCTTCGGCCGCGAGCCGGTTGACCTGACGGAAGGCCTTCGGTCCCACGGGTATGGTCTCCCCGCACCATACGTCCGTCGTTTCGCGCAGGCCGGCCAGAAGAATCGATTGACCGGAGCTGGCTTCGTGCCAGATGGCCACCAGCCCTTCGGTATCCCGGAGCAGGCCCTCGGGGTCGCCCGAGCCGCGACCGCCCCTGACGCCCAGGATCACGCCCTGCGTCGCCTCCCGGAGGGTAAGACGGAGCTCCCCTCCAGCCGGCAACCGTCGGGCCCCGCCTCCCCACGCCGCGCGCAAGCCGCTCCACACCTGGGTCAGGGGCGCCGTGGGGAGCAAGCACTCCGGGCCGACGTCCAGCACGCGCTTGGGCGCAAGGAGCTCGTGGAAGCCAGCCACGACCCTTCCGCTCCGAAGCCGACGGAGGGTGAACGTCACCCGGTTCCGGTATTGAAGCCGTGCGGGCGACGCCTCGGCGTTGGGGAGCGGGACATCCAGGCCGGCGATTCGCTGGAGGGCGTCCCGGACGATACGCGACTTCCACGAGAGTTGAGCCTCGTAGGTCAGGTGCGCGAGCGTGCAGCCGCCACAGAGGTCGTAGCGAGGACAGGGCGGCGTCACACGGTCGGGGCCAGGCTCGACGATCTCCACCAGGCGCGCCTGGCTCCATGTCGGCTTCTCTCGGCTCACGCTGACGCGGGCCACGTCGCCCGGCGCCGTTCGGTGAGCGAACACCGTCTTTCCGCTCGGAAGCCGGCCCACCCCGGCGCCCCCAGCCGCAATCCCGCGAATCGATACGTCGACCGGCACCGGCGAGGCGGTCACCACCCGGCACCCCTCCAGCCGTGCCCTCGTGACCACCCTGGACCGCGCCATGCCGAGAAGCCGGGGCCGCCCTCCCCGCCGATGCGCTTGGCGTCGAGGCGCCCGCGATCCCTATCCGCGAGCAGGGTCGCCGCCACCGCTGCCAAGCGGCTCGCCTCAGCGCCGAGCTCCGGCTCCGTGAGGCCCGGGTGCTCAGCCAGGTATCCGATGGTCAACCGACCCGCCAGGAAGTCGGGCTCGCACATCACACGCCGGTGGAACTCGATGGACGTCTCTACGCCGGAGATCACCAGCTCTTCCAGCGCCCGCCGCATTCGACGGATCGCCGTCGCCCGGTCCCGGCCGTGCACGATGAGCTTGGCAAGGAGAGGATCGTAGTGGAGACCCACCGCGAATCCCTCCTCGATGCCGCCGTCCCATCGGACCCCAGGCCCCGTCGGCACCTCCAGGTGCTCGATCTGGCCAGTTGACGGCAGGAAGCTTCTGAAGGGGTCCTCGCTGGTGATCCGGCATTCGATGGCGTGCCCCTCCAGAGTCACGTCCGCCTGGGCGAAGTCGAGAGCCTCTCCCGAGGCGATCCGCAGCTGCCAATGGACCAGGTCCAGGCCGGTCACGAGCTCGGTCACGGGGTGCTCCACCTGGAGGCGGGTGTTCATCTCCAGGAAGTAGAAGTCGCCATTCTCGTAAAGGAACTCCACTGTACCCGCGCCCACGTACGCCACGGCCCGCGCGGCTTCGGCGGCCGCGGCGCCCATGGCGGCCCGCGTCTGGGGAGTGATGGCGACGGAAGGCGACTCCTCCACCAGCTTCTGGTGGCGTCGCTGAATGGAGCACTCGCGCTCACCCAGGTGGACCACGGTGCCCTGGGAGTCGCCGAGAATCTGTATCTCGATGTGACGTGGACGCTCGAGGAACTTCTCTGCATACACCGACCCGTCGCCGAAGGCGGCGGTGGCCTCTCGCCCAGCGGCGCCGAAGGCGGACGGCAGCTCTGCGGCCTCGCGCACGACGCGCATCCCCTTCCCTCCGCCACCAGCCGAAGCCTTGAGCAGCACCGGGTAGCCGATCTCGGCAGCGACCTCGAGGGCCTCGTCCACATCCCCCAACGCGTGCTCCACTCCAGGCACGATGGGTACGCCGGCAGCTCGCATCCGCCGGCGGGCCTCGGTCTTGTCGCCCATGGCCGCGATCGTATGGGCCGTTGGGCCCACGAATACGAGGCCAGCCCCCTCCACGGCCTGGGCGAAGGCCGCACGCTCTGCCAGAAAGCCGTAGCCCGGATGGATCCCGCGCGCACCCGTCCGCTCGGCAGCCTCGAGTATCCGATCCACTCGGAGGTAACTCTCGGACGCCGGCGCGGGGCCGATGCAGACGGCTTCGTCCGCGGCCGCCACGTGGGGGGCGTTCTGGTCGGCCTCGGAATACACGGCCACGCAGCGGACGCCCAGCTCCCTGCAGGCTCTGAGGATGCGAAGGGCGATTTCCCCTCGATTGGCTACCAGGACCGATTCGATCACGGCACAGGGGGCTCGACGAGGGCTAGAGCGGCACGTTGCCGTGCTTCTTGGGTGGGTTGACGTCTCGTTTGTCGCGGAGCATGTCCAACGCGCTGATCAGGCGTGGCCGGGTCTCGCGTGGATCGATGACGTCGTCGACATATCCGCGGGCAGCGGCCACGTAGGGGTGAGCGAACTTCTCGCGGTACTCCTCGATGCGGGCCTCGGTAGCGGCCTCAGGGTCGTCGGCCTGAGCGATCTCCTTGCGGAAGAGGATCTCCACCGCGCCCTTCGGGCCCATCACCGCGATCTCCGCCGTGGGCCAGGCCAGGTTCACGTCCCCGCGGATATGCTTCGAGTTCATGACGTCGTATGCGCCCCCGTATGCCTTGCGGGTGATGACCGTGAGCTTGGGGACGGTGGCCTCGCAGAAGGCGTAGAGGAGCTTGGCGCCGTGTCGGATGATCCCCCCGTGCTCTTGGGCCACGCCGGGCAGGAATCCCGGGACGTCCTCGAACACCACCAGCGGGATGTTGAAGGCATCGCAGAAGCGGACGAACCGCGCGCCCTTCACGGCGGAATCGATGTCCAACACCCCGGCCAGCACGGCCGGCTGGTTGGCGACGATGCCGACCGAGTGCCCGCCGAGGTGGGCGAATCCGGTAATGAGGTTCCGGGCGAAGCCCGCATGGACTTCATAGAAGCCGGCGTCGTCCACTATGGCGCCGATGACATCGTGCATGTCATACGGCTTATTGGGGTTATCCGGCACGATCTCGAGCAATATCTGATCCTGGCGGTCGGCCGGATCGGTCCCCGGCCCCGCAGGGGGTGGCGTTGCGTTGTTCTGTGGCACGAAACGGAAGAGCTCTCGAACCGCCTCCAGGCACTCGGGCTCGGAGTCGAAGGCGAAGTGCGACACCCCCGAGGTTTCGCTGTGGACGTCGGCCCCGCCCAGGCTCTCCATGTCGATGTCTTCGTGAGTGACCGTCTTCACCACGTTGGGCCCGGTCACGAACATGTAGCTCGTGCCCCGGACCATGTAGACGAAGTCGGTGATGGCCGGTGAATAGACGGCGCCGCCCGCGCACGGGCCCAGGATCACGCTGATCTGCGGCACGACCCCGGAGGCCAGCGTGTTGCGGAGGAAGATGTCGGCGTACCCACCCAGCGATACCACGCCTTCTTGGATGCGGGCTCCCCCGGAGTCGCTGAGCCCGATGATGGGGGCCCCGTTCTTGAGGGACAGCTCCTGGAGCTTGACGATCTTCTCGGCATGGGCTTCCGAGAGGGACCCGCCGAACACGGTGAAGTCCTGCGCGTAGACGTAGACGAGACGCCCGTGGACGGTGCAGTAGCCGGTGACGACCCCATCCCCCAGCACCCTCCGCTCCGCCAGCCCGAAGTCGGACGCTCGATGGGTGACGAAGCGATCGAGCTCCACGAACGACCCTTCGTCGGCCAGCAGGGCGACCCGCTCACGAGCGGACAGCTTACCCCGGGCATGCTGAGCCGCCAATCGCTTTTCGCCGCCGCCCTGCTCCGCCTGCTCCCGCAGCTCGAGCAGCCGGTCTAGCTTCTCCTGGATGGACATCAGCGCCGGGCCTCGGGCGTCAGCGGCGCCAACACACCCGTGGAGTCGTAGCGGACGAGGTGGTGAGCCCGCACGACGCGTCCATCCTGCACCGACAGCAGCCCCGTTGCGCCTGAAAAGCCACTGATTTTCTCGAACGCAGCCGCGAGCTCCTCACCGTTGCGTGCGCCGCTGATCCGGTGAGCTTCCAGCAGCAGGGCCGCCGCATCGTGGCCGAGAGCCGGCACCGAGCTCCGCAGTGTCTTGCGCAGGCGAGTCTCGTACTCCGTCGTGAAGCGTTCCTGCCCGGGCGTGGGGCGTCCCGGCACCACCGCAGCGGCCGCCACGACCCCGATGGTATGGCGTGCGTCGACGTCGTTGACGACGGACTCGGCGGCCCAGCCCGAGGTCCCCAGCATCTGTATCCCCAGCGTGTCCAGGCCGAAGAACGTGATCTGCGGAGCCACGAGCTCCACGTCCGACGCCGGCAGGGGCAGCACGAGCGCGTCCGGGAGCATCTCCGCCACTTCGCTGAGTGACTCCTGGAAGAAGGTCGCCCCCGAGTCGTACGCCATCTCGTGCGAGATGACCATGCCGGATTCCGCCAGCACGTCTCGGAATACCTGCGCCTCCAGGATCGCCTCTTCGGTAGCGGGTCGGAGCACGACGACACGCCGGAAGCCCTGATCCCGGACATACTCGGCCAGGGCTCGTGCCGCGCCCGGGTCCGGTCCAGACAGCGAATAGACGCCCGACTGTTCCGGTGGAAGGTTCCGAGCAGTCGGCGAAACCAGTACCGCGGACCGGAGGCGGGCGGGCGCCGCAGCCATCAGGGAGGTGTTCAGTAGCGGCCCCACCACACCGAGGGCACCCTCCTCCTCAAGTCGGCGCACGACCGCATCGGCGGCGTCCGGGCTCCCGCGATCGTCCATCACGGACAGACGGACGGGCCGACGAGATTGGTCGGCGTGAACCTGGACGGCGACCTCGATTCCCTCACGAATCAGCCGGGAGAATTCCTGCAGACCCGGGGATCCCGTCTCCGCCAACATGGCGCCCAGGACAGGCAGTACCCCTACGGATGCCTCGACATCGCCACTCAGGATCGCGTTCGCGGTCTCGGACTCCGGTCCCGAGGCACCCACCTCCCGGGCTCTTCGGGCCAGCGCTTCCGCTTCGGCGGTCTGGCCGTCGTAGTACAAGGCCAGCGCGCGCTCGATCAGAAGGGGAGCGCTCAGCGGAGTGGAGGGCGCGCTTTCGACAACGGCGGCGAGACTCTCGTTGGTGAGCCGGGCCGAGGCGACGCGCATCAGCTCCATCGCCTCTTCTTGCACGTTCGCCAGAGCCTCCGGTGTGGCGGCTAGCAACCGGGTCGCGGCGGCGTCGTTGGCCTCCTGTCCCAGTAGGGCTTGGGCACCCAGTACTGCTCCCCGGCCGGCCCTCGGATCTGTGCGGGCGAACAGCGCCCCATATCGATCCGCGACCGCCAGCGCTTCACCGAAGTCCTCCAGGGCCAACAGCGCGGTGGCCAGGACCGGGAGCGAGCGGCTCGACATGCGGGCCGTGGGATACCGCGCCACGACCTCGGCCGCAGCCGTCGCGGCGTCGCTCCAACGGGCCTCTGCCGACGCCTCTTCGGCGCGCGCCATGAGCGCCGCCGCAGCCGAATCGGCAGCGGGCGAGCTCGTGCCGGTCTCGATCGGCGGGTCGGAGTCCTCCGCTACGGTCGCCGCCGGGCGCGGGCCCCCGACAGATCGGCACGAGACCAGGAGAAGCAGGACCAACAGCCACAGACTCGAGAGCCAGGTCCACGACGGTGCCTTGGAGTGGGAGCGTAGCCGGTTCTTTGGGGGGGGCTCAGCCATCGCCATTGCGTGGGTCTGTCGGGGTAACGAGAACCGCCCGGACGCACCAGGCGTCCGGGCGGTCTAAGGGTATGCCGGCCAACGGGAATCGGCCAGAGGCGCTTGCGCTACGCCTTGCTTTCCTCTTCCTCGGCTTCCGCCTCGTCGGCTTCGGCGACCGGTTCGGCCTCTGCCGCCTCGGCGGCAGGCTCTACTTCGGCCTCCGTGGCAGCCTCGGCCTCGGGCGCAGCTTCCTCCTCTGCAGCCTCGACCTCGGGCGCAGCCTCCTCGGGTGCAGCCTCTGCTTCGGCCGCCTCGGCCTCCGCGGTGGGCTCGACCTCCGAGGCCTCGACCTCGGGCGCAGCCTCCTCGGGTGCAGCCTCTGCCTCGGCCGCCTCGACCTCCGCGGTGGGCTCGACCTCCTCGGCCTGGGCCTGGGGCGCCGCCTCCTCCTCCACAGCCTCGGGCGCTGCCTCGGCCTCCGCCGTGGGCTCAGGCTCCGCCTCCTCGGCCCCGTCGGCGACGGCCGCCGCGACTACGGCCTCGTCCGCCGGCGCCGCAGCCTCCGTTCCGGGCGCTTCGGCCTCCTCCGCCGGCTCGGCTTCCACTTCGACGGGAGCTTCCGGCTTCGGCGGCTTGCGCGTCGGCTCGACGGTGGTCTCGAGGACGATCCGCCGGTTCGCGGCGTCGGACTCGATCACCCTCAGGTCCACCGGATCACCGCCCTCGTAGTATTCCTCGAGGCGGGACGGATCCTCGATACCGGCGTGGGACCCGGGCACGAAGCCTTCGATGTCGTCGCCCAGATCCACGACCAGGCCCTTGTCCTGTACGCGTACCACGCTGCCCGCCGACTCGACGCCCGCCTGGAACCGCTCCGAAATGGCGGGCCACGGATCGTCGAGAAGCTGCTTGATCCCCAGGGAGATGCGTTTGTTCTCGGCATCCACGTCGAGGACCATCACCTTGACGTCCTCGCCCTTCTGCACGACCTCGCTGGGATGCTCGACCCGCTTGGTCCAGCTCATGTCCGAGACGTGCACCAGTCCGTCGATACCGGGCTCGATCTCCACGAACGCGCCGAAAGACGTGAGGTTCCGGACCGTGCCCGCCAGCGTCGTACCCGTGGGATACTTGAGCGGCAACGCGAGCCACGGATCCTCCTCGATCTGCTTCATGCCGAGGGAGATCTTCTCGTCATCCGGATCCACCTTGAGCACGACGGCTTCGATCTCGTCGCCGATGGATACCAGCTTCGAGGGGTGCCGGACGTTCCGGGTCCAGGACATCTCGGAGATGTGGACCAGGCCCTCGACGCCCTTCTCCAGCTCGACGAACGCCCCGTAGTTGGTGATCGACACCACCTTGCCGCGGACGCGAGAGCCCACGGGGTACTTCTTGTCGATGTCGGTCCAGGGATAGGGCAGAAGCTGCTTGTATCCGAGGGAGATCCGCTCCCGCTCCCAGTCGATGTCCAAGACCTTCACGTCCAGCGTGTCGCCGATGTTGACCACCTCGGAGGGGTGGCCCACCCGGCCCCAGGACATGTCCGTGATGTGGAGCAGCCCGTCCAGGCCACCCAGGTCGATGAAGGCGCCGAAGTCGGTGATGTTCTTGACCACACCGTCCCGGACCTGGCCCACGATGAGCTCCTTGACCAGGGTCTCGCGCTTCTTCTCCCGCTCGGCCTCCAGGATCACCCGCCGCGACACGACGATGTTTCGGCGGCGCTTGTTCAGCTTGATGATCTTGAACTTGTAGACCTCGCCGATCAGGTCCTCGATGTTCGGGACCCGGCGCAGGGCGATCTGAGAGCCAGGCAGGAACGCGTCCACGCCCATCAGGTCGACGGTCACGCCGCCCTTGATCTTGCGTACCAGCGTGCCCTTCACGGGCTGGTCGCTCTCGTGGGCGTCCTTGATCTTCTCCCAGACGCGGAGGAAGTCGGCCTTCTTCTTGGACAGGACGACGACGCCGTCGTCGTTCTCCAGGCTCTCGAGCAGAACCTCCACCGCCTGGCCGGGCTCTATGCCCTCGGGATCCTTGAACTCGTCCCGGGCGACGGAGCCCTCGCTCTTGCCGCCGAACTCCAGGATCACCGACGAATCGGTGACCCGCAGCACGGTGGCGTTTACGATCTCCCCTTCGCGGAACTCGCCGATCGTGTCCTGATGCTGGGACAGGAGCGCCTCGAAGTCCTCGCGGGACACGTCCAGCTCTTCGTCGCCGTAGGGGTCGAGGAGGAGCTCGGGCGAGATCCCGAGCCGCGCGGCTTCCGCCTGCGCGTCGAGCGTCGCCGTGTTCGTGGGGGCCGGACTCCGTTCCTCCTCGGCCTCCGGGACTGCGGGGGTTCCGTCGCTCTGTTCGGGACCGCCGTTGGACGCCTCTGCGGTTACCTCCGCGACCGGAGCTTCGGTGGCCGCTTCTTCGGGACCGTCTGTCGGGGCGTCGCTGACGTCGGCGCTGAGGGGCTCGGCGTCGGGCTGGATCTCTTCGTGGTGCTCGCTCATGATGTCTCGGTCCGTCGCCGTCGGAGGCGCGGCCTCTGTGCCGGGCAGGGTTGGGTGCCCCGTTCCGGGTTCGGGTGGAATGAAGAAAAGGCCCGAAGTGCGTGACGCACCTCCGTGGCCCTTCGGGCCGTGAGTACCTCCCACGACACCGCGGCCCGCCCTGTCGGCCTTCATCGCGCCGGATGGCGGGTGTTTAGCAGGAGTAAGCTACGGGTGCAGAATGGGGAGGTCAAGCCCTGGTACGCCTGCCTCTCCCTGGGAACGAGCAGGCCCTCGAGCGGTGATCAACCCCCGCCAGATGACCCCAAGGCCCGAACGAGGGCCACGATGCGGTCGACCTGCTCCGGTTCCGTGAGGCGGGTCGTGTCGAGGACGGCGGCATCGTCCGGACGTCGCAGGGGCGAGAGCTGCCGCTCCGAGTCCAACCTGTCCCTCCGTTGGATGCGAGAGGCCTCCCTGGACACCGAGTCGGCGTCCGGCTCTCGGCCCGTGTCCTGACGAAGGCGACGGCGCGCCCGTTCCTCCAGGTCAGCGGTGAGGAAGACCTTGAGCTCGGCATCGGGAAAGACCACGGTCCCCATGTCCCTGCCGTCCGCTACCAAGCCGCCCAGCCGCCCCGCGCTGTGCTGATGCTCCAGGAGCCAGCTGCGTACGGCCGGTAGGCTCGCCACCTTCGAGACGTGGGCCGTGACCTCGGGAGTCCGGAGCTCGGAATCCAGGCGGCGGCCCTCGAGGCGGAGCTCGAACCCGTCGGCCTCTGGCACCAGGTCGATCTCGAAACGCGCCAGGTCCGTGGGGGTCAAGTCCTCCCAGCTTTGGGGCCGGATGTCCCTCTCGAGGAGAGCGAAGGTGATGGCCCGGTAAAGCGCGCCTGAATCCAGGTGGCGGAAACCGAGGCGGCGCGCGACCTCGCGCGCCGTGGTGGACTTTCCCGAACCCGCAGGACCGTCGATCGTCACCACGGGCGCGCGGCTCTCCACCCCGGCTCGAGCGTGGGCCTCGTCCCGGACGTCACGCGCCCGCGAGACGTGGGCGCCCTCACCGACGTCGGCGCCTCCCACGGAGCCTCCCGAGCGTGCGTGTGCGCCCACCTGGCTCAGGACGGCGGCAAAGCCGGGAAAGCTCACCCCGGCCACCGCCGGATCGTCCAGCTCGATGCGATTGCCGGGCAGCGCGCCGAGAACCTGGAAGGCCATGGCGATCCGGTGATCGCCGAACGCCCGCACGCGGCCCGCGAGCGGCCGGTCGCTCCCCTCGATCTCGAATCCGTCATCCAGCTCCTCGGCCCGCACGCCAACCGCCGTCAGGTTCTCGACGAGGGCTCGGATCCGGTCGGTCTCCTTCAGCCGAAGCTCGTGGGCCCCCGTAACCCGTGTCGCCCCCTCTGCTCTGGCGGCGGCCACGGCGAGAATGGGGATCTCGTCAATGAGCCCCGGCACCTCGTCACTTCCCACCTGCGTGCCGGCGAGCCCGCTGGGCGCCACGCTGAGCGTCCCCGCCGGCTCCCCCGCCCCTGCGCTCCAGGGGTCCGTTACGTCCACGCTGGCGCCCATGCGTCTCAGGACTCGCAGCAGCCCCGTTCGCGTGGGGTTCAAACCCACATGGCGCATCGTGAGCCGGGAACCCGCGCCGCCCAGGAGTCCCAGCACCAGGAAGAACGCGGCCGATGAGAAGTCCCCCGGCACGGTCAGATCCAGGGGGTCGATGGCGCCCGGTGGATCCATCGATCGTACCTGCCATCCGAGCTCGGTCTGACGGCAGACCGGGGGCGCACCCACCACGGCCAGCAGGCGTTCGGTGTGATCGCGCGAGCGCGCGGGCTCCGTGACGACCACGGATGCGCCCCCCACGAGCCCGGCCAACAGCAGCGCGCTCTTGACCTGGGCACTGGCGACGGGCGAGGCGTGCTCGAGGGGACCCAGCGCGCCGCCACGAACGCGGATGGGCAGGCAGTCGGTCTCCTCCAGCTCTTCGAAACGGGCGCCCATGAGGGTCAGCGGCCCGGTCACCCGCCTCATGGGCCGGCCGCGGAGGGAGTCGTCTCCCGTCAGCGTGGCCACGCCCGCCTGGCCCGCAAGAACCCCCATCATCAGCCGAGCCGCCGTCCCGCTGTTCCCACAGTCGAGCGACTTGCCGCCGGGATCGAGCCCCCGGAGCCCGAGGCCCTCCACCTGAAGTGGCGCACCGTCCCGCGGCAGGGGCGGAATCGAGGCGCCCAACTGCCTGAGTACCGAGGCAGTGGAGCGGGGGTCGGCACCGGCCAGCAGGCCGCGCAGCCGACTCGTCCCCTCGGCGAGCGCAGCGAAGATGAGAGCGCGTTGGGAGATCGACTTGTCCCCCGGGACGGTCAGCTCCACTCCGCGTCCTCCCGCCAGGCGCGGGTCCGGGCCATGAGGGTCCGAATAGCGGCGAGGTCGTCGGCATCCAACGCATTGGCGAGCTTTTCCTGGTCGCGCGCCAGGCGGCGGAGGAGCGCACCCAGACGGTCGCGCGTGACCTCGATGAGAGGTGCCCACATCTCGGGTGAGCTTGCGGCCAGCCGGGTCATATCCCGTCCGCCCGGTCCCAGCTCGCTGGGGGCCAGGCCCTCCTCCGCAAGTCGTGCCGCCAGGAGATTCGCGACGATTTGAGGGAGGTGGCTCGCCAGGACCATACGCTGGTCGTGGCTGTCGGCGTCGGTCCACGTGACCCTGGCCCCCAGCCGTCGCCAGAACGCCTCGGCCCGCCGGGCCAGGTCGGCGGCGGTCTCATCGGCACCGATCAGCCAAACGTGCCCATCGGCGAACAGATCGGCCCGCGCGGCCTCGAACCCGCTGCCCTCCCCGCCGACCATGGGGTGAGCTCCGATCCACCGGTCCATGATCCCCAGCGCGCCAGCGCGATTCATCACCGGCGCCTGGAGGGAGGTGACGTCCATGACGAGCGCGTCGTCTCGCCAGCGGCTGCGGTGCCTGGTCATGAGATCCAGCGTCACCGGGAGAGGCGTGGCGTAGACCACCACATGGGCACGCTCCACGATGGTGCGCGGGTCGGCCGCCACCTCGTCCAGGGCTCCCGCGCGCAGAGCTGCCGCGGACCGCTCTGGAAGAACGTCGTACCCCAGAACCGCCGGGCCGACCGGCATGTCGCTGAGGGCTCGGGCCAGGGACCCGCCCATGAGCCCCAGACCCACGACGGCGACCGAGCCGCCTTCGGTGGCGCTCACAGGCCTCTCCGAGCATGCCCGCTCGGCATCCCGACCCCCGAGGCAGCGCGGGGCGGAATCCTCATTCCGCCGTGACTCCCGAAAACACGTAGATGAAGGGCACCCTTGCCAGCACGGGGTCCGCGCCGGCGGCCGCGGTGAAACGGGCCTCCCGATCCCGGTGGCGATCGATGCAGTCGAAGGGCACGTCGAGGTGCAAGAGGGCTCGGAAGGCCCCCTCCAGGGCGCCGCCGGCCAAAGAGGCCCGCACCCCGGTGCCGAAGATGCGCTCCGCCAGCGCCAGGGCGCGCCACTGAGCCGCGCGCAGCTCCCATCGATGCTCCTGCCACGCCTCGTGCAGACGGGGATCGAAGAGGGTGGTGGGCTCGTCTCTCGAACCCTGGGTGCGCGGCCGCGAAGGGACGAATCCGCTCACGCGTCAGCCTCCGCCGGAGGTTCCGGCTCGTCGGGTGGATAGGGGATCTCCACGACCATGCCGTCGTGAGCCACCTTGGCCCCGGCGAAGACGGACCGGGCCTCCCGTTCCAGCACCGCTGGGTCGTCGGCGTAGCGGGCCGAGAGGTGCGTGAGGACAAGCCGCTTTGCCCCGGCCTCTCGCGCAACGCTCGCCGCGCCCCGGGCCGTCGTGTGATGCGTGTCGCGAGCCCGCTGCTCCTCTTCGACGCTGAATGTCGCGTCGTGAATCAAGAGATCCGCCCCGCGTGCCATGGCCACCGTGCCAGAGGCCGGGCTCGTGTCGCCCGTATACACGACCTTCCGACCGGGCCGGCTGGGTCCGACCACCTCCTCGGGCGTAACGGTCCGACCGTTCACTTCCACGGGCTGCCCACGGTGCAGGCGCCCGAAAAGGGGGCCTTCCGGCACACCCAGGGCCCGGGCGCGCTCCACGTCGAAGCGGCCGAGCCGCTCGTCTTCGATCAGAGCCCAGCCCACGGCCTGTGTGCCATGTCGGACGCTGAACGGCACGACCGAATACCCGTCCTTCTTCACGGCCTGGCCCGGCTGACGCTCCTCGACGCAGATCTCGAACGGCACGCGCTCGACACCGAGCTTGACGGCGGTGCGGATCACGGGCTCCGAGCCCTTCGGACCAAAGAGGCGGAGGGGATCGGTGCGCCCCTGGAGCGCCATGGTGCGAAGCAGCCCGGTGATCCCGAGGAAATGGTCCGCGTGCATGTGGGTGAAGTAGACCTCACCTACGCCGAAGCCCGTGTTGAAGCGCATCATCTGCCGCTGCGTCCCTTCCCCGCAGTCGAACAGCATCAGATCCCCCTCGCGCTGGATCGCGAGGCCGCTGACGTTGCGACGGATCGTGGGCCGGGCGGCGGAGGTGCCGAGGAGAATGACGCGGATCATGGTTCGAAGGGGTTCGCCGGTCGAAAGCCGTCCCGAAGGTAGTGGCTCCTGGGCGCCGAACCCAGAGCCGGCTCCAAGGCGCCGGAACGGCTCGGGGTAGCGCGCCGCCAGGCGGTGGGAGGATTTCCGCTCTAGAACAGCCGGAACTGGAGCCTGAATCTGCGGCCCGGCCGCGGCAAGCCGCACTGATCGAAATAGGCCGCGTCCGTGACGTTGTCCACGGCAGCGAGCAGGTCCAGGTTGCTCAGCGTCCCTCCGCCCCGCAGCGGGAAGTTGCGGCGAAGGCCCAGATCGAGCGCGCCACTGGCGTCGAGCGTGTCGGAGCCTGACTGGGTGGTGGTGGTGCAGAACTGTTCGCCCATCAAACGCAGGCCGGCCGTCCACCCGAGCTCCCAGGGAAGACCACCGCCGAGCGCGATCTTTCCAGCCCAGTCCGGCTGGTACTCGGCCGTGGCCTGCGAGCCGTCGTCCTCCAGTAGACGCACGCGCTGGAGGGTCAGGTCACCCGAGTACTCCAAGCCTCCCAGCGCTCCGGTGGCCAACAGCTCGAGGCCCGTCGCGCGGATTCGGTTCTGATTCACCCGTTGGCGCTTGGCGCCCTCGTCCGTCTGCACCGAAACCCGAACGATGCCGTCTTCGATGCGGTGATGGAAACCCACGACCTGGACCTCGCCGAGCGTCCCGCTCACGGTCACGCCGAGCTCCGCGCCGAGGAGCGACTCGGGCCTGAGCTCGGGATTGGGCAGGAAGCGACCCAAAGCCCCGGAGTAGAGCTCCCGCAAGGAGGGGAAGCGAGTGCGGCGGCTCAGCGAGCCGTGAAGAAGCACGGTTCCGTCGCCGACCAGCGAAGACGCGCCCACTCTGGCGCCCCAGTCCCACAGCGTACCGACCGGGGGCTTGTCCCCCGACTCCGGCGTGTCCGCCCCGTCGAGCACCGCGCCAACGCTGATCCGGGTGCTGCCCGCGGCCCCCAGGCCCCAATCGCCCTCGGCACCCATGCTCCAGAGGCGCTGCCGGTACTTGGCGCGTAGGTCGTCGGGGCTCAGGACCTCGTCGTGATGGACGTCGCCGTACGTGACCGACGCGCGAACCTGGCCGCGGTCCCCCGCTGTGTGCTCCCCGAGCAGCCGGGCCGTCAACGTGCGCGTATCGCCGGTTTCCCCGCCCACGACCTCGGTGTACGCGGGCGTGGCGTACTCGTCGATGACGTTGTGCTGCACGTCGAGACCGAAGCTCGCCTCCACGTCGCCCTCGCCCCACGCCGTCGTGCGCTGCCCGGTTCCGCCGGTCACCGCTGCCAGGGCACGCCACTGCTCGGGATAACGCCAAAGCCTGGGCTCGTCCTCGTTCACCTCCGGCGGGACGCCCCGCTCGGCCGAGTACCCGGACGCACCCAAGGACAGCCATCCGCCACCGTCGCCCCGGTACCGCGCCGACAGGAAGCCGTCGAAGTGCTGCATGTCACTGTTGAGCCGGAGGCTTCCGTCCGACGACAGGAGCTCCTCCTGATCCTGCGATTCGAGCGTCAGCCGGTTTGACAGGGGATGCCCGTCCCTGCGGCGGTGACCGAGGCCGCCCCGAATCACCCACTGCCCGGAGCCCCCTTCGAGCAGGGCCCCGCCTGTCCCGCCCAGCTGCGTGGCTCCCGTTTGATCCACGCCCCCGGTGAGCATCAAGGGCTCCGGCGCATCGCGACGATCGGAGCCGCGCGCCACGTTCACGGACACGACGCCTCCCAGGACGTTGGGCCCGTAGAGCACGGACGACAGGCCGCGGATCAGTCGGATGTTCTCGATCGCGGTCAGGGGGATCACCGACAGATCGGTTCGATGATCCCATCCGAGCGTCAGCGGGATCCCGTCCACCAGAACGGCGATCTGCCGGTCCTCCGAACCCCGCAGGGAGGGTTGGGCCTCGCCCCGTGAGTTCTCCCGGATCTGGATCAGCGGGACCGTCCTGAGGACCTGCTCCAGGGTGGGAGCCGGCGCGACGTTGAGGGAATCCAGCGGGATGTCGACCGCTGAGCTTCCCCCTGACGTAGCGACCGGGCGGGTGATGTTGACGGTGACGCCCTGCAGCGTGAAGACGGTGTCCTGCACGGCCGGGTCGCTGGCCAGCGTGTCCCGGGTTTCCTGGGCCTCCAGGTGCTCGGGCACAATGGAGCACCCAGCCACGGCGGCCAGGAGCAGCACGCCACTGAGGCAGGGCTTCGTCCGTCTCGGGGGCGCCAGCTCGACGGTCCCGAATCGGCAGAGGTTGTGGTTCATGCGCACGCTGGCGATGGGTATGCCCCGCAGGGCGGGCGCCCGGCGGGCACGTGACGGCACGGCCCTGGGGCCCGCGCGGCACCAGGCACGAGGACGCAGCTTCGCGCCGTTCTAGCCGGCGAGATGGCGGTTTGTTCCGTCGCGAGGGACGTCGGTCGGGATCAGCCGGTGGCTGCCTGTCCCGCGTCTTCCGGAGATGCCGCGGATGCCAGTGCCCGCTGTACGCGGTCCACCAGCTCCCCTGGGGAGTAGGGCTTGCGGATGAACCCGGCCACGCCGCGACCGTGGATCTGGCCCGCCACGGCGTCCTCCGAGTAGCCCGAGGAGAAGAGGACCGGGACGCGCCGATCCCGCCGCGCGATCGCCTCGAGCACCTCGGCGCCGTCCATGCCGGGCATGCTCAGGTCGAGGAGCACGATATCGACGGGGGCTTTCGCCGGGTCGTCGAGGATCTGAAGGGCTTCCTCACCTCCGGAGGCGGCCAGGGTCCGATACCCGAATCGCTGGAGCGCGGTGACCGCTAGCTTGCGGACGGCGTCTTCGTCGTCGACGACCAGTACGGTGCCACTGCCGGGAGCCAACGAGGACGGTGCCTCGCGGGACGCCGGCTCGCGGTCCGGCGCTCGATCCTGCGCCGGAAGCAGCACGCGGAACGTCGTCCCTTCGTCGGGCGCCGATCGGACCTGAATCGTCCCCCCGTGACCGCGAACGATCCCCAGCGTCGCTGCCAGCCCCAGTCCGCGACCCTCTACCTTGGTGGTGAAGAATGGGTCGAACATCCGGTCCTGGGTCTCCTGGTCCATGCCCGCACCCGAGTCCTCGACTTCGAGGAACGCGTAGTGCCCCGGAGCGGCGCCCTCGCCGAGATAGCCGCGGCGCAGCTCTTCCGCCCCCGCCTGCACCCACCCCGTCCGCACCCGGATCGAACCCCTGCGGCCCTCGAGGGCGTCGGAAGCGTTCATGATCAGGTTCATCACGACCTGACGGAGCTGACCGGGGTCGCAACGGACCGGCGGGATCTCTTCGCGCATGTCGAACGAAAGCAGGGCCTTTTTCGAGATCGCCGGCTCCATCAGCTGGGTCATCTCGCGAACCAGCTGGTTGAGATTCACGGGCTCGGACGACAGGACGGCTTTGCCCGTGTACGTGAGGATCTGTCCCGTCAGGTCGGCGGCTCGCCGGGCGGCGAGCTCGATCTGCTTGATGCTCTCCCAGGCTGGTCCCCGCTCCGACAGGTCCATCGCCGCCAGGCTCGCGTTGCCGAGGATGCCCACGAGCAGGTTGTTGAAGTCGTGGGCCACGCCGCCGGCGAGCACACCGAGGCTTTCCAGCTTCTGCGCGTGCTGCATCCGGGATTCGAAGGACTTCCGCTCCGCTTCCATCCGGTTTCGCTCGGTCACGTCCCGGCACACACAAAGCAGGGCGTGTCGATCCTGAAACTGGAACGTCCGGAGTGTGACCTCACACTCCTTGGCCGAGCCATCGATCCGGGCGAAGGCCGTTGACAGGTCCCCTGACCCAGCCGACCAGATCCTCGCCATGTCGTCTCGCAGGCCCCGGCGCCGTTCGTCTTGTACGAGCTCCTCAACGTGCGCTCCTGCAAGGCCCTGTTCGGTGGCGCCCAACCACTCGTCCATGACGGGATTCGACTGAAGCACGACGCCGTCTTTGCCGACGATGAGAATCCCCTCCGGAATCGATGCGAACAGGATTCGGTAGCGCGCTTCCGAGGCTCGGAGCTCCTGCGTGCGGGCCTCCAGGATGTCCTCGACTCGAAGCAGAGAGCGCTCCCGCTGGGCCGCGTGCACCAGGTCGAGGATGTACTGCGGCTCGAATGGCTTCCGCGCGTACCCGTCGGCCCCCTGCTGGAGAAGCTCCACCGGCAGGCTGGGATCCGTATCTCCCGTCATGACGATGACCACGGTCGAGCGCGCCGGACGGCGAATCTCTTCCAGGAGCGTCTTGTCGGCGTCATCCGGAAGGTGATAATCCAGCAGCGCGACGGCGGGACGCTTTTCGGCGAAGACCGAGCGCGCCTCAGCCGCGGTGCTCGCCTGGTGGACCTTCCACCCATGGGCGGTGTGGAACCGGCTCAGCACGTCCAGCACCCGGGCATCGTCGTCGACGATCAGGATATCGGGCGGAGACTTTGGTTGCTCGCCGGCCAGGAGGCTCTCGACGTAGCGCAGGAGCTGGTCGGGGGGGCTGGGGTTCGGCAGGAACGCCTCGGCCCCGAGCTCGCGAGTCAGCGCTTCGACCTCGGCCCCCGAGAACGTGGCCGACATGACCAGGATCGGGACATCCGCCAGGTGAGCGTAGTCGGGCGACCTGAGCAGCCGACAGAACTTCCAGCCGTCGATTCCCGGCATGTGAAGGTCGGTGATGATCAAGTCGGGCACGCGACTCGGGTCCATGTCGTCCAGGGCGGCACTGGCGGAGAGGTTGGCCCAGACCTCGAAGTCGTGCTTTTCCAGGATCCCACCAAGGAGCCCGAGCTGCACGGGGTCGTCGTTGACGATCGCGATGCGCCTGCGGCCGGCCGACATCAGACTCCCGCCTCCACGCGAGCCCCGTCGAGGGCCTCACGGTAGGCCTCCATCCGTCGCTCCAGACGGGCCACATCTGCCGAGGCCTCGGCGGTGTCGCCGGCTTTCCACCGGAGCTCCAGCTCGCCAGCCAGGCTGTGGAGGGCCTTCGCACCCACGTTTCCGGAGCCACCCTTCAGACGATGAGCAACCGCTGCGAGCTCGGCTGCGTCATCCTCCTCCACCGCCCTGAGCAAGCGATCGTGCAACTCTTCTCGTCGGCCGCGACCTCCCTCGCCGCTGCGGGCAGCCACCGTGACAGGAAGCTCCGCACGTCGTCCATGCGGATCGGCTTGGTCAAGTAGTCGTCCATGCCCGCCTCCAGCCCGCGCTCGCGGTCGCCGTGGAGCGCGCTGGCGGTCAGCGCCAGGATGGGAAGCCTGGACGTCGAGTGGCCTTCGTGGTCCCGGATCCGGCGGGTGGCCTCGTACCCATCCATCACCGGCATCTGGCAATCCATCAAGACGAGATCGAAGTAGCCGGGTGCAGCAGACGTGACGCGCTCGACTGCCGCCTGGCCGTCCTCGGCGACCTCCACGTCGCATCCGAGGCGGCTCAGCATGCTGGTTGCCACCGCCCGGTTCACCGGGTCGTCCTCGGCCAGAAGAATACGCCGGCTCACGGTCGGTCCTCCCTCGCTCGTCTGGCCCTCGCGGGCGGCGTCAGCAGCCGATTCGAGTCCCAAGACCGCGAGCAGGCGACGCTCCCGTACCGGCTTGAGGATGAGGTGGTCGAAGCCTCGCTGGAGAAACGGCTGAGCCTCACGCCGCTCCGTGATGGGGACGAGCAGTCCCACGACCGGTGCTTCCGGCCCGACGGACGTCTCCACGATGTGCTTGACCTCCGCCAGACGCGCCGGGCCCAGACTCCAGTCGGCGAAGACGGCGCGAAGGCTGGTCATGCCGTGGCGTACGTCGATCTCTCCATCCCTGGACGCATTGACCACCAACACTTTAGCGCCTCGCGCTTCTAGCGGAATTGCAACCGCGGCGGCGACGTGGAGGTTCTGCGCCACGACAAGCACCTGGTCGCCTGCGAGCTCGGCCTCGGGAACGGAGCCAAGGGCGTCCGGGTCCAGCTCCGCCGGCAGCGTGAAGTAGAAGGTCGAGCCTTGGCCGGGCTCGCTGCGGGCAGAAAGCCGTCCGCCCATCAGCTGGGTCAGTTGACGACTGATGGACAAGCCCAGTCCGGTGCCGCCGTAGTTGCGGGTCGTCGAGCTGTCTGCCTGGGTGAACTTCTCGAAGACCCGCTCGAGCTTGTCGGGCGGGATGCCGATGCCGGTGTCGTGAACGGAGACGAGGAAATGCGGCTCATCGAGCCCGCCGTCCCGCCACAGCACCTCGACGACGACCTGTCCGTCGGCCGTGAACTTGATGGCGTTTCCCACCAGGTTGGTGAGGATCTGCCTCATCCGCCCGGGATCGCCCAGGATGTGGCGGGGGGCTTCCTTCTGAAAGGTGGCAGCCAGCTCGATGCCCTTCTCCGCCGCTTTGGTGCTCAGGAGCTCTGCGACGTCCTCCACGACCTGCTTGAGATCGTAGGGCACCGTCTCCAGGTCGAGCCGACCGGCCTCGATCTTCGAGAAGTCCAGGATATCGTTGATGATGGACAGGAGACTGTCAGCCGAGCGCTGGATCGTCTCGGCCTGCTCACGCTGCTCCAGATCCAGGTCGCCCTCCAGCATCAGGCTGTTCATGCCCACGACGCCGTTGATGGGCGTCCGGATCTCGTGCGACATGTTGGCCAGGAAGTCGCTCTTGGCCCGACTGGCTGCACGGGCCGCCTTCTCCGACTCTCGCAGCTCCCGGGTGCGTTCCTCGATGGTGGCTTCGAGGTTGCGGTTGTGCTCATCCAGCTCCTTGTGGAGCAGGCCCGATTCCATGACGCTCGCGCTGTTCAACAGGAGAATCGACAGCGCCTTCTGACAGATGTCGGGAATGAACGTCGACTCCGACTCGAGCGAGCCGACCAGCATCCCCATCACGCGCCGTGGCGTCGCGAGGACGTGCAGAAGCACCCACGAGCCGGTCTGCGTTGCGGGCACGATCACGGGGCGGTTCTGATAGAGCGACCAGCCGAAGGTGCCCTCGGCGATCTGGTGGTCTACCTCGCGCTGGATCGCATCCCGGAGCTCCGGCGGTTCCACGGACTCCAGGTTGAACTCGAGTCCGTCCTCGCTCACCGACAGGAAGCCCAACGCCTCGAAATCGGCGAGCCGCCGGATGGCCGGGCGCGACGCGGTGAAGACTTCCACCGGCGTGCCGCCCCCTTGCATCTCCGCGGCCAGGGTACGTCCCAGGCCGGCCACCGCGTCGAGGGACTCGGCGAACCAGTGGTTCGCGTCGGGGGGCGGCGGCCCCTCGGCCGCGGCGCGCGCGATGCTGAGCGAGGAGGTCGGCGGATTCATCAGGCGGCGATCCCGAGGATGATCTGGGCCGCGTCACGGTACTGACGCTCCACGTCCTCCAGGATGACAGGCGCCAAGGCCGGGTCTATACCCAGGGTCTCCCAGGCCGCCGGACGTAGCTCCGGGACCATGTGCCCCCCGGAGGAGCCCAATTCGAGGGCATTGGCGATGAGGTCAGCGACGTGGATGGCAGCTGTCTCGACGGGAAAGCGATCGGCGCGGCGGGGCTGGTGGTGGTAACCGACCGCCTCCTTGAATGCGCCCGGGAACCGCCACTGATCCATGAGGGCGCCGCCGACCTGGGCGTGCGTGTATCCCAGGACTTCGAGCTCGGCCTCATGCAACAGCTGACCACGCTCACGGCTCTGCGCCATGGCCTGGCTCGAGGCCTCTCCCTCCCGCATGAACATGATGAGACGCCCCACGTCGTGCAGGAGGCCCGCGACGAAGAAGCGCTCGACGTTGTCCTCCCGGCGCTGCGCGGCGAGCACTCGCCCGCCGATGCCGCATGCCAGGCTGTGACGCCAAAAGGACTCCATGTCCACCAGCTCCTCGGGAACGTCGTCGAACATCGTCATGACCGAGGTGGCCAGGGCCAGGTCCCTCACCTGCGCCGTCCCCACGATCGTCACCGCGTGCGTCACCGTCTCGATCCGCTGCGGAAACGAGAAGAGGGCGCTATTGACGATCCTGAGCAGGCGTGACGTGAGTCCCGTGTCCTCCGACAGCACACGGGCTACATCGGCGGAGCCGCTCCGGGGATGATTGATCACCTCCAGGAGCTTCTGATAGATGAGCGGGGGCGAGGCGACCGTCGTCGCGCCTTGGACCAGCTCCGACGGGCTACGCGGCATGGTCCGCCTCCCTGTCCTTTTGAAGGCCGCGTGCTTTGCGGTTGACACAGTACTGGAAGAGCTGTTCGAGGAACGGATGGCTTCGATCGACCCGTGCGAAGCGTGACTCCAGTGTCGCTTCGGCTTCTTGCAGGACCTCGGGTTCGACCGCAGCGAAGGCGTCGGCTGCATCGCCCTCGCCCTCGACATCGATCTGCGCCACACCCCACATCTTCAGGGCCTGGACGTGGCGCTCGCTCAGCTCTTTGCCCTGTGGGATCAGCAGTCGGCCTTGCCGATCGGTCACCGCCGCCGCCAGGACCATGCCCGGCTCGGCGTGGTCGACGCTCAAAACGGCCATCGCTCGGTTCCCTCTGATCTCGTGCTCGAAGATGCTCCGCGAGTCGCCGCAAGCCTGCCCGGGACTGCGAAGATGACCTTGTGGACCAGTATCGGGAGAGCCCCCGCCACACTTGAACGGCGGGTGGACAACCGGGGCCCGCGTGGGTATACCTGAAGCGGCCCCGACGCGACGTTTACAGACCCAAGGAGATCGGTCATGCAGAGCCGTCGGCAGTTCCTGGGCGTGATGGCTATCCCCGCAGCGGCAGCGGTGGCCGGTGTCCCTCTCACTCCCCCACGATTCCGCCCCGATTGGCCCGAGCGGATCCGTGACCTGTTCGATCATCCGGGCGGCGCGGCGGCGACGGCCGACGACGAGGACTTCTGGGTTCGCGTCCAGCAGGCCTTCACGGTAGACCGTAGCCTGGTCAACCTGAACAACGGTGGCGTCAGCCCGGCTCCGACCTTCGCGCTGGACGCCATGAAGCGGCACCTCGACTTCGCCAACCAGATGCCCGTCTACAACGGGTGGCAGATTCTCGAGCCACAGCGCGAGGGCGTGCGCCAGCGCATGGCCCGGGAGTGGGGCGTGGACACGGAGGAGGTGGCGATGACGCGCAACGCCTCCGAGAGCCTGCAGATCCTGCAGTTCGGGCACGACTTGCGTGCGGGCGACGAGATCGTGACCACGACCCAGGACTATGGACGTATGATCACCACCTTCCGCCAACGCGAGCGGAGGGAGGGGGTCGTGCTCAAGCAGATCATGATCCCCACGCCGGCCGAAGACGACGCAGAAGTCGTCCGGCGCTTCGAGGCGGCCATCACCGATCGGACGCGCCTGATCCTCATGTGCCACATGATCAACATCACGGGCCAGATCCTTCCGGTGCGGGACGTGGTGACCATGGCACGGGCGCGTGGGATCCCCGTGATCGTGGACGGCGCGCACGCCCTGGCGCACTTCGACTTCAAGATCTCCGACCTCGACTGCGACAACTACTCCACCAGCCTTCACAAGTGGCTCTTCGCCCCTATCGGCAACGGGCTGCTCTACGTGCGGCGGGACGAGATCGCTGGCGTCTGGCCCCTGATGGCGGCCCCTGAAGCCAAGGACGAGGACATCCGGAAGTTCGAGGAGATCGGAACGCACCCGGAGGCCAACTTCCTGGCCGTCGCCGAGGCGCTGACGTTTCATCAGGCCATCGGCGGAGCCCGGAAGGCTGCGAGGCTCGTCTACCTCAGGGACTACTGGACAAAACCACTGCTGGAGCTCGACGGCGTCTACCTGAATACCAGCCTCCGACCCGGCTTCGCCTGCGGCATCGCCAATGTGGGGATCGAGGGCACGACCCCCGGAGACCTGGCGGCCTGGCTTTGGGCCGAGCACCGGATCTTCACAGTGGGCATCGGGCACGAGGAGTGCCCCGGGATCCGGGTCTCTCCCAGCGTCTACACGACGCGGGAAGAGCTGGATCGCTTCATCGACGCCATGACTCATGCAGCGCGCCACGGCGTACCGACGCAGGGGAGCGCGTGACGGCGCTACCCACCTTGGCGCTCGCCGGGCTGGTCATGCTGCCGGCTGCCGTGCTGCCGGCGTGCGGCCCAGGCGAGCGGGGCGAATACGCTGACGCGTCGCTTCAGGAGATCTACGAGCAGGGTGTGACCTTCCAGGATTTCCTGGATCAAGCGACGCGGCGGAAGAACCTGTGGACCGAGCATTACGGTGAGAGTTCGGTGCCTGCCGACATCCTGGAGCGCGCACGAGCCGTCGACGGCAGCTGGCGGATCTTGGCCATCGCCGAGGACTGGTGCAGCGATTCCGTCAACACCATCCCTTTTCTGGCCCTCCTCGCTGACGCCGTGCCCGCCATCGAGCTTCGAGTCGTGGACTCCGAAGTTGGAGAGGCCATCATGGAAGCGCACCTGACGCCCGACGGGCGCCCGGCGACGCCTACGGTCCTCGTTCTCGACGACGCCTACGAGGAGGTCGGCTGCTGGGTCGAGCGGCCCTCCAGTCTCCAGGCGTGGGCTCTGGAGAACCGTGAGGGTCTGGGCGACGACTTCATGCCACAGAAGATGGCGTGGTACAAGGACGACGCCGGCCGCTCCACGCTCGACGAAGTCCTCGCCGTCATCGAGGCCGCGGCCGCCGGCCAGTCGATCTGCACGAAGGGTTGAGGCACCCGCCCTTCCCCCACACGGAAAGAGAGCGTCGGCCGGAATAGAACACGCCGGCGACCCCGCTCGGGGCGCCGGCGCTTCGGCGTCGCATGCGAACTCGTGGATCAGCGTTGGCCCGGACCGGCCTCGGCATCCAGGACCTCTTCCACCAACGCCAGCAGCTCGTCCACGTCGAACGGCTTGGGGAGGAAGGCCGTTTCACCGCCGATGGCCGCCCGGAGAATGGGGTCGGTGTCGGTGTAGCCCGACGTGAAGATCACGCGGATGTCCGGGTGGGCCATCCGTAGGGCCGGTACGAGCTGCGCGCCCCACGAGTCAGGCAGCATGATGTCCAGAAATGCCAGGTCGATGGGTTCTTTGGCCGTCTCGGCGAGCTGGAGTCCGCGCTCCGCGGAGTCCGCATCGATGACGCGGTAGCCACCCTTCTTCAGCGCGGAGACCAACGTCCGGCGAAGGTCGTCGTCATCGTCGACGAGTAGCAGCGTACGGGGGCCCTGATCCCCTGTGGGAGCCGCGTGGGCCACTGACACCTCCTGGATTCTCCCGCTGTGTCAGGCGAGTGCGATAGGGACAGGATAACCCTTGGACCCTACATGGGCCAGCATCTTCCGGACCAGAGCCAGAAACGCCTCACACTGGCCCAAATCGTTACAAATGATGGCCTTGAGCCACCTCACAGTGTTGCCGCCCCGGCGCGCGATGTTGCCTGACCGCGGCAATCCCCGTGTTCGGGCGCGGCCACGCACTCCGCTTGCTGCGACAGCGGCCCTCGGTTACTTTTCGATATATCGGTACGACATATCGGAAGATATATCGGCGGGAGATTCAACGAGGGGTGAACACCATGCGCGACTTCGACGATTGCTTCGACTTCGGATTCGGGTTCGGCTTCGGCCCACCCCGCCACCGGCGCAAGCGGGGCCGGCGTTTCAAGTGGCGGGTCTTCGAGCGCGGCGACCTCAAGTTCGTAATTCTGCGCCTCATCGCCGACCGCCCCATGCACGGCTATGAGGTCATGAAAGCCCTGGAAGAAGAGTCTCACGGCGCGTACCAGGCGAGCCCGGGCTCCGTCTAC
Source organism: Gemmatimonadota bacterium (assembly GCA_039586035.1). Classification (GTDB taxonomy): domain Bacteria; phylum Gemmatimonadota; class Gemmatimonadetes; order Longimicrobiales; family Gaopeijiaceae; genus JBDHHQ01. Next base: position 32,326 of record JBDHLD010000028.1, on the reverse strand, counting down.
CCCACCCTGCAGATGCTCGAGGACGAAGGCTACCTGACCTCGGACAAGGCGGAGGGCAAGCGCGTCTATCGGATCACCGAGGCAGGGCGCGACTACCTGGCGGAGAACGAGGACACCGTCGACGACGTGTTCGAGCGGGTCGCCAACTTCACCGGAACCTTCTTCGGCGACGGCATGCGGGACCTCTCCCGGGCGTTTCGCCGGTTGGCTCAGACGACCTTCGAGGGCGCCATGCGCGGCCCGGCCAGCCGGGAGACCCTGGACGGCATGATCGAGGTGCTCGAACGGGCCAACCGGGAGATGCGCCGCGCGCGTAGGGGCGCCTCGGCCGGCGCACGTGAGAACGCGTCGAAGGAGGGGTGAGGCGAGATGTCGACGGTAATGCTCTTTCTGCTGGTCTTCGCGGCGTTCGCCATCATGGGTCGATCCCGCAGGCGGTTACGCGGCGACCGTGGCTGGGACGCCAACGACGATATGCGAGTTGAGCTGGCCAGGGTCCGGGAGACGGTGGAGGATCTCGCCAGTCGCTTCCATCGTCTGGAGGCCGAGCGGGACTTCTACCGGGAGCTCGCTGCTCCGAAGACCGAACCAGTCCTCGACCGCTCCGAGGATCGGGCGGCGGGTCCAATGGGCGAGCTGGCCCAAAGTGCCAGGAGCTACCTCGGAGAAGGGTCGCCCTGAGCAGGAGCCGACGCCCTCAACTCCAGCACGCGGGCGTGGTGGTCGGAGTGGTAGCGTTCCTGCACGCGTCGGTAGTTCTCCGTGGCGCCCCCCCCGTCGGCCTCTCCCCGGCGGAAGAAGATGTGGTCGGTGGGAAAATGCGTGCGCGTAGGGGTCGGGTCGGCAGGCGGCGAGTCGGGAAACCGCACGGCGAAACGGCGAAGCGCCGTCTCCGTCTCCGACCAGGTGTTGAAGTCGCCCCCCGCGACGGTCGGAAGCGCAGGCCCGATGACGTCCAGGGCATCGGCCAACGCCTCAGCCTGGCGGATCCTCGTACCGTTCCCGGTCAGCAGCGTGCGGAGCAGCGTTGAGGCCACGTCGAGGTGTAGGCTGACCACTCGGATCGGCCCGTCCGGGCCGGCCACGGTGGCCGCCACGGCCACCTTCCTGCCCGCCTCGAAGGGGAGCTCGATGGCCGTGGGCTCCTCCAGTGGAAGCGTCGACAGCACGGCGTTGCCCCGGTCCTCGCGCAGGCCGTCCTCGGTCTGCGGGCCGTTCCTCGACGACGGCACGTACACCAGTGACAGTCCACAGCGCTCGGCGATCTGGCCGATGTCCAGGATCTCGCCAGGCCGCTCCTCCGGACCCAGCCGCCACGGAATGGTGGGCTGCGGGAGCAGGTCTGGTATTCGGTCGGACCGGCGGAAGGCCTCCTGCAGCAGGAGCACGAAGGGTCGACGGTCTTCCGGCGGCGCCCGCCCTGCCCTGCATTCATGACCCAGCTCCGCTTCGAGGAAGGCCGGCACGTCCGCCGTACCCACCGAGACATTCCACGCGACGACGGTGAGCGTCGATGGCTTGCGTGCGTGGACCACCGGTTCCTTCGGATCCAGGCGAACGACGGGCGCGCCCACAGTGGTGCACCACGCGTCCAGTTTGGTCCGGTCGCCGCTGTTGGTAGGCCCAAACCAGCTGATGAGCGCGCCGGAGCGATCGGCCTGGGCAGCGGTCGAAGGATTCGACGTGGCTCCCGGGCAGACCGGATCCGGCTCCGCCGCCCCCATCGTGTAACCCAGAGCGCAACCGGTCAGGAGCGATGACGACGCCACCGCCACCCAGCCCGCGGTCCCGAACCTCACGGCGTCCAGGTCACCGAAAACACCGGCGTGATCGACGCCTCGTTGGCGCGCACGGCGTCGTTGACCCAGCCGAGGATCCCTCCCAGCGCGAGGCCGGCCGCGCTCACGGCCACGGCGTCCGTGACGCGCACCCGCGGCACGGCGGCGAGGAGCACCCCGCCCGCCAGGGCCCCCGCGCCGAGGCCGATGGCGGCCCCCTTGGCAGACGATCCCACGGCCAGGCCGATCGCGGCGCCGGACACCACGTCCAGCCAACCGTACTGGCGCACAACCCCCTTCAGTGCGTAGCCGACCACGGCGCCGGCCGCCGCGCCGATCATCCCGGCCTCCACCCGGCGGACGAAGCGCTCGTCGTCGGCCGCGCCAAGGGTCGCCCCAGCCGTCGCGCCCACCACGCCGCCGATTCCCGCTACCCAGGCCGAGCACGTGGGACCCGCCATCGTCTGGCCACAGGGGATCAGGGAGCCGACGAGACCGAGCATGCCGCCGGAGTAGGCGCCCAGAACGCCTCCGGAGATCGCCCCGCCGGGCGTCCCTTCAACGGCCTGTCCCGAAGCGGAGGCCGCCGTGACGGCGGAGGCCGCGACGAAGACACAGAGCAGGAATGGGATCGCCCTGGTGCGGTGACCAGTCGAGCGAAGAGGCACGCAAGCCCGCACGGCGATTGCGCGGTGGGCTAGCGCCGTGAGTGAGAAGGCCTGTGACTCCACAGCTGCGGCTCCCGCCGGCGCGTCACGCTACCGCTCCGCGGAGCCCCGGCCCACGCTCCAGGCGCCGAAGACCCGAAACTCCCGGGTGAACTGGTGCAGGTCGTCGGCAAAGTCCGGATCGTCGAACCGGGTGTCCCGGAAGAAGCCGGTCCAATCGGCGCCCAGGTGGAAGTTCCGGTGAATCGGGACGCGGAAGCGCGCCCGGATCATCTGGATGCGGTGGCGCGCGTTGTCCTCCACCTGCCCGTCCTCGGTCGTGAGCACGGCCCCGTTCACGGTCCACAGCCACGTGACCCGGTACGAGAGATCCACCAGTCGGGTGGCGTCCCGTACCAGCGACCCACCGAGCTGCGTGCCAACGCCCGGACCGAAGTCGTACTCTCTCAGCCGCTCTTGAGTCGGGAAATCCTGTAGGCTGGCCCCGTCGAAGTTCACCGCGCCGAGGATCATGCCCGTGGCGTTCACCCCCGTGAGGAGCTGCCAGCGCGGAGACAGCTGCCACCCCGAGACCAGGACGCCGCTGACGCTCTGACCCCCGAACTCGTAGGCGTTGTTGTTGAAGTAATCGTAGTCCTGGGAGAGGAAGATCCTGTGATGGACCTTCTCGGAACGCTTCAGGTCCCAGTGCGTCAAGCTGCCACGGATCTGCCAACGGCCAATGGCCTGCTTGTCCTTCGTGTTGATCTGGAGCCCCCACACGAAGTAGTCGAACGGCTTCTTGCGGTCGATCTGGAACGGACCGCCGAACTGGAAGTCAACCTCGAAGAACGCGCCGACCTGCGCGCCCTCGTTGACGACGTTGCCCTCCTCGTCGGTCCGTTCCCTGCCCTCGTCCTGGATCACCCGCACCCCCGCGCTCAGGACGTTGGAGAGGTGGGGCGGGAGGTGGTCCCAGGGATCCGTGGGGTTGTCGTAGACCTTGCCGATCCGGCCGGTGACCAGGCGGTTGAAGGCCCGGACGGGGTTCATGGCGGCGGCGCCGATCTCGCGCCAGACGCGCTCGCTTCCCGTGGCCTGATTGTCCAGCACGGTCGAGGAGATCCTGTAAAGCGACTCCCCGATGGCGATGCCGCCGATACTGGTATGGATCCAGTCGTTGATGGCCGGTGGATGGGTCTCCCCGAAGTACTCCCAGATCAGGCTGCCCCCAAAGGCGAAGGGCACCGACTGCCAGTAGCTCAGTCCGTTGGATCGCCCGGAGTTGTAGTACAGGTTCCCGTGATACGGGTGGGCGAACATGTTCGTGGAGAAGTTGTTGTCGTCCCACGTGAACCCGTGCTCGATGTTCTCGTACCAGCTCCGGGGGTTCACCTGCGAGAAGTTGGCGTTCCGCACGTACTCGTTGAACGCCCACGGGACCGCGTTCACGATCAGGATCTCGCCGATGCCCAGGGCGACGTTGGGCGAGGCGCCCCACGCGTCGGCGTTGGCAGGGAAACCTTGGGGGGCCTGCTGGTTGGGCGCACCACCCGGTCGACCCGGCGGAGGAGTCCTGAGCCGGGCACCCGCAACGAGCTGCTCGGCCACCGTGGCGTCAGCGGAATCAGCCTCCGGGCCCCCGGTGGTCGTCGTGTCGGCGGGAAGGGGCACATCCCACGGGACGAGTGAAGCGGCTTCGAACGGTCGCGGTGCCGCCAGCTGACCCGACAGGGGCGACAGGGCGCCGGCCACGAGACTGACTGCGGCGATTCCGGCGACCATCCTGCCCAGGCCGCACCGGGACGCGACACTCCATCCGATCACCGGCACCGCACCCGGTGCGCTGGGCGGCGCGCGCCGCGCGCCGCCGTTAGGGATACCAGTTGATTCCGACACGGAATCCCCATCTGCTGCCGTCGGTGAACGTTCCCTGGAGGCTCGGCTCCTCGATCTCGTCCAGGTTGACCTCGTCCGTCGCGAAGCCGTCGATGGACGCGTTCGCCTCGAGCCCGATCTTGCGCGACAGCCGGTATTCGAATCCCGCCACGAGTCCGCCGCCGAAGCCCGAGCGACGGTCAGCCACGTTCTCGCCTTCCTCCGGCTCCTCGGGAGGCGCCTCGGGATCGAAGTCGAAGTCGTGCCCCTCGGGGCGCATCCGCACGAAGTTGAAGCGACCCTGGACGTAGGGCTGGAAGTTGCCGCGCAGAAAGTGGTAGCCCACGAAGGCGTGCAGCTCGACGCTGCTGACGCTCTCGTCCTGCAGCGGCTCCACGACGTTGAGCGAGACGAAGTTGCCGCCGCCGCCGAAGCGCAGCTTGTTGTGGTTGTAGAAGATGTTGATGTCGGCGTCGATGCCGTCCGTGAGCAAGTCCCCGTAGCCGCCGCCCACCGACTTGTAGCCGATCTGCCATTGGAAGCCGAAGCCGTTGCCCCACGAGGGAGACTGGGCCCGGGTCGGCGAGGGCGCGAACAGCAGCGCCGCCATTACGAGTACTGGGATCTTCACGTGGGACCTGCGAGCGTCATGTAAGACAAGGCCGAGCACATGTTTCGGTCGCGGCGGGACGGAACAGGGTATCCGGAGCGCCGTCGTGGCGCAACGGTCTGGCTCCGTTTTCAGACCGCCCCTCGGGGCCGGAGTCGACCTCCCTCCTGACGCCCGCCCGTGCTGCCAATCCACGAGGCTCCCCGGTCCCTCGCGCCTCGCACCGCTGCAGAGCTGGCTTTTCTTTTCCCGCCCGGCCGTGAAACATTCGGCGAGCCGCACAAACCCTTCCCACAGCGACGGCGCACCGTTGTCCCAGCCGATCCACATCGTCGAGCCCACTCTCGAGGACCACCGGGGACACCCCCGCGCCCTGGTCACGAGGTTCTGCGGCGCGGCGCCCGAGCACCGCTTTCACGTCTGGGCCGGACGAAGAGCGAGTGCTGGTTTGATCCCTGGTGGCCACGTCCGGCTGACGCCCTGGTTCAGGCGCAGGATCCGCGTGCCACAGGCGTTCTTTCTGGTGCGCAGACTGCTCGGTGACGGACGCACCGTATTCATCCCCACGGCGGGACGAACGGACATCATGCTGGCCGATCGCGCCGTTGGCCGGCGGAGCAGCGGGAGGGCCGTGCTCTACGTGCACTGGCTGCGACCCACACCTCAGAGGCTGAAGAGCCTGGCCGCGGTGGCGAGGCGCCGCCCCGAGATGGAGCTGCTGACAACGACCGTCACCGTGTGCGACATCCTGATGTCTTGCGGCTTCCGGAGGGTCCGCCACGTGCCCTACCCGACGCCCATGCGGGGCGAAACGGGCGTCGGCTCCGTGCCGTTTCGGCATCTGCTCTTTGCCGGGGCGGCGCGCCGCGACAAGGGGTTCCACCGCGTGGTGGAGCTCGTCGCGCGGCTCGCCGCAGCGGACGAGAGAGTTCCCGTGCTGGTCCAGACCGTCGGCGACGTCTACGGCCAACTGAGCCCGGACGTCGCCCGGGACGTTCGGCGTCTGGAAGGCCTCGACTACGCGGCGCTACGGATCGAGCCCGGGAGTCTCGACGAGCAGCGGTACCGACGCTCCTTCGAGGGCGCCGTGTGCATCCAGTTGTACGACCCGGTCGACTTCGCCGACAGGGTGAGCGGGGTCACCCTCGACGCCCTCTGCGCGGGGGCACCCATCGTCGCGCATGAAGGCACCTGGATGGCGCGCGCCGTTCTGCGTTTCGGCGCTGGCGCAGTCGTCCAGCCGGACGACATCGATGCCGCCGCCCTTGCCGCGAAGGACCTCGCCGCTCGCTATGAGGCCTTCTCCGCCGCGGCTCGAAGGGCCGGAGCGACGCTCCGGTCGGAGCACGATCCAAGGCGACTCGTCGAGGCCGTGATCGGATGAAGCCTTCGCCGACTTCCAAGGCAGACCCGCGGGCCTTGTTCGCCGGCCAGTCGCGAGGGGGCGTGTGACCGCCCGCGGCGGCACCGACCTGCGAGCCCCGGCGCTCCTGGTGCGCGTCGATGCGCCCGAAGCGCCGCGGCCGGAGCTGGTGCCCACGCCCCCGGGCGGCGCGACGCACGCTCTCGACACGGCCACCCGCTGCGTCACCGTGGTTCGGTCTCCGGCCACCGTTGTCGGGATCGAGCCTTCAGGACGTCTGACGGCCTTCGTCTGGGGGGAGACGCACCCGCATCGAGAGCCGTCGGAGATCGCGAACGGGTTCCTGCAGGGCGGGCCGAGCTTCGCCCGCGACCTGAACGGCAGCTACGTGATCCTCCTGGTGGACACGGAAGAAGACTCGGTGGAGATCGTGACGGACCGCATGGGCACCCGGCGCGTCTTTGCTTGTGAGCACGGCGGAAGCGTGAGAGTCTCGAGCTCGTTGGCCGCTCTGGACACCGCCCCCTTCCCCGTCGACCCCGTGGGCGTCGCCTGGTATGTGTCCAACGGCGTCATGCACATGTCACGCACCCCGTACGAGGGCGTGCGCGCGCTCGAGCCCGCTTCCGTCCACGCGCTGGGACTCGATGGCGTTCAAAGTCGGAAACACTGGCGCCTACCCTTCGAAGCGACCGCGTCCGCCGTCGATCGGGCCGAGTTGCGCGCCGAGACCCTCCGGCTCGTCCAGCAGGCCGTCGAGCGATGCGTGGCCGACCGGCCCTCGATCTTCCTTTCGCTGAGCGGCGGCTGGGACTCGGTGGCCCTGGCCGCCATCCTGGCGCGATCCGTCGGCGCTCGGGACGTCGCGTGCTTCTCGTACGCGTCCGGTACCCCGGAGCCCGGGTCCGACGCGTGGGTCGCGGCCCGGGTGAGCGAGCGGTTGGGATATCGGCACGAGGTGATTCCGTCGTATGACGGCGACTTCATACGGCACATCCGCGACAACGCTCTCATGGGCCAGGGCGTGGCGCACGTCTGCGACGAGGTCGACACCTGGGCCGCGTTGAGGGAGCAAGTCCAGGGCCTGGCCAACCCGGTGCTGCTCACCGGCGAAGCACGCCACGGCAACAACCCGTTGCGTGAGGGTGGCCGGGCTCGAGCCGGCCTCTATCACCCGCCAGGCAGCATGTATCCTCTCCATCGTATCCGCTGGATGCGCCGGTACTTCCCTCCCGGCACCTTCGACCGGTTCGAGGTGGGCGTAACCTCGGATCTGGCGCGGATGCAGGAGAGAGCGGACCGGTCGGGCGGGGGGCTGGGATACTTCTACGCGAACGCCCGACTTCCCGGCGTGCTGCTGCCGTGGCGCCAGCACTTCCCCGGCGCGTACATGACGCCGCGGTTTCCCTTCCTCGACTACGAGATGCTGGACTTCATGGCCACGCTCACCGTAGCGGTGCGCCGGTCCTACCTCTTCCACGAGGCGATGGAAGCGGCTTACCCCGACGTGTTCGAGATCCCTCGAGCTACCGCGGCCGGATACTACTTCGATGTCGGCGCTGAGGTGCGGTCGCACGCAAACGCCCTGAGGGACATGATCGTATCCACGACGAGCCGTCTGGACGACGTCGTGCCGCCCAGCACGCTCCTGAGGCTGATCGAGCGCGTCGAGACGGACCCTCGGCTTCGGCATCGGGTGGCTCGCCGTGGCCGTCGCGCAGTCTTGCGAGCGCGCCGGGCCCTGCGGCGTCGCTTCTCGGCGCCGCCCAGACCCAGCGACGACCGATGGGGGGCGGATCGAGTGCTACGGAACCTCCTGGTACTCAGGGAGGTCCTGTCGGCGGGGTGACTCAGTGGGACCGGGGCCCCGGTCTCCCGGTCTTCTCCGTACGTGCCCAGAGCACGAGCGCGAAGGCGAGACCGGAGGCGACCAGGCCCACGACCGTCGGGTCGAGGAAGCGGTGCAAGGTGCCGAGGCCCAACAGGCGCGCGCCGGCAAGACCCACCACGCCCGCTCCAATGGCGGCCAGGGCCTCGGGCACGCCGGGGCGGCGCGTGTAAAGGCCGGCCACGACCGGGACGAACAGGCTGACGCTCAGGATCGAGTAGAAGATCGTGAGCGAGTCGATGACCGTCGGAAGGACCAGGGCCAAGAGCAGGGCGAGACCTCCGCCGGCGACGGCTGCACCCCTGGCCACCGCCAGCACCTTCCGGTCACTGGCGTCGGGAGCCACGAATCGCTTGTAGAGGTCCTGGGAAAGGGAGGTGGACAACATGAACAGTATGGCGTCCGCAGAGCTGATCTCTGCCGAGAAGACGGCGGCGAGGGCCAGCGTACCGAGCCACAGGGGCAGACCCGCCGATAGCACGGTGGGGAGCGCCAGCTCGTGGTTCGTCAGCGCGGGCTCGTAGACGCGGGCGATCATACCCAGGACCGGGGGCACGAACGCGAACAAGAGCAGCGCCACGCCCACCGCCGTCACAGCGACTTTGACGACGTGCTCGTGCCTGGCGCCGTAGATCTTCTGCAGCAGGCCTGGCGATACGATGAAGGCGGGAGCGAGCAGGGCCAGATAGGTCCACCCCGATTCCCCACCACGCATGGGGTTCAGGTACCCCTCGACGGAGACGGGAGCGGCCGCCGCGACTTCGGTCCAGCCGCCGGCGGCCCACAGCGCCCACGGCAGCGCCACGGCGAACCCCACCACCAGCACCGCCAGCTCGACGAGGTTGACCCACGCCGAGGTCAGGAGGCCGCCTGCGGTGAAGTAGACGGTCATGACTCCGCCACCGATCAGCACCCCCACCCACCTGGGCGTGCCGGCGACGACTTCCAGGACCCAGGCCATGGCGATCAGCTGACCCGCCAGGATGGCCAGCGTCCCGAGCCAGAGCAGCGACGCGATTACCGCTCTGACGGAGCGGCCGTATCGGTGCTCGAGGTAGTCGCCCACCGTGTAGAGACCCCGGTCCCAGGCCACCTGCCAGATCCGAGGTCCGACCCACCAGGCCAGGATCAGCGTGCCCACCCCCGCGGATCCCACCCACCAGGCGCCGCTCAGGCCATCCCGATACCCCAGACCGGCCGCCCCCACGGTCGATCCGGCACCGATGTTGGCTGCCAGCATGGTGGCAAAGAGGAGGCCTGGGCCCAGCCGCCGGCCGGCCACGAAGAAATCCCCGCTGCCCTCCACCCGCCGGCCGATCCACAGCCCCAGCCCGATCAGCGCCGCCGAGTACGCCAGCAGCAGACCGAGTTGGAGGGTCACCGTCCCGGAGCCAGGTCGGTGGCGGCAGGCAGTCCCGGGAGGCTGCTGGCCGCCCGGACTCCCCTGACGATCGCCTCGGCCAACACGTCCGCGGCGAGCGCGCCCACGACCAGGAGAGGTTCGTCTCCCACGTGGGCGCCGGTGGCGAGCGTGAACACGGTGTCGCCGTCCCCGGGCGTATGCGCGGGGTACACGGTCCGTGCGATCCCGTCGTGAGCCATGCGCGCGACCGTGGTGGCCTCGGCCTGGGTCAGACGGGCGTTGGTGGCGACGACCGCGATGGTGGTGTTGGCCCGACCGTCGGAGTCCCCCGTCGCGGGCTCCCTGACCAGCCGGCGGGCATCGGCCAGGCCGCGACCGTCCTCGGTTCGCACTCCAGCGACGACGGCCCCCGTTGCCGGGTCGACGACGTCGCCCACGCTGTTCACGGCCACCAACGCGGCCACCGTGAGCCCCCCCGGCAGCGTCACCGAGGCCGTGCCGATCCCACCTCTCATGGCCCGCGCCATCCCCCTGAGCTTCCCGACCGTAGCGCCCGCCCCCGCTCCCACGCTCCCTTCGGCCACCGCGTCGGCGCTCGCCGTGGCCGCGGCCAGGTAGCCGCAGTCCGCGTCCGGACGCACGCTCGGGTCATCGCCGACGCCCAGATCGAAGAGGATCGCGCCCACCACGATGGGCACCACCACGTCGCCCACCCTGTAGCCCCGCCCACGTTCCTCCAGGTAACGCATGACGCCCGAGGCCGCGTCGAGCCCGAACGCGCTGCCGCCCGCCAGCACGACCGCGTTGACCTCCTGCACGGTGTTGGTGGGATCCAGGAGGTCGGTCTCCCGAGTACCCGGCGCGCCTCCCCGCACGTCGACGGCACCCACGGCTCCCTCTTCGGTCAAGACCACGGTGCACCCCGTGGGGCGTCCGTCCAGCGTCACCTGGCCGACCTTCACACCTGCCACCGAGGTCAGTCCCATGTCCTCCTCCGGTGCCTGCGCCCAAGCGGGCCCTGCCCATGCGAAGAGAGTGAGGCCGAGCACGGCTCGACCGAGCGGGCACCCGTAGGGCCGCGGGGCCGTCTCGCTCCACCTTCGACTCGCGCTCATCCGACTCACGAAAGGAACGTCCAACGGCTCGGCCTCTTGGAAAGGAGGAATCGGCGCACCTGAACCCGGCTCGCACGCGCCCGTCCTACACCCTCTCTGCGAACCCGGTGCCGCGGCGCCCGACCACGTCACGGATGCCCGCGGCCACCCACCGCGCAGCGGCGGGTCGGGCTTTCGGTCCTCGCGCCGTAGCCCCACGTTGCCAGTGGTGTCGGACAGGGTCTGAGGGGAGTATGTCACGGGCCCGCGTTTCGAGCCATGACCCGCCACAACGGTCCTTGCCGGCGCTGTCCCGCCCAAAGGCGACGAAGACGATGCGATCAGATCTAGACGAGGACGTCCTTGCTCAGGTCCGAAGCTGGCGCGGTCAGGGCCGCGCCGTCGCCCTGGCTACGGTGGTACGGACGTGGGGCTCGGCGCCTCGGAAAGAGGGCAGCCACATGGCCATCACGGACGACGGCTCGTTCGTGGGTTCGGTGTCCGGCGGGTGCGTGGAGGGCGCCGTCATCCACGAGGCAGCCGACGTCATCGGATCGGGATTCCCGAAGCTGCTGGAGTACGGCGTCACGAACGACCAGGCCTGGGAGGTCGGCTTGGCGTGCGGCGGCACCGTGGTGGTGTACCTCGAGAGGGTCGATTGAACAGCGCCGTCCTGGAGGATCTGCTCGAAGCCAGGCGCGGCAAACGGCCGGCGGTCCTGGCGACTCGGCTGGAGAGCGGGGAGCAAGCGCTCCTGTTCCCGCTTGACCCGGACACGCCCGCGCTGCACCGCGAATGGCCGACTGCGGCGGCGGCCGACGCCTTGCGATCGGACCGATCCGGAGTCGTCGAGCATGACGGGGAACGCGTCTTCCTGCGACCCTACAATCCCCCAGTGCGACTCATCGTCGTGGGCGCCGTTCACGTATCCCAGCCCCTGGCCCAGCTCGCGACCATTGCCGGAATCGAGGTGACCGTCGTGGACCCGAGGTCCGCGTTCGCGTCCGCGGAGCGGTTCCCGGGGACTCTCCTGGACCTCAGGTGGCCGAACGAGGCGGTCCCCGGCCTGAATCCCGATCACCGCACCGCCATCGTGACGCTGACGCACGATCCGAAGCTGGACGATCCCGCTCTCGAGGCGGCTCTGGACTCCGACGCCTTCTACATCGGCGCCCTCGGGAGCCGGAAGACGCACCAGAAACGCCTGGCGCGGCTCCGCGAAGGCGGCACGGATGAGCGGAGCCTCCAGCGCATCAAGGGTCCCATCGGCCTCGACATCGGGGCCCGCACCCCGGCCGAGATCGCCGTGGCCATCGTGGCGGAGCTCATCGGCCACCTGCGAGGCGCGGCGACCGCGCCATGAGGTTCGGCCCCCTGGAAGCGCAGCACGCCGAGGGGGGCGTGCTGGCTCACTCGCTCCGCCTGCCCTCCGGTCGATTCCTCCGGAAGGGACGCGTGCTGGACGGAGACGACGTGACGGCGCTCGTCGAGGGGGGGATCGCCCGTGTGACCGTAGCCGTGCTCGAGGCAGAGGACGTAGCGGAAGACGAGGCCGCAGAGACCGTCGCGCAGGCTCTGGCCGGTCCCGACGTGGAGGTGCGCCGTCCCGGGACGGGCCGCTGCAACCTCGTCGCCGGGCGGGGTGGTCTCGTCCACCTCGACGTAGACCGGATCCAGGCGCTCAACCGGGTGCACGAGTCGGTCACCGTCGCCACCCTCCCCCCCTGGGCGCCGGTCCGCCAGGGGACCCTTGTCGCCACCGTCAAGATCATCCCTTTCGCCGTGCCGGCGGCGGCGTTGAGCGCCTGCCTGGAGTCGATCCATCACGGAACGCCCGCCATGCGGGTCCGCGGACCGCCACTGCGCGTAGCCGCCTTCGAGTCCTGCGGTGTGAGTCTGATCCAGACACGACTGCCTGGAACGTCGCAGAAGGTCCTCGAGCGATCGCGCGACACGATGACTCGGCGTCTGGCTGCCCTCGGGAGCCGCCTCGACTCCGACGCCGTCTGCGACCACGAGCTGGACGCGGTCACGACGACGCTGCTGGACGCCCTGAGAGCCGGTTCCGATCTGGTGCTCGTCCTGGGAGCGTCTGCCACGGGCGACCGCGGCGACGTGATCCCCAGAGCCGTGGAGCGCGCGGGGGGGCAGATCCTCCACCTGGGCATCCCGGTGGATCCCGGGAATCTCACGCTTCTGGCGAGACATGAAGGCACGCCGGTCCTGGGCGTGCCCGGTTGCGCCAGATCGATCCGCCGCAACGGATTCGACATGGTGCTCGAGCACGTGCTGGCCGGACGCATGCCCTCGGAGGACGACATCGCGGACATGGCCGTCGGTGGGCTGCTCAAAGAGCCACCTGGCCGGCTCCAACCTCGCCGCGGGCCATCGGGCGAGCCCCAAGGCGCACACCGATTCGCCGCCGTGGTCCTTGCCGCCGGTGGCTCGTCCCGCATGGGCGACACGAACAAGCTGCTCGCGAACGTGGGCGGGCGGCCCATCGTCCGACACGTAGTGGAGGTGCTCGTCGACCTGCCGCTGGAGCCCGTCGTCGTGGTCGTTGGGCACCAGGCGGAGGCCGTCCGGGCGGCTCTCGCGGGGCTTCCCGTCCGTTTCGTGACGCACGGGGACTGGGAAGCGGGGATGGGCACGTCGGTGAGTGCCGGGGTGGCGGCCACGGCGGACCAAGCCGATGCCGTCCTCGTCGCCCTCGGCGACATGCCCTGGCTCTCGGCGGACGACGTCCGGGCGCTCCTCGACGCCTTCGATCCCCGCAGCGGCCGTGGCATCTGCGTGCCGGTTCGCGACCGCAAACGGGGCAACCCGGTCCTCTGGGCTTCTCGGTACTTCGCGGCGCTCCAGACGCTGGAGGGCGACGTGGGCGGCCGGCACCTGCTCAACACGTTCGTGGACGACGTGTGCGAAGTCGCGGTGTCGGGAGAGGGGGTCCTCATGGACGTCGATACGCCGGAAGCGCTGGAGGCCGCTCGAAGGAGGGAAACGCCCCCGTGAACCCACCCACCGACCCGGAGGGGCAGATGCTAGACTCCGTCGAGGCGACCCGCAGCCGCCTCGCCGAGCAAGGCTATTTCGCCGACCTCGATCTGGCGACCAGTATCTTTCTGGCGCTCCGGATGGAGAAGGCGTTGTTCCTCGAAGGCGAGCCGGGCGTGGGAAAGACCGAGGTCGCGCGGGTCCTTTCCGACGCGCTGAGCACCCCGCTCATCCGGCTCCAATGCTACGAGGGGCTGGACGTGACCCAGGCCGTGTACGAGTGGAACTATCCCCACCAGCTCATCGAGATCCAGGCGCGGGCCCAGGCCGCGGACAGTGGCGCCTCGATCGATATCTTCTCCGAGGAGTTCCTGCTGCGCCGGCCCCTCCTCCAGGCCATCGACCAGAGCCACGAGCGTGCGCCGGTCCTGCTCATCGACGAGCTCGACCGGGCCGACGAGGAGTTCGAGTCGTTCCTGCTCGAGCTGCTCGGAGACTTCCAGATCACGATCCCGGAGCTCGGCACCTACCAGGCCGAGCACGCGCCCATCGTCGTGGTCACATCGAACCGCACCCGGGAGATCCACGACGCGCTCAAGCGCCGGTGCATCTATCACTGGATCGATTATCCCACCCTCGACCGAGAGCTGCGCATCCTGCGGGCCAAGGTGCCGGAGGCCGACGAGCGGCTGACGACGCAGGTGGTGGGGTTCGTCCAGCGACTCAGGGAGCTGGAGCTGTACAAGAACCCTGGGGTCGCGGAGTCACTCGACTGGGCACGGGCGCTGACGCACCTGAACGCGGAGCGACTCGACCCGGCGGTCGTGGACCGGACGCTCGGCCTGCTTCTCAAGTACCAGGACGATGTGGACGCGGTACGGGGCGCCGCCGCGGCTGCCATGCTCGAGGACCTCCCCCGGGCAGACCTCTCCGAGAAGTGAAGACGGGGCTCCCGTGACCGACCTCATCGATCCGTCACCCGACCGATTCGCCGTTGGGGAGGTCGAGGGCACGCTCCTCCACAATCTGGTCGAGTTCGCGCGCGTGCTGCGCAGAGCCGGCATGGTGGTCACGACTGAGCAGATCGGCGACCTGGTCCACGCGTTGGAATGGGTGGGCCTGGAAGACCGTCGTCAGGTCTTCCGCGTCGCCCGGGCGCTCTTGGTCAACCGCAAGGACGACCTGGCCCTCTTTCAGACGCTGTTCGATTGGTTCTGGCGGGGCGAGGAGCTCGAGGGCCGGAGTCAGCCTCGCACCATGCCGCGCGCACCTCGGCATCGCACGTCTACCGGCCTGACCATCGCCACCTTCATGGCGTTCAAGGCCCGACAGGATCTGCCGGAGATGGACGTGGTGGACCGCTCGGGGGCGTTTTCGTCCGAGGAGGTGCTCAAGCGCAAGTGGTTCTCGGACATGACGCCGGAGGAGCTCGAGACCGTCAGGCGGCTGATCCGGGACCTCGACTGGACGGCGAGCCTGCGGGTCACGCGCCGCTACGTTCGGGACGACGCCGGCTCTGCCGTGGACCTCCGCCGCGTGCTGCGGCGGGCCAGCAGGCTGGGCGCCATGCCGGCTCGTCTGCCGCGCCGCAGCCGTGCCGTCAAGCAGCGGCCCGTGGTGCTCGTGGCGGACATCAGCGGGTCGATGGAGCGCTACTCCCGGCTCGTCCTCCAGTTCTTCCACGCCGTGGTTTCGTCCCTGGATCGCGTGGAGACCTTCGTGTTCGCCACCCGGCTGTCCCGCATCACCCCGCAGCTTCGTGTACGCAACGTGGACCGGGCGTTGGACGAAGCCACCCGCGAGGTAGCGGACTGGGCCGGGGGGACCCGGATCGGCGCCTGTCTGGCGGAGTTCAACCGGCGCTGGGCCCGGCGGCTGCTGCGGCGGGGAGCGGTCGTGGTCATCATCAGCGACGGCTGCGACCGGGACGACAGCGAGCTCCTGGCCAGGGAGATGCGACACCTCCAGCACCGGTGTCATCGGCTGATCTGGCTGAACCCCTATCTGGGGAACGAGCGGTACGAGGCCAGGGTGGCGGGAATGGCGGCGGCGCTCCCATTTGTGGATCGCTTCCTCCCGATCCATAATGTCCAGGCACTGCAGGATTTCGCGCGCGTCCTGGCTCGAATCCCCCCCGCGAGTCGCGGTCCGGCAGCCCGAGGTCCCGGTGCAGCGCGCGAGGCATCTGGGCCCCGGCCCGGGGGTGAGCCTGGGGCGCCCCCTCCAACGTCGAAGAAGGACGACCGATGAACGTCAGCGGCGACTACGTCTTCGAAGGCTCACAGGACCTGGTCTGGGACACGCTCCTCGATCCCGAGGTGCTCGCCTCGGTGCTCCCCGGCTGTGAGAAGCTCGAGCTCGTGGGTCAGGACGAATACGAAGGGGATCTGAAGATCAAGGTCGGCCCCGTCCAGGGGAAGTTCAGCGCCAAGGTCAACCTGGTGAACATCGACAAGCCGAGCGCCTACACCATGAAGGTGGACGGTCGTGGCGCGCCCGGCTTCGTGAAGGCCACCGGCAACCTGCGCCTGGCTGCGGACGGTGGCCAGACCAACCTCACCTACGACGGGGACGCGCAGGTGGGAGGACGCCTCGCCAGCGTGGGTCAACGGCTCGTCGAAAGCTCGGCGAAAGCCATCATCAAGCAGACCATGGACGGGCTGAACAACGCCGTGAAAGCCCGCGTCGCAGCCGCGGAGGCCGGCGAAGAAGCCCCGCCCCCTCCGGCAGCCGCGGCACCGTCCCAGGCCGAGTTCGCCACCGCCGTGGCCAAGGAGGTGGCAAAGGACCTGATCCCCGGGCCCGTCCGGACCGTGGGCATCGTGGTGATTCTGGCCCTGGTTCTGTTCGTCCTGTACACGCTCGTCACCTGACAATGCGACCCTCAACGGAGGTGCTCACGTGATCCCTGGAGAGTTCGAGTACCACGCGCCGACCTCGGTGGCCGAGGCCGTGGGACTCCTTGACCGGCTGGGTGAGGACGCAAAGATCCTGGCCGGGGGGCACAGCCTGATCCCTGCCATGCGCTTTCGCCTGGCGGCGCCCGAGGCCTTGATCGACCTGAACGGAATCGCGGAGCTGTCGTACATCCGGGATGAGGGCGGCCACCTGGCGGTAGGCGCCATGACCCGGGAGGCGGAGCTGGAGCACTCGTCGATCGTGCTGAGGCGCTTTCCCATGCTCGCCGACGCCGGGCGGCTCATCGCCGATCCGCTGGTCCGGAACCGCGGAACGCTCGGCGGCAACCTCGCCCACGCCGATCCGGCCAACGATCACCCGGCCGTCATGCTCGCGTACGGCGCCACACTGGTTGCGCAGGGACCTGCGGGGACCCGGGAGATCGCGGTGGACGACTTCTTCGTGGGGCTCTTCGAGAGCGCCCTCGCGCCCAACGAGGTGCTCGTCGAGGTCCGGATCCCCGCGCCCGCCCCGGGCTCGGGTTCGGCCTACGTCAAGATGGAGCGCAAGGTGGGGGACTACGCCATCTCCGCGGCCGCCGTCAACCTGACGCTCAGCGGCGGAAGCTGCACGGCCGCCCGCATCGGCCTCACCAACGTCAGTGCCGTCCCCATGCGCGCCACCGGCGCCGAAGCGGCGCTCGTGGGCAACGCTCTCACGGACGACGTGATCGAGGCGGCGGGACAGGCCGCCGGCCAGGAGTGCGACCCCTCCGGCGACCTGCGGGGGAGCGTCGAGTACAAGCGAGACGTGACCCGCGTCCTCGTGAAGCGCGCAATTCGCACGGCCGTGGAGCGGGCCCAGGGAGGTGGATCATGAGCAAGCACACCGTCACAGTCACCGTGAACGGGCAGGAAACGACGCACGAAGTCGACGCCCGCACCCTGCTGGTCCACTTCATCCGTGAGGAGCTCGACCTGACGGGCACCCACATCGGCTGCGACACGACGAGCTGTGGGGCATGCACCGTACATCTGAACGGGACCGCCGTGAAGTCGTGCACCGTGTTCGCGGTTCAGGCGCACGGCGGGACGGTGGACACGATCGAAGGGCTGGCAGCCGGGGGCGCGCTGCACCCGCTCCAGGAAGGCTTCTGGGAGAAGCACGGTCTCCAATGCGGCTACTGCACACCGGGGATGATCATGACGGCGAAAGAGCTGCTTGCGAACAACCCGAACCCCACGGAAGACGAGATCCGTTGGGGCATATCGGGCAACCTCTGCCGGTGCACGGGCTACAACAAGATCGTCGAGGCCATCCAGCACGCCGCCGAGCAGCTCCGAGCGCAGGAGTCCACCGAGGAGGTGGTGGCATGACGCACAATCCGGATAGCCGACAGGAGATGCACCCGGTGCCCGAGGGGGCTTCGGCGACGGTGGAGACCACGGACAGCGTCCGCGTCACCACCCCCGACACGATCTGCGGCATGGGTCACCGGATGAAGCGGAAGGAGGATCCACGCTTCATCCAGGGCAAGGGCCGCTACGTGGACGACATCAAGCTGCCGGGCATGCTCTACATGGACATCGTCCGCAGCCCATACGCCCACGCGAAGATCCTGAACATCGACGCCAGCGAAGCGTTGGCCACGCCGGGCGTGCTGGCTGTCATCACGGGCAAGGACCTCCAGGAGGCGGGCGACCTCCACTGGATGCCCACGCTCATGTCGGACACCCAGATGGTCCTGCCCATCGACAAGGTCGTCTACTACGCGCAGGAGGTCTGCGCCGTGGTGGCCACCGAGCGGTACATCGCCGCAGACGCCATCGAGAAGGTGTTCGTCGACTACGAGCCCCTGGACCCCGTGGTGGACCCGTTCGAGGCCATGAAGGACCAGGTCATCGTGCGGGACGACAAGGAGGAGAAGACCAACCACATCTGGCACTGGGAGGCGGGTGACAAGGCCGCCACAGACCAGGTGTTCGCGGAAGCCGCCACGGTGGTCAAGGAGAGCATGCACATCCCACGCATCCACGTGGCTTCCATCGAGACGTGCGGGATGGTCGCGAACTACGACCCCGTCATGGGGAAGATGCAGCTCTACATGACGACGCAGGCGCCCCACGCGATCCGCACGGTGTTCGCCCTCGTCAGCGGCCTGCCGGAGCAGAAGATCCAGGTGATCTCACCGGACATCGGCGGCGGCTTCGGCGGCAAGGTGCCCGTCTATCCGGGCTACGTGGTTTGCGCGGTCGCGAGCCTGGTGACCGGCAAGCCCGTGAAGTGGATCGAGGACCGGAGCGAGAACCTCCAGGCCGACAGCTTCGCCCGTGACTACCACATCGAGGCGGAGATGGCCGCCGACGCCGACGGAAAGATCACGGGACTCAGAGTCAAGACGTTGGCGGACCACGGAGCGGCCGACGCCGCCGCCAACCCGTCCAAGTTCCCTGCCGGGCTGTACAGCATCTGCACGGGCTCCTACGACATGAAGGCGGCTCACGTGGCCGTGGACGGCGTCTACACGAACAAGCCGCCGGGCGGCGTGGCGTACCGCTGCTCGTTCAGGGTCACCGAAGCCGTACACATGGTCGAGCGCATGGCGGACATCATGGCGCACGAGCGGGGCGAGGACCCCGCCGATTTCCGGCTCAAGAACTTCATCGGGCCCGACCAGTTCCCCTACGAGTCGCCCACGGGGTGGGAATACGACTCCGGGAACTACGAGGCCGCGCTGCAGAAGGCCATGGACATGCTCGACTACCGGGCGCTTCGCCAGGAACAGGCCGAGAAGCGGGCGCGTGGCGAGCTCATGGGCATCGGCATCTCGAGCTTCACGGAGGTCGTAGGCGCCGGCCCGTCCCGGGACTTCGACATCCTGGGCATCAAGATGTTCGACTCGGCCGAGATCCGGATCCATCCCACGGGCAAGGCCATCGCCCGGTTCGGCACCAAGTCGCAGGGTCAGGGCCACGAGACCACCTACGCCCAGATCATCGCCGAGGAGTTGGGCATTCCAGCGGCGGACATCGAGGTCGAGGAGGGCGACACGGACACGGCACCCTACGGGCTGGGCACGTACGCCAGCCGCTCGACCCCCACGGCGGGCGCAGCCGGGGCCATGGCCGCCCGGAAGATCAAGGCCAAGGCCCGGAAGATCGCCGCTTACCTGCTGGAGGTAGGCGAAGACGACCTGGAGTGGGAAACCGACCGCTGGCAGGTGAAAGGATCACCCGACCAGCACAAGACGATCCAGGAGATCGCTTTCGCCGCCTACACGAATCACCCGCAGGGCATGGAAGCCGGCCTCGAGGCCACGGACTACTACGATCCGCCCAACCTCACCTTCCCCTTCGGCAGCTACATCTGCGTCGTGGACATCGACAAGGGGACCGGCGAGGTCCACGTGCGGCGCTTCGTGGCGGTGGACGACTGCGGCCACATCATCAACCCCATGGTCGTGGAGGGGCAGATCGAGGGTGGCCTGACCCAGGGGCTCGCGCCGGCCCTGTACGAGGAGATCGTCTACGACGAGTACGGGCAGAACCTGACGGGAACGCTCGCCGACTACCTGGTGCCGACGGCGGTGGAGTCGCCGAAGTGGGAGCTGGGCAAGACGATCACCCCGTCGCCGCATCACCCCATCGGTGCCAAGGGCGTGGGCGAGTCACCCACCGTGGGTGCGCCCCCCGCCATCGCCAACGCAGTCGTAGACGCGTTGTGGCACCTGGGCGTGCGCCACATCGACATTCCCATCACGCCCGAAAAGGTGTGGCGGGCGCTCCGGGACGCGGGGGTGAGCGACTAGCGCTCCGCCACGTCGGCGGGAGACGCGATGCCGGGCTCGTTTGGCACTGGCTCACGCACGACGGGTAGTTCACATCGCGAGGGTAGGCGGCTGATCCGCTAGGAGGCCGACTCGGTGCCCGGGTCGGCCTCACCCCTTCTTCGCCGGAGTCGCGCACGCTCGATGGGCCGCTTCAGTCCGGGATCATAGCTCCATGTTCGACGAGTTCTTTCAGACGGCTCACGAGCTGACCGCTGCTGGCCGGCCCTTTGCGACGGCGGTCGTGGTCCGGGCCGAGAAGCCCACCTCGGGCAAGCCGGGCGACCGGGCGCTGGTCACCGCCGACGGCGTCATGCACGGTTGGATCGGGGGGAGCTGCGCCCAGCCCACCGTGGTCAGGGAGGCACTGGCGGCCCTGGAGGACAACCGGAGCCGTCTCATCCGCCTCTCACCCGATCCGGGCACCGAGGCGCTGCCCGAGGGCATGGTGGAGGTCCCCATGACCTGCTTCAGCGGAGGGACGTTGGACATCTTCATCGAGCCGCATCAGCCCAGGCCGCAGCTCCTGATCGTGGGCAGCCTACCGGTGGCCCAAGCGCTGGCGCACCTGGGCCGCGCGCTGAGCTACGGCGTGACGGTCGTCGATCCCGAGAAAGGCGGCGCCATGGGCCACGCCGACCGGGTGGTCGCCGACCTGGACGCCATCCCCGGCCTGGTCACCCCGCTGACCTTCGCCATCGTTGCCACGCACGGAGACTACGATGAGCCGGCCCTGGCGAGAGTGCTGGCCACCGGCGCGCCGTACGTCGGACTCGTGGCCAGCCACACGCGGGGCGAAGCCGTCATCGAGGCGCTCCGACTGGATGGTATTGCGGAACATGATGTCAGAAGGGTTAAATTTCCTGCTGGATTGGATATCGGCGCAACTCGGGGTGACGAGATCGCCCTCTCGATCATGGCCGAGATCGTACAGGTGCGGCGGGGGATGGAGGCGGTGGAGTGGTCGGAGGGAACGGAGCGCGCCCCACCCGGGCAAGAGCTTCGACCCGCGGTGAGCCACGCTGCTGGAGCGGCGGCTGGGACCGGCCCTGAATCGTCAGAGGCGCAGGACGTCGAGACCGCCACCGATCCGATCTGCAAGATGACGGTCCGGCTGGAGGACGCGCTGCACACCTACGAGCACGAAGGCCAGACCTACTATTTCTGTTGCGGCGGCTGCAGAGCCAGCTTCATGGCAGATCCCGACGCGTACCTTTCGGCTCGGGCGTGATTGTGGCCACCAGGCCAATCGGCTTGAGCCCGCTCGCTTGACCGGGCCCCCTTCCCGCCTCACTCTGTTCTTCCCCGCGAAGCACGAGCCACCTCGGCGCCACCCTCTGGCGGTCGAGGTATCGGGATGTCCGTCGGACGTCAGGAGGCGCAGCCATGCCAGTCATCTCCATGACCGTGAACGGGACCCCGCGGTCGGCTGAGGTCGAGAGCCGAACGCTGTTGGTCCACTACCTACGCGAAGCCCTGGGATTGACGGGCACCCACGTGGGCTGTGACACGAGCCAATGCGGCGCCTGCGTGGTTCACGTGGACGGGCGTTCGGTGAAGAGCTGCACGATCTTGGCGGCCGAAGCCGAGAACGCCCAGGTCACGACCATCGAAGGGGTCGCCGCCAACGGTGAGCTTCACCCAATGCAGGCGGCCTTCAAGGAGCACCACGGTCTGCAGTGCGGATTCTGCACCCCCGGGATGGTGCTCGGGGCCATCGATCTGGCCAACCGCAACTCCGACCCGTCGGAACGGGAGGTGCGTGAGTGGTTGGAGGGTAACCTCTGCCGCTGCACCGGCTACCACAACATCGTGAAGGCCGTCCAGGCCGGCGCGAACGCGATGGGAGGCTGACGATGTCCAGCACGGGAATCGGCGCTGCCATCAAGCGCAAGGAAGACGATCGCTTTCTCACCGGCAAGGGCCGGTATACCGACGACGTGAACCGGCCAGGCCAGCTCTACGCCCACATCGTGCGCTCCAACGTGGCCCACGCCCGGATCCGAGGCATCGACACGAGCGCGGCTCTTGCCGCGCCGGGAGTGGCAGCCGTGCTCACGGGCAAGGACATGGCCGAGGAGGAGTTCGGCAGCCTCCCCTGCGGATGGCTGATCACCAACAAGGACGGCTCCGCCATGGTCGAGCCGCCCCACTCGCCCATCGCGGCCGACGCGGCGCGGTACGTGGGTGATGCGGTAGCGGTCGTCCTGGCCGAGACGCGCGAGGAAGCACGGGCGGCCGGCCACCTGGTCGCGGTGGACTACGAGGAGCTGCCCGCGCTGGGCACGCTCGAGCAGGCCCTGGCCCCCGGCGCACCGCTCGTCTGGCCCGAGGCCGAGGGCAACGTCTGCTACGACTGGGAGATCGGGGACAAGGCCGCCACCGACGCGGCGTTCGAGGCGGCGGATCACGTCGTCTCGCTGGACGTCAGGAATCAACGCCTCATTCCCAACGCGATCGAGCCGCGGGCCGCGCTGGCGGAGTACGACTCATCGAGCGGCGACTACACCCTGTACACGACCAGCCAGAATCCCCACCTCATCCGACTGCTCCTGGGAGCCTTCGTGATGGGGATTTCCGAGCACCAGCTGCGCGTCGTGGCACCGGACGTGGGAGGCGGATTCGGCTCGAAGATCCCCCACTATCCGGAAGAGGTCATCGTCACGTGGGCCTCCAAGCGCGTCGGTCGGCCCGTCAAGTGGACGGCGGATCGCTCCGAGTCCTTCCTGACGGACACGCACGGCCGCGACCACATCACCCATATCGAGCTGGCGCTGGACGCCGAGGGCACGTTCCTGGGCATGCGGGTGAACACGAAGGCGAACATGGGCGCGTATCTGTCCACGTTCTCGACCGCGGTCCCCACCTACCTCTACGGCACCCTGTTCGCGGGCCCCTACAAGACTCCCGCGATCTACGGCGACGTTCAGGCGGTCTTCACGAACACGGCTCCCCTGGACGCGCTCCGCGGCGCGGGACGCCCCGAGGCCTCGTTCATGATCGAGCGGCTCGTCGACACCGCCGCCCGCGAGCTGGGCATGGACCCGGTGGAGATCCGGCGAAAGAACTTCATCCGCGAGTTTCCCTATCAGACGCCGGTGGCGCTCGAGTACGACACGGGGGACTACGACGCCACCCTGGACATGGCGCTGGAGCTTGCCGAGCACGCCACGTTCGAGGAGCGCCGGGCCGAGGCGAAGGCCCGCGGGAAGCTTCGGGGCTTCGGCGTCTCCACGTTCCTGGAAGCGTGCGGTATCGCTCCGTCCGCTGTCGTGGGATCCCTGGGCGCCCGGGCGGCCCTGTACGAGTCCGGTCAGATACGCGTCCATCCCACCGGAAGCGTGACGGTCTTCACCGGTACCCACAGCCACGGACAGGGGCACGAGACCACCTTCGCCCAGATCGCTTCGGAGTATCTGGGCATCGACGCCGATCAGATCGACGTGGTGCACGGCGACAGCGCCAAATCGTCGTTCGGAATGGGCACATACGGCTCGCGCTCGGTAGCGGTGGGGGGGTCGGCCATCGTCCTCGCCCTCAACAAGGTGATCGAGAAGGGCAAGAAGATCGCGGCCCACCTACTCGAGGCCTCGGTGGACGACATCGTCTTCGAAGACGGAGCGTTCACCGTTGCGGGCACCGACCGCTCCAAGGCGTTCGGCGAGGTGGCCCTCGCCGCCTACGTCCCGCACGACTACCCCGAGGACCTGGAGCCGGGTCTGGACGAGACCGCCTTCTACGATCCGAAGAACTTCACGTTTCCGGCAGGGGCTCACGCCGTCGAAGTCGAGATCGACCCCGAGACCGGGCAGGTCGAGCTCGTGCGGGTCGCGTGCGCCGACGATGTGGGTCGCGTGATCAACCCCATGATCGTCGACGGTCAGATGCACGGAGGCCTGGCCCATGGCATCGGCCAGGCGCTCCTCGAGCACGGTCAGTATGACGAGTACGGGCAGCTACTTACCGGCTCCTACCTGAACTATGCCATGCCCCGGGCCGACGACCTGCCGTTCTTCACGCTGGGCATGCACAACACGGATTGCACCCACAATCCGCTCGGGGTGAAAGGGGTGGGCGAGGTGGGATCCATCGGCGTGCCGCCGGCGGTGATCAATGCCATCGTGGACGCGCTGTCCGAGTACGGCGTGCGACACGTCGACATGCCGGCCACGCCTGAGCGGGTGTGGCGAGCGATCCGGGACGCACAAGCCTGACGGAGGCGAACCATGCAAGACTTCCAATTCCATCGCCCTGGCTCCGTCGAGGAGGCCATCGCGGCCATGAGCTCCGCTCCGGAGGGGAAGTTCCTGGCAGGAGGCCAGAGCCTGCTTCCGGTCATGAAGCTCGAGCTCGCGGCGCCCAGCGACGTCGTGTCGCTGAGTGGGATAGAGGGGCTCGACGCGATATCCAGGGACGGCGACTCCCTGGTGGTCGGGGCCATGGCCACCCACGCCGCCGTCGCGGAGTCCCCGGTGGTTCGGGAGCTCATCCCCGCTTTGGCCGATCTGGCCGAGGGGATCGGCGATCCCCAGGTGCGCAACCGAGGGACGCTGGGAGGCGCCGTCGCCCACAACGATCCCGCGGCGGACTACCCGGCGGCCTTGGTGGGTCTCGCGGCGACGGTGTTGACGGACCGCCGGGAGATCGCCGCGGAGGACTTCCTCGGCCACATGTTCGACACGATGCTGGAGACGGACGAGGTGATCACCGGCGTGCGCTTCCCCGTCCCGGACGCCGCCTGTTACGCCAAGTTCCCGAACCCGGCGTCTCGCTACGCCATCGTGGGCGTCTTCGTCGCTCGCACCGCCGACGGTGTGCGCGTCGCCGTAACCGGGGCGGCGCCCGGTGTCTTCCGGGAGGCTGCCATGGAGAGGGCCCTGGCCGGCAGCTTCGATCCGGCCGCCATCGCCGACCCTGCCGTGTTCCCCGGCAACCTACTGTCGGATCTCGACGCCTCAGCCGAATACCGGGCCCACCTCATAGGCGTCATGGCTCGCCGGGCCGTGGCGGGATGCGGCTGATCGGACGCGGGCAGCGGCTCGAGGTCGTACGACGCGGGCAGCGGTGCGGGGCGGGCCGCGGAGGCGCCGAAGCCCCGCCCCGACACGTTGAGCGCAATACGCAGGGAGCCAGGCGGTGACCGAGCCTCGGCACAGCGGAGGAATGCCCGCGTCCGAAGCGGGCGACGCGCCATCCGCCCGTTCCTCGCCGCTCCCCCTTCCCGGATCGGTCGACCAGACCCTCGACCTCCTGGCGTCGGGCGGATACGTCACCGACCGGGGTCTCGCCACGTCTCTCTTCCTGTCGCTCACCCTCGAGCGCCCGCTCTTCCTGGAAGGCGAGGCCGGCGTAGGAAAGACGGAGCTGGCGAAGACGCTGGCAGAGGCGCTCGGCCGAAGACTCATCCGTCTCCAGTGCTACGAGGGGCTGGATCTGGCGTCGGCGGTCTATGAGTGGAACTACGCCCGCCAGATGCTCGAGATCCGCGTCGTCGAGGCGACGGAGGGCATGGATCGGGACCGCCTTTCGGCAGACATCTTCAGCGAGCACTTCCTGATCCGCCGCCCCCTCCTCGAAGCGCTGGAGCCCCACATCGAGGGTCCGCCGGTGCTGCTCATCGACGAGCTCGACCGGACGGACGAGCCCTTCGAGGCGTTCCTGCTCGAGGTGCTGTCCGACTTCCAGGTCACGGTACCCGAAGTGGGCACGATCCGGGCCGATCGGCCGCCCCTCGTGATCATCACCTCGAACCGCACGCGGGAGGTGCACGACGCCTTGAAGCGCCGCTGCATCTACCAGTGGATCGACTACCCGAACGCGGCCCGGGAGCTGGAGATCCTGCGGGTCAAGGTCCCGGGGGCGCCGGAGCGCCTATCGAGACAGGTGGTCGCCTTCGTCCAGCGCATTCGGGACGCCGACCTGTTCAAGGTGCCCGGCGTGGCCGAGTCCATCGACTGGGCCCGGGCGCTGCTGGCGCTGGACCAGGTGGAGCTGAATCCCGACGTGGTGAACGACACGCTGGGCGTCCTGCTGAAGTACCAGGATGACGTGGAACGACTCCGGGGCGACGAAGCCGCGCAGACGCTCCGGGACGTGGAGCGCGAGCTGGCGGCCGCGCCACGCGCGTGAAGCCCGTAGGGAGCCACCCCTCCGGACGGCCCGATCTCGGAGCCGAGGTGCTCGCGGCCAACGTCATGCACTTCGTCCGCCTGCTCAGGGCCGCCGGCTTCACCGTTGGCCCCGGCCGGACGTTGGACGCCGTTGCCGCGGTCGAGGCCGTTGGCGTCGCTCGGCGCACCGACATGTACTGGGCGCTGCACGCGGTCCTGGTCAGTCGACCCGAGGACCGGGAGCTCTTTCGTCAGGCCTTCCAGATGTTCTGGCGCGACCCGCTCGGGGCACCCGAGCCTTTGGCGGACCTGCTTCCCACCGTGGAGCGGCTACGCCGACCTCGCGCGCGACCCGTCTCCCGCAGGCTGGCCGAGGCGGCCGGACGTCGTGGCCGACGACCCCGATCGGCGCCGTCCGGATCCGAAGACCGCGTCGACGTGGTCATGACGTGGTCCGACCAGGAGCGTCTTCGCTCGCGGGACTTCGAGGACATGTCACGCGAGGAGATGGACGCGGCCCGGGCGGCGATGACGCGCATGGCGCTGGCCATCTGCCCCAGACCGACCCGGCGTTACCGCCCCGATGCGGCAGGCGCGCGGGTGGACATGCGGGCCACGCTGCGGACCGGCCTGCGCTCCGGCTCGGGCCTGATCCCACTGCAGTGGCGGGCGCCGGTTCTCCGGCCTCCACCGCTGGTGGTGCTGTGCGACATCTCGGGCTCCATGGACCGGTACGCCCGCATGCTGCTCCACTTCATACACGCGCTGACCAACGCCCGGGACCGGGTTCACACGTTCCTCTTCGGAACGCGCCTGACCAACGTCACGCGCGCGCTCCGTCACCGGGACGTGGACCTGGCGCTCGATCGGGTCGGAAAGACCTGCAAGGACTGGTCGGGCGGCACCCGGATCGGCGCCTGCCTCCACGCGTTCAATCGGGACTGGTCCAGACGTGTCCTGGGTCAAGGAGCCAACGTCCTGCTGATCACGGACGGATTGGATCGAGAGGGCGGCGCCGAGGTCGGTCGTGAGGCGGAGCGTCTTCGCGGGTCGTGCCGCCGCCTCGTATGGCTCAACCCACTGCTGCGCTACGAGGGCTTCGAGCCGCGGGCCAGCGGCATACGGGCGCTGCTCCCGCACGTAGACGATCACCGACCGGTCCACAACCTGGAAAGCCTGGAGGCGCTGGCCGACGCGCTGGCTACGGGTTGGTCGCCGCGCTCCCCCGGAAGGGTCCGTGCATGAACGACGCTCGCGCTCGCGCCCAGGCGCTGCACGCCCGCGCCATCGTCGTCGACGGCCACTGTGACATCCTGATTCCAGTCACCGAGGGCAAGATGACCCTTGGGGAGCGGGCCCGGGTCCCCGGATTGGACTGGCCGGCGCCGCCCGGGCTCGAGCGCCACCCGATCGTGAAGTTCGGCATGGCTCCCCACACCGCGTGGTTCGGCTGCATGGGTCAGTACGACGTCCCCCGCTGGAAGGAGGGGGGCGTCACCGCGCAGCTATGCGCCATCTATCTCGACGACGACTGGCTCAGCGATCCTTTCCGGCGCGGCATGGAAATGGTGTGGAACCTCCACGATCAGATCGCTCGCCACGACGATCTGGTGCTCGCCACTACGGTCGCCGATATCCGCCGGGCCAATGAGGACGGCAAGGTCGCGTTGGTGCTCACCTTCGAAGGGTGCGAGGCCCTGGGCACGGACCCGCGCTTCCTCGACCTCTACCACGCGCTGGGGCTCAGGTCCGCGAGCCTGACGCACACGCGGCGCAATCTCTTCGCCGACGGCTGCTGGGCCGCAGACCGGCAGGGTGGCCTGACGTCATTGGGCAGGCAGGTAGTGGAGCGCCTGGACCGGCTCCGGATCGTGATCGACCTGGTGCACATCGGCGAGGTCGGGTTCTGGGAGATCCTCGAGCTCACCGAGCGGCCGGTCATCCTGTCACACACGACACCCACCATGTTCCCCGACACCGCGGCAGACGCCCAGGACCTGGCGGGGGGCAGGCTCCCCCGTCCCCGCCTCGAGCTGCCCCGCGACCGGGCGATGCTCGAGGCAGTCGCCGGCTGTGGCGGCGTCGTCGGCCTCATCCACGTCGCGCACCGAGACCTGGCCAGCGTCGTCCGCGACATCGAGACGGCCCTCGACGTGATGGGACCCGACCACGTCGGTCTCGGCAGCGACCACTACGGGCTGGAGCTCGCGCCCGCGGGCCTGGAGGACATCAGCAAGGTCCCTCGCCTGACCGAGGCCCTTGCCGCCCGGGGCCACTCCGACGAGGTGATCCTGAAGTTTCTGGGCGGGAACTACCTCCGGGTTTTCGAGACGGTTTGGGGCGAGTGAAGCCCGCGGCAAGTCCGGCCATGAATCCGGCGCCCATCCGTGACGGGTGCCTCGACCCGACCGCCGCCAGATACCTGGAGCCGCCCCTGGAAACAAGAGTTTGCTTGACCCCATCGACTCCGGCTCCGGATCATAGACGTCCCCCCTCGCGCAGATCGTGACCCACGACATCGACAAGGCCTGAGCCCCGAAAAGAGCCCCGGGCAACCAGCTCATCAGCGTGACGATCCCGAATTGACCGGCGGTCGCGACTTGCACTGCCGAGTCGGGACCGCACGGGCAAGCCCTGCCCGGCACGCAAACGCCCCTGACCGACGGAACGCCCCGTCCGGAGAGACCATGTCCTACAAGAAGCTCACGCGGAACCAGCACTTCCAGACAGCGGGGCCCAAGCGGATTCTCGCCCTCGACGGTGGAGGGCTCCGTGGGATCGTAACGCTGGGCTACCTCAAGCGGATCGAGGATCTGCTCCGGGCCCGGCATGGTGGGGGCGACGACTTCCGGCTGTGTCACTACTTCGATCTCATCGCCGGCACGTCTACGGGGGCCATCATTGCCGCTGCCACCGCGCTGGGGATGTCGGTCGACGAGCTCACCCAGATATACATGCGCCTCGGTCGAGAGGTCTTTCGGAGGAGCCGCTGGAGAAAGGGCATCCTCAGGGCTCGGTACAGCCACGAAAAGCTGACCGAGCACCTGCGCCGGGTTTTCGGTAGCGACACGACGCTGGGCGGCCGTGAGCTCAAGACCGGTCTGCTGGTCATGACCAAGCGAATGGACACGGGGAGCCCCTGGCCCCTGGGAAATAACCCCGGGGGTGCGTACTACCAGGCCGGCAAGAACGACGACTGGATCTCCAACAAGGACTACCCGCTGTGGAAGGTCGTGCGCGCGTCGACGGCCGCCCCGAGCTTCTTCGACCCCGAGAAGATCGTCATCCGCCAGAAGAAGGGGTTCAAGACCGTCAAGGGCGAATTCGTCGACGGCGGGGTGAGTCCCTTCAACAACCCCACGCTTCAGGCGTTCATGTACGCGACCCTCGAGGGCTACCGGGTCGGATGGGACACCGGCGCGGACAAGCTACTGGTCGTGTCCGTAGGGACTGGCCGCGGACACCCGGGCAAAGAGCCCACGTGGATCACCGCCAAGGGGGCGATGCAGTCGCTTCTCTCGCTGATGGACGACTCGGGTGCGCTGGTCGAGACGCTGGTCCAGTGGCTGTCCGAGGGGGACACGCACCGCGTCATCGACCGTGAGATCGGCAGCTTGCGCGATGACTCCGTCGGCGGTGGGTCGAGCTTCGTGTACCAGCGCTACGACCTCTCGCTGACCAGGGAATCCGTAGACGGTCTCAAGCCCGGAATCGACAAGGAGACGCTGGAGTCCCTCACCGAGATGGACGAGCCGGGCAACATGCAGCTGCTCAAGGAGCTGGCTGAGATCGACAGCACGAGCAGGATCGATACGAAGCACTTCCCGAGACGCTTCGACCTGAAGTGAGGGACCCCCGGTCCGGGCTTGGTCGCTCCGCCCGGCGCCGCCAACAACATTTTCGTTCAGGGGAGATCCATGGCCCGCGCATTCACCATCCGGCCGTTCAACAAGAAGAAGGACTCCAAGGGCAACGAGATCGATTTCGAGGACGTCCACACCAAGCTCATCGGACCCGCCATCGACGCCGCCGGTCTGGGCGGTGGCACGACGGTCGAGATCATCGAGGCCGGGAACATCAGGGAGGACATGTTCGAGCTCATCTGCACCGCGGACGTCGTGATCGCCGACATCTCGATCCACAACGCCAACGTCTTCTATGAGCTGGGCATCCGTCACGCGGTGCGGGAAAAGCGCACGGTGCTGATCAACAACGGGGCCGATGACGTGCCCTTCGACCTGCTCACCGATCGATACTGTTGGTACGACGTCAACGCGCCCGAAGCGTACGTCGACGAGCTCGTCAAGGTGCTCGAGGCCACGATCAAGAACGAGAACCCCGACAGTCCCGTGTTCAAGATGCTCCCCGGGCTGCAGTCCCAGCACCCCGAGCGTCTCATGGCGGTACCGCGGGACTTCCGGGAGTCCGTCTGGGCCGCCGAACGGGAGCGGAACACCGACGAGCTGGCCGCCATGGCGCACCGCGTGCGCGACGACAAGCCCAAGTGGGAGGCCAAAGGTCTGCGTCTCGCGGCCCAGGCGCTCTTCGGGCTGCAGGTCTGGCCGCAGGCCGCGGAGGCTTGGGAAGCCGTTCGCAGGCTCGAGCCGACGGACATCGAAGCCAACAGCCGCCTCGGAACCATCTACGCGAAGATCGACGACCTCACCGCTTCGGACCAGGCGCTGCTGCGCATTCACGAGCGGCAGGACGCGACGCCTGACGAGATCGCCGAACTGCGCTCACTGGAAGGCAGCAACGCGAAGACGCGCTGGCTCGCGGACTGGCAGAGCGCCGCGGACACGGAATCTCGTCGTGAGGCCGCCCTGATGTCACCCTTCCTGCTCAGGTCCATCGACGCATACGAGAACGGCTTCCAGCAGGATCTCAACCACTACTACTCCGGACTGAACGCCCTGGCCCTCGTGACGGTGCGCGTCGAGCTGGCCGAGGCCAACCCGGACCTCTGGGAGTCGGAGCTCGACGAGGACGAGGACGGGGCCAGGCTCCTGGCGAAGGAAGAGCGACGCAGGACCAAGCTCGAGGCCATGGTGGAGGCGTCCATCGAGGCCGCGCTGGCGAGAAACGAGCGCCAGGGCAAGGAGGACCCATGGCTGCTCATCAGCCAGGCCGACCTGAAGTCGCTTACGTCCGGGAAGCCAGGGGTGGTCGCCAAGTACTATCGGAACGCCCTGGCTCGCGCCGGCGACCAGGCCCTCGGCTCGGTGGAGCGACAGCTCCGCATCTATGAGAAGCTCGGTATCCGGGAGAAGAACGTCGCGGCCGCGCTCGAGGTCATCGAGCACAGGAAGGCCGCTGCCGGCTAGAGACCGGAGGCGACCCGGAGGCCACGACCGCGTGGATGCCGGACGGATGGGCACGCACGGGGGACCTGGTCATCCGGGACGACGAGGGCCGCTACCGCCTGGTCGGACGCGCGCCAGCGAGAACATCTCGGCCGCCGAGGTGGAGGCCGTGTTGTCGTTACACCCAGCGGTCCGGACGGCCGCCTGCATCCCGGTTCCCGATCCCATGCGTGGGGAAGAGGTCAAGGCGTACGTCGAGCTGAAGCCCGACGGGCCAGCGACGGATGAGGCCGCCGTCCACCGCTTCGTGAACGAGCGCCTGGCGCGGTTCAAGGTCCCGCGGTACATCGAATTCGTCGCGGCCTCTATGCTGCCCTCAGGAGAGTCGTTCCTCTCGAACTCACCAATGTGGAGGAAGGCGTGAGGGATGGCGAGGCGCGACGCGCGCCGCGGTGCCCCTAGTTGTTGCACCGGCGTCTGGCTGACGTGTATGGTGGAAATCCTGCCCGGGGGTGGCGGTTCTACGGACTTGCCCTGCTCATCCACGACTGCGAATCCGCCTCCCTGGCAGCCG
>JBDHLD010000242.1:0-3215 GCA_039586035.1 Gemmatimonadota bacterium | reverse complement strand
ACCGGTTGGCGAGCAGGCGGAGACCATCGCCAGGCAGCGGGGCGCGAGAATTCCCGTGCGGCGGCTGGGCGAGTGGTGGGAGCTTGGCCCGCTGGCCGTGTACCTGGCCAGTGATGCGTCGAGCTATGTGACCAGTCAGCACTTCATCATCGACGGCGGCGGTCTGGCGGGCGGTCTGGGCCCCGTTGACTTCGTCCCGGCCCACGAGTTGGAGGATTGAGCATGGCGGCACCGACGATAGAGCACTTCGATCTGAGCGGTAAGCGCGCCCTGGTCTACGCCGCGGACTCACCGGCGGGCTCGGCGGTCGCCGAGGCTTTGCGGGAAGCCGGTGCCGAGGTCGCGGCACTCGACGCGCTGACGGCGGGCGAGGTGGCTGATGCGGTGGCGCAGGCTGTGGAAGAGCTTGGGGGTATCGACGTGCTGGTCTGCGCGGCGGACCGGTTTCTGGCCAGGCCGATCGGCGAGACCACCCCAGCCGAGGTCGAGGAGGTGCTGGCGGCCAACTTCACCTCGAGCTTCGCCGCGGTTCGAAGCGTGGTGACCCGGATGCTCGAGCAGGGCCGCGGCGGCAACGTGGTGCTGTTCACTCACGTGCTCGGTGGCCGTGGGTTGCCGAACACCGCCATCTACTCCGCCGCTCACGGCGCGCTGCAGAACTTCATCCGGGCACTGGCTCAGGAGGTGGCCCCCGAAGGGATCTCGATCAATGGCATTGCGCTGGGCTGGATGGACTGGATGACCGACCGGCTCGATGAGCATGACCCGGAAGCGGCCCGGGCCGTGCGCTTCACCATGGCCAAGCGCGCCGGGACCCGGGAAGACCTTGGCCCCATGGCGGTGTGGCTGGCGGGCAGTGGGGCGGGCTTCGTGACCGGGCAGATCTTTCCGCTGGACGGCGGGCTCACCCAGCATCTGTAGGCCGGACGGCCCGCCGGGCGTGGCTGCGACCACCGACGACACAACAGGCATCAGGATCATCGCGAATGACTGACAACGAAACCAGGGCTGGCGCCGCACCCATCGTCCTGGGTGCGGTGGCGTTCGGCAAGCCCAGCGAGCGCACCCGGGATCACCCGCTGGCAACCGACGAGGCCTGTGACGCCCTGTTGAGCGCGTTCGCAGCCCGGGGCGGCCGGGAGCTCGATACCGCCAGGGTCTACCAGAACGGTAACTGCGAGGCGGTGCTGGGCCGGATCGAAAGCGCCAGGGCGCTGGACATTGGCACCAAGTATCACCCGAGCCTCCCCGGAGGCCCCATGGCGCAGCTGGACCAGTCCCTTGCCGCCCTGCGCCGCAAGTCGGTCGATATCTTCTACATTCACATGCCGGCC
Source organism: Gemmatimonadota bacterium (assembly GCA_039586035.1). GTDB lineage: Bacteria > Gemmatimonadota > Gemmatimonadetes > Longimicrobiales > Gaopeijiaceae > JBDHHQ01. Next base: position 1,881 of record JBDHLD010000242.1, on the reverse strand, counting down.
ACTGAGATCATGCTGGAGGACACCCTGGCCGAAATCGACGCGGGGCATCGGGCGGGCAAGTTCGAGGCTTTCGGATTGTCGAACTTTCCTGCCTGGCAGGTGGTCGAGATCTGCCAGTACTGCGCCCGGCAGGGTTACGTGGCCCCTACCGTTTACCAGGGTGTGTACAACGCGCTCAACCGCAGCGCGGAGTACGAGCTGGTCCCGGTGCTGCGCAATTACGGCCTGCGCTATTACACCCACGGCTCGCTCGCCAGCGGCTTTCTGACCGGCAAGTACCGCAAAGGGGTGGCACCGGTGCAGGGGGTGGACCGGTTCGCTCAGAAGCGCCGCATCAGGCAGTACGAGGAGCGCTATCTGAACCGGGACGAGATGTTTGCAGCCCTCGATCTGATCAGCACGGCGGCCGAAGCCGCGGGGCTCGACGGCGTGCTGGAGGCGGCCGTCCGCTGGACCCAGCACCACAGCGCGGTGGATGCGACCGCGGGCGATGCCATCCTGATCGGCGTGTCGCGTCCGGCACAGCTCGACCCCATCATGCTGGCGGCCGGCAAAGGGCCGCTACCGCCGGCGGTGGTCGATGCGTTCGAAGCGGCTCACGATCTCATTCGAATGAAGTCGGAGTACTACCTGCAGTATCCCTATCCGAAGGAGGGCAGCCCCTGGCGCGCGCGGTTGCCGGGCTGAGCACGGTGAGCAGAGACTACGACGTGATCGTGGTCGGATCCGGCGCGGCGGGTCTGTCCGCCGCCGTCGCGGCCGCCGATGCGGGGGCGAGCGTGCTGGTCATGGAGGCGGATAAGCAGCCCGGTGGTTCCTCGCGCCTGAGCGGCGGGCACTTCTACGCCGCCGGGACCAGCGTGCAGGCTGCCGCCGGGGTGACGGACGACACGGCCGATGCCATGTTCGAACACTACCTGACGCTCAATCAGTGGATGGTGGAGCCTTCGGTGGTTCGCCGCTACTGTGATCTCGCCGCCCCCACCCTCGAGTGGCTCATGGATCTCGGGGTGGTTTTCCCACCGGAGCGTGTTTATCGGTCCGGTATCGGTTCAACCCCTCGAGGACATCAGCCGCAAGGGGAGGGTGCGGCGGTGGTTGCTGTGCTGGAAGCCCACCGCGCCAGCCGCGGCGTGGATCTGGTGCTGGATGCCAGGGTCGATGCGCTGCTCAGATCTGAGCAAGGCGCGATCACCGGTATTCGCAGCGGCAACGACGAGGCCAGCTGTGCCGCGGTGGTGATTGCAGCGGGCGGGTTCGGCGCCAATCCGGAGCTGCTGGCCGAGCACTATCCGGATGCTGCGGCCGCGGGAAACTGGTCCTGGTACATCGGCAGCCCCATGGCGCGGGGTGACGGTCTGAAGCTGGGCAGTGCGGTGGGCGCTGCGATCGACGGCCATAACCGGGGCCTGCTGCTGGTGACGCCCGGGTTTTCGCGCGATCTCGAGGTGCTGCTGCCGGGCTGGCTGATCCTGGTCAACCAGCAGGGCCGGCGTTTTGCCGACGAGACCGCTTCCTACACGGTGCTGGGTGGGCTGATAAAGCAGCAGGGGGGGCGCGCCTTTGCGGTGTTCGACGAGCCAGCCCGGGCGGCGGCCCGGCGCACGCCCTTCTCTCAGGCGTTCTGGGTCGACGAGGTGCTGGCGCAGAAAGCAGAGGACGGGACGATCGCGCGGGCCGACACGCTGGCGGATCTCGCCGCTCGAATCGAGGTGGACGGTGCAGCACTTTCGGGCACCATAGAACGGTATAACGCCGACTGCGCGACCGGTTCTGACAGCGCCTTCTTCAAGCCCCGCGCGAGCGGCATGCGGCCCATCGACACGCCGCCTTTCTACGGGGTCGAGGTGCGGCCGGCCATTGTCTGCTGGACGGGAACCG
>JBDHLD010000241.1:0-3218 GCA_039586035.1 Gemmatimonadota bacterium | reverse complement strand
CCCATGAAGTCCTCCACCGTGATCTTGCCCCACTCGGCGCCATTGCGCCGTGAGATCTGCCGGGTCACCGCAGTGACGACGCAGGGAAGCTCCACCGCCTGGCCGAGGAACTGGCCCAGATTCGCGGTGGAGACGGGCTCGTAGGCGCGCACGATGTCCTGGAAGCGTTCCAGCGGATGACCCGAGATGAAGAAGCCCAGGGCGTCCTTCTCACGGGCGAGCCGATCCGCCTCGGCCCACTCCGGCACGGTGGGGAGCGGTGGCTCCTCCTGTGGGAGCGCGGACTCGGCGCCGAACAGGGAGCCCTGCCCCGCCACGGCGTCGTCTTGTCGTCGCTGGGCCTCGCCGTAGGCAGTGTCCAGCCCGGCGAGGAGTTGGGCGCGGTGGCCGAAGGAATCCAGCGCGCCCGCGGCGATCAGCGCTTCGGCCGCTCGCTTGTTCAGCGCCCGGATGTCGACGCGGCTCACGAAGTCGAAGAGAGAGTCGAAGGGGCCCGCCTCTTCCCGGGCGTCGATGATGGAGCGCACCGCCGCGGAGCCCACGCCCCGGACGGCTCCCAGGCCGAAGCGGATCTCGGTGGGGCCGGTGACAGTGAACTTCCAGCCCGATTCGTTGACGTTGGGCGGGAGGACGACGAGCGAGTCTTCCAGGTCGGGGACCCAGCGGGCCATGTCCCGACACTCGCCGATGTACTTCACCACGTCGTCGGTCTTGTCCAGAACCGAAGACAGCAAGGCCGCCATGAACTCGGCAGGGTAGTGGCACTTCAGCCACGCCGTCTGATACGAGAGGAGTGAGTACGCGGCGGAATGGCTGCGGTTGAATCCATACCGTCCGAAGGTTTCGATCTGCTCGGCCAGGTCCGCCGCGGTGCGTTTGTCCACCCCAGCGTCTTGCGCCGCGCCTACGAACTTGCCGAGCTCCGCCTTGATGAGCTTCGGGATCTTCTTCCCCACGGCCTTGCGGAGCACGTCCGCTTGTCCGAGGGAGTAGCCCGCCAAGACGTTGGGGATCCGCATCACCTGCTCTTGATACACGATGATGCCGTACGTGGGCTCCAGCGTCGACTTCAGGTCCGGATGTGGGTAGGAAACCGGTTCCTGCCCGAGCTTGCGGCGGATGTAGACGTCGGTCATCCCGGAATCCAGCGGGCCCGGGCGGATGAGGGCGTTGGTGGCGACGAGATCCTCGAAGCGGTCGGCGCGCATGGCCCGGAGCTTGTCCGTGGCGAGGCTCGACTCGAACTGGAATACGCCCTGGGTGCCACCGTGGGCCAGCATGGCGTAGACCTGGGGGTCGTCCAGGGGCACCGCGTCCATGGTCTCGTAGCACTCACTGGTACCGGGGTGACGCAGCTCTCCGACCCGGGCCTTCACCATCTCCACGGCGTCATGGATCACCGTGAGCGTCTTGAGGCCCAGGAAGTCCATCTTCAACATCCCGGCGTCCTCGAGACAGTTCATGTCGTACTGGGTCACGATCTCGGGCCCGGTGAACTCCTTGCCCGTGTCGCTCCCGTTGGACCGGCCGTTCCTGCCGCCTTTCTGCTGTATGCAGACGGGTACGTAGTCGTCCAGAGGACCGGGGGCGATGACCACCCCCGCGGCGTGCACCGACGCGTGCCGGCTCAGGCCCTCCAGCACCATCGAGTAGTCGAAGAGCTGGCGGTACCGCTCCCCCGACTCGTACATGGCCTTCACGTCGGGAATCTTCTCGGTCGCCTCCTCGACGGTGTACGCCGACCCCGGCTGATTGGGGATGAGCTTGGCGATTCTGTCCGTCTCCGACGGCTCGAACCCGAGCGTGCGGCCTACGTCGCGGATCACGGCGCGGCTCTTCATGGTCCCGAAGGTGATGATCTGACCAACGGCGTCGTGGCCGTACTTCTGGCGCACGTAGTCGATCACCTCGCCGCGTCGCTCGAAGCAGAAGTCGATGTCGATATCGGGCATCGAGATCCGCTCGGGGTTCAGGAACCTCTCGAAGACCAGGTCGAACGCGATGGGGTCGATGTTCGTGATTCCCAGCGCGTAGGCCACCAGGGAGCCACCGGCGGAGCCGCGTCCGGGTCCGACCGGAATGTCGTGCTCCTTGGCCCATCGGATGAAGTCGCCGGTGATGAGGAAGTACCCGGCGTACCCGGTCTCGAGGATTACGGAGAGCTCGTAGTCGAGCCGCTCCTTCACCGGGTGGGGGAGAGGCGACCCGTAGCGCCCCTCGGCACCGGTCGTGGCCAGCTTGACCAGGTAGTCGTTCTCGTCGACTTCGCCCTCGGGCAAGGGGAAGGCCGGAACGTGATACGTCCGCTCGAAGCCGAGATCCACCTGATCGGCGATGGCCAGCGTGTTCTCGAGGACATCGGGTCGGTCCGGAAACCGCTCTGCGATCTCTTCAGCGCTCTTGAAGTACAGACCCTCGTCGTACTTCATGCGCTGCGGATCCTCCCGGTCCTTGCCGAGACCGATACAGAGCAGGACGTCGTGGGCGTCGTGGTCCTCGCGCCGCAGGAAGTGCGAGTCGTTGGTGGCGACCACAGGGAGACCGAGCTCGTCGGCGAGACCGAACACCTTGGCGTTCAAGTCCGCCTGGCCGTCGGAGTCGTGGGCCTGGACCTCGAGGTAGTATCGGTCGTCGAAGACGTTCGCGTACCACTCGGCCGCCTCTCGCGCGGCGGCGCGGTTGTCGGCCATCAGGTGACGGGCCACCTCGCCGGCCATGCACGCCGAAGAAACGATCAGGCCTTCGGAGTGGCGCTCGAGCACTTCCCGGTCCACCCGGGGGCGGTAGAAGAACCCCTCCGTGTACCCGATCGACGAGAGCTTCACCAGGTTCCGGTAGCCCTCCGGGTCGCGGGCCAACAACACCAGGTGGTAGTACGCCTTCTCTCCGCGACCCCCACGGGTCCGGTCCCGCCGGTCGCCGGGTGCGACGTAGGCCTCCATCCCGATGATGGGCTTGACGCCCTCCTTGCGAGCGGCCTTCTGGAAGTTCCAGGCACCGAAGAGGCAGCCGTGGTCCGTGAGGGCCAGGGCCGGCATCTCGTATTCCTGGGTCCTGCGGATGAGGTCGGAGAGGCGGTTTGCGCCGTCGAGGAGAGAAAACTCGGAGTGGACGTGAAGGTGGACGAAGCTCACTGGACCTGCTGGCGTCTGTTGGTCGATGTCGGCGGCGGGCACCGGGCGTCCAACGGCGAGGTGTGCGCCTGGATTCTCTGCCGG
>JBDHLD010000240.1:0-3819 GCA_039586035.1 Gemmatimonadota bacterium | reverse complement strand
CCGCGAGGGCATGGAGCCGCCGGTCCACTTCTGGGTGCCTTCCATCGCCACGTCAGGGCTGATGGTCTACACCGGCTCCGTCTTTGCCGATTGGCGCGGGAGCATGTTCGTGGGGGGCTTGAACGGCCAGCAGCTGGCCCGCCTGACACTCGACGGCCCCGAAGTCGTGGCGGAGGAGACTCTGGTCCAGGGGCTCGGCCGCATCCGCGACGTCCGGCAGGGACCGGACGGGTACATCTACCTGGCCATCGACCATCGGGAAGCCGAGCCGACGGCGGTGGTGCGATTGGAGCCCGTGAACGACCGGTAGCCAGTCGAGGACCGCTCGGGGGGCCGCCACGTGAGAGGACCGGGGGGCATGGAGGAGAGGCGCCTCGCTCCCCTACCCCGGGAGGTGGGGCCCGCCTGAGGGGCCGGAAACCATCAAGCCATCAGACCGGAGAAGTGGCCAGCCTCCTCGAAGGCCGCCTGCATGATCGTGACGGCGTCTTCCGGGGAGACGTCGTAGCGTTCCGAAGCCGCCGTGACGATGGGGTCCACGTCGCCCGGCCCGTCCTGATCTCGTAGCAGGGCCGCCAGCCGAATCCCGGCCTCGACCTCGAGCTGTCCGGCGACGGTGTGGTCATAGCCCAGGGACGATCGCTCGAGCGCGACCAGACTGGCAGACGGGTCGTCAGTGGCCGAGCGGTAGGTCTCCACGTATTCGGCGCCCTTCGCCGACGCGAGCACGGGAACGGCCAGGTCCAACAGCAGCCCGGCCGCAAACGCCTCTTCCTGGGTCCGCGGGTGCAGACGGCGCGCGAACCCCCGAGCCGCCATGGCCCGCACGGCCGAGTGGTGCCAGAAACAGCCTGCATCGAAGCCCGGTATTTGCCCGGACGGCAGGGCGTCCTTGACCGCCACGGTGAGGACTAGCGGTTCGAGGCGGGAGCGTCCCAGCAGATTGATCGCGTGGGGGACCGACGAGACCTTGGTGGAGAGACCGAAGGCTGCGGCGTTCACCGTTCGCAGCACGCGCATCTGGAGACCCGGGTCGAGCTCGATCTGGCCGGCGATCTGCTCGCTCGAGGCGTTATCGTCTCGCAGCAGCCGCAATGTCGAGACCACCGTGGTCCGGAAGCTCGGTAGCTCGTAGCCCCCCAGCATCGCCACCAGATCCTTGTGCGGGTCCGCGCTCCGTTTGGTGAACAGTCTGATCACGGTCGCTACTCCCCCCTCCGAGCGATCATGTTGCTGAAGATCGACAGCAGCCCCCCGAGCATCACATAACCGAAGAGCACCTCGACCATGGCCACCAGCTGCGCGGCGGGCGTCACGGGGACGATATCGCCGTATCCCAGGGTCGTGAACGTCACTACGCTGTAGTACAAGGGCGAAAGCGGGGTGGGCTGGTCCCCGTAGTCGACGCCCACCATCGAGTAGAGCCACGCGAAGAGCACGGTCTGGGCCACGATCCAGAGGCCCCATCTCGTGATGCTCCGGCCGCAGTCACTGGTGGCCCACCAGACCCAGTACAGCCACTTCGCGGCCGGGCTGCTCTGGCGAAACTCCTTGAGGTAGTTCTGATCCACGACGAACCGACGGAGCCGATAGGCACCGGCCAGGTTGACGTTGTGGATGTCCACACCGATCCAGTCAGCGCGGTCGAACCCCTTGAGGCTGCGGAGCCGGGAGTCCCGGAAGTCGGCGTTCCGGAAGGATGCTTCGGCAACGGTCGCCAGCGAGAGGTCGGACCCGGTGAGGTCGGCGGACGTGAAGTCGCACCCCGTCAGATTCGACTCCCGGAACCTGGCCCTGGCCAGCGTTGCGCACCGGAGGTCGGCGCCGGTGAGGTCGCTCTTGCTGAACGTGGCACCCTCCAACTTGGCGCCGAAGAGCTTCGCGCTCCGCAGCGAAGCCATGCCGAAGCCCGCGTTCGACGCATTGGCCTCTTCCAGCAGCGCATTGGACAGGTCGGCCCCGGATAGCTCCGCGCCGGACAGGTCCGCCCGGGACAGGTTGGCACCCCGAAGTGAGGCCTTGAAGAGGTGCACACCCGACAGGTTGCAGCCGGACAGGTTCGCTCCGTCCAGGTCCGCTCCCGTGAAGTCCTTGTCCCTCAGGTCCTCGCCGGACAGGTCGACACGTCCCGACACCGGTGGCCATTCGTCGTCCAGGACGTAGGGAGCCCCCCCGGGTGCCTCAGGACCTTCCCGTCCCTGGGCCGCCGCTCCGTGTTGGTCCATGTCGCGCTCCGTCGAGGTGGTCTGCCGTCGGCTTCCGGCGGGCTGCTCCCCTCACTCCCCCTATCGGTCGCATGGGCCCGAACCTTGAGGGGGAGGGTCGCCTCGGGTCCCTTTCCCTGGCCTCTCGTGCCTTACGCGCCCCGGGCGTTCGTTCGACGAGCGAAACGGCGATAGGTTGTCGCGCCATGGAGATCGGAATCTACACCTTCGCCGAGACCGCCCTCGACCCAGCCACCGGTCGGCAGATGGGCGCCCGTGAGCGTCTGCGTGACCTGCTCGAGGAGATCGAGCTGGCGGACCAGGTGGGTCTGGACGTCTTCGGGGTGGGTGAGCACCACCGTCCGGACTACGCCGTCTCGGCACCGGCTGTCGTGCTCGCCGCCGCGGCCGCGCGGACCAAGCACATCCGTCTGACGAGTGCCGTGTCCGTGCTGAGCTCGGACGATCCGGTGCGCGTCTTCCAGGACTTCGCCACGCTCGACCTGCTTTCGGGTGGCCGAGCAGAGATCATGGCCGGTCGCGGATCGTTCACCGAGTCGTTCCCGCTGTTCGGCCAGGACCTGGCGGACTACGAGGAGCTGTTCGCGGAGAAGCTGGACCTGCTCCTGGAGCTACGAGAATCGGACCGGGTCACCTGGTCGGGCAAACACCGGCCAGCCATCGACGGCCGCGCCGTCTATCCCCGGCCGCTTCAGGAACGCATCCCCATTTGGATCGCTGTGGGTGGCACGCCCAGATCTGTCGTGCGGGCCGCCACGCTTGGACTGCCCATGGCGTTGGCCATCATCGGCGGAGCGCCCGAGCGCTTCAAGCCCATGGTAGATCTCTATCGAGAGGCGGCCGCCCGGGCTGGGCACGATCCCGCGGAGCTGCCGGTGAGCATCAACTCACACGGGTTCATCGCGGACGACGCCGAGGAAGCAGCGGACGTCGCGTTCCCGCCATTCGCCGAGACCATGACCCGCATCGGACGCGAGCGGGGCTGGCCTCCCGCCAGTCGTCGGCAGTTCGACGCCGAGCGCGGGCCGAGGGGAGCGTTGTTCGTGGGCAGCGCGCAGGAGGTCATCGACAAGATCCTGTTCCAACACGGGCTCTTCAACCACCAGCGCTTCCTGATTCAGCTCACGGTCGGACCCATGCCCCACGACAGAGTCATGCGCGCCATCGAGTTGCTGGGAACGGAGGTCGCTCCGGTCGTCCGCCGCGAGACGGGGGGCTGAGCCGTGCCGTACCTGTTCTACCGTGCCATCCACTTCCTTGGGATCTTCGGTCTGGTCGTGGTGCTGGCCGTGGCCCTGGCGCGCACGCCTCTGGTGGCCCCCGACCCGTGGAGAAAGCGGCTCGCCCGGCTACACGGCGGTGCCCTCTTCCTGATCTTACTGGGCGGATTCGGAATGCTGGCCCGATTGGGCGTCGACCACGGCGCGATCTTCCCGGGCTGGGTGTGGGTGAAGCTCGCGATCTGGACCACGCTGGGGGGGCTGGTCCTTGCGGCCGGACGGTCCGCGGTCTGGTCCATCCGGGGCCTGGTGCTGATCCCGCTTCTCGCGGCCCTGGCTGGCCTGGTGGCCTACGCCAAGCCGTTCGGCTAGCC
>JBDHLD010000088.1:0-13435 GCA_039586035.1 Gemmatimonadota bacterium | reverse complement strand
GATTGAAGAGTTTGATTATGGACGCTTCGGATGGGCTGTAGACCCGGAGGGGAACCGCTTTGAACTGTGGGAGCCTGGACCATCCAGTTGACGCGGACGGAGGAGCGGGGCGGGAGGCATCGGACGATGAGACCCGATCTGCGCCCACACCCCTGACCCGGCTCCGTAGAACACATGCTCTTTCGATCCAGCAGAGTGACGAGATCGACGTCCTCCAGCTCTTCCGAAAATGGATGAACTGCAATTCGAAGCTTGGCTCGAGCGCTCTATCTGACGCCAGAGCAGCCACTCAGTCTCGTTCGCTGAAGTGCTCGCCCTGGCACCAAGCGGACAAGTGATGCTTCTCTTGCGACGTTGCTCTGCGCTTCCGCAGGGCCGGACCAGGCGGTCAGATGAGTGATTTCGAGTTCGTCAGCATCATCCTGTCCATTGTGGTCGGCCTGGCAATCACACGCATCCTCTCAGGTCTCGCGTCTCTGATCGAGTTCCGGAAAGTCCTGCGGATACATTGGCTCACGGTTGGCTGGGCGGTGCTCGTTCTCCTGATATTGGTGGTCTATTGGTTCGCGATCGTCAATGTCTGGCGTGACCGAGTTCAATGGACGTTCGGCAACTTGGGGATCCTGCTCGTGATGGCCATCACGCTGTACTTCTGGGCGGCGCTGGTGCTACCACGGAATCTCGGTGCCGACACGGATCTCCCCCACCACTACGAGAGCGTTCGACGGCCTCTGTTCGCGATCCTGGCTATCTGGCCGGCGCTGGGGCTCCTCGACTTCGCGATCGACGGGATCGAGACTCTGAAGGCGCTGGACGCAGGGATCTGGTTCGGGCACACGGCGTCCATCGGGGTTGGCCTGCTCGGCTTCTTCACGGCGAGCCGGCGAGTACACAGCATCATCGTAGCCGGTTCGCTCGTAATGCTGGTGGCCCTGATCGGCGTCCGTGTCTACGTGATCTGAGGGAGTGCCGCAGATGAGGGTCCGCCCGGGCCACGCTGCTCGATGACCCTGTTCGAGTACCTGGCGATCGCCTTCGGTCTCCTGTTCTCCATGACCGCGCTGCGACTCGTTGGAGGGCTCCCGGCTGCTCTGGATCCGGACCGAAGATTCTGGGTCCACGTCATGATTCTGTCGGTCGCACGCTGGTACGTTTAGACGTCGGAGCAAGGCACGCATATGGAGCAACCAAGTGGACTGATTGCGGTGTTGATGGACCCAACGGCGCGCTTGGATGAGCGCGACGACGCAGCCATGGATCTCGCCAACTACGACGAGACGGAAGCTGAGGAGGCGCTCTTTTACGTGGCGACGGATCCTCGGGAGGATGGGCTGATTCAGGGTTCTGCTGGCGAGTCTTTGGCTGAGATCTGGCTGCGCCGGGGTGACGAGACCTTCCCTCGACTCGAGGAGCTGACCGCTGAGGCTCGAGTGGAGGCCGTGGAGCTGATTCGAGCCAGACGCGGCAGCGAACCACCTCGGACCAGCGCTGACTGAAACCGCGCCGCGCGTGACAACCGCCAACTCGAGTTCGGGGTCGACCGACGGCTCCACCTCCCAGGCGACGATTCCCACCGGGGCGTTCCTCGAGAATCTGGAATGGTGGACGCACTCGCTGGAGAACGTCGGCGAAACGCCGCTCCACTCGATCCTGGTCGAGATGAAGGGCGACTCGGGGGGCGCGTGATCGGAGGACCCTCCTGTCTGCATTCCCGGTATGGAACAGGTACGTGTGTCGCCTCGCCCGAAGCTCGTAGTCACGCTCTGGTGAGGCACGCGTCGCTGGCGCACCGCGACCGGAGGCAAGAATGAGACGGTGGCTCGGACTACTGGCCGGTGTTCTCGCCGTAGGCTGCATCAACACGAGTGTGCAACCCCTGGATCAGGTCGTGCGGCCAGCGCGCTCGCCCGACGCGGTCACGGTACTTCTCGAGAAGCCCCAACAACCCTACGTGGTCATTGCGACCATCGAATCCAGCTCGGGGACGGTGTTCGACAGCTTCGACGACCTTCGCAGCGCCATGGTCGCTGAAGCGGCGAACCTGGGTGGGGAGGCCCTGATCTTGGGGCCGGAAGCCACCGACTCTGAGTTCATCTTCACCGGCGGAGCCATGATTCAATCCGACAAGCGCGGATTGACTGGCGAAGTGATCGTGTACGGGCGGGGCGGGTGATCCTCGTTCGGGCCAGGCACGAACACAGCGGCCGGACTGACCGCGTTCGACGACGCCCGACGCAGAAGCGATCCATGCCTCCCGGCGTCAATCGGACGCTTCGCGAATGGGCGACGCTTAGCCTGATCGGGCTGGCCGTGTTCCCGGTGTCGGCAGTGGCTCAACAGCTCGGTGACTCGCTCTTCGTGCCCACGGTGAGCGCCCCGGTCTTCCCGCGGGGCGAGGGGCCGCGAGTCCTCCTGGACGAGGCGCACGTCAATTTCCACACGCTGTCCGGTCGGTTTCAGGCGTTTGCGAACCTGCTTCGCGCGGACGGATTCGTGGTCCGGAGCGGTGGCACCCGGTTCACCCCAGAGCTGCTGGCCGGGGCGGACCTGCTCGTGATCGCCAACGCCCTCAACGCTAGAAATAAGGAAGACTGGAGCCTGCCGACTCCGTCCGCCTTCTCCTCTGCCGAAATCGCGGTCGTTCGTCAGTGGGTAGACCAAGGCGGCGCTCTCCTTCTGATTGCCGATCACATGCCGTTCCCGGGAGCTGCGGACGCGATGGCGGCGTCATTCGGTTTCGAGTTCAACAACGGCTTCGCGATGGATACGACCGCTCAGGGCCCGCTCGTCTTCCGTCGTGCGGACGGCTCGCTGGGGACGCACGCCGTTACGGAAGGAGCAGGCCCCGAGGAGCGGGTCGATTCGATCGCCACGTTCACCGGACAGGCGTTTCGGGCGCCGGCAGAGGCGACGAGCGTTCTCACCTTTGCCGAAGGGTACGTCTCTCTCATGCCTGATGAGGCCTGGGAGTTCGAACCCTCCACCACCAGTGTCGACGTGGCCGGATGGTCCCAGGGCGCAGTGATGGATGTCGGGCAGGGGCGGATCGCTGTCTTCGGAGAGGCCGCGATGTTCACGGCTCAGCGCACTGGACCGCAGGGGGCTCCAATGGGAATGAACGCGCCCGTGGCGAGTCAGAATCCACAGTTCGTGGCGAATCTGGTTCGATGGCTCACTCGCGTGAGATGATCACTGTTGTGATGCCTGGCCATTCGAGTTGATCACCAATACGTCGTGGGGAATCGGCTGACCCTGCCAGGGGACTCGTCCTGACAGTCTCCGAATCCGAATCCAAGCATGATCAAGAGAGTCTGTCCGCCAACGCTCTCCGGGAGGTTCTCATGAGGAGCGCCCTCTCTAGATCTCTTCGAACACTCACACTTGGTGCTGCCCTGGCGTGGCTGGTCGTGGCTGGCTGTGACTTGCCAAGTGAATCCGTTACGGCCCTGCCGGCAGCAACGGACGTAGCAGCGTTTGGCTCCTCTGCGGCCGTGTTGATAGAACTGCCAGCCGCGATCGCGGGGAACGTGGCTGACGCCGACGGAAATGGCTTCGGTGACAACCACAACCCTCTTCCAGGTCCAGCACCGGTCGCAATAGCAGCGGCTTCAGTCAATCCTTTCAACACCGCGCCGGGAGGCAGAGGCGTACGACGCATACACATGGAATGGAACATCAGCTCTCTCGGTACTGGACCGGTTAGCTCTGCTTCGATTCGGCTGCATACGATCAAGGGAACGGTCGACGCGTTCGACACGGAGTTCTATGCAATCAGGGCCGACGGTAATGGCACTCTTGATGATTCAGACTTCGAAGCCGCGGCATCCCGGATAGGTGGAGCGGTGATGTCAGTGCCGGCTGTTCCGGTTGGCACCGAAGGGGTGTTCGTGTTCGACGTGACGAGTTGGCTCCAGCAGGCGATCGAGGATGGGTTCACCTTCTTCGGCGTGCAAGGAAGGGTGCCCGACGAATTGGTGCCCTTCCCAGGCCATGATCCGCGTGGGTTGCAGATCCGTAGCACTGCGGCCGGCAATATCGCGAGTGGGCTGCAGCCCGCGCTCACAGTGCAGTTCGGAGGGCAAGTCGTCGACATCGACATCAAGCCCGGGAGCAGTGCAAACGCCATCAACTGCATGGCTAGGGGAGGAGTTGTCCCGGTCGCCATAATCACGACCGAGCAGTTCGACGCCACGACGGTTGACCACACAACCGTTCAGTTCGGGCCTGAACGCGCGGCCGAGAGTCACCGCACCGCCCGAGGCGTCAAGCGGCACGAAGAGGATGTAGATGGTGATGGAGACAGCGATCTGGTGATGCACTTCCGTTTCAAGGATACCGGTATTGCATGCGGTGATGGGGAGGCGGTGTTGACTGGTCAAACCCATGGCGGTCTTTCAATTTGGGGCGCCGCCCCCATACGCACGGTGCCGAGATAACCCCGCGGCGCGACAGCCGCGGGTCGTGCCCTGGACTCGCAATCAAGGGCGGCGGAGTTCGTCAGCCAGCTCGGGGGGGCGATTTTGCCGATAGACCCTGGTGGGGGCTCGTGGTGCAGTGGGGCCTGTGGTTCCTGGCGATGGCAGCCATCATGGGGTGGCTGTCCCGCGCCCGGATGCGGGCGCCGGAGGCTGGCGACGGGGTCCTCAGCCATCCCCGAGGCATCCTCGTAGTCGGCCTCGTGACGACGTTCTTCTTCGCGGCGCTGGCCGTCCTTTCGGCTGTCTTTCCCGGCAGGAACCCATCCCGGATTCCGACGATCCTCTTTCTGGTCTTCGTGTTGATGGGCCTCGTCGTCATCCTCGACTACTACAATGGCAGACACACTCTGACCCCCGAGGGGCTCCGCTACGGCAAGCTGTGGGGCGGTGGAGGGGTCGCTCGATGGGATGAGGTCAGAAGCCTGCGGTACTCTGAATCGGCGCGGTGGTTTCGCATCGAGCTCGCTGATGGTCGCGTGGTACGAGTCTCGGCGATGCTCCAGGGGCTACCCCGCTTCGCTGCGGAGGCTCTGAGCCGTCTGCCGACTTCGGTGGTCGATGAGGAGTCCCGACGCGTGCTCAAGGCTGCCGCGAGCGGCCAGCTGCCAGGGATCTGGGGGTAGGGCGGGGTGAAGCCGCAGACTCTGGGGCAGGGACTCAGAACCCTGCCGCGGGGGAAGAAAGCCCTCGACATGCGTCTCGCGATGCTTGCCGTGTGCGTTGCCCTCGGGTGCCAAACCACATCATCTGCCGACGTGCCGCGTGTCCCCAACCGCTACTGGATCACCTCAGCAGGAGACGGAGAAGCCGTACGGGAGGTAGCGTCGCAGCTGCACATGGCGATCGCGACGTCGCTCGGCAACGTCCTCGAAGCGGGCTTCCCTCGCGGCTGCAGAGTGTCCAGACCTCCGACACCCGGACCGTCCTACCCCGAATGCCTGGAGGAGAGCGAGCCGCATGACGGCCTCTGGCTCTCTCCCGGCGGTCCGCTCATGGAATTCGTTACCCTCGACTTTCCCAGCTCTCGGCTCTACATGTTCGAGATCTATCTCATCCCCGAGGCTCGCTACGCGCGGACTCTGGGTCTCGATGAGCTCTCGGACTATCCGCGCGTGGCAGTTCCTTCGTTCCCGCTGCCGGAGTCCGCCTTCCAGGAGTGGCTCGTGGCGATCAGCCAGGGCATCCAGGCCGCGGGCGCGGTCCCCTTCGACGAACGAAAGCGCTGACGACCGCGCTCATGTCACGCCCAACGTCACTGGCTGAGCGCGCAGCTACGTCCGAGTTGCTGACATCGAGCGCGCTGTGGAAAGCGCAGTCCAGTGGGGAGCCATGGTCGCATTCGGGCCCGTGGAGATCCCCGGCCGCGGCAGGATCGCGATCTACATCCACGGGGGCGTTGAGCGGGGCCTTTGGAGGTGTCTCGAGCCGCTACTCGGCGAGATACCAGCAGTTCGTTTCCCCAAGGGACCAGGGCGGCCGCGCCACTCGTTACGACCACCCCGGCCATTCAGGGCGATCTCGGCTGCGAAAGCTCGTAGGCGCGGGCGAGCTGCGCAGGGTGGCGGCAAACGGGTGCACCGTGTTTGCGTAGGCGGGCGGAACGCGGGATCACGGGAGCGGGCAGTCCGCTCGAACGAACCAAGGGGCGGTAAGAGCCATGAAGACATCTCCATCGCAGGAAGACCTCAGGGCAGCTCTCCGCGCAGCCGGCAAGGCCCACCACGACTACGAGAGTCGGTTTCTCGGTGGCGTACGGGACGCGCAGTGGCCGGGGTGGTACGCCGCCTACGTGTTGGGGCGCCTGGGCGACTTCACTTCGCCGACCGAATTGTCCCATTGGCTGGAGGCCACTCCTGACGAGGGTGACTGGTCGGAGGCTGCGGCCTCCCACGTGTTGCGGCAGCTCGTAGAACGCTGACCCGGACGACTCCCCTCGCCCATTTCAGGCAGAGCCTGACAGATCCCGGGACGTCCCAGGCTCAGATTAGGGCACCGTGGCCGGTCCGTTTCCACCTGGCCTTCCGCCCGAGGTCCCGGGTGAGCGACCGGCGCGGGCCAAGGGGCGGAGGAGCGGGGCTCGTGGGACGTGGGCAAACAGAGTACGGGAGGGGATATGGACAAGCTCGTGACCACTGATTGGCTGAGCAGACACCTGAACGACCCGGATCTGGTGGTGCTCGACTGCAGCGTCTATTCACTGCCGGACGACGCCGGGGGCATCGTAAACGTGAACGGACGCGCCGAATACGACGCCGGACACATCCCGGGCGCGGGCTTCGCGGATCTCATGGGTGATCTCGCCGACCCCGACAGCCCGATCGAGTTTGCCCTCCCGACTCCGGAGCAGTTCTGCTCCGCCATGGGTGCGCTGGGAGTCGGCGACGATTCCCGCGTCGTCCTGTACGACGGCTTCATGTCGGCGTGGGCAGCACGAGTCTGGTGGATGCTACGCTGGGTCGGGTTCGACCGAGCGGGCGTCCTCGACGGCGGGCTTCAGGCTTGGACCGCCGAGGGCAGGCCCGTTTCGGCCGAGCCGGCAACACGAGCCGCGAAGCACCTCACTCCCACGGTGAGACCGGAGTTGATTGCCGACCGGGACGAGGTCTTCGCCGCGATCGATGACGGCGCCGTGCGCTTGATCGACGCCATGCCCGAGGACCATTTCCGGGGCGAGCAGACAATGTACGCTCGGCCCGGCCATATCCCGGGCGCGTCGAATGCCTCGGTCCTCGATCTGTTTGACGAATCGGGCCGCTTCCGGCCACTCGACGAACTGGCCGGGATGTTCGAGGGCGACCGTGATGCCCGTACGATCACGTACTGCGGCGGCGGGATCGCCGCATCCGCGACAGCGTTGGTCCTGACCAGACTCGGCTACACCGACGTCGCCGTCTACACCGCGTCGCTTCAGGAATGGGCGGCCGACCCGGCCAACCCACTCGTGGTGGCGACGGTCTGAGACACGCCCCGGTGGACGAGCCGTGCCTAGGGCGATGGGGGCCGGGCTTCTCGGATACATCGTGTTCGTGATGATGTACGCCATGGGTGCCCTGCTGGCGTGGACCATTCTCGGCGAGCCCCCCTTCGATCCGGACTCTGGCGCGCTCACGACGTCCTGGATGATGGCGTTGCTGATCCTGTCCATCCCAGCCGGCTTGGCGGGCGGTTGGGCATGCCGGCGCGTCGGTCAGGATCGGAGGTCCATGGCAGTGCTGATCGCGATACTGGTCGGGCTGGCGTTGCTCGTGGCGGTGACCGAGATGTTGATTGGGCCTACGGCGTCGGCTCGTGAGTTCGTCGAAAGGCTGGTCGGACCGGTGTCAACGGACATGCCGTTCGCCGGGCTGTTGGCCGGCCGCCCGCCGCTGGGGTTCGCCGTGGCGAGCTACTTCGTGGCCATCCTGTCCATCGTTGGGGGTTCCGCAATCGCGCAGCTGGCCGAGGGCACGAGCCCGGCGTCCTGAGACTGGGCAAGACCATGAGCGCACCCAGCCTGCACGACCAGATCGCCGCGGCGGCGGTGTACGAGAAGCTCCACGCCCCCGCGCTCTTCGAGGCGTGGGTCGGGCTGCCCGAGGAAGAGATCGAGCAGATCCTGGTAGCGGCCGAGGGCGCGCTGGCCGACTTCGTCAGCCCCGAAGGCCAGGTCGTCTTCGACTCGCCGGCCCACATTGTGATCGGCGACAAAGCATGATCGCCCCAGCTGGGAGAGTCGGCCGGTGAGCCGCTCTTCCACACCCACGGATTGAGCGCGAGCAGCGGAGGGTCGCCGCGGGCCCGGACGCCCTAGAGGTCCCTGTTCGGTTGTCGCCCGTCATGATATCATGACGTCCGACAACAAAACCGGTTCTGCCGGCATCCAACCATCGAGAGAACAGTCACCGGAGAGGACACGCTGTGCGCCCCAAAGCCGATCTCCTGCAGGGCAGCCTGGATCTGCTCGTCCTCAAGACGCTGACCCTCGAGCCGTTGCACGGCTGGGGCATCTCGAAGCGGATTCAGCTCCTGAGCAAGGGTGTCCTGGAGGTGAATCAGGGATCGCTGTATCCGGCTCTCTATCGGCTCCGGGATCGGGGCATGATCGAGTCCGAGCAGGGCGTCTCGAACGAGGGGCGGCCGGTGAAGATCTACCGGCTCACGAAGAAGGGCAGGGCAGCCCTGGAGGTCGAGCGCGAGGGGTGGAGACTGTTCGCAGATGCGGTCGAGGCGATTTTGGCCACGGGATAGGAGGGGCGCGTGATGGGCTGGTGGCGCTGGGTTCGGCGGCGGTGGCAGGTCCTGTTCGACAAGGACTCCGCAGAGGTGGAGCTCGATGACGAGATCCGCTTTCACCTGGAAATGGAGATCCGGCAGCACATAGAGTCCGGCGTAGACGCGACCGAAGCCCGCCGGCGCGCCCTGGTGGCCTTCGGCGGCGTCGAGCGATTCAAGGAAGGCGTCCGCGACGTGCGCGGTGCACGGATCCTGGACGACTTCGTCCGGGACTCCAGAGTCGCGCTCCGGTCCCTGCCAAAGCAGCCGGCGTTCCTCTTGGCCGTGCTCATGACGTTGGGGATCGGCATCGGGGGGAACGTGGCCATGTTCGGGGTGATGGAGCGCTCCCTGTTCCGGGCGCTGCCGTACCCGGACGCCGACGACCTGGTGCTCGGCCGGGTCACGTGGGAAGGGGAGGTGGGCTTCACCGTCTCGGGCCCCGACTTCTTCGACTACCAGGACGAGGCCGCGTCGCTCGAGAACCTGGCCGCGCTCACCCCGTTCACGGTCATGGCCACCGTCACGGGTGGGGGAGAGCCGGAGCGGGTCTCGGCACCGCTGGCGTCGGTGGGCTTCTTCGAGACGTTCGAGGTGAACCCGGCCGTGGGCCGATTCTTTGCACCCGACGAGGGCCAGCCCGGCGGCGCCGCGGTGGTCGTGCTCTCGCACGGCTACTGGCAGCGCAGGTACGCCGGCGACCCGGGCATCGTCGGCGCTGCCATCTCTGTCGAAGGCCTGCCGACCACGGTCGTCGGCGTCGCGCCCGCAGGCTTCCGCTTCCTCATGGACGCGGACATGTGGCGTCCGATCCAGCGGGGTGCCGGCTGGGCCTCTGCCAGGCAGTTCCACAACTTCGTGCTGGTCGGCCGGCTGGCGGATGGTACGAGCGTCGAGGCGGCGCAGGCGGAGATCGACGCCATCTCGACGCGTCTGGAGGACGTCTACCCGGATACCAATCGTGACAAGGGGCTCAACGTCACGCCGCTGAGGCAGGCGCTGGCCGAGCGATACGGCCCGACGCTCAACATCCTCTCCGTTGCGGTGGCGGTCCTCCTCCTCATCGCGTGCGCCAACGTGTCGGGCCTACTGTTGGCGCGGGGCGGTGCCCGACGCTCCGAGATGGCGGTCCGCTCGGTCATGGGCGGCGGGCGCGGACGGTTGGCCCGGCAGCTGCTCACGGAGAACGTCTATCTGGCCCTGGGCGCAGGCGTGGTGGGAACCGCGATGGCCGTGTGGATTCAGCGCGGTATCCTGACGTTCATGTCCATGGAGATGTTGGGGCGGATCGAGCCAGGCATCTCCGGCAAGACGCTGGTATTCGCCCTGTCCATGTCGGCGCTGACGGTCCTGCTCTTCGGCGTGATTCCGTCGCTCAGCATGACCCGCACGGACCCGGCCGGAGACCTCCGGGCCGGAGCGGGGCGGGGGGGCGAACGGCGCTCCCGGTTCCGCAGCGGCCTCGTGGTGGCGCAGGTGGCCATGACGGCGGTGCTCCTCGCGGTCTCGGGGCTCCTCTTCCGGAGCTTCCAGGAACTCACTCGCGTGGAGTCGGGGTTCGACACCGAGCAGCTCCTCACCGCCGAGGTCTCCATCCCGCGCGGCAAGTACGGCGACGCCGAGGCGGGCGTCCGATTCTTCGAACAGCTCACCGAGCAAGTTCGCGCCATCCCCGGGGCCTCCTCCGTGGCGGTCACCACGCACCTCCCCATCCAGGATCCGGGCGGCAACATCCGCGTGTCCCGACCCGAGGAGTTCGGTGCAGACGGCGTGTTCGGCACACTGGCCTACCGGCGCAGTGTGATGCCCGGATACTTCGACGCCCTGGCGATCCCCTTGGTCGGTGGACGCGACGTCCAGCCGACCGACAATGCCGACGCGCCGGAAGCCGTCATTCTCAGCGCGGCCCTGGCAGCGCGGCTGTTCGGGAACGAGGACCCCATGGGTCGTACGGTCGCCGTGGACCAGGGCGGCTCCGAACCAGGGATCCGGGAGGTCATCGGCGTCGTGGGCGACGTGGTATCGGGGAGCCTGAGCGAGGGGCGCGATCTGACCATGTACTACCCATATGGCCAGAGCCCCTCGAGGCGGATGCGGCTCGCGGTCCGCGCCCGGGGCGACCTGGGGGGCGTGGTCACCGGCGTGCGCGAGGCGCTCCGCACCCTCGATCCCGACGTCCCCTTGAGCGACGTGACCACCATGGACGAGGCCATCAGCCAGTCAGTCTCCGACGAGCGGACGGTCGCCGTCGTACTCGTCCTGTTCGCGGGCGTCGCGCTGCTCCTGGCCGGGGTCGGCCTGTACGGCACGTTGGCCTACCAGGTGTCACGGCGGCTGCACGAGATCGGAGTCCGCATCGCCCTCGGGGCGTCGCGCTCCAGTGTCACCCGGGGCATCGTGGGCGACGGCCTGCGGCTCGTGGCGTTCGGATTGGTGTTGGGCATACCAGGGGCCTACGCGGCAGGCCGGCTGGTGCAGGGTATGCTGTTCGGCGTCGAGCCCGCGGACCCGTTGACGCTGCTCGGTGTGGCGGGGTTCCTGTCGGTCGTCGCGGTGACCGCCTGTCTGCTTCCGGCGCGACGGGCCGCGCGGGTCGATCCGGTGGAGGCGTTCCGCTCGGAGTGAGGTCGGGAGCGTATGCGCATGAGCGCGTTCTTCAGGAAGCGGCGACAGCATCAGCACCCGACGTTCGGGCTCATGCAGCGTGATCGCGGAGGGAGCTGGACCGCCGAGGTGGTCTTCCCTCCCACCGAGACCGCCGTGCCCGTGCTGCAGGCGGGACCCGGGGCGGGACCCGAGGAGTGGGGCGGCCCACTCTATGATCAGCTCGTACAGCGCTACGACGACCTGGCGCCGCGGTTGGGCCAGGCGATCTTCGAGCGCTACACGTCGCCCGAGGCCGTCGGCGACGGTCCCACGCCCTCGTCCGCCCAGGATCTGATGCGGGCGCTGGTCCTGGAATACGTCGGACTCGATGGACCCGAGGCGCTCTCGCTGGGCATGGGCTTCCAAGACGGGGCCGGATGGGACGACGCCACATTCACGGTCGTCGTCCGGCGCTGGCAGGTCGCCGAGGTGTGGATGGATGACTGATCCTTTGCCTGGCGTCTTCCCCGCTGGCTTGATTCTGCACGCGACGCTGGAAAGGGCCAGCTCGGCGTGATAGGCTGACGGACGTCGAAGACCCGGCGGCGAGTGAAGCCCACGGTGCAGGCCCAACGAGGGGAGGGACTATGGCAGGGAGGGAGTTGGAGCTCGGTGCGTTCTCGGTGGGTCTCGCCGTAAAGGACCTGGCGGCGTCCAAGGCCTTCTACGAGGCGCTCGGCTTCTCGCAGACGGGGGGAGACGGCGACCACTATCTGATCATGGTCAACGGGGCCGCCATCGTCGGACTGTTTCACGGCATGTTCGAGGGGAATATCCTCACTTTCAACCCGGGCCTGGGTCAGAACAAGGAGCTTCTCTCCGAGTTCACGGACGTGCGCGACATCCGCGCGCGGCTGGTAGAGGCGGGCATCGAGATGATCACCGACACGGATCCGGAGGGCACCGGGCCCGCCCACGTCGCGTTCGTGGACCCGGACGGCAACGCCGTCTTGATCGATCAGTTCTTCCCGCGGCCGGGCAGCGAGGAAGCGTAGCCCGCGCCGTCTGGTCTTTTTCGAGGAGCCTGCAATGAAGCGAACATCCGTGAATCCCTGGGATTGGGGGCTCGCCTTCAGCATGGATCAGGGCGAGTTGGTGGAGGGCGTGACGCGCTACCTGCATTGCTCTGGCCAGGTGGCCGTCGAGCCGGCCCCGGAAACCGAGATGGGCTTGGCGGTCCTGCACCCGAACGACATCCGCGGCCAGATGGGAGCAGCGCTCGCCAACGTCGACGCGGTTCTCGAAGGGGCGGGCATGGACCGCGGAAACGTCCTCTCGCTCCGGTTCTTCACGACCGACATCGATGGCTTCCTGCAGAACTACGACGTATACGCGGCGTGGATCGGCGAGGCCGGCACCCGGCCGCCCCAGTCTCTCATCGGCGTCGCCCGCCTCGTGCTCCCCGAGCTGGTCGTGGAGATCGAGGCGGTGGCGGGGGCATAGTCCGACTGGCGGGCTCTTAATCGCGCGTGCCGTGGCTCTGCGGCTGGGAGATTCCAGATGGACACGATCAGGCTCGATGCTGCGTTCAAGGCGGGCGATCTGGACACCCTCAGGTCCCTCCTGGGCGATGTTTCGGGGTTCCCCGACTGCATCGTCCCCGGGGGCCATGGTCACTGTCTGGAATACGCCATCTACCACAGCCCGATCTCGCTCATCCGCGAGCTCCTGGAGCTTGGCGCAAATCCCGACTACGAGGACAACGCCGGGTTCCCGTCCCTGATCGCGGCGCTGTCGTCCGGTCGGCGCGACCGGCTCGAAATCGTGGAGGTCCTGTTGTCGGCCGGGGCTGATGTGAACCAGCGGGGCGTCAACGACTATACGCCCCTTCACCGCGCTGCGTCGGACAACGACCCGAAAGCGATTGCGCTGCTCCTGACCCACGGAGCAGACTTGAACGCGCGCACCCGCATCGACGACTACGCCACGCCCCGCGAAGAGGCCGAGCTGCTGGGTCGGGCCGACGCCGTGGCTGCGCTGAAGGCCGCGGCTGAGCGCGCCGAGGAACAGAGCGGCGACGAGAAGGGGTGAGGCCGATCACATGTGCATGACCTACTTCA
>JBDHLD010000087.1:0-25188 GCA_039586035.1 Gemmatimonadota bacterium | reverse complement strand
GGCCTATCCCGTCAGGGGGACGGACAACGCGTTCGAGCCGGCCGTGTCGCCGGACGGCAGAGAGGTGGCCCTCAACCTCGGGGGCCGGATCGTGGTTCTTCCGCTCACGGGTGGCCCAGCACGGCAGTTGATCGAGGGAACGTGGCCGCGCTGGGGCCCGGACGGGTACATCTACGCCACCGTCGGCGCGGGCACGGTGCGTGTGCCGGCGACCGGTGGGCAGTCCGAGCCCTTCACGCGCGAGTCCACCGATGACCCCGGCGCGCAGTTCGTCTGGAGCTTTCTTCCCGGGGGCGAGGTCGCCCTCATGGACGTGAACCTGGGCGGCGGCAACTCCGAGATCCGGGCGGTCGACCTTTCGACCGGTGAGATGCGACGGCTCCTGAACGGCGACCTGCCGGTGTACGCCAGCTCGGGCCACCTCGTGTTCAGGAGCGACAACACCCTGATGGCCGCGCGCTTCGACCCCAAGCGGGTCGAGCTGGTCGGCGAGCCGGTGCCGCTGCTCGAAAACGTAGGGTCGTACTCCTTGTCACAGACGGGCACTCTCTTCTACTCGACCACCGTAGGTGGGGGGACGGGGAACCCGACGGAGCTCGTGTGGGTCACGCGTTCCGGCGACCCCGCGCCCGTCGACGACGGATGGGTCTTCGACCGCGGGGGCGGGAACTTCGGATGGGTACTGTCGCCGGACGACGACCGTGTCGCGCTTCGAATGACGACGAACGGCAACGAGGACATCTGGATCAAGGAGCTCCCCGACGGCCCGGAGCGGCGCCTGACGTTCGACGAGGGCGATCAGCGCACTCCCTTCTGGACGCCCGACGGCGAGCGCGTGATGTACATGTCCGGCGTGGTGGGTGACCGCAACCTTTGGTCGCGGGCCGCGGACGGAACCGGGGAGGCCCAACCCATGTTCGATCACGAGCTCAGCTTCGGTGAGGGACTCTGGACTCCGGACGGGGAATGGATCGTGCTGCGCATCGCCTCTGTGGCTCCGGCCTTCGGCGAGCGCGACGTCTACATGTTCCGGCCGGCGGACAGTTCATTCGTGCCGCTGCTGGCCAACCCAGATTTTCGAGAGCAAGGACCCTCGCTCTCGCCAGACGGTCGATGGCTCGCATACGGCTCCGACGAGACCGGCCGGGAAGAGGTGTTCGTGAGGCCATTCCCCGAGGTGGAGTCCGGCAAGTTCCAGGTCTCGACCGAGGGCGGGCGACAGCCGATCTGGGCGCACGGCGGCCGCGAGCTCTTCTACATCGACCCGAACCGCGGCCTCGTTACGGCGCAGGTCGAGACGGACGACGGATTCCGTGTTGCCGGCCAAGAGACGCTCTTCACGATCCCCCCCGAGATCGTCATCCTCAACGACGGCAGCGTCGACTTCTACGACGTCAGCGCGGATGATCAGCGGTTCCTGATGGGCCGCGTGGCCGGGATTGGGGACGAGGACACCGTGGGCCCGACGACGGTCCTCGTTCAGAACTTCCTCGAAGTGCTGAAGCAGCGGGTGCCGAACTGAGGCGCGGACGGCCTGACCGTGCTACCGCCTCGATCCTATCGGTCCAGCCCCATCCTCTCGAGGAAGCGCTTGTAGCCCGGGTACTCCCAGAACTCGGCAAAGAATGGGCACCTGAGAATCCAAAGTATGCCGGTGCACGCGATGCTGTACCGCTGATCGTAGACGCTGTCGAGGTGCTCGAGCGCCTTGTCGAATTGCCCCAATCCGGCCGCGACCAACGCCACGTCCACCTCGGCGCCGACGCTCCCCTCGTCCTCCAGCCGCTGGTACATGCGCCGGACGCAATCTGCCGCCTCTTCGTCGTGCCCCAGCAGATGGTGGGTTAGGGTGAGGCAGGTCAGACCTTTGAGCGGATGATTCACCCGAGCGTGGTAGTCCTCGAGGACGGTCAGGGCTTCCTCGAGTCTCCCCAGCATGGTCAACGCAAACCCCTTCAGCTGGTAGGCCCCTCGGAACGCGGGATTCAGCTCGACGATCTCCTCGTACAGACCGAGGGCCCGCTCGTATTCGCCACAGAAGAAGTGAAGCGCTGCCAGGACGTAGATCGTCGGAACGGACAAGGGGTCGAGTTCTACGGCACGCTGCAGCCGGGGCAGCCCCGCCTCTGGTCGACCGATCGCCGCGAGATACGTCCCGTAGACCTGGTGGAACTCGGTTGAGTCCAACTTCAGTGCCTCTGCCTTCTTCAACGACGCCTCAGTCCCGCGCCAGTCCCACAGGTGATAGAACTTGAGGACCGCGAGTGCCAAATGAGCCTCCGGCATTCTCGGATTGCGCTCGATCGCATTCATCGCGTGATCCAACGCCCTGGCGTAGGCCTCCCGAGGCGGTAGCACGCCGCAGGAACCGAGGTAGGCGTAGCACTGTGAAAGGGTACACTCGGCAGACGGGAAGGCGGGATCGAGCTCGAGGGCCCCTTCCAGAAGGCCCACGGCCTTCCGACCCGACTCGGGAGTTCTGGTGTTCCAGTGATGCAGGCCCTTCAAATACAGCTTGTACGCCTCGACGTTGTCCGTAGCGCTCTCGATGATGGGCTGGTCCCTTTGGCCCAGGTCGAAGTTCAGCTTCAGGCCATTCACCACGAGTTGAGCGATCTCGTCCTGAACTTCGAAAATGTCGTCCAGCCTCCGATCATATTTCTCGGACCACACCTGGGAGCCGTCCGTCGTATTCACGAGCTGCACTGATACCCGGACCCGCTCTCCGGCTCCTCTCACGCTCCCTTCGACGATATTCCGAACCTTGAGCCGCCGTCCGATACGCATCGGATCGGGGTGCTCGCTCTGAACTGCGAGGCACGTGGACCTGGCGATGGTGGATAGCCCCTCCACGCTTGTAAGACCGTTGACGATCTCCTGTACAAGTCCGTCCGCCAGGTAAGAGGCGTCCTCGGGGCCGACGAAGCTGAAAGGCATTACGGCGACAGTCTTTCTCTCTGAGGCCTTCGAGTCCCCGTGGATCTGACCGGGAGAGGGAACGACCAGGTCTTCGTCATTGACCGCATATATCACAATCGGTCGTCGAACGTTCTTCAGCTCGTATTCGCCGAGTCGCACTGTACGAATATCAGGATGATTATCGAGCTCGATCTTTAGTCGTTCCGACAACAGTATCGCCCCGGGCAGCGCCATCGATTCGACTCGAGCCGCAATGTTCACACCGTCACCATAGACGCCCGACTCGTCGCGGACGACGTCGCCAATGTGGATCCCGATCCTCAGCGGCACGACGGGCGGTACATTTCGCGCGGCACGCTGCGCCGCAATCGCCGCCAGGACGGCCTCCTTCGCACTGTGGAAGACTACCAAGGCGCCGTCGCCATAGAACTGAACGACGTCGCCGGCGTGTGGCGGCAACACGTCCTTCAACACCGCTCGAAATCTGCGGCAGACACGCCTCGCATTGGACTCGTTGTCCTGCATCAGGGCCGTGTAGCCGACGATGTCGGCGAACATCACGGCCGCTAATCGGCGATCGGGGGCGGGCGTGTTGGGCATGAAATCGTCGTGCGGGACGTGTTCCGGCGTCGCAGCTTCAACGAGCTGCGGCTCGAGTGATCACGCTATGGGTGAGCCACCCCAGGGATCAAGGCCTATCGATCTCGGATGGGCAGACGACGTAGCCGGGTTCACGGCGATCGCCAAGCCGTATCACTGCGACCCGGTGGGATAGTGCCGCAATCTCTTCGCACACGACTTCGCGAGCCTCAGCTCGTCGGGAACCCCGAGAACACGAACTCGTACGCGGACGCCGCTTCGTCGTAGACCGCCTCGAAGCGGGTCGGCAGGGCGACTCCCCGACGCGTCCCCGCGACCGCTGGCATGTCCAGCGAGAAGCTCTCCAGCGACATGAGACGATGCTGCGGAATCATCGGCTCGAAGAAGATCGGCTCTCCGGCGTAGTAACCGATCACCATGGTGCCTTCGAACGGCTCCTCGCTCTCCATCTCGGATCGGCGCAGGGCGTGCATGCCCATCTCCGGCACGCAAAGACCGATGAGGTGGCCCACACCGGGAATGTCGACGTTCGGCAGCGCGTAACCGGCGGGCGGTGCATCGGGCTTGGTGTCGTCCGCGCAGTCGATTGCGGCCACCTCCGCGGCCGGAATGACGTAGAAGTGATAGTCGAAGTGCGGAATCTGATAGGGTCGCGGCGGGTGACCGTGCGCCTCCCAGAAGATCGTCACATCCATGACGCCGAGGCGTTGCTGAACCACGTCGGGCATGGCGATCCTGGCGGCAAGCGCTGGCGGCCACACGAACGGAGCCTCGGCATCGGCATCCGCGATCGACTCGAGCGGGATGTCGAGGCCGAATCCGACAAGACGGTCTCCGTCGAGCTTGGCCCAGCTGCAGACGCTGGCTCCGTGCACGTCACCGCAGGATCCTTCAGTGACCGAAACGGGAGGGGCCGCCTCGACCGGCGGGTCGGCGGCTGGCGCCGCGTCTGCACAAGCGGAGGCCAAGGCCGCCGCACCAGTCAATACCACGAACAGTCCAAGAAGAGTCGGGCGTCTCATGGTCATCTCCTTCGCGCGTCAGGAGGGGAGAGGGTGGCGCACCTCTCGTCCATCTTGATGTGAACAAGCGGGCCAGGCAGGCCTAGCTGCCCGCTACCTCGAGCGCCCGGGCTCCATGCTGAGACCCATGGCGCTCCGCGCGTGCCGGCTCGATGTTCTGGTTCACGTGGAAGAGATTGTCCGGGTCGTACGTCGCCTTCACGGCTCGGAGCCGCTCGTGGTTGGCGCCATAGTTCGCGGCGGCACGGTGGTCGTCGTCGCCGGACATGAAGTTGACGTATCCCCCCTCGCTCCCGGAGTGGGGATGAATGGCCGCGTAGTAGTCCTTCACCCACTGTATGTTGGCCTGGTCGTCGGCAGGATCGTCCCATATTCCCACGATGACCGGCGCGAAGCTCTTGTCCCGGTGGCCGAATGCCGTCTCGTCGGCACCGACGCGCTGAGCGGCGCCGTTGATCGGATGGAGATGCATGCTCGAGCTGATGTGCGGCGTCTTCATTCCATGCTCTATGTGAGCGACAATCGCCTCGTCGGTGAGCTCGCGGATGAAGTCCGCCTTCCAGTAGTTCCGCATGCCCTTCGGGACCATATCGTCGAATGCGCTCTGGAGCGCCGGGAACGGCATCACGTCGACCGCTTCCGCTTTGACCTCGGCCACGTCGCGTAGGGGCCGCAGCACTCGCTCGGCCTCCTCGTGCGGACCGTTCCAGCAAGCGACCAGCACACAGAACAGGTCGCCCGCCCGGTCTTCGGGGATGAACGGCAGGTCCGGGGCGATCTGCCAGCCGAAGAAGCATCCGAGCGGTTCGGGCGCGTCCTTCATGAACTCGCGATAGAACTCGAGGACCGCCGCGGCATCGTCGGCTTCGTAGAACATCGGGCCGCCCACGATGTCACCCACTTCGTGGAGCTGAAACTCGAAGCTGGTGACGACGCCGAAATTGCCTCCGCCGCCGCGCAACGCCCAGAACAAGTCCTCGTTCTGGTAGTCACTCGCCGTGACCTGCCGCCCATCTGCGAGAACGACGGTGGCCGAGAGCAGGTTGTCGATGGTGAGCCCGACGCTACGGGTCAGGTAGCCGATGCCACCGCCCAGCGTCAGGCCGCCGACGCCGGTCGTCGAGACGACCCCGCCGGGCGCCGCCAGGCCGAACGGGTAGGTCGCGTGATCGACATCACCCAACGTCGCGCCACCCCCTACCCGGGCAACCCTCTTGGCCGGATCGACCAACACGTGGTTCATCCTGGACAGGTCGATGACGAGGCCATCGTCCACGGTGCCGAATCCGGGCACGCTGTGGCCCCCACCCCGAACGGCCAGGTCGAGGCCTCCGTCCCGCGCAGCAGTGATCGTCGCGATTACGTCGGCCGAGTCCACGCACTCGACCACGGCGGTGGGCCTACGGTCGTGCATGCCGTTGTAGACGCGGCGAGCGTCGTCGTATCCGGGAGCGGAGGGGGTGATGAGGCGCCCCCGTACTGCCTGGGTCAGTCTCTCGATCGTGTCGTTCATTGGACGCTCCTCTGCGGGGTTTCATCAAAGGTGCGCCAAAGATGTGCGGGGGGGCGTTCCCGAAGCGTTCCGCCTCAGCGGGACTCGCCCAAAAGTGCGGAAGCTGCCCGGAACGGGGGGAGATCATGGCCCGACGGAATCGTCTCGACCAGGCCCCCGAGTCGCTCGAGCACCGGCGGCTCGGGAAATCGACGAGCCAGGGAGTGAAGCGCCCGGAGCTCCAGCCAGTTCGCCCCCTGCCCGGAGGCGACGTCAACCGCGTTGCCAAGGGAGTCGGCGGCACCCCCGGCCTCGCCGATGCGGTACGCCAGCTCGCCGTCGACTCGCGAGAACTCGGCCTCCAGGTACCGCTGGTTGTAGTCGCGTGACAGCGAGAGCCCCTCCTGCGCGGCGGCTCGTGCCTCATGGAGCTCGCCGGCCCTGCCACGAGCACGAGCAAGAAGGAGCAGCGTGTAGGTGAGGTGCAGAGTCTCCCCCTCGGTACGGGAGGCCGCCACCGACCGTACAATCTTCTCGATGCCTTCCGCGGATTCCTCACAGACCTCGAGCCAGCCCCGAAGGGCTTCCAGCACGACGACGAGGTAGCGATCCGAAAGACGTTGCCAAAGGAGCTCGGCATCACCGAGGAGCTCTCCGAGGCGGACGAGATCTTCGGACTCGGCCGCCGCAATCGCCGCGTAGGTGGTGACGTACCCCAACGTCATGAGATGGTCGAGCTCGACGGCTGATTCCAGTGCGGATCGCGCCGTCTCGTCGGCCCGGGCCGGGTCTCCCGCCCAGAGCTCGACGAGAGCCAGCCGCACCATGCACACCGCCTTCGGGTCTTGAGCGTACAATGCCAGGTGCTGGTCGCGGCGGGACGGGTCATAGGCCTCGAGACTGCTCATCAGATGGCGGCGGGCGTCCGCCAGATCCCCTTGCCAGAACGCGCTCACGCCGAGCAGATACCGGCCCTCCGTCCTAGCGACCGCGTCGCGGCTCTCATGGTCGACCAGGGCCTGGCCGAATTCGTTGCAAGCATCGAAGTGACAGCCCTGTAGTCGAGCCAGGCCGAGACCGCGAAGAATCGGTGGGTCAACGGGTCGACCGAGCTTGCGGCAAAGCGAGTGAGCGCGCTCGTAGAGTTGGTGCGCCTCCGTGGAGCCGTAGCCCTCGAGGGCCACAAGGGGTGATCCGAGGGCGATCCTCAGGTCGAGCTCGAGAGCATCGCGGTCCGCTGAGGTGGGCAGCTCGGCCAGCAGGGCGAGCGCGCGTCGAAACATGGTGACCGCCTCATCCAGTGCCGACACCGCCACCGATCGACCTCCCGCGGTGCGGTAGGCGTCGATAGCCGGCTCGACCATGCCGGCCTGGTCATAGTGGGCGGCCAGCAGGGGTGCCGCCGCATCGACGTCGGTCTTGGATCGGGACAGCATCGCCTCGGCCACGGCCCGGTGGAGTTGGCGCCTGCGGGCTGGGCTCACCATCTCCAGGGCAACCGCCCGGAGCTTGTCATGGCTGAAGTCGTAGGTGAGCCCCTGATCCCGGATGATCCGTCGATGCCAGAGCTCGTCGACGTCGTCCACGAGCTCGTGCTCGCCCTGACCGGTGGCCGAGGCCAACAGGTCGACCGAGAAGGGCCGACCGATGACGGCTGCCACCTCGGCCAATCGCGAAGCGCCGTTTGACAGCTGGCCCAGTCGGGCGCGCAGCACCGCCCGCATCGTCGGTGTGAGTACCGCCTGGCCTCCGTCAGAGGGGATTCCGGCGCGAAGAGCTTCGATGACAAAGAGTGGATTGCCCTCGGTCTCGCTCCACAGCCGTGCCGCAAGCTTCGGATCGACCGTCTCTTCACCGCGCAGCCGAGCCGCGAGCTTCGCGGTGTGCGACTCGTCGAGTGGGTCGAGGGACACGGTGGTCACTGCCCGGTCGTGCACCAAGGCATCTACCAGCCCTACGAGAGGATGATGCTCCGGGACCTCTTCCGAGCGGACGGTGCCGACGATCAGCACCGGTGCCGTGGGCCTGGAGCGGACGACGAAACCGATGAGCTCGATCGTCTCGGTGTCACACCACTGCAGATCGTCGATGATCAGCAGGCTCGGGTGGTCGCCTGCGACCATGCCTCGGCTCACGGCGTCGAATAGCCGGTGGCGCTGAGCTACTTCACCCGATGGGCCCGTTTCAGAGGGTTGTGAAGCGTCGAGGAGCTCGGGCAGGAGGCGAGCGAGCTCAGCCCTCCAGACCGGATCGAGCGTCTCGACGTGGCTCCGCAGAGCGTCCGAACGCAGGAGGTCGACGACGGGTCCCCATGGCGGTCGACCCGCGGCCTCGTACGCGCGGGCCGACGCTACCACGTGTTCGTCTGCGCGGACACGGCGACCGAGCTCCGAGGCGAGGCGCGACTTGCCGATCCCTGGTTCCCCGGTCACCAACAAGACGTGGGCCCCGCCCTCCCGCGCGATTCTCCACGCCTCGTTGAGCTGCGTCCACTCGACGTCGCGACCGACAAAGGGTGATTCGCCGACGGGTACCGGGGCCTCGCCGTGCACCTCGTCGCGGTGAGCAGCGCCGGCACGGAGCCGTTGGTAGACGGACCTGATCGCCTCACTCGGTGGCACTTCCAAGTCGCGCTCGAGCACCTCGGCGTGTCGGTGGTAGGCGCGCAGGGCCGCTGCTCTATCGCCGAGCGCGAGATGCGCCTCCATCTGAGCTCGCGCGGCCGCTTCGTCCGTGGGCTCCAGGTCGATTATGCGCTGGGCGTGGAGAATGGCGGCCTCGTGGTCTCCCCTCGCTGCGGCCTCTTCCGTCAGCCTGACGAGGACCCGATACGCCTCGGCCCTGAGCTTCGCCCGCTCGTCGAGCACCCAGTTGTCGTAGCAGGCCGGGAGGAGGCCGCCCCCGTAGAGGCGCGCGGCGAGCTCCAGATTGCCGGCGGCCACCGCGTCGTGGAATCTGAGCACGTCGACCTCGCTCGGCCCCGTGGGAATCCACCGCACGGCCTCGTTGTCGATCTCGACGAATTGATCGACGTCGGGAAGGGAATGACGGAGCTCGTGGAGTAGCTTTCTCAGGTTGGTGCGCGCCTGTCGCTCGTTGGACTCTGGCCACAGCTCGAACGCGAGTCGTGAGCGGTGCTGTGGGCCCCTCCGCAAGGCGATCAACGCGAGAAAGCGCTGCAGTCGCAAGGAGTTGAAGGCGGGAAGACGTTGGCCGTCGAGGATGACCTCGACAGGACCCAGGAGCCGAACTTCCAGCCGGAGGGACGGCACGCCATCGACCGCGTTCAGTTCCCCTCACCCACTGCAGCCAGAAGCTCCGTGAACCAGTTGGTCACGATGAGGTGGCGTTCGGCCTCCACTGCATCGTCTTCCGTCGACTGCCCCAGTTGAACGACGCGCGCCACGACGAACCGGTCACCGTCCGGGTGTAGGTCCCAGCTGCCCTGGGCTTCATAGGTGCCGGCCAGCACGAACTCGGTCGACACGACCGAGAAGGTGGGCTCGCGCTGCACATGACCTACGAAGAGCGAGTCCGGGATCGAGACGTCCAAGCCCCCGACTTTCCAGTAGTAGATCCGGTCGCCCGCTGGCGACCAGAGCGGTGAGCGGCCGCCACCGGAGGACACGATCACGGGCTGCCGAGGTTCCGGGAAGCTACGCACGTAGACTTCAGCAACCTCCCCACCGCCCTCGAAGGACTGATATGCAACCAGATCGCCCGCTGGCGACACCTGCGGCCTCGTCTGGAGAGCCTCGGCTTCGAGGAAAGGTCGAGCCGTAGAGGAATCCGACGGGTCCATCATCCAGATATCGGTGCCCTGGAAGTCCGCTGCGCTGTAGTCGAACAGCACGTGGTCATCGGTGGACCAGTCTCTCGGCGTCAGGCGCGCCGACTTGCCCAGGAGGAGCTCCGGGGGTGAATCGTCCAGCACGGAAACCACGAACAGGTCGCGTCGAGCCGAGCCGCCGCGATCGGAGGCGAAGACGATCGCTGAGCCATCCGGGGACCAGTGCGGATCGTGGTTGCTGCCCTCGAAAGTCAACTGCCGGGGAGTCGTCCCGAGTGCCACGTTGTACACGTAGATCATGCGCCCCAGCATCGAGCCGCCGGGCTCGCTGCCCGAGTAGGCAACGCTTTCTCCATCCGGGGACCAGCGGAAGTTGCGCATGGGACGCGGCGTCAAGGGAAGAACACGTTCCTCTCCGTCCAACCCCACGATCAGCATCTGATGGGAGTTCGCGGCGTCGAGCGAGCTCGTCCCCCCTCGAGTCGAAACGAGTGTCCCGTTCTCCGAGACCGAGAAGCGGGCCCTTGCTCCCCCCTGTACGAGCCGGACGCCCTCCAAGACCGGCCTCGGCTCGCCGCGCAGCTCCCCGGCCTCCAGGTCGAAATCAGTCACCCACAGAGTACCGGCCTGATCGGCGTAGGCGAGGTGTCCGGTGGACAAGTAGCGCGCGTCCACGCCACCGGGCACCAGCTCACGGATCGTGTCGGCCTCCAGGTCGAGCACATATACCGACGGACCTGCGCCCGTCTGCGTGAGCAGCACAGCGCGTCCGCCGGGAAGCAGTCGTGGGTTCGCGAACGACCGGTCCGTGAGAAGGGTCGGCTCGCCACCTGTGTCGGGAACCCGGTATACCCCGCCACCGATCCCCCTGAACACGATCGTGCCGTCGTCGCCCCAGTGGGGGTGCGTGTATCCGGCGTCGCCCGGGGGCACTACGGGGCGGGGCGCACCGCCCGAGATCGCCGCCTTCATGAGGCTGTTGTCGGCGTCGTCTTCGTAGACGATCCAGTTCCCGTCCGGGGAGAACGATGGGTACTGTGGCTCGCCCGAGCCGACGAGAAGGCGAAAGCTCTCCTCGTCTGCGTTCCGCACGTAGAGCCCTTGGCGCCCACCCTGGACACCGACCATCGCCAGCGTCGAGCCCTCCGGCGAGATGATGATCCGGTCGTTGAATCTGAGGCCCACCTCGCCGAGCTCGACGACGGCGCGGGTGGCGGGCTCGGGCGGTACCTGGGGAGCCGGTCTCAACCATCCCCAGGCGGCAAAGCCAGCGAAGACCGCGGCCATGGCCCAAGGGAGCAGCCTGGCACTCGAGGAGGCCGGTGGTGACGGCACGGCCGCGGCCGCTGTCGTCTCCCGAACAGCCGGCACGTACGCAAAGGCCGCATCGTCCAGCGCCTCCATAAAGGCCTTGGCGGTGTCGAAGCGGTCGGCCGGGAGCTTCTCGATCGACTTCATGACCGCGGCAGACACGTTGGGCGGCACGGTCCGACGGAGGTCCGACAGGGGCCTGGGGTCCTCCGTCAGGATGCGAACGAGGATGCTCTGCGCGCTCGGCCCAGTGTGGGGCGGTTGCCCCGCCAGCATCTCGTACAGCACGCAACCGAGTGAATAGACGTCCGATCGTGCGGTCAGATCGCGGTCTGCGCTCGCCTGCTCGGGTGACATGTAGTGCGGCGTGCCGAGACTGAGTCCGGTCTCGGTCATGCGCCCTCCGCCCGCCGCGCTGATCGCCAGGGCGATCCCGAAGTCGGCCACGACGGGGCGTCCATCGTGCAGCAGGATGTTCGCCGGCTTGATGTCCCGATGGATGATGTCGTTCCGGTGCGCGTAGTCGAGCGCGTCGGCCACGTCGCGTGCGATGCGGACTGCTTCGTCGACTCCGAGCTGCTGCTCCCGCTCAATGCGTTCTCTCAGCGTCTCGCCGTCGATGAACGGCATGACGTAGTAAAGGAAGCCGTCGGCCTCGCCCGAGTCGAAGAGCGGGAGGATGTGCGGGTGCTGGAGATTTGCCGTCGTCTTGATCTCGGCCACGAAGCGCTCGGCGCCGATGACGGCGGCGAGCTCGGGCCGGAGAATCTTCAAAGCGACGTTCCGCCCGTGTTTCAGATCCTCGGCCAGGTAGACCGTGGCCATGCCGCCCTCCCGAGCTCCCGCTCGATGCGGTAGCGGCCCTCCAACGCGGCGTTCAAGCGGGTGACGGGATCGGACATCGGCGCCTCGTGGGAGAGAGAAACCGCTCTCACGATAGGGTGCGGCGTTTTGAAGCGCACGAATCCCGTTTGCGAGCCCCGTCCCACTCACGCGATGATCCAGGCCCGCAGGACGATCGAGCATGGACCGAGCCCGACCGTGGATGAGCCCGGAGGGTACCCTACTACCCGGGCCCGTACAGCGGCGCGGACGCGAACCCCCGGAGCGCCTTTAGCCACTGAGTTGCGAGCATCTGCAGGGCCGCTCGGCCCTTCTCGGCTGTCGCCAGCGTGGCGTCGCCGAACTGACCCGTGGTCGAGTAGGCGGGATCTGCTTGGTCCCTCGAGAAGAGCCCTGGCTTGTAGCCGGGATAGCCCTCCCGGAGCCGGTCGCCGTAGTCGGTCTCCGCCAGGTCCATGCGGACCAGGTCGGGCTGAAGGTAGAGGTGGATCGACGTCTCGAGCTCGTCGGCATGCCCGCCCGCCAGCTGCTCGGCCAGGGCATCGGTGGCCTCGGTCTCCAGGTCGTCCCACGACACGACCATCACCGGCACTCGGTCGCGCACCCGGAGCTCCCGGGCCGCGATGCTGATGGGCAGTCCGGTGGCCCGGGAGATCCCCGTGTTCAGGATCACTACCCTCCGAGCGCCCTGTCTGACGAGAGATTGGGCCACGTGATACACGTAGTCCTGGAAGACTCCTGGATCGGCGACCTCGGTACCCGGGAATTCCCGGAACGCGGGAAACCAGCCGTGCAGGATCGGAGGCGCCACGATGGCGTCGGTGGAGTCGACGGCCACCTGATTCAGGTACTCCATGACTACCGCGTCGGCGTTGAGCGGGAGGTGGGGGCCGTGCTCCTTGGCGCCCGCCCCGAAGGGCAGGATCACGAACGGCGCCTCGGCCAGGCGCTGCTCCGCCTCGGTCCAGCTCAGATCGCCCAGGTACGCGCCCTGGGCCTGTCCGAAGAGCGAGGTGGGGCCAAGCGCCACCGGAAGCAGGGTCCAGAACACCAAGCGCAGCGGTTTCACGACGCGAACCTCCGTGCAGGGAATGTCCAGCCAGCCGACGCGATCGGACCTCGACACCTCTGCTGGATGGTGACCAACCCCACCATAGGTCGCGGCGTCTCTGACCGCAGCCTCCGAGCGTCACTCCGTCTCCGATCGCTGTTGTGGAACCAGCCTCGCTCGGGGCTCACCTGCTTCAGGTCGGTGACCTCGCGCCGCGGACGCGTGCTCCAGCCCACCGTCGCGGGATTGGCCTACAAATCCTACCGGCCATTCGGGGCGTCCAGCTTCCGCCACGAGGGTGCCGCAGGATCCCGCACGTTGCAGTTCGCCTCGAACTCGACGGTCGCGCGCTCGGGCGGCACGTCGCCCGCCTTCCACATGTCGTAGGTCACGGCCACAGGCATGTTGTCACGCGTGAAGGAGGCCGGGGCGACCTCGACCTCCATCGACAGCACGCCGCCGGTCGAGGTCGGACGCGGGATCCAGGCGATTCCCCAGCTAGTGGTGACGAGCGCGTCCCCCGTGTCCTTCCAAGGCCGAAGTCGGAGCGACGCCATGTTGGATTGGCCCGTCTCGCGACGCGTGATCCGGTTTGGCTCGGTGATGAAGCCGGCCTCTGGGCGCGAGGCCTGGTCGCACTCGATACGAATCAATGCCTCACTGTCCCCGCCCCTTTCTCGCACGACCGCCGACCCCGGGTGGGGATCCGGTCGGGAGCTCTGTGCCGCGGCGACACCGGGAAGCAACCAGGCCGTCGCACAAGCCATCACGATCCTCGGGATCGGTCGCATGATCACCCCACCTGGCTCTTGGTCTTGAGTCGTCCTTCGACCGTGACGAAGTGCCCATCCGTGGCCTGCTGCGCGCGATAGCTGAAGGTCCCCTCCACCCAGTTCGGCGAGGACGCGGTGATGACGACCGTCCCGCGGACCGAGTGGAGTCCCGAAATGGCGATCACCTCGGGATCGATCGAGCCCGTAGCCACGAAGGTGCCGGCCGGCGGATTCGGGGTGTTGACGTAGTCGACGACCTTCAGCTCGTCGACCGGTGGGGTGGCGGCTCCGTAGAAGATGAGCATGACGCTGCTCGCGCCGCCGGGCTCCGTGAGTTGGGTGTACCACGCCTGGTCCGCGCTGCTGCCGAATGCGTTCGCGAACCCGGAGACCTCGGCGCTGACCCCCGCGCTTCCGGTCACGGTGAGCTCGAAGCACCCCACCCCGGACGGGTGGTTGCATTCGAGCGGTTGGGCGAGCGCGGCCGCCGGACCCAACACCGCGAGACCCAGCCCCAACATGGCTCCTCTGATATTCCGTCCGAACCACATCGTTCGGCTCCTTGGTGATAGGTCAGGGAAGACGCTGGACGATCTCGACGCGACGGTTGAGTGCACGACCGTCATCGTCGATGTTGGTCGACACCGGCGAGAGTGGGCCCACGCCGCGGGTTTCGAGTCGTCCGGCGTCGATCCCGTAGTCATCCACGAGCGCCTGCTTGACGGACCCGGCGCGCTGGTCGGACAGGCTCATGTTCGTCCCGAGCGAGCCCGTGTCGTCGGTGTGACCGACGATGTAGAACCGTCCCGAGATCTCGTTGAGGTAGGTCGCGATGACCTGGAGCGCGGCGGCCGATTCCGGCTCGATGACGGCGCTACCGGTCGCGAAGTGGATGTCGTAGACGGCGATCTTGCCGGAGGCCTCGATCTCCGTGCGCATCGCCTCGAGGTTGAGCGTGACCGTGCCCGTCTCCATGGCGTCGATGGTCACCTCCTCGACCATGTAGAAGGGACGGGAGCCGGAGAGCAGCACAGCCACCCACCGCTCTTCGCCACCAGCGGTGCGACTCGCGACCATGTACTGCTCGGCGGCGCCGGTCACGAAGGCGAGATCGAGAGCACCGACCACGCCCTGGCCATCCGGCTTCTCGTAACGCCGCTCGGCGAACGACGTGTGGGGCGGGTCGTAGATGAGCTTCAGTTGCCAGGACATCGGGGTGTTCAGTGACGAGGCCAGATGCACATCGAAGCCTCCGCGCTCGAGCTCGGTCTGGTAGCTGCGGAGGACCTCCCGGTTGCTCTTGCCCTGAGGCTTCTCGAAGATCCGGCTCAGAAACCTGCCTTCGACGCCCTGGACATCCGGCGCGCTCGATAGCTCGGTGGCGTAGGCGAGCCGATCGAACTCGGATTCGTACGTCCCCATCAGCGTGCTGCCGGCAAACTCGCTCAGCACCTCCTGAGCGGTGATGGATTGGGGAACCAGAGCGAGCGCAGCTGCGACTGACGCCGTGATTCTCGATCGCTTGGGAAGAGCCTTCGTGCGCATCTCGATCCTCTCTCGTTTTCGCCCGGCTCCCCATGGGGCTTACCGGAAGGACGACGCGTGAGGCTCGGGGTCGTAAGCGCCCGGCCCTACCCGAAGGACCCGGCGTCCCGGCCTGCACAAGCCAAACGAGAGACCCGACAGGAAGGGGACATGGCTGCGGTGGTAGAGCCGACCGCCACCTAATCCGGCCGGAAGAACCCCCACGTCGTCAGCTCGCCCTCTACCGCCGCCGAGCCAACGAGCTCGTAGCCGAAGTGCTCGTAGAGCGGAACGTTGGCGGGCAACTCCGTCGTCAGCGTGACCCCCGTCGAGACAGGGTCTCGCGCGGACAGGTCGTGCACCGACTCGAGGAGGGCGCGTCCCAGCCCTCGGCCACGCGACCGATCACGCACACCGATCATGTGGAGGTGGATGTGGGGCGCGTCGACCTCCAGCGGAGCGCAGGCCGCGCCGAACGACTCATACCGAAGTCGCGCTTCGGAGCCGAGCTCCGCCCAGAGTCGCTCGCGATCGGCCGCGACGGCAGCGGGCGCCTTTCTACCCGGGTACGACACGAGGGCCACCGCGCTCAGGCCGTCACCGTCGTCAATGCCCAGGAGCACCTCGTCTCGATGCACCCGTGCCGCCACAAAGAAGGAGATGAGCGCACGCAGCTCACGGTCGTAGGCCCCGGACTCCGCCAGTACGAACCTCATGACCGGATAGTCGAAGAACGCCTCGTGGAGGACGTCCACGACTTCGTCCGCTTCCCCCGGGTGCAGACGCCGAACGGCGTGCGATCCCTTCATCTCCAGCGTCCCCTCTATGCGTGCCTGAGTACGGGACCGCGCCCTCTCGGGCCCGGTCATGGGAAGATGCGGGAACCGAAGACGATTCCGGACAGATCGCCAGCCACTGCCGACCCAAGGCGGGGAACCTTGGCTGGCCACGGCAGATTCAAGCACTAGTGCCCCTTCGAGCACGAGGGTAGGATGGGTTCATCATGAATCTTCGAGCTGGACGCAGCGCCCTGGGGATCGCTCTGGGGATTACGGTCGGAATCGCAGCGGCCGTCCTGGTACTCGGCGTCGGATCGGACACGATGCAGCCTCGAACACCGGTGGACGTCGCGTCGCTCGGCCCGCAAGTGGGTGAGCGGGTGCCTGGTTTCAGCCTCCCTGACCAAAACGGCCAGGTCTGGACTCATGAGTCGGTCCTGGGTCCCAAAGGGGCGATCCTGCTGTTTCACCGATCCGCCGACTGGTGACCGTATTGCAAAGCGCAGCTCGTGGAGCTGCAGGACCAGTTGGAAGAGCTCCGGAGTCAGGGGCTCGGCGTCGCGGCCATCAGCTACGACTCCGAGGCCGTGCTGGCCGACTTCGCCGCTAGACGCGGTATCACGTTCCCGCTGCTGTCCGATGACGACTCCAAGGTCATAAGGGAGTTCGGCATCCTGAATACGGTCGCGGAAGAGGGCCTGGGACCGAACGGTGACGATCCGGAGGTCATGGCCGACGTGGCCAAGTACGTGGCCGTGAGCGGAGCCGACACGCTTATGGTGGGCACGCCCTTCCCAGGCACGTTTCTGCTGGATCCCCAAGGGCAGGTGACGGCGCGCTTCTTCGAAGAGTTCTACCGCGAGCGGAACACGACAGCCAGCGTCATGCTGCAGCTCGGCGCTGGGCTGTCACCCGTCACGGCAGTGGAGGGATCGACCGCGCACCTGAACCTGACGGCCTACCCGAGCAACCCCACCGTTACGGTCGGCACCCGGTTCTCGATCGCCGTGGAAGTCGAGCCCAATCCGAACATCCACGTCTATGCGCCGGGGGCCGAGGAGATGGGCTACCGGGTCGTGGCTCTCAACCTCGACGCCACGCCTCACGTCCGGTTCGAGCCGGTCCAGTTCCCCGAGTCCGAGATCTATCACTTCGAGCCGCTCGATGAGCGGGTGCCCGTCTATCAGCGGCCGTTCAGACTGCTGCAGGAAGCGGTCGTCGAGGCCACGACCGAGGCGAGCCGAGCGCTGCGTGAGCTCGATGCGCTGACGCTGAGCGGCACCTTCGACTATCAGGCCTGTGACGACCGGATCTGCTTTTCGCCCGTCTCGCTGCCGCTGACCTTCACCCTGGACCTCGAGAGCCTGGATCGGCAGCGCGTGAACCAGTAGGCGGGACGGCGCAGGGCACCTGGACTCTGCGCGCGATCACTCCCGGGGAACGACCGACGTCACGACCATGGGACTCCCCGTGCGCAGTGGCACCGGATCGAGGGCCACCCCCCAAGCTCCGAGCCAGGCTCTCTCCCTTGACCCCCACACGACGCCTCCATAGATCGGCCCATTCCCCGCACTGTGGAGCAGCGTCATGCGCAGGCACCCCGTCCGAGCCGTTTGTGGCGTCGTCGTCGCCTTCCTGGCGTTCGTTGAACCCGTCTCGGCTCAGGCGTCCCCCGAACAGATCCTCCAGTCCTTTCGCTGGCGGAACATCGGACCGGCAAACATGGGCGGCCGCATCGTGGACATCGAAGCGGTCGACGGCGACTTCACCCAGGTGTACCTGGGCACCGCCTCCGGCGGCGTGTGGAAATCCACGAATGCGGGCACGTCGTGGACACCGATCTTCGACGACTACCCGGTCGTGTCCGTCGGCGACATCGCGCTGTTCCAGCCGAATCCCGACATCGTGTGGGTCGGCACGGGTGAGGCGAACAACCGGAACAGCGTGAGCTGGGGTGGTGGCGTGTACCGCAGCGACGACGGTGGCATCACCTTTCGCCACCTCGGCCTGGAGGACACCCATCAGATCGCCCGTGTGCTGACTCACCCCACGGACCCTGACGTGGCCTATGTCGCGGCCGTTGGGCACCTGTGGGGGTTTTCCGGGGACCGCGGGCTGTTCAAGACGACCGACGGTGGGGAGACGTGGGCCAAGCTCGGCGGGGGACTTCCCGACGACGGGCGAACCGGGGCCACGGACATCGTCATGGATCCGACGGATCCGGACGTGCTCTACGTCGCCTTCTACGAGCGCATCCGGTACCCGTGGCACTTCGAGAGCGGCGGCCCGAACGGCGGCATCTTCAAGTCCATGGACGGGGGCGCAAGCTGGACCGAGCTCACGCAGGGGCTTCCAGAAGGCGATACGGGCAGGATCGGCCTGGCCATCTACCGGCAGGATCCGGCCATCCTCATGGCCATCGTCGAGGCGGAGCGGACGGGGGATCTGAGTCGTCCGGGGTCCGGCATCTACCGGTCCGAAGACGCCGGCGCGTCATGGACCTACGTCAATACGTACAACAACCGGCCCTTCTACTACTCGCAGATCCGCATCAACCCCCATGACGATCAGCGGGTGTACGTGCTCACGACCCGCTTCATGGTGTCCGAGGATGGCGGCACGACCCTGAGAAACGGGAGCGAGGACGAGGAGATCCACGGCGACTTCCACGCCATGTGGCTGGATCCTGGCAACCGCGACCGGTACTACATCGGCCAGGACAAGGGCGCGTTCCTGACGCACGACCACGGCCAGAACTTTCTCTTCTTCGACAACATCGCCCTTGGCCAGTACTACCGGATCGGCGTGGACATGCGCGACCCGTACTACGTGTACGGGGGACTCCAGGACAACGGCACCTACGGTGGCCCGAGCTTCAGTCGGGACGCGCGCGGCATCCTCAGCGACTCCAACTGGAAGCTCCACTGGGGCGACGGACAGGACATCCAGGTCGACCCCACGGATTGGCGAACGCTCTACACGGAGGCCGAGGGTGGGAGCTTCCGGCGGTACAACGTGGAGACGCACGAGTTCTCCGGCTCCCGACCCAACCCGCGCAACATCGCGAACTACATGGACCGGGTTCCGCCCGAGGAGCGCGCAGGCGGCCGGGAGTTCCGCTTCAACTGGTCGGCGCCTCTGGTCATGTCGCCCCACGACCCGGCAACCCTCTTCCTGGGCGGCAACTACCTGTTCAAGACCACGGACAAGGGCGAGACCTGGACCATCATCAGCCCTGATCTGTCCAACGCGGACCCGGAGAAGATCTCCACCGAGGGGAACGGAGGACTGACCCGTGAGGGATCGGGGGCCGAGACGCATGCGAGCCTCACGTCGGTCTCCCCCTCACCCATCGACCCCGCCGTGATCTGGGCAGGCACCGACGATGGCAATGTCCAGGTCACCCAGGACGGCGGCGGGACGTGGACCAACGTTCGGGAGAACCTGCCTGACGTCCCGGACGGCATCTGGGTCGGACGGGTCGAGGCCTCCCACTTCGATGCCGCGACCTCGTATGTCACGTTCGACGGTCACCGGAGCGACGTGTTCACACCCTGGATCTTCAAGACCACGGACTTCGGCGGCACGTGGGCAAACATCACTGGCGGCATAACGGATGGGCAGGTGATCCACGTCGTGCGTGAAGACCCGAAGAACCCGCGGCTCCTGTTCGCGGGAACCGAGTTCGCCGTGTTCGTTACCCTCGACGGCGGCCAGCGTTGGCACCGCTTCATGAACGACATGCCGACCGTGCCCACGCAGGATCTGGTAATCCACCCCAGGGACGGGGACCTCGTGGCGGGGACCCACGGGCGCAGCATCTGGATCGCGGACGACATCGGCCCGCTTCAGCAGCTCACGCCCGAAGTCACGGCGTCGACCGGCCACCTGTTCCGGCAGCGCCCAGCGACGCTGTGGCAGAACACCAGCCGAGGTGGCCAGCGAGGCCACCACTGGTTCGCCGGCGAGAACCCCGCCACCATCGAGCTCACCAGTAGCGTTCCCCGGGCCGAATTCCGGAACGTGGCACTCGTGTCCTACTACATCGGCCGTGAGACCGAGGACGTGACGCTGGCCATTTCGGACCTCTCCGGGCGGAATCGCCGGACCCTGACCGTCGATGGCAGTCCCGGAATCCATCGTGCCCGCTGGGACCTGGCCTTCGATCCGGAGCCGCTCACGGCCGAGCAGAGGGCCCAGGTCAACGACGCGTTCGACCGCGCCATCGCCATGAGCGGCTTCTTCGCTAACCGGGTCCGAGCGGCTCGGGCCCGGTTCGAAGCGGCTTCGACCCCACTCGAGGAGCGGGCCGCCGCCGCCGTGCTACGGAATCCCTTCTTCGACCTCGGCCTCGGCCCCGAGTTCGACGTTCCGGTGGCGGGTCCGGGGTCGTATCTGCTGACCCTCACGGTCGGCTCAGAGGTCTATACGGGTACGCTGCGGGTGCGGGAGGACCCGCTGGGGATGCGTTGAGGCCCCGATTGCGTCCGGGGCCGCGATAGGGCGCTCGCGGTAGCAGTGACCATAGGGACCCTGCCGGGCATCGGCCCCGCTGCCGGTGCTCGCCGGACGATCGGGCCGGACGGCGGATCTCCCCACAAGAGCGGCATCTGGCAAGCGGTGCAACAACCCTGAGGGAGCGAAATGGACTTCACGGACAAGCGGGTCTTGGTTACGGGGAGCAGCCGGGGCATCGGCTTCAGCATCGCGGAGGCGTTCGCTGATGCCGGGGCACGTATCGCCATCAACGGCAAGACGAGTCAATCCGTCAGCACGGCAATGGAGCGACTCGGCGACCGTGCGCATCTGGTCGCTGCACCGGCCGACATCGGCACGGTTCCCGGTTGCGAGTCAGCGGTGAGGATCGCCACCGACGCCTTCGGTGGCCTCGACATTCTGGTCAACAGCGCGGGCATTGGTGCCGGTAGACCCATCGAGGATTCCGACGAGGCCATGTGGGACGCTCACGTCGACGTCAACCTCAAAGGCACCTTCTTCTGTTGTCGTGCAGCGCTACCTGCATTACGCGAGTCCAAGGGCAACATCGTCAACATTGCGTCGGATGCAGGGCTGATCGGGGTGCCGGGCATCACCGTCTACTGCGCGTCCAAGGGCGGAGTCGTCAACATGAGCCGGGCCATGGCATTGGAAGTGGCCCCCGACGTCCGGGTCAATTGTGTATGTCCCGGCTACGTCGACACGGACATGATCCGCCGCACCATCAACAAGGCTGACGATCCGTCGGCCGTAGAGCAGAGGATGATCGACTACGCGCCACTGAAGCGT
Source organism: Gemmatimonadota bacterium (assembly GCA_039586035.1). GTDB lineage: Bacteria > Gemmatimonadota > Gemmatimonadetes > Longimicrobiales > Gaopeijiaceae > JBDHHQ01. The sequence continues at coordinate 3,798 of JBDHLD010000087.1, read as the reverse complement.
ATTGCAACACCCGCCGAGATCAGCCACTCGGTGCTCTATCTAGCCTCCTGGGAAGCGCGCTTCGTCACGGGTGCCGCCCTGGCGATTGATGGCGGCTCGACTGCTGGGCACTGAGGTAGGCCCCGCCATGATTTCCAACCAGCCATGCGGAGCCGGCTTGATGCCCTGATCTTCCAGGAATGACTCACGCTCAGGCGCTGATCACCTCCGCGCCGGACGGTGTGTAACGTCTGTGATCTTCGTACGCGAACCAGATTGTAATCACCGTTGCCATCACAGCGACTACGAAGAGTAGTTGAATCATACTCTGCCAACCCCAAGCCCTAACCATCCTGCCGCCGACGATGAGATACATCATCGAGGCGGAGTAGCCAGCGACGTCCACCAGTCCGACCAAGAGACCACAGTGCTTACCTCCGAACTCGTTCGAGAAGATGCTCGGTGGCAGATAGTACGGGGTGGCAAGCGTCAATCCAAAGACGAAGAGCACCACCACTGCAAGAGGAAGAACGGCACCGCTCGGAATCGACGGCAGTCCCTTCAGAGACCACAGTGCCGCGACGCAGATTGAACTTGCTCCCAGCAACGCCCCCACGAGACCCACTCTTCCCTTTCGCGATACGCTGTCATACACGAAGCCCCCCAACATGACGGAAGCCAAACACCCGAGTGGAAAGGCCGAGGCCCAAGAGCTGGCCTGGGCGGATGACACTCCGTCAAAGGAACTCAGATAGAGCGGCAGAAAGAACAAGAATTCCATCAATATGGTGGTACACATCAGGCTCACGCATATTAGCCAGAAACGTCCGCTGATCGCGAAGGCCCACAGTGCCTCTGCGGGGTTCCTATCGTCCAAAAAGTGGTGTGGCCTGCCTTCGGTGAGAAGTGAGCCCTCTTCAAATGAAGCCTCCGGCGTGGTCTCCGCTTCTATGAGTGAAAGCCCCACGTCCCTTGGGTGTGCTTTCAGAAAGAAGAAGATCAGCGCTACCACGCAGCCGCTCATGACCGCTGCAGTCCGGAAGATGTTCTGCCATGAGAAGACGGTGAGGAGAGTTCCCAGGAAGATCATTGATAGGGAGGCGCTGAGTCGGGAACTGGTTGAGAGTATTCCCCACACTCTTCCATACTGTGCCGGTCTATACCAGACCGAAATGATGCCTGCCATAGAAGGCCAGCTTGCTGCGACCGCGAAGAGTATCAGAAAATTCATGCCGGCGAAGATGGTCGCGGACGTGCCCCAGCCAAACATGAAGGTGAGAAGCGCCGAAGTAGAGAGCGCCGTGAGAAAGACCCTGCGCCCGCCGAACCAGTCCGCGATCACTCCGGTGAATAGCTTTCCGGCGATCATCCCGGCTGTTCCCCAGGCCGCGATATCCCCATAGCTGGCTTCGTCGAGGCCGATGCTCGGATCCTTCAGCATTTCTGGGCTCGCGACGGGGAGAGCCGCCCTGGCGAAGATGAAGGCCATATATCCGACGAACATGCAGGCAAGGACGATGAGCTCCCACCGTGTCCGCCTGTGGGCTAGGCCTTCGGCGATCGTCGTCACATATGCTCCTTCAAACCGCACCTCCGGTTCGGAGCGTGGCCTCAGCCGGTCGCACCCCCTGGGATCGGGTGGCCACCCCTAGCGGAGCTCTTCGTACAGATAGGCCAGCGTGCGGATGCCCTTCTCGATGTTTTCCTGTGGGAACCACTCGTTCGGGGCGTGCTCGTTCGCCCCTGGCAGGGAGAAGCCGACGAGCAGGACCGGGGCGCCCAGGACCCGCTCGAACTCGCTGACGATGGGTATGCTTCCGCCCTCGCCAGCCAGCACGGGTGCCGTACCGAAGGCCTTCATCAGGGCCGCTGTCGCAGCCTCGGTGAGCTTGCCGCTGGGCTGGGCTCTCCAGGGCGGGCCGTCGTGCAGCTCCTCGATCCGCACGCTCACGCCCGGCGGAGCGACCTTGGTGACGTGCGCCCTTATCAGGTCGTAGACGCGCCGTGGGTCTTGGTTGGCTACCAGGCGGAAGCTCACCTTGGCCATGGCGGTTCTGGGAAGCACGGTCTTGGCGCCTTCGCCGGTGTAGCCCGAGAGTATCCCGTTCACTTCGCAGGTAGGGCGGGTCCAAAGCCTCTCGAGAACCGAATACGCCCGCTCGCCCCCGGCGAGAGCAACTCCGACCGAGGCCGCGAATTCCTCTTCATCGAACGGCAGGCTCCGTATGGCATTCCGCGTCTCTTCTTCCCAGTCGAGGACATCGTCGTAGAACCCGTCAATGGCGATGCGGCCGTCGTCATCGAACAGAGTGGCCAAGATCTGCGAGAGAGCCATGGCGGGGTTCACGACGGGCCCACCGTAGCTGCCGGAATGAAGATCGCTGGATGGGCCGTCTACCTGGATCTCGCAGTAGGCGAGACCCCGTAGCGAAAAGAGGAGAGCCGGTAGCCCCGGCGCGAACATGCCCGTATCGGAAATGACGACGGCGTCGCACGCCAGCCGTTCTTTGTTTGCCTCGACAAAAGGGACGAGGTTTCGAGAGCCCACCTCCTCTTCACCCTCGGCCAAGATGATGAGATTCACCGGTAGTCCGTCGCCGGCCTTCAGGTGCGCTTCCGCTGCCTTCACGTGAAGGTAGAGCTGTCCCTTGTCATCGGCGGACCCGCGGGCATATAGACGACCCTCCCGGAACTCCGGCTCGAAGGGTGGAGAATGCCAGAGCTCCAAGGGCTCGGGAGGCTGCACGTCGTAGTGACCGTATACGAGAATCGTGGTTGCGGACTCGCCGGCTCCCCGCCACTCCCCCAACACGATGGGGTGCCCGAGCGTATCGATGACCTCGGCCTCGAGTCCTGCCTCGAGCAGCTTCGTCCGTAGCCACTCCGCCGCGCTCCTGGTGTGGGCGTCGTGATCCGATTTGGCGCTTACGGAGGGGATCCGGAGGAACTCGCACAGCTCGCTGGTAAACCGCTGCAGGCCATCTCCGATGTACGCCTGGACGTCACTCATGGTCGGTCATCTTCAAGAGGGCCCGATCGCTGTCGGGTACCGATGAACCTGGGCTATGTCAGATCGTCACCTTCGCAGCAGTTTGATCCCTCCTAGAACGGAGCGAGCACCATTCTACACCTGTACCGCGCGCGTTACAAACCCTGCGGACTCTTATCAGTACATTGGTAACGCGTCGACCCCTGGGCTACCCGTGAGGATGGCATCGATGATTACGTTCCAAGGGTACAGCGTCGCCCACCCGGACGCGTTGGAAACGCCGGCCATGCTGCTCTTCCAGGACCGGTTGGAGCACAATATTCGCAGCGCCTGCGAGATGGTCGGCGGCCAGAACCTGATGGCCCACGTGAAGACGCACAAATCGGAGGCGATCACCCGCAAGCAGATCGAGGCGGGGATCCACGGGTTCAAGTGCGCCACGTTGAACGAACTGGCGATGGTGCTCAAGGCAGGAGCACGCAAGGCGATTCTCGCATACCCCCAAAGCCAGGAGCGCAAGATCGAGCGTCTTTTCGACCTGGCCTCGTCCTACCCGGACGCGTGGATCGCTACGATCGTCAGTACCGCGTTTCACGTCGAGATGCTGGCCACGGTGGCAGGGCGCCGCCGGCAGTCGATGCGAGCCATGCTCGACCTGTGAACGGTTGGGGTGATGGGTTACAAAACGTCCTGGGTTGATGGGTTACAGTTCAGCCAACCTCAAACCCTCCGACGAACACCCCTCACGTCCATGATGCGATAGTCGTCTTCGTCCAGCCAGCCCAGAAAGACGGGGCCGTAGTAGACTGCCCAGGTGCCTTCGCCGATCT
>JBDHLD010000239.1:0-3458 GCA_039586035.1 Gemmatimonadota bacterium | reverse complement strand
GCTCGGCCTCGTGAAACGGAAGTGGTCGCAGCAGGACCCCGTTGACGACGCTGAAGATGGCCGTCGTGGCGCCAATGCCCAGCCCCAGCGTGGCGACGACCACGGCCACGAAGCCCGGGTTGCGACCAAGTCCCCGCACGGCCAGCCGAACGTCGTACCGCCAACTATCCAACCCCAGCTTCTCCATCGCCCCAAGCTTCTCCATCGCCCCACCTCCCGTCGTGTCCCGTTCCCTCGTCCGCAGCTGGACCGCGGTGACCAGCACGTCCGCGGTCTCTCGCACCAAGCAGGCCGCGGCGGCCGCGCCGCCGCCCCGACGACGAGCCTCCGTCACCAACGCCTCGAACAGCCGGGCCAGATCCTCGCCTCTACGCTCGCGAAAGCCCCTGGGCAGGGCAGTCAGCGCTCGTCGATACCACCCCGTGAGACGATCCTCTCTCACCGCCGTCCCCCTTCCCTCACCACCGTCTCCGGGCAGCTGCCTCCGGGCATCTCGTGCCTCCCCCCCGTCAGGGCGCCAGCCCCTTGCCACTCGCTACGGCGAGAACCCGGGCGAGCCTGGCGGTCTCGGCGCGGGTCACCCGACGCCCCATGGCGGTCAGCCCGTAGTACCGCCGGCGCTGATCCTCGTCGGGACCCGGGCCGCTCTCTGCGATGAGCCCGTCGGACACCAGCCGGTCCAGGGCCGCGTAGAGGCTGCCCGCACCCGGACGGGTACGGCCGCCACTCTCCCTTTCGATCGTCTTGATGATCGCGTAGCCGTGGGCACGCCCATCGCCCAACGCGAGCAGGATCGACAACGAGAGGTGGGTCAGGGGCAGAAAATCCTGAGGTTCCCTGGGTGCCGGCACGCGGTCCCTCCCGGTTCGTGGCTACCTGAGCACCCAGCGTTCACGGTCAACTTCGCTCGGCCCGAGCGCTCGTACGCTCATCACTATACTGTTCATCTGAATAGATGATCGTAATAGTGGCAGCGTTGGCAGGGATCGGTCAAGGGTCTTCGGAACGGAGCGGGCCGAACGTCAGCCCGCCCCCTCCCCGTACACGAAACGCTCCACCTCGCCGTGAATCCGCTGCACGGTGGCTTCCGACGGTCCGGTGGTCACGTGGGAGACGGCCCACGCCACCAGGCCATTGGCCAGCACCGACCATACGGCAGCGTGCAGGCCCAGGGGGTGCGGCCAGGTGATCAACGTCAGGTAGAGCGTGGCGAGGCCCACCGCGATCCCGGCCAGGACGCCCGCTTTGGTCAGCGTCTTCGGCGTGGGGAAGCAGACGCCCAGCACCGCCGGCATCAGCTGCAGTGCGCCTGCCCCGGACATGGTGACCAGCGTCACCAGGAAGTCGAAGGTGGTGACCGACAGCAGGTACCCGATGGCCAGCAGTCCCACGACGAGGATGCGCCCCACGAAGATGTAGTGCCCCTGGCTCTCGTCGGGGCGGACGTAGCGTTGGTATACGTCGCGGGTGAGCACCGTCATGTTCGAGTGTAGAATCGAGTCCAGCGTCGACATGGCCGCAGCCGTGGCTCCGGCCAGGATGATGCCCGTGAGCCACGCGGGGGCGAACTGGAAGAGGAGCTCGGGGAATACGCGATCGGGCACGGCCAGATCGGGAAGAACCAGGGCACCGCCCAATCCCACGAGGGCCGCCGGAATGTACAGCGTCATGAGGTAAATGGGCGTCGTGGCCCCGAGGATCTTCACGGTCCGCGCCGAGTCGGCGGTGTAGAAGCGGATCATGAGGTGTGGCTGAAAGATGATGCCGAATGACAGGGCGATGGTCATCCCGAACCAGATCCCCGGCGTGAAGAAGCCCCGGGGGCCCGGCAGGGCCAGGAGGTCCGGCCGTTCCGCCGCGACCGCCCGCCACAGCTCGAGCGGACCTCCGAAGAGCTGGTAGGCGAGCACCAGCGCTCCGATCCATACGGCGGCGTACATCCAGATTCCCTGGATCACGTCGGTCCAGTAGACGGCGCGAAGCCCCCCCGCCATGAGGTACCCGGCCGCCACCACCAGCAGGATCAGGGTTCCCAGCTCGAACGAGATCCGGTCGTCCGATGCCACGGAGAGGATGTAGCCGAGCCCCTGGGCCTGGACCTGGATGTAGAGGATGGTGAACAGCACCGAGACCAGCGCCACGACCACGCGAACCGCTTCGCTCTCGTAGAAGTCCGCCACCAGGTCGGCCGGCGTGATGTAGCCGAACTTCTTGCCCAACGCCCAGATGCGCGTGCCCAGCACGTACGTGATGGCCCCGGTCAGTACCGTCCACGCACCCGCGACCCAGAAGCCGATTCCGTGGGTGTAGAAAAACCCGCCCGACCCGAGGAAGGCGAAGGCCGAGTGGTAGGTCGCTACCACCGTGAGGTACAGCACGATCAGCCCCGCCTTTCTCCCGTACAGGAGAAAGTCCTCCAGATCCACCTCGAGGCGCCGGTTCGCCACCACGCCGATGACGATCGTGACGATCAGGTAGGTGAAGATCAGGCCGGTGGCGACGACCCAGGGCTCCATCAGCGACCCCGTCCACATGACTGTGGGCCTGCGCGGCAGCCCGCCGGGCGCTCGCACCGGCGGCGGGACCCCGCAGCACCACGCCAGGGTCCCGGACAGCGGGCTGGAACGAGGCCCTTCACAGCCCCCTCCACAGGGCCCAGAGCAGCACCAGGATGAGAGCCGTGTAGACCGCGAGGAGCCAGGTGTAGAGGAACGGCAGGCCCAAGAGCCACGCTTCCGTCCGGTTGGCCAGACCGTGGACCACCGGAGGCTGGGTCAGCGCGAACAGGGCCAGGAAGGCCACGAGCGCGGCCCAACCACCCTTGGTGCGAGGGAGGTAGTGCGACCGATATCCGCGTGGCGTGCCCATGGCTTCGCAGGCTGTGAGGACGAAACTGTTGCGAGGGTCCATCCTACCGGCGATCCCCTGGGGTGCCGCAACCCCCATCACGCCGGCCCATGCCCACGGCGGACTCTGCGCCCGGACCTTGGCGGTCCCGCGCCCATGCCCCTTCTCCGCCAGAGTCGTCCCGAGCGGCGCCCACAAGGTCGACCGGTCTCCCCGTCGCCAGGCGGGGAGTGCGCCCTGAACTCGCGGCGGCGGCCGACGTCATTTAAGTTTGAAGCACTCTCCTTCTCTCACATTACCGGAGGCCGCTCATGACCGTACCACGTTCGTCATTGTTCAGGGGCCCGGCGCTGCTCCTGGCGCTCTCGTCGGCGCTGCTCTTCGCCTGCGGCGACAGCGACAGCGGCAACGGCGGTGTCACGCCACCGGACCCACCCGCGCCGGATCCGGGCGCCATCTCGGGCACTGTGCGTGATGACGCCAGTCAGGGCGTAGCTGGCGCCGCGATCACGCTCAGCGGTGGCGCGAGCCGCACGGCGACGAGCGCGGCCGACGGGTCGTTCTCGTTCACCGACCTCCAACCCGGAGCCTACCAGGTGGGGATCACGCCC
>JBDHLD010000238.1:0-4276 GCA_039586035.1 Gemmatimonadota bacterium | reverse complement strand
GAGCTCCGATGGACACGCGACGGGCTTTCGCTCGTCTTCGCCGTTCGCTCCCCGAATCGGGGGATCTGGTTGCTGCCCCTCGATGGCGGGGGTGACCGATGAGCTCGCGCAGCACCGGCCTCCGTCGCCGCCCCTGGGCGCCATGGCCGGAACCGGCCCCTGGCAGGCTGGCCAATTCCTCTCCCGCCGTGCCATTGTGGGAGTCCGCCCCCCGGGGACCGAAAGACCGGCGTTTCCGGGGCATGCTGGAAGGCCCTCGAGCTGGGACGGCCCCACTCGTGCAACTGGACGACTCCCCTTCCGTGACGGAGACCCTCCGAGTCGACGAAGCGGTATCGATCGACCGAGGGGAGCAGTCTGACAGGGCCTGGCTGAGGATTCGCGGCAGAGCGCTCGACGTTAATGCCGCGGTGGCGGACGAGCTCTCGACGGCGATCGAGGCGTGGTCGCCTCCGGCGGAGGTGGAAAGCCGGATCCTCGAAGCGTCAGGCGTGTCCGCACTCGCCGAATGGCATGGGGCCATCGCCTGGTTGGAGTATTGGGGCGCGGTCGGTCGCTGCCTGGCCCTCGACGGCGATGACTTGCTGCGAGTCTGGCCCCGGGCCGTAGAACCCGACATGGGCCCACGACCGATCCAGGGCTCCTACGCGCTCAGCCCCCTGGTGATGGTCCGAGCCCTTCAAGGCAACATGGTTCTGGAATTCCCGGGCGGCTCATGGGCCGAGATCGTCGATCCAGTGCTCTGGCAGGCGCTCTTCTCGCTGCGACATCCGCTACCCGTCAACCAGCTCGGCGACGAGTGCGCGCTGCCGTTCGACGCGGCCAGGGCCGTTATCAGCGTTCTCGCGCGATCACACTTGATCGTGTCAGGTGACGATGCTCAGCCCGCAGCTACGCTCCCGGGTGGTTGGGACCCGTGGGGGGCCGCCTACCACCTACGATCGCGAGGCGCCCTCAGAATCGGCTTGATGGCGCCCCTCGGCTCCGCTAGCCTCGCCAAGCCGGCCACCCATGAGTCCAGGACCCATGATCGAATCGCGCTGCCCCCTCCGGATGACCAACGGATCCCCGGCTCGAGGGTGACGCTCCTGGCCGCCCTCGAAGGGCGTCGGTCGGTCCGGGCGTTTTCGCGCGAGCGGGTCCCGACTGAACTGTTGGGTTCGTTCCTGTACCACAGCTTCCGGGGCTCGGGACCGCACCGTCCGTTCCCCAGCGGCGGAGGCCTCTACCCGCTGGACGCCTACGTCGTAGACCAAGGCGACGACGGCGAAGAACGTCTGTTGAAGTATCTCTTGATCGAGCATGCGTTAGCACCGCTGCCAGCTCCGTCCCCTTTGCTCGAGCAGGTGCTGTGGTCCAGCGCCCACCTGGCTCACTCCTCGACCAAGCCGCCGGTGCTGATCCTACTCGCGGCCAACTTCGATGCAGTCAATCGCAAGTACGGACCGGTCGCCTACTCGCTCGTTCTGAAGGAGGTGGGCGCGGTGATGCAGAGCATGTACCTCGTGGCTGGAGCGCTAGGGCTTGGCGGATGCGCGATTGGGTCCGGCGACAGTACCGCCATGTCGCGGGTCCTGGGTACGTCGACGCTGGATTACGCGACCGTTGGTGAGTTCATGTTGGGCCTGCCGCTATCGGAGGATCAGGGCTAGCAGGGGTCGCCGTGGGGATCAAGAGTGCTTTCACGGCGGGTCACAGACGTGCTTGGGTCCGGCAACGCGGACCGGGGACACCGCTCAGTTCTGCCACACCGCTCAGTTCTGCCACACCGCCCAGCCCTGACCCCGGAGCCGCTCCGCGAGCTCGTACTCCCATTCCTGCGCGTCCTCGTAGGACAGGGGATTCGACTTGGCATACCACTCCGGCATCAGGCGAATACCGTACTCCTTCACGTACCAGTTGCCCTTGTGGCCGCGCTTGTGGTTCTGAAAGCGCTCCTCGGGGCTCAGGCCCGTCATGCCCACGTACACACACGGTCGGCCCTCGACGTACACCGGGTTGGCCTTCCGGAACTTCCGGTGCTTCAGGACCGCTGGATCGAGGCGGACGACGTAGACGTTGTGGCTACGGGGCGTGCGCTTGTCGGACAGGCCTCGTGTCACTACAGGGCCTCCGAGCGGCTGTTCGCGATTGGTTCCTGTGGACCTTCGAAAGAAAACGGTCTGACGGCGGAGGTGGAATCGGCGCGGTCGATCGGGACATGAACGGTGCGCCTCCGTGCACCGCACCCTATCGTGGGGAAGGTAGCCTGACTCTGCCGAGGCACCGATGCCAGATCCTGATCCCGTCACCCGTCTGAACGCCGCCCTCGAGGGCCGCTACCGCATCGAGCGTGAGCTCGGCGCCGGAGGCATGGCCACGGTCTACCTGGCCGACGACCTCCGCCACGAGCGCAAGGTCGCGGTCAAGGTCCTGAAGCCCGAGCTCGCGGCGGTTGTCGGAGCCGAGCGGTTCCTGGCCGAGATCAAAACGACGGCCAACCTCCAGCACCCCCACATCCTGCCGCTCTTCGACAGCGGCGAGGCAGACGGCTTCCTGTTCTACGTGATGCCGTACGTGGAGGGCGAGACGCTGCGGGACCGGATCGACCGGGAGAAGCAGCTCCCGGTGGACGAGGCGCTGGGCATCGCCACGGCCGTGGCCAACGCGCTCCACACCGCCCACGAGCAGGGCATCGTCCATCGCGACATCAAGCCCGCCAACATCCTGCTCAGCCGCGGCGAGCCGCTGGTCGCGGACTTCGGCATCGCGCTGGCCGTAGGCGCGGCGGGCGGCAGCCGCCTCACCGAAACAGGCCTCAGCGTGGGCACACCCTACTACATGAGCCCCGAGCAGGCGACGGGCGACCAGGTGGTAGGACCGGCCAGCGACATCTACGCGCTGGGTTGCGTGCTCTACGAGATGCTGGTGGGCGAGCCCCCCTACCTGGGCAACACGGCCCAGGCCGTGCTGGGCAAGATCATCCAGGGGCTCCCGGTCTCGGCGACCGCCGCCCGGAAGTCCATCCCCAGGAACGTGGACGCGGCCATCCGGAAGGCGCTCGAGAAGCTGCCGGCCGACCGGTTCACGGATGCGCATGGCTTTGCCAAGGCGCTGGGCGACAGCGGGTTCCGGCACGGAGCGGAGGCGGAGACGGCGGCCGAGAGTTCGGACCGTTGGAAGCGCGTCGCGATGATCACGAGCGGAATCGCGGCGGGGGCCGTGTTGGCGGCGGGCTGGGGCTTCCTGGCCGACTCCGGGCAGCCGGTCTCGGTCATGCGTCAGATCGCCCCGGTCGCCGGCGGCATGGCACGGGCAGTCGGCACCTACAGCGCCCTGGCCCCGGACGGCTCGAGCATGGTGTACGCGCTGGCCACCGACGACGGGCAGAGCCGGAGCCTGTGGCTCAAGCCCCGCGACGCGGCCGAGGCCACGCTCCTGCCGGGCACGGAGGGAGCCCAGAATATCACGTACTCGCCGGACAGCAGGTGGATCGCGTTCGCGGCCGGATCAGAGCTCAAGAAGCGGCCCATCGGCGACGGCTCCACCGTGACGCTCGCGGAGGGTCTGACTCCGGCGCCCAACAGCATGATCGCGCTGGCTTGGCTGGATGACGGAACCATTCTCTTCGAGCTCCCCGGGAATGTCCTGATGCGGATTCCCGAGGCCGGGGGCCAGGCGGACACGGTTGTCGCGTACGGAGACCGGGGCATCGTTCAGCTCAGCTACGCCGGGGCGCTTCCGGGATCGCGCGGAGCCCTGGTATCCCTCTGTCCCGAGGTATGTCAGCAGACCACGGTCGTCGGAGTCGTGGACTTCGAAGCGGACACGACCCGGATCCTGTTGGACGACGCCGTCCGTGGCTGGTACTCCCCCATCGGCCAGCTCATGTACGTGCGGTCGGACGGGGCGGTGTTCGCGGCACCCTTCGACCTCGACGCCCTCGAGCTCACGGGGCCGGGCATCCCGCTGTTCGACGGAGTGGTCGTCAATCTCACGTCGCCACAACTCTCCGTGGCCTGGGACGGCACGATGCTTATCGGTACGGGAGTCCCGACCAGCAGCGATCGTGAGCTGGTCTGGGTCAATCGAAGCGGCCAGGCCGAGCTGGTCGATCCGGACCTGGGCCCGGCCCTGTATCAGACGCTGTCCCTGTCCCCGGACGACAATCGCGTCGCCGTTACGATCGTGGGGACCGACGTGAGCGGCGCGCCCGCGCCCGAGCTATGGGTCAAGGAGCTGCCCAATGGCCCCAGCACCCGGCTCACCACCCACAATGCGTTCACGCGCAGACCGC
>JBDHLD010000086.1:0-14461 GCA_039586035.1 Gemmatimonadota bacterium | reverse complement strand
AGAGTCCGGAGCGGCCGGGCCCGAGCGCGGTCCCGGAGGCCGTCGCCGGGAGACCCGGCGGCGGTGCGGCGAATCGAGCGCGCACGTGGATCCCTCTGATCTGGCCCTTGCTGACATCGGTGATCGTGCTCGGCCTGCTTCAGCCCCGCCTGCTACTCACCGACACGACGCCGGCATTGGGGGACTTTGCAGGGCACGTCTTTCCGTTCGGCGAGCTGGTAGACCGCGTCACCCGGGGGCAAGGGATCCTGGGTTGGAGTGGCGGGTGGTTCGGGGGCTTCCCTCTCTTCTATTTCTATTTCCCGCTCCCCGGCCTGATGGTGGTCCTGCTCGCCCCGCTCCTGGGCTTCAACGTGGCCCTGAAGCTCGTAGGGGTCACGGGCCTGTTGTGCCTACCGTTCGCGGCCTACTTCCTGGTTCGCTCCATGGGCGTGGGTCGGGCGACGGCCGGCGTAGCCAGCGCCGCAGGTGGTTCGTTGGTGCTCATGACCAGCTACGAGCTGTTTGGTGGCAATGCGCTGTCCACGCTGAACGGCGAGTTCGCCTACTCGCTGGGGTTCTGCTTCTCGCTCCTCTACCTTGGCTGCGCCCTCCGGGCCAGCCGTCACGGCGGGCGATGGTGGATCGGTGCCTCGCTCCTCCTGGCGGCGACCGCGACCAGTCACCTGATCCCCACGCTGGCCGCCTTGGCTGCGACCGCTCCGCTATTGGTCCGGGGTGGTGGTCGCCGCGGTCTGCTGGCCGGCGTGGGCGTGGGCTTCCTGGTGTCGGGGTTTTGGAGCGTGCCGTTCCTGGCATACCAGGCCGAGATGGCAACGCTGCCGTGGAGTTTCGAACGGTCCCTCGCCGAGGTGATCCCAGGGGAGCTCGCCTGGCTCCTGCTGCCGGCCGTGGTGGGTGGCGTGGCCGTCGTGCGCTCACGCTGGTACATGGGCCCGCTCGCCACCGCCATGGCGTTGGGCCTGGTCGCCTATATGGCGCCCGAGGGCGCCTTCATGCGCGCCAGGCTGTTGCCCTATTGGTACCTGGGGGTACACCTGCTGGCCGGATTGGGGCTCGGGACCACGGCCCTTTGGTGGATGCGAGATCGGAGTCACCTGGCGTTGGTCACGGCGGCGGCGGCGCTCGGGTGTTTCTCGCTCCAGAACGTCCTGCGAGATCCAGCGCCCATCGTACGGTGGGCCGTGCAGAACCATGAGGGCATGCAAGCGAGGGACGCCTGGCCGGACTACCGGGCGCTCCTGAGTCGGCTGGATGACCTGCCGCCCGGCCGGATCCACTGGGAGGACTCCGATGTGATCTCGCGCTTCGGGTCTCCCTACGCCATGACGGCCCTACCTCACTGGCGCCCCGACCATCCGGTGGTGGGGGGGCTCTGGGCCGAGTCCTCCCGGGTGACTCCGTTCCATCTGCGCCTCCGAGCCGAGACGGCCACACGGGTCCACACCCGGACGTACCTGGAGCTGCCTGGGATCGAGATGGACCTGGCCCGGGGCACGGAGCACATGAGGGTCCTGGGTGCCCGGTATCTGCTGACCTTCACGGAGGGAGTGGCCGCGGCCGCCCGTGCGGAGCCCGGCCTCCGTGAGGTCGGGTCCGGCGACGCCTGGACCCTCTTCGACGCCGGGGCCGTGCCCGTGGTGGAGGTGGTGGGGGTGACGCCGACGCCCGTGAGCCCCGACGCCTTCACGGCCGCGGCGCTGGCGTGGTGGGACGGCGAGACCGGAGGGCCATGGCCCGTCGAGGTGGAGGGTGCGGAGTGGCGGCAGGAGCCGCCGTCGCAGCCCGATCGGGCATCGACCGTCGAGCTGCTCCGGCTGACCGACGAGCGACTGGCTTTCCGCACGACGGCAGTGGGCGAGCCGCACCTCGTGCGCGTGCCGTATTTCCCGAGATGGGGCGCCAGCGGGGCGCTGGGCCCGTACCGGGCCGGGCCCTCTCTCATGGTGGTCGTCCCCACGGCGAACGAGGTGCAGCTGACCTTCCGGCCCGGCCTGGCCGAGAGGCTCGGGATGGCCGCGTCGTTGGTCGGGCTGCTGTGGGTAGCCGGCGCGTGGCTGCGGGCCACGAGGTCGCCTCTGGCCGGGACACGGGACGCGTAGGCGGGACCTTCCGCGCTTGGCTACATCGGCGCGCCGGGCGATAGGCCCGCCGGGTCGATCACGACCGATTGCTCCCGAGCCGGGGCTCGCCTGGAACGCCGCCTGCTGTTGCCCGCCTCGATCACTCGGAGAGCCGTCGTGGCGACGTTGTCAGCGGTGAACCCGAACTTCTCGTAGAGCACGCCAGCCGGAGCTGACGCGCCGAATCGGTCGATGGAGACCGACGCGCCGGACGGTCCGACCCACCGGGACCAGCCCATGGAGCAGCCGGCTTCCACGGAGACCCGAGCGCGAACGGCCGGGGGCAGCACGGCGTCCCGATACTCCTGGTCCTGGTGCTCGAACAGGTGCCAGCTCGGCATCGACACGACCCGCGTGGGCGTACCCCGGGCCTCGAGCGCCTCCCGGGCCTCGAGGGCGATGGCGACCTCCGATCCGCTGGCGATGAGGATCGCCTCTGCCACGCCTCCGGTCGCCTCGGCCAGGACGTAGGCACCCCGCCGCAGCCCCGTCGCGTCGGCCAGCGTCGAGCGATCCAGCACCGCCACCTTCTGCCGGGTCAGCGAGAGAAAGGCGGGTCCGTCGGTGCGCTCGACGGCAGCGCGCCACGCCTCGACGGTCTCGGCCATGTCTGCCGGGCGCAGGTCCATGAGGCCGGGGATGGCCCGGAGCGACGCCAGCTGCTCGATGGGCTGATGGGTGGGCCCGTCCTCACCGAGGCCGATGCTGTCGTGCGTGAAGACATAGCGGACCGGTAGGCCCATCATGGCGGCCAGCCGGATGGACGGCCGCATGTAGTCCGAGAAGATCAGGAACGTCCCGCCGAACGGCCAAACGCCGCCGTGCAGCGCCATGCCGTTCATGAGCGCCGCCATGGCGTGCTCGCGGACACCAAAGTGTATGACCCGGCCGCCAGGGCTCTGCGCCAACAGGCTGGCGGCCCCCTTGATGTCGGTCTTGTTGGAGCCGCCCAGATCAGCGGAGCCGCCGATGAAGTTCGGCACCGCCGCGGCGAGCTTCTGGATCACGTCGCCGGAGTGGCCCCGGGTGGCGTTGCCTTTGTCGCTGGCGGCGAGCGCGTCCAGCTCGGTGTTCCAACCGGCAGGCAGGCGTCCGGCCATGAAGCTCCGGTATTGGGTGGCCAGCTCGGGGTGGGCCCTCTCGTACGCGGTGAAACGGGCTTCCCACTCTGCCTCCAGCGCCGCGCCCCGGTTTCGCGCCCGCAGCCATTCGGCCGCCGCTTCCGGATCGATGTAGAAGGGCTCCGTGGACGGATATCCCAGGTTGGCCTTCGTGGCGGCCACCTCGTCGTCGCCCAGCGGCGCGCCGTGGGTTGCGGCCGTCCCGGCCATGTTGGGGCTGCCCCAGGCGATGGTGGTGCGAAGAATGATCAATGTGGGCCGTGAGACCTCGCCCCGGGCCGCCTCCAGCGCCTGGCCGATCGCTTCAACGTCTTCGCCGTCACCGACGCTGATCACGTGCCACCCGTACCCTTCGAACCGGGGCCGCTGATCGGTAGACGAGGCGAGATCCGTGTCGCCCTCGATGGTGATCCGGTTGTCGTCGAAGACCCAGATCAGCTTGCCGAGCTGCTGGTGGCCCGCGAGCTCGGCGGCTTCGTGGGAGACCCCTTCCATCACGTCGCCGTCGGAGCAGAAGGCATATGTGAAGTGGTCCACCACCTCGTGGCCGGGTCGGTTGAAATGGGTGGCGAGCCAGCGCTCGGCCAGCGCCATGCCCACCGAGTTGGCCACGCCTTGACCCAACGGGCCGGTGGTGGTCTCGACGCCCGCGGTGTGTCCCTGCTCAGGGTGACCGGGGGTCTTGGAGTCCCACTGCCGGAAGTCCGTGAGATCGTCCACGGTCAGATCGTATCCGCTCAGATGGAGGAGCGAGTAGATGAGCATGGACGCGTGCCCGAGGGAGAGTACGAACCTGTCCCGGTCCGGCCAGTCGGGGTTGGCCGGATTGTGACGGAGGTGCCGGGTGAACAGCTCGTAGCCGAGGGGGGCGAGGGCCATGGGCGTACCCGGATGGCCGGAGTTGGCTTTCTGGACCGCGTCCATGGCAAGGACACGGACCGTGTCGATACAGAGTCGTTCCAGCTGTGGGTCGGGGCGGCGGGGGGCTTCAGGCATGGGGGGCGCTCCGCGGGAATCTCCGTTCGGTTCGGACAAGCCCCCGACGACCGTGGTCGCCGGGGGCGCGAATCAGCTGGGGCTCACCACGAAGTTCAGGAGCCTGTCCTGAACGTAGATCACCCTCCTCAAGGTCATGCCTTCCAGGTGCCGGGCCACGTTCTCCTCGTCTCGGGCCAGGGCGACCACGGCGTCCTCCGGCGCACCGGGCTCGATGAAGATCCGGCCACGGACCTTGCCGTTCACCTGAACCGCGAGCTCGAGAGACGCGTCCTTGGCCTTCTCGGGATCGAACGCCGGCCAGCTGGCGCCGTCGAACACGCTGTCCTCGTGGCCCAAGCGCGCCCACAGCTCCTCGGCGATGTGGGGCGCGAACGGAGCGACCATGGGCACCATGGCCTCCACTTCGTCCCGTGCGGGGCTGCGGCCGCCGGCCCGGACGGCGTTCAGGTACTCCATCAGCGCGGCGATGGCCGTGTTGTAGGACAGCTGCGGGATCTGCTCCGTCACCTGGCGGATGGTCTTGTGCAGCTTGCGCTCGACCTCGGGATCCGCCGGACGGGGCTCGCCTTCCGCCGCCTGCAGGACGGTGTCCCACAGGCGGTGCAGGAAGCCCGCCGGGCCCTGGATGCCCTCGTCCCGGTAATCGCCGCCCTCTTCGTAGGGGCCCAGGAACATGAGGTACACCCGGAACGTGTCCGCACCCCAGCGCTCGATGATGGCGTCCGGGACGATCACGTTCCCCTTGCTCTTCGACATCTTGGCGCCCTCTCGAATGATCAGGCCGTGAGCCCTGAACTTCCGGTACGGCTCCTCGAAAGCCAGATGGCCGATGTCGTGGAGGGCCATGGTCAAGAAGCGCGAGTACAGCAGGTGCAGGACCGCGTGCTCGTTCCCTCCGATGTACGAGTGCACCGGCAGCCACGTCCGCGTGATCTCCGGATCCAACGCCACGTCGTTCCGGTCCGTGGACGGGTAGCGCAGGAAGTACCAGCCGCTATCCAGGAACGTGTCGCTCACGTCCGTCTCGCGCCTTGCCGGGCCGCCGCATTCGGGGCACGAGACCTGGTGCCACGATTCGGCCCGGGCGAGGGGCGAGATGCCCGAGTCGTCCGGCTCGAAGTGCTCCACGCGTGGCAGGAGCACCGGCAGGTCCTCGTCCGGGACTGGAACGGCGCCACACGCGTCACAATGGATGATCGGGATCGGAGGACCCCAATACCGCTGCCGCGAGATGCACCAATCGTGGAGCCGGAAGTTGATCCGTGCCTCGCCCAGCCCACGCTCCTCGAACCACTCCGTGATCTGCTTCTTGCCGTCGGCGTACGGCAGCCCGTCGAAGCGGCCGGAGTTGACCAGCCGGCCCTCCTGGTCGGACACGTACGCTTCCGCCAGGGGTGTGTCGGGCCCGTCGTCGGGACCAGCGACCACCCGGACGATGGGCAGCCCGAAGGCAGAGGCGAACTCGAAATCGCGGTCGTCGTGTCCGGGCACCGCCATGATGGCGCCCGTGCCGTACTCCATCAGCACGTAGTCGGCGATCCACACGGGTATGGCCACGCCCGTAGCGGGGTTCAGGCAGTAGGCACCGGTGAAGACGCCGGTCTTCTCCTTCTCCGTCTTCTGTCGGCTCACCAGGTCCATGGCCGCGGCCTGGGCGCGGTAAGACTCGACCGCCTCGCGGTGGCCGTCCGTGGTGATGGCATCCACGAGCGGGTGCTCGGGCGCCAACACCATGTAGGTGGCGCCGAAGACCGTGTCGGGCCGGGTCGTATAGACGCGGATCATGGACGCGTCGGGCGCGAGCTGGCGGAACGACCCTGCCGTGAAGTCGTTGCCGATCTCGTCCACGGCGCTTCCTCGAGGCAGGACCGGGAACTCCAGCTCCGCCCCCTCGCTCCGGCCGATCCAGTTGCGCTGCGCCTTGGTCGTGGTCTCGGACCAGTCGATGTGGTCGAGGTTATCCAGCAAGCGCTGGGCGTACTGGGTGATCTTGAAGAACCACTGGGCGATGCGGCGCTGCTCCACGGGTGTCTCGCACCGCTCGCACGCACCGGAGATCACCTGCTCGTTGGCCAGCACGGTCTTGCACGACGGGCACCAGTTGACCGGTGCCTCTTTCCGCTCGACGAGCCCCGCCTTGAAGAGCTGCAGGAAGATCCACTGCGTCCAACGGTAGTACGCCGGATCGGTCGTATCGACCGTGTGCTTCCAGTCGAACATCCCGCCGATCCTCCGGAGCTGCCGCGTGAAGTTGGCGACGTTCCGGGGGATCAGATCCATCGGGTGCGTACCCACCTTCAGGGCGTAGTTCTCCGAGTGGATGCCAAAGGCGTCGAAGCCGATGGGCTCGAAGACCGTGCGGCCCAGCAGGCGGTGATAGCGCCCGTGCACGTCGGCGCCGGTGAAGGCGTAGATGTTCCCGACGTGCAGCCCCTCGGCAGAGGGGTAGGGGTACATCATGAGCTGGTAGAAGGGGTCCGCGGCGTCACGAAGCTCCTGCTCCGTGAGCTCGTTGGTGCCTCGCTCGTCCCAGATCTTCTGCCACTTCTCCTCGACTTCGGTCGGGGAGTAGGCGGTCGCTGTCTCTCTGGCCATGGGGATTGATACCCTCGTGTGTGCCCTCTCGGCCCGTTCGTGCCGAGGCGGCGGAGCCGAAGGGCCAAAACCTAGTTGGGGTGGGGACTCAGTACAACGGAGGCCCGAGTCGCCGAAAGCGGTCGGGCGTCGGGGCGTGCTTTTGGCGCGGGCGCGCACGGGCGGCGAGCGGCGACAGCGCGGCGCAAAAGGAGCCCGAGCGCCTCGGCCCCGCTACACCGTGGGCTAGGCACCCCGACCCGCAGACCGTCAGCGAGCCTCTCTCCGCTACGACACCGGTAGAAGGTCGAAGGGGTCGTCCACGTCCCCCACGCCAGCTGCCAGGCTCGCCACCGCGGCCGCGAGGTCTCCCCCATGAGCGTCCAGGTGCGCCTGGAAGTCCGGCAGGCGGTGGTAGTACGCCATGCGCGACAGAAGCGTGGCGTTGTTCAAGGGCGTGTCGGCGAAGCTCGAAAAGGTGAAGGCCTTGAAGCTGGGCTGCACCTCGTCACGGAAGCGCTGCAGCTCGCGATCGAAGATGACCTCACGCTCCGCCAGCTTCTCCTCGGTTGCCCGCTCCGACGCGTACAGCTCACGCAGGTCGCCGATGAGCCCATCCAGGAAGACGCTGAAGGTGAGGAAGTCGTCCCACCGTTCCTGGGCGCGGTGGCAGCGCACGGTGTCGGGCCCGCCGCCGTCCCGGGTGCAGAAGAACCGAGTGGCGCCCACGCGCCCCACGAAGGTGGCGAAGCTCTCGTTGAAGCGCGCCTGATTCTTGACCCACAGGTGGTTGTGGGACAGCTCGTGAAGGATCGTCTCCACGACCTCCACTTCGTCTTGGCGAACGACCGTGGAAAGGAGCGGATCGGAGAACCAACCCAGGGTGCTGAAGGCCGCCGTGGGCCGAAGGTAGGTATCCAGCCCCTCCTCTTCGAGCTTCCGCTGCTCGTCCAGGGCGTCGTCCAGGTCGAAGAAGCCCTTGTACGGAAAACCGCCCACAATGGGATACGACCACGTCCTGGACTCGAACCGGTCGCGGTGCGAGGCCGACAGGATCATGGCCAGAGTGTCCCGGTCCAGCTGCGTGTAGGTGGTGTAGGACTTCCCGGCATCGAGACCGAGTGACTCGATGGCGAAGTCCCGCGCCTCCATGGCCAGCGTGAGCTTGCCGCGCGTGGACTCGTCCGTCTCGGGGTCGAGGATCACCTCCGGGATCGGCCGGCGAGCACGGAGGATCTTGGCCTCTTCCCACCCCGCCTTGATCACGTAGAGCGGCGAGCAAGCCGCGGCCAGACCCGCGATCACGGCCGTGATTCCCCCCACCACCAGGCTCCCCCGAATCCGGCGGCGCCGCCGGGGTTGCTGCCGGTCATCCGCCGAAGCCACGTGCGCATCCTCGCTGTCCATGCTCCCATGCAACGACCGCGCCGAAGGAAAGTTCCCCCCGGCGCGGGGTCGGAGGCTCGGGTGTCCCGCAGTAGGGGTCGGTGGCTTGCACCGGCCGATCCCCCGCCGGCCCCTGCCGCGCTACCCCTGAGCTTGGAGGTCCGAAAGCACCTGCTGGGCGTGCTCCGCGGGCTTCACCTTGGCATACACCTTCTCCACCGTGCCGTCGGCGCCGATGACGAAGGTGCTTCTGAGGATACCCTCGTACTCCCGGCCGTACATCTTCTTGGGTCCCCAGGCCCCGTAGGCTTCGGCCACGCTGTGGTCGGTATCGGCGAGCAACGGGAAGTTCAGGTCGTACTTGTCCCGGAACTTCTCATGGGACGTCACGCCGTCCGGGCTCACGCCCATGACCACGGCGTTCTCGGCCTGGATGGGCTCTATGGTGTCGCGGAATCCACACGCTTCCTTCGTGCACCCCGACGTATTGTCCTTGGGGTAGAAGAAGAGAACGACGCGCTGGCCTCGATAGTCGCTGAGCTTGACCCTCTCGCCCGCGTAGGTCTCGAGCTCGAAGTCCGGCGCCTGCTGTCCTTCCTGGATCATGACCTGCCCCCTGCTGAATCACTCACGACGTTGGTGGCGGGGTTTCGAGGTCCCAATCTACGCCGATGGAATCGGGCGGTTCCGCGGGGCCAGGGGGTGCTGCGCGCGGTTGTCGTCCATCGTCGAGGACAAAGCGCACCGGGGCACGGCAGCTCCCCGGTGCGCTGCCGTCGTCCTACCGCCTGCCGGTCTCCAGCGACCGGATCAGCGGCACGCCACCCTCCGTCGGCACGTACACCACGGTGCCCTGGGTCATGTCCTGGAGCTTCTCTATGTAGTGGAACGTGAGGTACTCGGGCGTGAGTCCTTCGGAGATGATCTTCTGTGCTTCGGCAATGCCCTTGGCCTCTTCGACGGCCTGCCGGGCGCGTTCCTGGATGATCTCGGTCTGGAAGGCCTCGGCGGCGACGTTCTGCTCTCGCTGGAGCTTCTCTTCAATGGCCTGCCGTACCAGAGCTGGCGCCTGGACGTCCCGTACGAAGACGTCCAGGACCTCGATGCGATCTCCGGCCTTGGACTGGATCTCTCGCTGCATGTCGTTGGCGATCTCTCTACGGTTCGGCGAAAAGATCTCGTTGATGGACTTGGTGGCCACCGCATCCCGCACGCCGTTGCGGATGGCGTTCAGGACGATACGGCTCTTGATCTCCCTCTCGGTCCCGATTCTCTGGAAGAGGTTCGGGGCGTTGGCGGCATCGATGCGGTAGAGGATCGCGATCTCGAGGGCCACGTTCAGCTGCTCGCTGGTTTGCGCCTCGATCTGCTCGACGCTTCCATCCATGGGGAAGCTCTGCTCCCGGATGGACATCTTCTCGACGCTCGCCAGAGGATTCACCAGGTGCACGCCCTGCTCGAGGGGCGTCTGGCTGATGTTGCCCAGGAAGTGCTTGACGCCCACCTC
Source organism: Gemmatimonadota bacterium (assembly GCA_039586035.1). Lineage (GTDB taxonomy): Bacteria > Gemmatimonadota > Gemmatimonadetes > Longimicrobiales > Gaopeijiaceae > JBDHHQ01. Next base: position 4,751 of record JBDHLD010000086.1, on the reverse strand, counting down.
GCCCACGTTGATCAGAACGAAGGAGCTGGAAAGGGCGAGGACCAACCCCAGCGCCATGGCCCCATAGCTCGCCAGCTTCACATTGCCCTTGCGGGGACCGGCGGCGCCCGCCGCGGCGCGGAGAATCGCGCCGAATAGAACAGTCAGAACACCCAACACGGCCAAACCCACGATATGCCTCCGGGCTCTCGAGTTCTCGATCCAATCGATCCGAGTACGGATCTGGAGCGGTACTTCTTCCCAATCTACAAAGAAGTGGCGTGCGGAGCGCCGGCCGACGCTGCCGGGCGGGTGCCTCTGGGATCCTGGCCGAGGGGGCCGTTTGGGGCCTCTGGGGTCGTCCCGGGCCTCTGCTCCGTCGAGGACAGCAGGGTCGGGCGGCGCGTCCCTTGCTGTCCGGAGCGGCCCTCCTCTACCCTTCGTCCATGAGCGGAGCCCGTGTCGCGTACGCAGTCGCCGTAGGGGCCGTCCGGGCCGCCGCGCCCCTGGCGGGCGCCTCGTCCAAGCTGGCCAGAGCGCTGCGAGGGCGTGCCGAGGCCGGCGGGAGGCTGCAGGCGTGGGCCGAGCGCCGCGACTCCGGCGTCCCGCTGGCCTGGGTGCACGCTTCTTCGGTGGGAGAGGGCCATCAAGCCGGGGCGGTGCTGAGCGAGCTTCGCCCGCTGCACACCGACCTCGCCGTGCTCTTCACCTACTCGTCGCCGTCGGCGCAGGAGCTCGCCCATGGCTTGGAGGCCGACCGGGCCGACTATCTGCCCTGGGACGCGGGTCCCGCCTTCCAGCGGCTTTTTCAACGCCTGGCGCCCCGACTGGTGGTCTTCACCCAGCGCGAGGTGTGGCCGGGATTGGTCGGGGCTGCCCACCGAGCCGCGGTCCCGTCCGCGCTGGTGGCGGCGACCCTTCCGGAGGGCGCGGCGCGGCTCCGGTGGCCGGCCCGGTGGCTCCTGCGGGGCAGCTTCGGCCGGCTCACCGAGGTGCACGCGATCAACGACGGAGACGCCGACCGGTTCCGGCGGCTGGGCGTGGACCCCCAGCGGGTGACCGTCACTGGCGATCCCGGGATCGACTCCGCCTGGAGCCGTGCCGCGGTGGTCGATCCCGGCTCGCCCCACCTGCGCCCCTTCCTGGAGGCGCCGGCCCCCACCTTGGTGGCGGGGTCCACCTGGCCGGCCGACGAAGCGGCGCTCCTGCCGGCGGTGGCGGCGGTGCGCGCCGAGGTGCCCGACCTGCGGGTCGTGATCGCTCCCCACGAGCCCACCGCCGATCACGTGGACGGCCTGGTGGGTCGACTCGAGTCCGACGGCTGGGCCGTGCGCCGGCTGTCCACCGTGATGGCGAACCGATCGGCTGGGGACGCCTCGGCCGTGGTCGTAGACTCCGTGGGGCTGCTGGCCCAGCTGTACGCGGTGGGCACGGTCGCGTTCGTGGGCGGCGCATTCGACCGCACCGGCATTCACTCGGTGCTGGAGCCGGCCGCCGCGGGGCTGCCCGTCTCGTTCGGCCCGCTGCACCAGGCGAGCCGGGCCGCCGGCGACCTGCTCCATGCGGGAGGCGCGCGGGTCGCGACCAGCGCGCCGGAGCTGGCGGGCGTGCTCACCGAGTGGCTGGCCAGTGCGCCGGCGCGAGAGGCGGCGACCGTCGCGGCCCGAACCTACGTGGAAGGCCACCGGGGCGCCGCTCGCCGATCGGCTCAGCGTCTGGCGACGCTCCTGGCCGACGCCGGAGCCGCCGCACGAGGCTAGTGGCGCCGCGAGTCGGGGCAGGGCCCCATTTCGTTACCTTCGAACGACTTGGGAAACCGAGGCGGACCCGCGCCCCTGCTGCCGGGTAGCGGGAGCGGTGGACGCTCCGACCGTGGCGTCCGATACCAGGGATACCAGGGACAGCGGCCGCCGCGGCCTTGGCGGGGCGGCGACACGCCAGGAGCGCAGGTGAGCGAAGGGTCCGACCTCACAGGCCCACGACCCATCCCGGAGATTTCTCCGGCGGAGCTCGAGGAGCGCATGGTTCGCGGCGACGCGATCCTGCTCCTCGACGTCCGGGAACAGTGGGAGCGGGAAATCGCCGACCTGCCCGAGTATGGCCAGGTGCACATGCCGCTGAACGATCTGGTCTTCAGGCATGGCCAGCTGGACCGAGAGGCCGAGATCGTGGTGTACTGCCGCAGCGGCGCGCGCAGCGACAGCGCGGCGCAGCTACTGCGCCACTACGGCTTCGGCAATGTGTGGAATCTGGCCGGCGGGGTGCTCCGCTGGCGTCGGGACGTGGATCCTTCGATGAGGGCGTACTGATGCGGTTGTTGCGAGGCGCGCTGCCCCGTTTGGGGCGTCCGACGGCACTGGGCCTGATCCCGCTGCTCGTCGGCTTGGCCGGCTGCACCGGCGACGGGCCCTCCGGGTCTCCGCCCGACCAGCCGCCGGTCGACGACGCCTCCGCGGCCGCAGCGTCGACCGCAGACGCGTCACCGGGAGCAGACGCTCCCACCCCGAACGACGGTGACGCCGACCGGGTAGCCGAGTCTGCACCGGCCGGGGAGGCCGTGCCGGCGGCGACGGATGCTGCCCCGGAGTCGTCCGAAGCCAGCACGGCAACGGCGCCGCCGTCTCGGCCGGAGCTACCGCCCGAGCCCGAGTATCCCGCCGAGGTGCCCGAATTCGAGCGTCCCGAGCACGTGCGGGGGATCTACCTGAACGCCTGGGCTTCCGGCTCACGCCGCAAGGTCCGGAATCTGCTGGCCATGGTGGAGGGGACCGAGGTCAACACGTTCGTCATCGACTTGAAGGACGCGACTGGCTACGTGAGTCACCGGTCGAGCGTCCCGCTGGTGGCCGAGATCGGGGCCGACCAGGACCCGAGGATCGGCAATCTCCACAACCTGCTTTGGCGCCTGAAGGAAGGTGGGATCTACCCCATCGCCCGCATCGTCATCGTGAAGGACCCCAAGGTCTCGGACGCATTGCCGGACCTCGCCATCCAGGATACCGCGGGCGGGCCGTGGGTGGACGGGAAGGGGCAGGTCTGGCTGAATCCCTACAGCAGACGGGTCTGGGACTACCACATCGCGCTGGCGCGCGAGGCCGCCGAGGCCGGCTTCCCCGAGATCCAGTGGGACTACGTGCGCTTCCCCGACGCACCCAGGTCCGAGATCGGGCGCACGACGTACCCCGGCGCCGACGGCCGTACCAAGGCCGAAGCGATTCGCGAGTTCTTGGCCTACAGCCGCAGCGAGCTCGCCGACCTGGACGTGCCGGTGACGGCGGATGTGTTCGGGGTGACGACCTCGGCCTCGCGGGACGTGGGAATCGGTCAGGTTTGGGAGCAGTTCATCGATCGGGTAGACGTCGCTCTGCCCATGGTGTACCCATCGCACTACTGGAAGGGCAGCTTCGGCTTCGATCGGCCGAACGCCTATCCGTACGAGATCGTGTACGAGGCCCTGATCCGGGCGCAACGTGCCCAGATCCAGGCCACGTACGACGCCGGGATCCAGGAGTGGATCCTCTGGAATCCCGGGAGCCGGTACACCAGCGCAGCCTTGGCGCCAGCAGAGGGCTGGGCCGAGGGGCAAGAGCCGCTGATTCCGGTGGCCGACACCCTGGTCGTGGCCGCGGCAGCCCAGCAGTACCTCGAGGATCTGCGCGAGGCGGAGGCGGCGGCCCAGGCAGCGGCGGAAGCGGCGGCCGAGGCTGAGCGTGCCCGGGAGGCGCAGCCGGCGGACGGGGCAGACGACGATGCGCCGGAAGCTCCAGCCGACGCCGAGGCCGATACCGTCTCAGCGGGATCGCGGTAGAAATGTCGTCCGTCGGGCCGCGGCGAGGTCGGCCGTGGTTCTCGAGCGGGCTTCGCGCGAGCTCCGCGGGCGCCCTTCGCTACGCCGCCGGCCGACCCACGAACTGGAGCTCGTAGAGGCGCGCATAGAGGCCAGCGTGCTCGAGCAGCTCCGCGTGGGTTCCCTCCTCGACCAGCTTCCCATGGTGGAACACGAGGGAGACGTGCGCCCCTTCATGAGCTCGTCGGTGGCTGCCTCGATTTGCGCTTCGATCTCCGAGTCCACCGATGACGTCGCTTCGTCCAGGATCAGGATGGGGGGATCGAAGGCCAAAGCCCGCGCGAAGGATACGAGCTGGCGTTCTCCGACCGACAGGGACGAGCCACGCTCGCCGAGTGGCTGGGCGTACCCCTCGGACAGCCGCTCGATGAACCGGTCCGCCCCCACGCGGGCCGCGGCTTCCCGCACCTTGTCGTCGTCGATGTCGTCGTCCCCAAGGCGGATGTTGTAGGTCACGTCCTGGCTGAACAGGAAGACGTCCTGGAGGACGAGGCCGATTCGGCCTCGGAGGTCGTCGAGCCGCAGCCGCTCGATGTTCACGCCGTCCAGGAGGATGTCGCCCTTCTGGGGCTGGTAGAAGCGCATGAGCAAGTTGATGACGGTGGTCTTGCCGGCACCCGTGTGACCCACGATGGCGACCTTGTGGCCCGGCGCAACGCGGAAGCTCACGTCTTCCAGGACCCAGTTCGGTGAACCGTCCTCGTTGTCGCCGTACGCGAACCAGACGTTCTTGAACTCGATCTCTCCCCGCACGTCATCGGGCAGAGACAGCGCCCGCGAGGGGTCCTGAATCTCGGGCTCACGGTCCAGCAGCTTGAAGATGCGCTCGGACGAGGCCATGGCGCCCTGGAGGAGGTTGTACTTCTCCGACAGATCCTGGATGGGACGGAAGAACCGCCGGGCGTATTGGATGAACGCGGCTACG
>JBDHLD010000237.1:0-3309 GCA_039586035.1 Gemmatimonadota bacterium | reverse complement strand
ATGATGGGTATTCAAAGTTCGATCTCCCGCGGCTCGCTGGCTGTCGCACTGATGGCGCTCTTGGCGCTCGGTGCGGCTGCGGCGCCCGTGGCGGCCCAGGAGTTCCAGATGACGGGGAACGTGGCCTCTGCCACGAACGCTACCCCCCTCCAGTACGCGGTCGTGGGAATCCCCGAGTTGAGCCAGTGGGACCTCACGGACGAGGCGGGAGCGTTTGCCCTGGACATCCCGGCCCCGGGTACGTACCGCCTGATCGTGCTGCGCCGTGGATTCTACCTGGTGGACGCCGCGGTCTACCTTGAGCCCACGGGGGCCGAGCCGATCCAGATCCTCGCCGAGCTGGAAGAGGAGCAGCCGGACAATCCGCTGGCGCCGGGTCGTATCATCGGTACGGTGGTCGATCAGGAGAACGGCCGGCCCGTGGGCCAAGCCGAGGTCAGGGTCGAGCCCACCGGCCAGACCGCAACGACGAACAACCGTGGCGTGTTCGACATCGAGAACATCTCCGGCGGTGCCATTCTGGTCGAGATCGAGCGAGTCGGCTACCAGACGCGCGTCGACACGTTGGCCTCCTTTCCCGGTGTGTCCCTGACGGTCCAGTTCTCCATGGCGCCCGAGGCCATCGCCCTGGACCCGATGGTGGTGAGCGTGCGGTCCCAACACCTGGAGTCCGTGGGCTTCTACCGTCGCCAGCAGCAAGGTCTGGGGAGCCACTGGGACCGGGCGGCCATCGAGGCGTTGAATCCCGTACAGCTGTCGGACGTGTTCCGCCGTCGGCCGGTGGCGGGGGTTCGGGTCGGCCGGGGCGAGTGGGGCGAGGTGGCGCTCACCTCCAGCCGCGGCAGAGGCTGTCAGCTTTCCACCTGGCTCGACGAAATGAGAATGCCCGGGTTCGACATCGACACCTACCCGTGGGAGGCCGTGGCCGCCATGGAGGTGTACGTGGGCTCGCAGGTGCCTGCGCGGTTCCCCGATTCCTGTGGCATTCTCCTGATCTGGAGCGCCCGGAACTAGCCTGGACCCGTGTAACCGGCTGATTCGACGACAACGGGGACGGGCCCAGGTGATGCGGGCGTCCTCCGAACGAGAGGAATAGGACGATGAAGAAGATCCTGATGATCGCCGCGTGCGCGCTGGTGGCGCTGCCAGCAGCCGGACAGGCGCAGCAATCCATGACCGACGAGGAGCGGGCCTGGTTCGACCTGATCCGGACCGACGTTCGCGCCGAGAAGGCGGCGATGGTGGGTGAGACCTTGAGCCTGACGGAGGAACAGGGTGCCGCCTTCTGGCCGCTCTACCAGGAGTACGAGGGCGAGCTCAAGATGATCTGGGACAGTCACATCGAGCTCATCGAAGCCTATGCGGCCAGCTATGACAGCATGAGCGACGAGGTGGCCAACACGCTCGCCGAGTGGGCCATGGAGCTCGAGATCCAGCGGATCCAACTGCTTCGCGAGACGTTCCGCACGATGGCCGACGACGAGGCCATCGGGGCGGTGACGGCGGCCCACTTCATCCAGATCGAGAACCGGATCGACATGCTGGTGAACATGGAGATCATGACCGACCTGCCGATGCTGGAGCCGAGGAACTGAGGTAGCGGATACGGGCGGGCGCTCGACGTGGCGCTCCCCAGGCCAGCAGTGCGAAGGCCCGGCGCCCCTTCGAGGGCACCGGGCCTTTTGCGCTTGCGTCGCTGGGGGATCGGACGGGTCGCGGCGCTCGGGCGCGATTTCCGTCGCGCCCAGGGCCCTCAGCGCGTCATGACTGGCTCATCGGTCGCGTCTGCCGACGCTCGACCGGCGCCCCACCCCCCTGTGCACACCGGGCGTCGCCGAGTCGGCCCACCCGTCAGGAAGGTGGCGGCGGGCTCCCCCTGAGCGTGACGGTCTCACCACCCCTTAGCACGGTGAGCGTCACCGGCTGGCCCGGCATCAGACGCTGCATGGCGTCCATGATCCGGGGCATCTGCTCGAATCCGTCCCCGAAGTCCATGCCCATGGCGCCGATTATGATGTCCCCGCCGATCAGGAAGCTCTGACCCGCGATCTCCATCTCGAGGACACTCGGCCGGATGCCGAGGGTCTCCGCCGCGGAGCCTGTGGCCACTCTCTGAACGAGGGCGCCGGTGTGTGGAGGAGGCACGTTGAGAATGCGGGCCAGGCCACCCTCGAGGGGCATGAGCTCCCAGCCCCAATAACGCGTGTTCGGGTCCTCCAGCGTTGCCCTCGCCTGGTTGGACGTGACGGCATAGCCCAGGCCCTGGAACCCTCCCGTGGTGGACAGGATGTGGCTGACGACACCGATGAGCTCGCCGTCCATGGTGAACATCGGCCCGCCAGAGTTGCCCGGATTGATGGCCGCGTCCGTCTGGAACAGCTCTACGGGCTCGAAGCTGGTGAACATGAATGGGTTGGCCCTTCGCGCGCTGATGTGGCCCACCGTGAGCGTGTGGGTCTGCCCGAGAGGCGCGCCCACCACGAACACCTCGTCCCCCACCTTCGACTGGTCGGAGTCGCCCACGACGACCGGGGCCGTGGGTGCGGCTCTGGATAGCTCCAGAAGAGCCACGTCCGAGGCCTGATCCGCCGCGCGCACCCGGGCTTCAATGGTGTCTCCCGTCGTGAACTCCACCCACACTTGATCCGCGGCCTGAACGACGTGGGCCGCCGTGAGGATCTCGGTGGGAGAGATCACGGCCCCCGAGCCGAGGCCGCCAACCGAAGTGGGCTGACCGCCCCGCGCCACGTTCGCGTAGTCGGTTTGGGTAGTGTAGATGACCACGACCGCGTCCTTGACCCGGTCGAAGATCGGGCCCACGTCCTGGGCGGTGACGGAGGAGGGAGCAGCCAAGCAGGCCGCCGCGGTTAGTGCCAGTAACGGGCGCAAAGAAGGGTCCTTTCGTTTTCGTTGATCAGAGGCTGGGTCGAGGGGCTGGATCCCGATCGCGGCGACGGGTCGATTCCGTAGGTGCGAGCGGTCCGCCGCCTGTCCCCCGATGGGCCGTCAGTATAGGTTCGGCCAGCGGCCCGGGCCATGCGCCGAGCGCGCATCTCGTCCATCCTGGAACCTCTGGCCTCCGACCTCGTGAGACGCTTCCTACTTCTCGCGGCCCTGCTGGTTCCCACGGTCTCAGCAGCGCAGAGCGCCGCACCCGGTGCCCCGTCGCTTGGCGTCCCCCGTCACGACGCCAGCCCGTCGTCGCGCTTCATGGTCCCCGCCACCGGGCGGGAAGCGGCCGAGTTGCGGTCGCTGGGTCTACCGGGTCTGCCGGAACGCACCGGGCTCCATGCGCGGGCGAGGTCACGG
>JBDHLD010000236.1:0-3627 GCA_039586035.1 Gemmatimonadota bacterium | reverse complement strand
TGGCGGCGGGGATCACGGACGAATTCGAAAACCCGGAGGCGGTCGTTACGGCCGCCTACCTATCGCTGCAGGAGAACTGATGTCGGCAGTACGAATCCCGCTCCAGGGGGGCGCTCTCGCCATGCTCTCCCTCCTGGCTCTCACCGCCTGCAATTCGGGCGGCAACACCTTCACGCAGGCTCGCTGCCCCTGCACCATCGAGGTAGCGGCCGGTGACGAGCAGACCGGTACACCCGGAGCGGCACTCTCGGAGGAGCTGGTCATCCGCGTGGTGGATCAGGACGGCCTGGGTGTGCTCAGCGCCCCCGTCAGCTGGCGCATCGGGTCGGGCGGTGGCCAGATCGAGCCGTCCACCGGCGCCATCGGGCTCCCGGGCGAGTCCACGACGGATCCCGGCGGATTCAGCCGGGCGGATTGGACGCTCGGCCCGGAGACCGGAGCCCAGACCGTGCAGGTCACGTCCATCGTGGCGTCGGGTGTGGCGGTCTTCACGGCCACGGCGGAGACGCCGTAGGCGTTCGGGCCGCCGGGAATGGCGGGGCGCCGATGCTCGCACCCTCATTCGCTGCGTCCAGGACCTCCCGAGAAGCGTCGATCCCGCCGCCCCCAGCGGTCGACCTGACGCCCCAAGGCCGTCGCGGGCGCGGGCCGGTGACAACGCGTCCGCGTTCCCGATCCGCCCATCTGTAGCGTAACGCTACACTCTGGACTCGCCGAAGCGGCGTCCGCCTTGCCACCCAAGATATTTCCATAGAACCACTTAGGTCGTGTCCTCCGGTCCTCGGACCCGCGGCATGGCCGATGCATCCCCACGTCTCGTCCACCGATGTCCGGGCGGCGAGACTGCCTGGCGGACCTCCTGCGCAACACCCGGGCGCAATGCCACCAGAGCCTTCGAACGCGAGTAGAGCCGAGTCGGGCAACCGAAACCACAGGCCGAGCCGCTGGGCTCGTCCCGGCCATTCTGGCTGGTACGATTCGTACCAGACGGTACGGATCGTACCGGGTCACCGACCTCGGTCACACAGCTATAACTCGTTGACAGAGAACGATTTGATACCGCAGGCGAATACCGGCACCTCCTCTGCACCGTGGTGAGATCACCTTGAGCAAACCAGTGCTGGCCGTCGTCCCCCTGACGACCGCGTTCGAGAGCCTCTGGCCGGACCTCGCCGCGGGCGTCGCCGCCGATCTCAGGGACTACCGGAGTGACGAGCCCGTTCCGACGGCGACCGAGGTCGCCGCCGTACTTCTCGCAGCCGGTGGTCGCGAAGGCGAAGTGCGGCACTGGCTCGACCGCTGGGGAGGAGGTGTGGGCGCGCCGGTGTTCGTGGCGGGAGCCGATCCGGACCGGCGGCTGGCCGTCCGCATCGTGTCCGGAGGGGCCAGGGACTACTTCGTCCTGCCCGAGGACACCGAGGTGCTACGAAACGCCATCGCCGCCGCGGTCGAGAGGGCCGAGGAGCGGCTTCGGTCGGAACGCGAGCGGAAGGCGACCCGCCGAGATGCCTTCAGGGCCATGGTGGGCGCGAGCGTTGCGCTGAAAGAGCTCATCGCGCGAGCCGAACGCATTCTGGATCACGTGGACACCACCGCGCTCATCGTCGGCGAGACGGGGACCGGGAAGGAGTTGTTGGCGCGTGCGATACATGACGGGGGCCGCCGCCGCAGCGCTCCGTTCGTGCCCGTCAATTGCTCGGCCCTTCCCGACACCCTCATCGAGTCGGAGCTGTTCGGTCACGAGCGCGGGGCCTTCACGAGCGCCCACGCCGCAAAGCCCGGGCTCTTCGAGGTTGCGGACGGAGGGACACTGTTCCTCGACGAGATCGGCACGGTGCCCCTCGACCTGCAGGCCAAGCTGTTGCGCGTGCTGGAGGATCGGGAGGTGCGACGCGTCGGCGGGGTTCGCGCACGCCGCGTCGATATCCGGATCGTCGCGGCGACGAACGAGAACCCGCGCCAGCTCGTGAAGGACGGGAGATTCCGGGAGGACCTGTACTACCGACTGGGGGTGATCGTGCTGAACCTGCCACCACTCCGGGACCGGGGCGACGACGTGCTCATGATCGCTCAAGCCCATCTGGAGCACCTCGCCCGCCGGTACGGGCTACCCGAACCGCGCCTCGTGCCGGAATCGCGGACGGCGCTGCTTTCCTACCACTGGCCAGGCAACGTCCGCGAGCTCAGAAACACGATCGAGCGGGCGCTGCTCCTGTCTCCGCCCGGCGAGTTGGACGTCACGGCCTTTCTCGCTCCGGACGCCGAGCCGGCTCCCGTTTCCGCCGGGGCCATCCCGTTCCCGAGCTCCCTCGAGGCCATCGAGACGGCCGCGGCCAGCGCCATGGTGGACCTTTGCGACGGCAACCGAAGCGAAGCAGCTCGGCGCCTGGGGATCTCCCGCCAACGCCTTCGTCGCCTATTGGGCACGGAGGGCAACGGAAGGAGCCATGGATCATGAACGAACGACAAGGAGGAACCATGAGACGGTGGATGAGGATGTGGGTCCCGGTGGGCGTTCTAGCTTTTGTCGGAGCCTGCTCGGATGCGGAGGTTGGACCAACCGGCCTTCCTGGCGACACGGAGCTCCGGCTAAGTCAGGTCGGTTCGGGGAATCCCCAGGATGTGGACGCACGCATCCTCGTACGGGCGGAGGACGCGCCACTTCTGGAGACGCTGCACGGTGCGTTCTGGGCCGTTCGAGGCGAGCGGCAGACCTTCCGCATCCGCTACGACGTCCCGGGCGAGGTGGAGAATCCCAGTCCCGACTTCTTCCGCCTGGACCTGCACCAGGAGTCGTTGCTGACTCGACCGGACGGGAACCTCCTGGCCGACGGTGACTCCATTCTCATCACCGTCGACATCGACCCGGTACGCCTCCTCGTGGAGCTCGGACCGTCGGGTCTGACCTTCAGCCCCGAGGATCCAGCCGAGCTCAGGCTCTGGTACGCTCGAGCGGACCGGGACTACAACGGCGACGGTGTCGAGGACGATCAGGACGTCGCTCTGGAGTCCAGTTTTCTGGGGCTCTTCACCCGCGACGACCCCTCGAGTGATTGGCAGCCCCTGAGCTCCGATCGTGACACGGTGCGGAAGCGCTTCACGGCGGAGATCGAGCATTTCACCGGCTACACGATCTCCTGGTAGTGACAGACGGCCCGCGGCCGTTCCGCGGAGGTGCTGCAGCATCTCCGTCATGGCGGGACGCAGCGGATCCGTGGATCCCCGACGCTGGCTTTGCACCTGGGGATCTCGCTGGGCCGTCTGGGCCGTCACGGCGAGAGCCTGCCCTGGGTCGAGGCCGCTCTGGAGGGCGCAGGGCGACGGGGGGATCTCTCGCTCGAGGCTCGCGCCCTCAACGTGCTGGGCGCCCTGGCCCTCGAGCGGGGCGACGTGGGCGAGGCGGAGGTGTACTTCCGCCGCGGACTGGCTGCGGCGGAGGCGCTGGGCGACCATGGGAACGTCGGACGGTGCTGCAACAACTTGGGCATCATCGCCAATCTCCGAGGCGACCATGCCGAGGCTGTCGGCTCGTATACGCTCGCGCTGCCGGCCTTTCAGAGAGCGGGGTCGAGCCAGGGTATGGCTGAGACCGAGAACAACCTGCGCATCACCTACCGCGATCAGGAA
>JBDHLD010000027.1:0-45858 GCA_039586035.1 Gemmatimonadota bacterium | reverse complement strand
CGAGGCGAGCCAGCGTGAGCGTCTGGCCAAGAAGACCAACGGTAGAGGTGGACATCGGCGGGGTGAGGGTCGGTGGGACCAATCCCGTGGTGGTTCAGTCCATGACCAACACGGACACCGCCGACGTCGCGTCCACGGTGACCCAGGTGAAGGAGCTGGCGGACGCGGGCAGCGAGCTGGTACGGGTGACCGTGAACAACGACGCGGCGGCGGCGGCCGTGCCCGAGATCACGGCACGACTCGCCGACGACGGTTACCCGGTCCCCATCATCGGCGACTTCCACTACAACGGACACCTGCTCCTCACTCGGCATCCGGACTGCGCCCGGGCGCTGGCCAAGTACCGGATCAACCCGGGAAACGTCGGCACGAAGCACAGGGACGCGAACTTCACCGCGATCGTGAACGTGGCCATCGAGCACGACAAGCCGGTGCGAATCGGGGTCAACTGGGGGTCGCTCGACCAGAGGCTCCTCACCGAGCTCATGGACGACAACGCTCGTCGCCCCGAGCCGAAGGACGCGCAGGAAGTCCTCAGGGACGCCATGGTCGAGAGCGGCATGCGCTCCGCTGCGCTGGCCGAGGAGACCGGGCTGGGTCACGACAAGATCCTGATCAGCGCCAAAGTATCGGGGGTGCCGGATCTGGTGGCCGTATACAAGCAGCTCGCGCCGCGGAGCGACTATCCTCTCCATCTGGGGCTCACCGAAGCGGGCATGGGCGCCAAGGGCATCGTGGCGACCGCGGCAGGCCTGACACCCCTCCTGATCGAAGGCATCGGCGACACCATCCGGGTCTCTCTCACGCCTCGTCCGGGCGGCGACCGGGCCGAAGAGGTGCGGGTGGCCCAGCAGATCCTCCAGTCCCTGGGTATCCGGAGCTTCCAGCCCCAGGTCACCTCGTGCCCCGGCTGCGGCCGCACGACCAGCACGTTCTTCCAGGAGATGGCCCAGGACATCGAGGCATACATCCGGGAGAGCATGCCCGAGTGGCGCACCCGCTATCCGGGCATCGAGGAGCTGGACGTGGCGGTCATGGGGTGCGTCGTCAACGGCCCGGGCGAATCCAAGCACGCGAACCTGGGCATATCCCTACCGGGCACGTTCGAGGAGCCGAAAGCCCCGGTGTACGTGGATGGCGAGCACTACACGACCCTCAAGGGTGAAGGGCTCGTCGAAGAGTTCAAGCGGATCCTGGACGCCTACGTCCAGCGCACATACGGCGGCGAGGTGCCGGCGGAGACCTCGGCCGGCTAGGGGGCGCCTCCGCTACCGGACCCAGGAGACCCGGCTGGAAGCCGATCCTACCAGGGATCCCCCGCGGTCTCCGTGAGCTCCTTGTCCACGACCGTCCAGCCCTCGCCGGGCTGGTTCAGCAGCGCCAGGTTCCACCACTCGCGGCCGATCTGTCCGCCGTCGCCGGCTCCGTCCTTGAGGAGCATCACGGCCATGTAGAGCACCCCGCTCTTCACCGGCTCGGGCATGATGAACTGAAAGATCACGCCGCCGTCCTTCACCCGGCACGTCGACTTCTCGCTTACGTCCTCGCAATCGATCGCCTCCGCCGGCTCGGCGACGCGGACCTCGAAGCGCGTCTGCAGCGCTTCGAGGTTGCCCTGGTTGATCCGCACCGTTCCTTCGACGTTGGGTGCTGCCATGATCGGAGAGACGTAGACGACGGTGTCGCCAGCGGGATGAAGCTCCCGGACGACGGCTTCTACCGCCTTCTGATCGGCGTACTGGGCCGATCCGGGGGTGGCGGCCAGAAGGGCGGCAAAGAGTGCGAAGAGAGCGCGCATGGTGCCCCGTTCGTGGAATGCGAGTCCGAAACCTCGAAATATACGCGATCCCCCGCCGTTGGCGGAGCGGCAGGCTCGAAATCCCATTGACCCCGCTCAGGGTGGGGACCCATCGTTCTGCGCCCCGGAGGCCTCGACTACATCTGTCGATCTTGGCAACGCTCGCGACGCCTCGCGGATCTGAAGGGGCGAGCCAACTCGCGACCACCGACGTCCCGGATCCCGGGTGAAGAGGGAGCACATGAGCTTCTCCAAGCGGTTCCTCGCAGCCATTACCGGGCTGATCGTCGTGGGCCTCTTGGTGGGCGGCATGTGGTACCGTCTTCGCTCCGGGCCGAATGGGGACGAGGCGCAGGCCGCCGAGACGGACGCGGTCCTGCCGGACGTCTCGGCCACCCAGCGGTTCGCCACCGACGTGGCCCAGCCCGTGTCGGGGGCTATGGTCCGGAGGGACACGCTCTGGATCACGGTCACCGCGGCCGGACAAGCCGACGCGATCCAGGAGGCGGTGCTGACGGCCCGGGTAGAGGGAGTGGTGGAGTCGATCGCGGTGGGGGAGAACGCGCGGGTCGGCGTCGGCGGGGCGCTCCTCCAGATCGACTCGACCGAGTACGCCCTGGAGACGGCTCAGGCCCGGGCCGACCTGGTGGCGGCCGAGGCCGAGTTTCTGCGGGCGACCCTGTTCAACGACGAGATCGAAGACCCGGAGGTGCGGGCTCAGCGCGAACGACTGGCACGCTCGTCCAGCGGCATGAATCAGGCCGAGGTCGAGCTCCAAAAGGCCGCCCTGGATCTGGCGCGCACCACCGTCCAGGCCCCCTTCGCGGGACGGGTGGCGGACATCCGGGTCGATCCAGGGCAGTTCGTTTCGGTCGGTGACGAGCTCGTCACCGTGGTGGATCTCGACCCCATCAAGGTCGAGGTCCAGGTCCTCGAGGCCGAGGTGGGGTTCCTCGCTGCAGGGCGGCGGGCAGTCGTGTCGTTCGCAGCGTTTCCGGGCGAGACGTTCCCGGCCCGGATCGTCTCCATCAATCCGAAGGTCGAGCCGGAGACCCGAACCGCCCGGGTCACCCTGCACCTGGCCAACCCCGACCACCGCATCAAGCCCGGCATGTACGCCCGGGTGTCCCTCGACGCACAATCGTTCCCGGACCGGATCCTGGTGCCACGCTCAGCGCTGCTGGAGCGGGACCGGCGGCCCATGCTGTTCGTCTACGACGGCGACGAGGGTGGCGGGCGGGCGGAGTGGCGCTATGTGTGCCCCGGCCTCGAGAGCGACTCCATCGTCGAGGTGGTGGCGCCCTGCGACGAGGGCGAGGTGGAGCCCGGCGAGGTCGTTCTCGTGGACGGTCATCACTATCTCGTACACGACGCCATCGTGCGTCTCGTGGATGAACCCGCCCGCGAAGGAGGGAGGCCCGGACGATGAACGCGGTCGTGTTGAGCAGGTTGGCCCTCTACGCGGGGCTCGGGACGGCGGTCTTCGCCGGCGCGTTCGCGCAGGGCCATGCCCAGGAACCGCGTTCGGCCGAACCGGCGGCCGAGCCCGTGGCCGTGAAGGAGCTCACCCTGAAAGAGGCCCTGGACATCGCCGCCCGCGGTAACCCCACCTACCGCCGGGAGCTGAACCAGCTGGAGCTGGCGGGGCCACAGAGGCAGCAGGTAATCGGGGACTTCCTGCCGGGTGTGGGTCTGACGCTGGGCACCACCCAGGGGTTCGTGCGACAGGCCGTGGGAACCGACGATTTCGGGCGCCCGGTTCCCAACCCGGATGTCCGAACCACCTATCAATCGAGCTCCAACCAGGCGCTGAGCGTCAACTGGACGCTCTTCGACGGGCTCCGGCGCTTCCAGGCGCTGAAGGAGCAGGACGCGCAGGTTCTGGCCTGGTCGGGAGCGGCCGCGGCGCGGCTTGCCACTCTCACTGCCGATGTGGAGCGGGCGTTCTTCGAGGCACAGCTTCGGCGAGAGCACGTGATCCTCGAAGAGGACCTGTTGCGGGTGCGTCAGCGGGTCCTGGAGGCGACCGATCGGCTGTTCGCGCTCGCCGACAAGAGCCGCGCCGACGTGTTGGGAGCCAGGGTGGAGGTGCAGCTCCAGGAGAAGGCCCTGGAGGACGCCCGGAGCGAGCACCGCAAGCAGCTCCTGGCCCTGCGGCGCCACCTGGGAGATCCGTCCATTGGCGAGTTTCGGCTGGCCGAGGCGCCGCTTGCAGTGTTCGATCCCTCGTCGTTGGATGTGGAGGGGCTAGTGGGGCAGGCCGTGGCGGGTAACCCCGGCGTGCGGAGAGACGAAGCCGACGTGGCGCTCCAACGGGCGGTGGCGAGGGGCGAGCGGGGCAGCCGTTGGCCAACGGTAACGCTTTCCGGCGACGTCGCGCGCACCGAATGGGGGCTGGGCCAGTCGGCGTTGTTCGATCTGTCTCCGAGCACGCAGTCGGCAGGCGGGCTCCGCCTGGCCCTCAGCTGGGACCTGTTCGACAACTTCAACCGCCAGTACAACGTGGCTGCCGCCGACATCGCGCACCGCAACGCGCAGGAGACGCTTCGGGATTCCCGCCTGCAGGTGGAGCAGGACGTCCGCACCGGCTTCATCGCGCTGGAAACGGCCTTCATCAATCTGGAGACGTTGGAGAGCGCCCAGGAGCTGGCGCAGGAGCGGTTGAGGCTCTCGGGCGAAGAGTACCTTCTGGCCGGGCGCACCTTCGAGGAGCTGCAGGACGCCGTTTCGTCGGCCGCCGAAGCGTCGCGGGACGTCGTGCAGGCCCGGTTCGATTTCGTCAGCGCCCGCATTGACCTGGAGCAGGCGATCGGAGGTCGCATCGTGACGGCCGGTCCGCAGCCCGACGGCGCGCGCTAGTGCGCCGCTGCCCGCTGATGGGCCGGCGAGCTCGGGAAGCGGGGCGCTGACATGTCCCTCTCCCGGGCCTCGACCCGCCGCCCGGTGGCGGTGGCCATGCTGTTCTTGGCCGTTGTGCTGCTCGGCGGGATTTCCTACGCGCGCCTACCGGTGGACCTTCTGCCGGATGTGAGCTTCCCCCGGCTGGTGATCTACACGGCCTATGCCGACGTGGCGCCGGCCGAGGTGGAGCGGCTGGTTGGAGAGCCCATCGAGGCGGCCGCCGCGGCCGTGCCCGGGGTGGAGCGGATCAGCTCGGTGGCCCGGCACGGGGTCAGCCTGGTGACCTTGCGCTTCGCGTGGGGGACGGACATGGACTTCGCCATGCTCAACACCCGGGAGCGGCTGGACAACATCCGGGAGAGCCTGCCCGAGAGCGCCGACCGGCCGCGCATCCTCCGGGTCGATCCCGACTCTGAGCCGATCATGCTGGTCAGCGTCACCGGGGGCGCCGATCTGTGGCAGACGAAGGACCTGGCCGAGACCGTGTTTCGCCGGCGCCTGGAGCAGCTCGACGGCATAGCCGAGGCCGCGGTCACCGGTGGCCTCGACCGGGAGATCCACGTCGAGGTCGACCCGGAGCTCCTGGAGGCGTATGAGCTGGAGCTCGATCAGGTCATCGCCGCCCTGGAAGGCGCCAACTACTCTGCGCCCGGAGGAACGATCCTCAGGGGCCGATACCGCTATCCGCTGAGGACGCTCGGGGAGTTCGAGTCGGTGGCCGAGATCGGTCAGGTGGTGGTCGGGAGGCAGCGAATCGGCGCCGAGGGTGGAGCGCCCGACGAGGACGGCTACCGGCTGATCCGGCTCCAGGACGTGGCCCGCATCGACGACGGCTACCGGGAGCGGGAGACGATGGCCCGCTACGACGGGTCGGAGAGCGTGGGCCTCCTGATCTTCAAAGAGTCCGGGGCCAATACGGTCTCCGTGGCGGAGGACGCCCGAGCGGTGCTGGCCCTCCTGGCCACCGAGTATCCGGAGATCGGCACCGAGGTCGCCTACAGCCAGGCGGGCTTCATCGCCGATTCCATCGACAACGTGGTCCAGGCCCTGGTGCTGGGCGGCATTCTGGCCTTCCTGGTGCTGTTCCTGTTTCTCCGGGATCCCCGGTACCCGGTGGCGGTGGCGCTGGCGATTCCCATCAGCGTGGTGGGCACGTTCGCGCTGATGGACGCCTTCGGAGTCTCGCTCAACATCATGAGCTTGGGCGGGCTGGCCCTGGGCGTCGGGATGCTGGTCGACAACTCCATCGTGGTGCTGGAGAACGTGTTCCGGCACCGGGAAGAGGGAGAAGGCGCCCTGGAGGCCGCGGCCCGGGGGGCCGAAGAGGTGCAGGGCGCCATCACCGCGTCCACCCTGACCACCATCAGCGTGTTCGGCCCCATCGTGTACGTGAAGGGGGTGGCGGGCGAGCTGTTCGAGGACCTCTCGCTGGCGGTCACGTTCTCGCTCCTCGTCAGCCTGCTGGTGGCGCTGACGCTGCTGCCGACGTTGGCGGCCCGCTTCGCCGCGTCGAGGGCGGAGGAGCGGCGCGTCCAGCCCGCAGCGCTCCGGGGCGATCGGGAAGAGGGCCCTGGTGGGGGTTGGAAAAGGGTGAGGCGCTCCCTCCGTGGGGCGGCCCTGGCTCCGCTGTGGCTGGTGCGAGCACTGCTGAGCCTGGGCGGGGCCCTCGCGCGCTTCTGGCTCGGCGGCATCGGCGCAGGCCTCTCGCGCGTGTTCGGGCCCTTCCTCCGCCGGTTCGAGCGGGGGTTTCAGCAGTTCGCGACACGGTATCACGCCACGCTTTCCTGGGCGCTGGACAACAAGGGCCTGGTGCTCACGTCGTCCGTCGTGGCCCTGGCCCTCAGTCTCCTGCTGGCGGCCACGATGGAGCGCGACCTGCTGCCGGACGTCGACCAGGGCTCGTTCACGGCTCGCCTGCAGCTTCCCGAGGGCACCGGCCTGGCCGCCACGGCCCGCACCACGCAGGAGATCGAGGCCGCGTTGCTGGAGGATCGGGGCGTCGAGGCGGTCTTCAGCACCGTGGGGCGGGACGTGCGCGCTTACGCGGAGGGCGAGGAGGCGTCGGGCCTCCACACGGCCGTGCTACAGGTCCGGCTGCGTCAGGGCGCTACCACCGCGGCCGTGCTCGGCAGGCTACGCCCCGTGACGGATCGATACCCTCCGGGGGCCCTGGCCCTGGAAACGGGCCAGGCCACCGCCCTGGGGCAGATGCTGGGCGGATCCGAGGCGGACGTGGCCGTGCGGATCCGGGGCGAGGACCTGGCCGCCGTGTTCGACTACGCGGAGACGGTGCGCGATGGGCTCGACCAGGTGGACGTCATCGGCAACGTCCGCCTGGGTAGCGAGCGAGGCCAGCCCGAGGTCCAGGTCGAGATCCGCCGTGACGTGGCGGCCCGCTACGAGATCGAGCCCCGGGAGGTGGCCGAGACGCTTCAGCGGGCGATGCAGGGCCACGCCGCCACGCAGTTCGTGGATTTCGACCGGAAGATCGACATCGTCGTCCGCCTCCCCGAGGAGCGGCGCCACGCCCTCGAGACCTTGAGGAACCTGCGGATCCGCGGCGTTCCCATGAGGGAGCTCGTGGACGTGCGAGAAGCGGTGGGGCCCGCGGAGATCCGGCGCGAGGACCAGGGGCGGGTGGTGACCGTGTACGCCGACGTCACGAGCGGCGGCCTGAACGGGGCCGTCTCGGCTATCGAGTCCGCCCTGCGCGAGCTGCCACCGCCGGCTGCCGAGCTTCGCGTCGAGGTGGGGGGCGAGAACGAGGAGATGAGGAGGTCGTTCCGGAACCTGGCCTTCGCCTTCGGGCTCGCGCTGATCCTCGTGTACATGATCCTGGCCGCACAGTTCGAGTCGTTCTTGCACCCGTTCACGATCCTGATCTCGGTGCCCCTGGCGCTGGTGGGCGCCGTGCTGGCGCTGGCGCTGGCGGGCCAGGGTCTCAACACCATGAGCTTGATCGGAGTCGTCATCCTCGTGGGCATCGTGGTGAACGATGCCATCGTGAAGGTGGACTTCATCAATCGGTCACGGTCGGCCGGCCACGGCCTGCGAGACGCGATCCTGGAGGCGGGCCGGGTCCGCCTGCGTCCCATCGTCATGACCACCGTGACCACGATCCTGGGCCTCACGCCCATGGCGTTGGGCATCGGCCGGGGGGCGGACCTGCGGGCCCCCTTGGCCATCGCCGTCATCGGCGGCCTCGCCGTCGCCACCCTGCTCACCCTGGTGGTGGTGCCGGTCGTCTACGCCACGCTGGAGGGCCTCATGGAGGTCGAGGCGCCGGTGCCCGTCACGGACGGGCTCCAGCCCGTGGGTGCCGGTCGGAGCGTCGGGCCTCCGGGGGACTGACCGTGATTCGTTTCAGCATCCGTCGGCCCGTCACGGTGGCCATGGTCTATCTGGCGTTGGCCGTGCTCGGGGTGGCGTCCTGGAACAACATCCCGGTGGAGCTCTACCCCGACACCGAGCTGCCCCGGCTCACCGTGACCGGCGACTGGCCTGGAGCCTCGCCGGAGACCGTCGAGGCGTTCCTCACGTCACCGATCGAGTCGGAGATCCAGAAGATCGAGGGCGTCGAGAAGGTGACCTCCGAGTCGTATCACGAGATGGGTCGGGGCCGGTCGCGGATCGAGGTGGAGTTCGCGAGAGGGGCGGACATGGACTTCGTGCGGCTGGATCTGTCCGAGCGTATAGCCGCCCTGGAGGACCAGCTTCCGGCGGGTGCGGGCCGCGTCCGCGTCGAGCCCTACGTGCCACGCGAGTTCCAGGAGCAGGAACGCCCTTTCATGCGCTACACCTTTACGGGTCCGCACACGGACGAGGCGTTGCGCAGACATCTGGACGACGAGGTCGAGCCCGAGCTCAGCCGCGTGACGGGCGTAGCCCTCATGGAGAGCTACGGCGGCCGCGACCGGCTCGTTGAGGTCGAGCTCGACGAGGACCGCATCAACGCACTGGGCCTCAGCGCGGTCGAGGTGGGCGAGCTGGTTGAGGGTCTGGACCTGGTGCGCGAAGCCGGAGCAGTGCGATCGGGCGATCTCGAGTGGGCGGTCACGATCCAGAATCGCCCGGCCTCGGTTCAGGAGATCCGGGACGCGGTGCTCACCGTGAGCGGCGGGCGGCTGATCCGCATCGCGGACGTGGCCGACGTGCGGGACACGTTCGAGGAAGCCACACGCTACTACCGCATCAACGGGCGCCCCGCGGTCCAGTTCACGCTGGCCAAACAGATCAGATCCAACACGGTGCGGGTGGCAGGCCGGGTCCGAGACGCCGTGGCTCTCGTCCAGCGTCGGACCCTGCCGGGAGCGCGTTTCATCCTCGACGAGGATCAGAGCGAGCAGATCGAGCGTCAGCTCACCGACCTCCGCTACCGCGCCCTGGTGGCGGCCGTCGTCATCTTCGGGGTGCTTCTGCTGTTCCTGGGCTCGTTCCGCTCCGCGGGCGTCGTCTTCGCCACGATCGCCTTCTCGGTGCTGATCGCGCTGAACCTGGTCTACTTCGGTGGGTTGACCCTGAACCTACTGACGCTGATGGGCTTGGCCATGGGGTTCGGACTCATCGTCGACAACTCCATCGTCGTGCTCGAGAACGTATACCGACGATGGCAGGGCGGGGAGGAGGGGGTGACAGCAGCCGAGGACGGAGCGCGCCAGGTCGTACTGCCCATTCTGGCGTCGACGGCCACCACCCTGATCGTGTTCGTGCCGTTCGTCTACCTCCAGGGCGACCTGCGCATCTTCTACGTGCCCCTCGCGGTGGTGGTGGGGCTCACTCTGGTGGCGTCCCTGTTCGTGGCCTTCAGCTTCATCCCCGCTGCGGCCGCCCGCCTGCTGGGGAGAAACGACGAAGCCTCTTCAGAAGGCGGGGACCGCACGGCGTGGGAGCACTCCGCGCTCTACGTGCGCTTCTACTCGGCGGTGGTCGGATGGACGCTGACCCATCCCTGGGCCACCGTGGTCGTGGCCGTATTGGCCTTCGGAGGGTCCTGGTATCTGTTCGACAGCAACGTCACCCGTGGCGTCGTGTGGGGCGGCGTGTGGGGCCAGGATACCTACATCTCGGTCCAGATTCGCTTGCCCCGGGGCTCCGACCTCGAGCGCAGCGACGAGCTGACCCGCTATTTCGAAGATCGCCTGGCGGGCATGCCGGAAGTCGAGCAGTTCGTGGCCAGCGTGCAGGAGAGCTTTGCCCTGCTTCGCGTGACCTTCCCCGACGAGCTCGAGAATACCGACGTCCCGGTGGCCATCAAGGAGCAGCTCCTCGCGTATTCCCTGGGCTACTCGGGTGCCGAGGTGCGCGTGTTCGGGTATGGACCCTCGTTCTACGGCGGAGGCAGCACGCCGCCCAACTACGCGGTGACCGTGCTCGGGTACAACTACGAGCGGGTACGCGAGATCGCCGAGGACATCGGTAGCCGCCTGCGCCGGCTGAGCCGTGTTTCGGACGTGGACACCAACGCTTCCGGCATGTGGTTCCAGGACGATCGAGCCACCGAGTTCGTCGTGACCCTGCGCAGGTCGGCGCTGGCCCGCTATGACCTGACCGTCGAGGACTTCGTTCGCCGAATGAACGCGGCGGTGCGAGGCCAGACCCGGGATGCTACGCTCAAGATCCGGGGTGAGGAGGTCCGCTTCGAGGTGAAGTTGGCGGATGCCCGGCGGATGGACGTGTTGGAGCTCCAGGAGACGCTGATCACGGGACCGGAGGGGACCGTCATCCGCGTCGGGGACGTGGTGACCGTCGAGCCCGCAGAGCTACTGGCGCGCATCCGCCGCGAGGATCAGCAATACGAGCGGCGCGTCACATACGAGTTTCGGGGACCTCGGAGGCTGGGTGACGCGTTCTACGATGCGGTGGTGGGCGCGACCGAGCTCCCTCCGGGTTACACCGTTCGGGAGTCCGACGAGAATCGACTGAGCGACGAGGACCGGCGACAGATCTTCCTGCTCCTGGCCGTGTCCGTCGCGTTGATCTACATGGTCACGTCTGCGCTCTTCGAATCCCTTCGGCAGCCGCTCTGCGTGCTCTTGACGGTCCCCATGGCCCTGATCGGCGTCTTCCTGATGTTCTTCTACACGAACGCGAGCTTCACTCGAGAGGCGTACGTGGGCGTGATCATGATGGGCGGGATCGTGGTCAACAACGCGATCCTGCTCGTGGACCACATCAACCAGGTGCGGCGAGAGACCAGCTTGGAGCTGCGGGCGGCGATCCTCAGGGGCACGTTGGAGCGCGTTCGCCCCATCCTGATGACCACCACCACGACGGTGCTCGGCCTTCTACCGCTGGTGTTGTTCAGCGCCTCCGCCGACGCCAACATCTGGAACGCGCTGGCGTTTGCCCTGATCGGGGGGCTCTTGTCGTCCACCGTGTTCGTGCTCACGACCACGCCCGCGCTCTATCTGCTGTTCGAACGGCGGGCAGCAGCGGAGGCGACCGGGCGCATCGCGGACCCGGGGCCCACGCCCTCGCAGGTGGCGCAGCCGGCCTGACCGGGGTGGTGTCTCCCGATGGCGGGGCTAGCAGGGTCGCCCCGGAGCCCGACCGGATCTAACAGCTGCCCCCACCGCCGTCACCGAGGCCGCACCGACGAGGCGGGAAAGCCGCGCACGACGGGCCCTACGGCTTCGGGACGCAATGACGGGCTGCCCCGGAGATTGACGGCACGACGTCACCTCGACCTGGGTCTCTCGCCCCCTGACCACCCACCGTGGAGAAGGCCGAGGCGCACGCGGGTGGAGGTCACATCCGTTGACCGAGAAGGGTCGGCGCGTTCCTTTACGCCCCCCGAACACCTGGGACTACGCCCCCCGATCACCTGAGAAGAAGGCCGGAAAGGAAGCACGACCATGCGAGTGCGCTTCGCCCCGTCCCCCACGGGATATCTCCACGTCGGGGGCGCACGCACAGCGCTTTTCAACTGGCTGCTCGCCAGGGGACAGGGGGGCGAGTTCATCCTGCGCATCGAAGATACGGACCGTGCCCGGTCCAAGCCCGAGCACACCGAGGCGATCCTGCATGGCCTGGATTGGCTCGGGCTGGACTGGGACGGGGAGCCCCACTTCCAGAGCGAAGGCGTGGACCGGCACCGGTCCGACGCGTTGCGCCTCCTGGAGGAGGGCAAGGCGTACCGGGACTTCGCCGATCCGTCGACTGTGTTGGGCGGCGCCTCGGGTGCCGCGACGGACAGCGAGGGCAGGCGGCCCGTGCGCGAGCTGGCCGAGTCCGTGACGCCCGAGGAGTCGAGGGCGCGGGCCGACGCCGGAGAGCCGTTCGCCATCCGCTTCCGGGTCCCCGACGGGGAGACGAGCTGGCAGGACGCCGTCCACGGGACCCGCGCGGTACAAAACGCGGCGATTCCGGATCTGGTCATCCTCCGACGCGACGGCACTCCGACCTACAACCTCGCCGTCGTGTCGGACGACGCCGACATGAGCATCACCCACGTCATTCGCGGCGACGACCACCTGTCCAACACTCCCAAGCAGATCCTCCTGTACCAGGCGTTGGGGAGGCCGGTGCCGGTGTTCGCCCACGTGCCGCTGATCCTCGGTCCGGACGGCAAGCGACTGTCAAAGCGGCACGGCGCCACGGCAGTGGGAGATTACGAGGACCAGGGCATCCTTCCAGACGCGATGGTCAATTTCCTCGCGCTACTCGGCTGGTCGCCAGGTGACGACACCGAGGTCATGGACCGGGCCGAGCTTATGGCACGGTTCTCGCTTGATCGAGTGCTGAAGAAGAGCTCCGTCTTCGACGTGAAGAAGCTCGAGTGGCTGAATGGGCAGCACCTGGCGCGCACGCCAGCTGCAAGCCTGGAGCCCCTGGTTACGGCAAAACTTCACTTGATTTCAGGGGTGTCTTCGGAGTATCTTCGGGAACGCGAGGTGTGGTATCGAAGCCTCATCGATCTGTTGCGCGTACGCGCCCGGACCGTGGATGACATTGCACGGCAGGCGGTGGTCTACCTCACCGACGACCTCGAATATGAGGAGCCAGCCGTCAGAAAACACTGGCTGAAGGACCCGAACACGACGGTGGATCGCCTGGAGGCTCTCCGAGAGCGCCTCACAGACGTGGAATGGGAAAAAAGTGCCCTCGAGACCACGATTCGCGGGATGGCCGAGGAGCTGGAGGTAGGTGCCGGCAAGGTGATCCACCCGCTGCGGGTGAGCCTTACGGGCATGGCCGCCAGCCCTGGCATTTTCGACGTGCTTACGGTCCTCGGAAGGGACCGGGCTCTGGAGCGGATGGACCGGGCGATCGAGGGCTTGAAGCGCGGCACGTTCGCTGCAATGGAAAACGAACGTACCCAGGCGTAAGAGCTTGAAAAAAAGGCTTTCTTGACGCCCGGCAAACGACAACATTAGTGTAGCCCAGCCACCCCCCCGGGCGGCAACGGCTTCAAGTGACCCAAGGCACGGAGCCCTGGATGCCCGCTACGCTGACGGAGCTCGAACAAAAGATTCTGGACTACATGGTGCGATACCTCCGCACCAACACCTATCAGCCCTCCATCCGCGAGATCGGAGAGCAGTTCGGGATCAAGAGCACCAAGACGGTATCGGAGCACCTGCAGGCCCTGGCCGACAAGGGATTCCTCGAGCGGGACCCATCCCGGTCCCGTGGCGTGAAGATCCTGGGCGTGGACCTCAACCCGGAGACCATCTCCATCCCCTGCTTCCGCGAGCTACCGCCCGACCGCAATGGCTTGCTGACGGACCGGGCGGAGATGTTCCTCTCCATCGATCGACGCCTGGCTGGCGCAAAGGGCTGCTTCTTCGTGCGGGCCAGGAGTGGGCTTCTGGCCGCCGAGGGCATCTCTGAAGGGGACTTCGTTCTCGTGGAGCCCTCGATCGCGGGCGACGTCGGAGAGGGCAACATCGTGGTGGCTCGGGTCAATGGCCGCACGGACTTCTTCCGTTTCCGGCGCAACGGCCTGGGGATCATCCTCCAGCCGCTCACGGCCGACGGCCAGTCCACCGTCTTCGAGGATCCCGCCAAGCTCCATCTCGTGGGCCGCGTGACCGCGTTCTACCGTCGGCTGGACGGCGTGGCGACCCCGGTGAGCGGCACCACGCACTGACCTCCACCAAAGACGATCGACCATGCCGTGCGACCGCAGGATAGCGGCCGCCCGCCGGATGCTGCCTGCCTGTGGACGACGTGGACGGGCCTGCCGTCCGGAGGCTGGTAGGTCGCGGTTCCACCTCGCGGTCCCTCGAGCGTCGAGGAGGCTGCGTTGACCCTCGATACCGCCCCGCCGCTGCCGGACGACGGGCTGTGGATGGCCCGGGCGCTCGAGCAGGCCACGCTGGCGTCGCTGAGGGGCGAGGTGCCCGTCGGCGCGGTCGTGGTCCAGGGTGGTCGGCTATTGGCAGAGGGGCACAACCTGACCGTGACCGACGTCGATCCGACGGCGCATGCCGAGGTGGTGGCGATCCGACGAGCGGCCGCCCGAGTGGGGGATTGGCGTCTGCTGGACACGACGCTCTACGCCACGCTGGAGCCCTGTGCCCTCTGCGCCGGAGCGATCGTACTAGCCCGGATACCCCGCCTGGTGTACGCGGCCACAGACCCCAAGGCCGGCATGGCCGGTACTCTGGGCAACCTGGTGCAGGACCATCGGCTGAACCACCGGGTGGAGCTCACCACGGGCGTTCTCGCCGAGGAATCGGCCGCGCTGCTTCGCCGCTTCTTCCGCGTCCGGCGGTAGGCGTTCGCCCAGCGGCTGACTCAGCCTCCCACTGATGTCCGGGGACGGTCGCGGGTGAGCCGGCCCGTCGGACCCTCTAGCGCATGGGACGCGGCTCGAGACGACGCGACTCGTCGGGCCCTGCGATTCAATCGCCGGTCTCGACCACGTTCCTTCCCCTGAAGCGCAGGAACGCATAGAGGATCGCCACGCCGCCCAGGAGGGCGATCCCGTTGGGGAGTCCGTACGCGGTGCCGATGTCCCCCAGGAGCATGCCAATGGCCGCCACCAGCACCGCGTAGGGCAGCTGGGTACGCACGTGATCTACGTGGTCGACCGCCGCGGCCGTGGAGCTCAGGACCGTGGTGTCGGAGATGGGGGAGCAATGGTCGCCCCAGATGGCCCCCGCCAGGACCGAGCTGATCGCCCCGATCAGCACGGAGTAGCCGGCACCGCCATCGAAACCGATGCCTCCGCCCAGGGACACGACCAGTGGGATCACCAGCGGGATCAGGATGGCCATGGTCGCCCATGACGTACCGGTGGCGAAGGCGATGGCCGCAGCGACCAGGAACACCAGCACCGGCACGAGCTGTAGGGGCAGGGCGTCACTGAGGACCTGGGCCAGGAACTGGGCGGTCCCGAGCTCCTTGGTCACCTCCCCCAGGGACCAGGCCAGCGTCAGGATGATGCACGCCATGACCATGGCCTTGATGCCCGAAACGGCGGCGGAGACGGCCTCGGGCACGGTGAGGATTCGCTGGACGACCGACAGGACCACCGCCACGATCGCACCGGCCAGTGAACCCCACAGCAGGGTAATGAACGGATCGGCCGCGCCGAACACGTCCATGAGCGACCCGTCGGGGCCCACCGAGGCCCGTCCGGATCGGTAGAGCCCTACCAAGACGACGAAGATCACCGTGGCCACGGGGACGGCCGCGTTCCACCAGAGGTGCCGAGCCCCCTCTTTCGGCTCCATCGTGGGCGCGTCCGCGTCCACCGCCGGGGTCGAGCCCGGGCGGATCACCCCTCCCCCGGTGGCCGCCCGGATCTCGGCCTTTGCCATGGGGCCGAAATCCCGGTTCGTGACCGACGTGAGGAACACGAATACCAGCGCCAGGATCGGATAGAACAGGTAGGGGATGGAGTGGAGGAAGACCCCGAACGGGCTCGACGCGAGCAGGGCCTGTGCCAGCGCGGGATCGGCGGCCTGTTGCTCTGCGGCGATGCCCAGCCCCTGGCCGATCAGCGAGATCTCGTAGCCCACCCAGGTAGAGATCGGCACCAGCGCCGCCACCGGGGCGGCCGTGGAGTCCACGATGTAGGCCAGCTTCTCGCGGCTGATCTTCAGGCGGTCCGTGATCGGCCGCATCGTGTTGCCCACGATGAGCGTGTTGGCGTAGTCGTCGAAGAAGATGGCCAGTCCCGCGAGCCAGGTGGCCAGCTTGCCCTTGCGGCGGGTGCTGGCCCACGGCGCCACCCTTTCGACGATCCCCATGGTGCCGCCGTTCCGAGCGATGACGCCGACCATGCCCCCCAGGAGCATGGTGAACACCACGATCTGGGTGTGACCTCCGTCCGTGTCGGCCAGGGTCGGGACGGCGAACGTGTCGATCGTGACGCCGAAGGCGGCGAGGGGGTCGAAGCCCGCCACCGCCAGTGACCCGAGCCAGACCCCCGCGAACAGTGCGCTCACGACCTCACGGAACAAGAGCGCCATGAGGATGGCGATCAGGGGAGGCAGCAGCGAGAACCAGCCCGGCGCGAAGGTGGCGTCCACCGGGTGGGCGGTCCCCGCCACCGTCACCTGGAGGGGGAGGGCGTCCTTGCTGGTGATCACCAGCTCGGAGGCTCCAGCGGTCACGTGGTGATCCACGCTGCCGGAGCCGAGGAGCCGTCCCTGGGCCGTCCGCACCTCGAAATCAGCTGAGCCCTCGTCCGGGCCTTCCACGGTGATCGTGAACGGCACGCCGCTCAGGATCACGGTAGGCGCGTCTGCCACGCCCTGGGCAGCGGCCGGATCGGCCGCGAGACACGCGGCGGCGGCCATGGCGCCCAGGCAAACGACGGCTCGCGCACCCCCCCGGTGCCTACGCGCCGCGCCGTGACGTCGCCGCAAAGGCGGGGAGCACCGCCGATCCTGGCCGTCGAGGGGAAGCGCGACACTGCCGTCCAGGGCGTGACTCATGCGGGCGTTCCTCAGGTGGCGAGAGCGCTGAACCTGCGTCGTACGATCGGTAAAAGCGCCCCCATCATGGGGATCCGCCCGTGCCGCTGTAAAGTCGCCGGCGCTCGGTGCGACGACGTTGACAGTGCCGCGGGCCCCCGCCAAGTTTCCGGCGCCCGAGCGGGGGAAGGCCCTCCGTAGCCGTCGCCCGATCGGCGAGACACCGGGCCGCGGGGCCGCCTCGAACCCGGAGACCATGACCAGCCTCGACCGCATCTCGATCATGAACGAGCGCGCTGTCCACCGCGCGCTGGAGCGCATGGCCAGGGAGGTGGTGGAGAAGCATGGGGGCACCCAGGGTCTGGTTCTCATGGGCATCCACCGCCGGGGCGTGCACCTGGCGAACCACCTGCGCAACGAGATCGAGCGGGCAGAGGGCGTCGCGGTGACCACCGGCTCGCTGGACATCACCCTCTACCGCGACGACCTCCGCACCATCGGACCTCGGCCCGTGGTAGGGGAGACCAAGCTTCCCCAGGGCGGAATCGACGACAAGACGGTGGTGCTCGTCGACGACGTCCTCTACACGGGGCGCACCACGCGGGCGGCTCTCAACGAGATCAGCGACTGGGGCCGCCCGTCCAAGATCTACCTCTGCGTTCTCGTGGACCGGGGAGGTCGGGAGCTCCCGATTCAGCCGGACGTGATCGGCCGCGTGGTGCGAGTGCATCCCGATCAGCGGGTCGAGTGTCTCGTTCCCGAGCTGGACGGCTCGTTCGCAGTCGACATCGTCCAGCTCGCTCCGGAGGCCGCGTGAGCCGGACGGCTCCGACTCTGGGCAAAGACCTCATCGGCCTCGAGAACCTTTCGTCCGAGCAGATCCTGTCCGTTCTGGACACGGCGGAGCCCTTCAAGGAGATCTCCGAGCGGCCCATCAAGAAGGTCCCGGTCCTCCGCGGGAAGACGATCGTCAACCTCTTCTTCGAGGCCTCCACGCGTACCCGCGTGTCGTTCGAGTTCGCCGAAAAGCGCCTGAGCGCGGACACGGTGAACATCGCCTCTACCGGATCCAGCGTCGCCAAGGGCGAGACCCTGGTCGACACCGCCCGGAATCTCGAGGCCATGCACATCGACATGGTGGTCATCCGGCACTCCTCGTCTGGGGCTGCCGGCTTCCTGGCCGAGCGCATTCCGTCGAACGTCGTCAACGCCGGCGACGGGTCTCATGAGCACCCGACCCAGGCTCTCCTTGACCTCTTGACCATTCGGGATCACCTGGGGCCCATCAACGGCCTGAGGGTCTGCATCGTGGGCGACATCCTCCACTCACGGGTGGCGCGGTCCAACATCTTCGGCTTGCTGACCCTGGGCGCCGAGGTGGCGGTCTGCGGGCCCAGGACACTGCTTCCGGTGGGGATCGAAGAGTTGGGCGTACGCGTCTTCAACCGTGTTGAAGAGGCCATCGACTGGGCTCACGTGCTGAACGTGCTGCGCCTTCAGCTCGAGCGCATGAAGGGTGGATACGTGCCCAGCCTGCGCGAATACAACCGTGTTTTCGGGGTTTCAAGCAGGCGGCTCGAGGCCGCCCCCCAGGACGTTCTCATCCTCCATCCCGGGCCCATGAACCGCGGGGTGGAGATCGACAGTGACGTGGCCGACGGCCCCCATTCCGTGATCCTCCGGCAGGTGACCAACGGGGTCGCTGTCCGCATGGCCGTGCTGTATCTACTCGCAGGCGGCGCGCCGGAGCAGGCCGAGGTGGCAAAGGGTCCGGCCCCCGGGCGTGAGGAAGGAGCCCCGTGAGCACCGCAGACCACCAGCCGATCCTGATCAGGGGAGGGCGGGTCCTGGACCCGGTCCAGTCTCTCGACCGCACAGCCGACGTGTTGTTGGCCGACGGCGCGGTAGCCGCCGTAGGCGAAGGGCTCGAGGCGCCCGAGTCGGCTCGGATCATCGACGCGTCGGGGCTGATCGTGACGCCAGGCCTGATCGACGTTCACGTGCACCTGCGTGAGCCCGGCGGGGAGCACAAGGAGACCATCCAGTCGGGAGCCAGGGCCGCGGCCGCCGGAGGGTTCACCGCCGTTTGCGCCATGCCCAACACCGACCCGCCCATCGATGACCCCGCGGCCGTGGGGTTCGTAGCCGCCGAGGGGCGGCGGGCCGGCGGCGCCCGCGTCTATCCGGTCGGCTGCATCTCGGTGGGCATGAAAGGCGAGCAGCTCGCCGAGGTGGGCGAGATGGTGGGCGCCGGTGCGGTGGCCATCACGGATGACGGCAACCCCGTCATGGACTCCGGGCTCATGCGCCGCGCGTTGGAATACGCCCAGACCTTCGGCATTCCGGTGGCCGACCACCCGGAGGACCTGGCGCTGTCTGCCGGCGGCAGCATGAACGAAGGGCTGGTCTCTTCCCGGCTGGGTCTCCGCGGCAAGCCCAACGCCTCAGAAGACGTGCACATCGTCCGGGATCTGCTGGTGGCCGAGCTCACCGGTGGGCACATCCACCTCCAGCACGTGTCCACCCGCCACGGGGTCGAGGCGATCCGGCAGGCCAAGGCCCGCGGTGTCCACGTCACGGCCGAAGCCTCGCCCCACCATTTGCACCTCACGGACGAGGCGTGCGACGGTTACAGGACCGACGCCAAGATGAACCCGCCGCTCCGGAGCGAGGCGGACCGGCATGCGGTGCGCCAGGGCCTCCGGGACGGCACGCTGGACACCTACGCGACGGACCATGCGCCCCATCACTACGACGAGAAGGAACGGGAGTTCGACGACGCCCCCAACGGTATCGTGGGGCTGGAGACCTCCCTGGGGTTGGGACTCAAGCTGGTGGAGGAGGGCCACATCGACCTGCCCACCCTGATCGAACGCATGAGCTGTCAACCGGCGCGGGCGTTCAACCTGTCCGGGGGCACCCTGGAAACGGGCACGACGGGGGATGTGACGATCATCGATCCCGCGTTGCGGTGGACCGTGGATCCCGAGGCGTTCCTGTCCAAGAGCCGCAACACGCCCTTTGGCGGGTGGGAGCTCGTGGGACGGGCGGTGGCCACGATCGTGGCCGGGCACGTGGTGTGGGAGGGTCCGTAGCCGCGCCGCGCCGGGGTTCGAATGGTGGCGGGGGTGGAGAGCGAGGGACGGCGAGGAGGCCATGAGATTCCCGAGCGCGTTGATCATCTGGCTGGCGTTCCCGCTGGGATGCGCCGCGCCGCCGGCGGAGTCGCCGGTGGAGGACACCACCCCGGTCACGGAGACCGCCAGGTTCTCGTTTCACTCGAACCTCTGGGTCAACCTGAACCACTACCTCTACAAGCTGGCGGGGGGCGAGGGCCGCACGCCGGTAGACTCCGGTCAATTGGCGCTGGTGGCGTCTCTACCGGCCGCCGAGCGGGAGATCTGGGACCGGGCGTTGGCGTACTACGCTGCACATCACATTGACGACAACATACGCACCGACGATACGCTCTTCACGTTCAAGCGCTGGGTCGTCGATCTCCCCGCGGACTCGACGCTGCGGTCCGAGGACCTGGACCCCGAGTGGATTCGTCTCCTGAATGAGGTGGCGCCGATCTATCGCGAGCGCTTCTGGCCGGCCCACGACGCCCAGAACCGGACCACGCTGGACGAGCATCTGGCGGACATCAGGTCCATCGAGAATGCCGTCTTCGAGCGCCTTGCGACCCTGGCGCGGTACGATTGGCCCGAGGGCCGAATCCGCGTAGACGTGTCCTACTATTCCAACTGGGCCGGGGCCTACACGACCAACCGGCCCGTGACCCACGTCGTCATGTCCTCCGTCGACATCCAGCCGCCCCCGCACTGGCTCGAGCTGGTCTTCCACGAATCGTCGCACAGCATCATCGGCGGTTGGAGCCCTCTGGGTCAGGCCATCGACTCCGCGGCAGCGGCGCACGACCGCGAGTCGCCAGGTCAGCTCTGGCACGCGTTCCTGTTCTATTTCAGTGGCCGCGTGGTCCAGGACGAGCTGGCGGCTCTGGGCAGGGAGCACACCCTGTACATGATGGACAAAGACGTGTTCAGCCAGGCGCACCCGCTCCTGCTCGAGCACATGGAGCCATACGTGGCCGGAGAGGTCTCACTGGAGCAGGCGCTGGAGGGCGTCTTCTCTGCGCCGGAGAGCCGCTGAGCGCATGAACGAGCCTCGGTATCGACGCAGTGTCGATCGGTTCCACTACCGGCCGTGCCTACTGCACGCGTGGGGGCCCTGGTCACCGGTGCCGGCCCGCCCACGCGTACGGTCGGCCGCACCGTTCTCGCGGGCGGTCGGGAGAGCCCTTTCGTGCTCGAAAGGGTGAGCATGGGGGCAGCACACGAATCCGACGGCTCGACGAGGTGAGCCGATCAAACCGGCCACCGGGCCCCCCCAAGACGCCGCCCGCCTCGGAGCTCCGCGGCTTGCGGGACGCTCCCCACGAGTTCCTTCGCGGCGTCGCGGCCCAGTACGGCCCGGTGGTGCGCTTTCCCATCGGTCCGTTCCGCTTCCACGTCGTCTCGGCGCCCGAGGACGTGCAACGCGTGCTCGTGACCAACCAGGCCAACTACGGCAAGGACACCTTCCAGTATCGGCTCCTGGCCCGAATCACCGGCGAGGGGCTGCTCACCATGGACGGGCCCCGATGGCTCAAACGACGCCGGTTGGCGCAGCCGTCCTTTCATCGCGCCCGAGTCGAGGAGTTCGCGCCCATCTTCGCGCGCGTAGCCGAGGCCCTTGGGGATCGGTGGGAGCGCGCCGCCGCGAAGGGGCAGTCCCTGGACGTCGCGGCCGACATGATGCTCGTGGCGCTGCAAGCCGTCGTCGAGGCGCTGTTCAGCGAGAAGATCGGCGACGAGGCGGATGCCTTGGCCAAGGCGACCCTCGAGGTGCTGCACCACATCATGGCGGAGGCCCGGATGATGGGCATGGTGCCGCACTGGCTGCCGACACCGGGCAATCGCCGATTCCGGCAGGCGCTGTCGGTGCTCGACAAAGCCATTCACGAGACTCTCGCGGAGCGACGGTCCAGGGAGAGCGCAGCGCGCCACGGTCAGGAAGCCGCGGCCCGGGGGGCAGGGGAGGGTGAAACGCCGGGCCCGGACGACCTGCTGGGGCGGCTCATGGCCGGCCGGGTCGATGGCGAGGCGCTCACTGATCAGGAGCTCCGGGACGAGATGCTCACCCTACTCATCGCCGGTCACGAGACGGTCGCCAGTGCCCTGACCTGGGCCTGGTACCTGCTGGGCACGCATCCGAACGAGGCGGTTCGTCTGGAGGCCGAGGTGGACGACATCTCGCCTGACGCGATCACCGACCCAGACGTGCTCAGAGGACTCCGCATGACCGGAGCCGTCTTCCAGGAAGCGCTGCGTCTCTATCCGCCAGCCTGGATCGTGACGCGCGTCGCGCGCGAGGCGGACGTGCTGGGTGGGTACGAGATCCCGGCTGGAGGGCTGGTGGTCACCAGCCCGTACGTCACGCAGCGGGACGCCGCGCTCTGGCCCGACCCCCCCGCCTTCAAGCCCGACCGCTTCCTGGACCGCCCGGCCGACCGGCCCAAGTTCGCCTACTTCCCCTTCGGTGGCGGCCCGCACCTGTGCATCGGCAACCACTTCGCGGCCGTGGAGGCCGCCATCATCCTGGCGAGCCTGGCTCGGCGATTCCGACTGAGGCCGCTGTCAGACCAGCCGCCGGTGGTGGATCCGGGCGTGACGCTACAGCCGAAGGGGGGGCTCTTGATGGGGGTGGAGCGGCGGTAGGGCGGTCACCCAGATCGACCTCCGGCCCATGAGGCACGCAGCCCGCTCAGGGGACGTGCGCCGAGCGCAATGCGCGTCGGATGAGGAACCGACTGGACCGTTCGGGAAGTGTCCCAAAGCGAAGAGGCCCGGACGGCGTCTCCGTCCGGGCCCCTCGTCCTCGACCCTGAGCCCGGGCATTGCCCGGCTGGTCGAGCCTACGCCGAAAGCGAACCCACGTGCCGCGACAGCTGGCTCTTCATCCGCGCCACCTGGTTGGGATGGATGAGGCGCTTCGTGGCGGCCCGGTCCAGCAGGACAACGGCCTGCCGGTAGGCGGTCTCCGCGGCGGCGCCGTCTTCAGCCGACCGCACTTTCTTGATGGCAGTCCGGATCCTGGACCGCCGGGCGCGGTTCCTGGCGTTCTGCTCGCGGCTCTTCACCATGCGCTTCTTCGCGCTCTTGATGTTCGGCATTCGTGGTCCTCGTGTGTTCCCGAAATTGTGAAGCCCAAAAGTATATCCGAGGCGGGCGTCGGGATCAAGTTGTGGCAGGTCCCGCGGTTGTCGATTCCCGGGCCGCCGGGGGTAGCCACGAGGCTGGCGGGGCTGGTAAGTTCCGGGCCATGGAATTCCTTCTGTACCTGCCGATTCTTCTCCTGGCAATCGTCGTTCACGAGGTCGCTCACGCCTGGCAGGCGCGGCGCGAGGGAGACCCCACGGCCGACCGACTCGGCCGCATCACCCTGAACCCGATCCCGCACCTGGATCCGGTGGGGTCGTTCGCGGTGCCCCTGCTCCTCTGGTTCGGGCCCATGCTGCTCGGTGGGGGCACGGGCGGGTTCATCTTCGGCTGGGCGAAGCCCGTTCCCGTCAATCCGGCGAACTACCGGGACTACAAGGGCGGCGACATCCGGGTTTCGCTGGCGGGCATCGTGTCCAACTTCGCCCAGGCCGTCGTTTTCACGCTGATCGCGGCCGCGATCGCACCGTTCGCGGGCGAGCCCGGCGTCTTCTCCGTCCTCTTCTCGGTGGCGCGCTTCGGAATCTTCATCAACCTGATTCTGGCGATCTTCAACCTCATCCCCATCCCGCCGTTGGACGGTTCGCACGTTCTATATCACCTGCTGCCCGCAAGCGCGCGGCTTCGGTACCGGGAGATGGGGCGCTACGGCCTCGGAATCATCATGCTCCTGGTCTTCCTGGTCCCGGGCTTCTTCAGCGTCCTGCTCGAGCCCGTGTACTTCTTCATGGGCCTCGCGGACGCGTTCATCCGCCTGTGGACGTGACCACGGCGACCAGCGCGACGCCCGGGTTCCTGGTCGTCGAGATCGACCGATTCCAGGGACCTCTGGACCTGCTGCTCCATCTGATCCGCCAGCAGGACATCGACATCTTCGATATCCCCATCGCAAACATCACGGATCAGTTTCTGGCCACCATCCAACAGATCGAAGCCGGTGACCTGGACCAGGCGGGCGAGTTCCTGGAGATGGCCGCCACTCTCGTGCGAATCAAGGCCCAGATGCTCCTGCCGCGGCACGGCGAAGAAGAGGACGAGGATCCCCGGGCCGAGCTGGTGCGCCGCCTGCTCGAATACGAGCAGATCCGTGAGGTGGCCTCTCGCATGGCAGCCGCCGAGGCCGATCGCGCACGGTCACACACGAAGGGCTACGTGGAGCCCCGGCCGCGTCCCCCCATGGAAGACACGCCGCTCGAGACCACCTGGGAAGAGGTGATGGCGGCAGCCATGGGCGTGGAGATGCCCGAACCCGAGGTGCGGCGCCACCGGATAACGACCCGGCCCGTGGCCATGGAGGACAAGGTCCGGATCATCCTCGATACGCTGGCGAAGGTGGCCAGGGTGGAGTTCAGCAAGCTGGTTCGCCCCTGGGCCACCCGCATGCATGGCGTCATGACGCTGCTTGCGAGTCTCGAGCTGAGTCGCCGCCGGACGATCCTTCTCCGGCAGGTGCGGCCCTTCGCGGAGCTCTGGCTCTACCGCCGGGACGACGATGAGGCGGAGGGTCCGTGGGCGTCGGCCACCGAGCATGAGGTCGATTCCGAGGCCGAGACGGGATCGACGCTGGACGCAGAGCCCCAGCCCGCAGCGGTGGAGGCCGCGCGCGCGACCGCGGCCGCCGAGCCCGCGACGGTAGAGCCTCAGCCGGCACCGGCCACGACTTCCCAGGAGGTCGCGTGAGGCCCGCCCAGATCGTCGAAGCCGTCCTCTTCGCCAGCGACGCGCCGCTCAGGGCCGAGGAGATCGCCCGGGCAGATCAGGCGCTGGACGAGGACGTTGTCGAGGAGGCCATCCAGGAGATTCAGCGCGACTACGACGACGGCGAGCGGGCGTACCAGATCAAGGAGGTGGCGGGAGGATACCAGATCATGACGCGGCCCGAATTCGCTCCGTATCTGGAGCGGTTCGATACCGTGCCGCGCCCCTCACGCCTCTCTGGACCGGCATTGGAGACGCTGGCGATCATCGCCTACCGCCAGCCCATCGGCCGGGTGGAGATCGAGTACATCCGCGGAGTCGGCTCGTCCGGAGTCATCCGCACCCTCCAGGACCGCGCGTTGATCGAGGTCGTGGGTCGGGCCGAGGGGCTGGGGCGGCCGCTGCTCTACGGCACCACGACTCGCTTCCTCGAGCACTTCGGGTTCAAGAGCCTGGAGGACCTGCCGCGGCCCGAAGAGTTGCCGGTGGTGCTTCGAGACCGCACGCCGCTGGGCACCGACGACGACGGCGAAGTCCATTCCCTCGACGAACCCGAGCGGGTTCACCTGGGGCCGGCCGTCGCGCCAATGGGAGGATCAACCGGAGAGACCGAGGAGCCAGGTACGGAACCAGGAGTCCGGGTCGCGGCAGAAGAAGGGTCCGGACCGTTCGGGGAGCCCGGATCTCCAGGGGAGCACGGAAGCGCGGAGAGCGAGTTGGAGGGCAGCCACGGATAGACCGACCGCCGTTCGCCTTCAGAAGCTCCTCTCCCGGGCCGGCGTCGCGTCCCGCCGGAAGGCCGAGGCGCTGATCACCACCGGCCGCGTCGCCGTGAACGGCACCGTCGTGACCGAGCTGGGGACGAAGGTGGATCCTCGCCACGACCGCGTGGAGGTGGACGGTAAGCTCGTCGAGGCCGGTCGGGAGCGATGGCTGGTCCTGAACAAGCCGTCCGGCACGCTCACGACGCGTCGGGATCCGGGTGGAAGGCCGACGGTCTACGACCGGCTCGACCCGGAGGACCGGAAGCTCGTCTATGTGGGCCGCCTCGATCGGGACACGGAGGGCCTGCTCATCTTCACGAACGACGGTGACACCGCCAACCGGCTCCTCCATCCGTCGAGGGAAGTGGAGCGGGAATACCTGGCGGACGTGGTGGGTCAGCCGGATCGTCGGACGCTGACGCGTCTGCGGCAGGGCGTAGAGCTCGACGACG
Source organism: Gemmatimonadota bacterium (assembly GCA_039586035.1). Classification (GTDB taxonomy): domain Bacteria; phylum Gemmatimonadota; class Gemmatimonadetes; order Longimicrobiales; family Gaopeijiaceae; genus JBDHHQ01. The sequence continues at coordinate 20,115 of JBDHLD010000027.1, read as the reverse complement.
GCCCTGCCCGGGCGAGGCGCGCCGAGGTCACCGCCCACGGCCCGACTCAGAGCCGTGTGCGCCTCGTGCTCACGGAGGGCCGCAAGCGCGAGGTCCGGCGCATGCTGGAGAGTGTGGGGCATCCGGTACGGGCTCTGCGCCGGGTCCGCTTCGGGGGACTGCGGCTGAGGGGTCTGGCCCTCGGAGCCTGGCGGGAGCTCAGCGGAGCCGAGATCCGTGACCTGAAGGAGCTAGCGGGACAGGGGCGACGATCCCCCAACAAACAAAGAGCACAACGACGGAGGACATAGATGGAGATCAGGGGCAGCACGGTGCTGATTCTCGGTGGTGCCGGACTCGCCGGACGAGCGGTGGCACGACGGATCCTGCGGCGGGAGCCTCGCCGGCTCGTGATCGCCTCGCTGCGGCGTCACGAAGCCGAGGAGGCGGTGCGAGACCTCCGCGCTCAGACCGGTACCCACGCCGAGCTGGACGGGGCGTGGGGTGACCTGTTCACCCCGGATGCGCTCAAGGAGCGGACCCGGACGGAAATCCTGGCGGACGCGTCGGCGCGGCAGCTCATGGTGGACGACCTTTTCGGGCCGCTCACCGAGGAGGTGTTCGAGCGCTCGACCCTGGGCCGCCTGCTCCTCGACGTGCAACCCACCGTGGTCGTCGACTGCGTCAACACCGCGGGGGCGCTGGCCTACCAGGACGTGTTCGCGTCGGCCAAGGAGCTGCGAGTCCTGGCGGCTGACGGCCAGGTGGACGTGACGGCGGTAGACCGCCACCTGAGCACCATGTATTTGCCCAAGCTGATCCGACACACGCAGATCGCTCTGGAGGGTATGAAGCGTGCGGGTACCCGGGTGTACGTCAAGATCGGGACGTCGGGCACGGGCGGCATGGGACTCAACATCCCGTTCACCCACTCGGAAGAGCGGCCTTCCCGAGTGCTGCTGGCCAAGGCGGGGCTGGCCGGTGCGCAGACGATTCTACTGTACCTGATGGCTCGCACTCCGGGCGCACCCGCGGTCAAGGAGATCAAGCCCACCGCCGCCATCAGCTGGAAGTCCATCGGATACGGACCCATCTACCGGGGTGGACGGCCGGCCTTGCGTTCGGACTGCACCGAGGCCCTCCCCATTCAGGAGGCGCTCGGCTCCGCCGGCGAAGCGGCCGTCCAGAGGCTGGACCAGCCCCTGGAGGGCGTCTACATGGACTCGGGCGAGAACGGGTTCTTCTCGCTGCACGAGTTCGAGACGCTGACGGCCGTCGGGCTGATGGAGTTCGTGACTCCCGAAGAGATCGCCGAGAACGTCTACCGGGAGATCACGGCGTACCCCACGGGGAAGGACGTGGTCGCGGCCATGGACGGCGCATCCATGGGGCCCTCGTTTCGGGCCGGGGTGCTCCGGAGCAAGGCGCTCCGCCTCATGGAGAAGATGGAGGAGGAGCACGGTGTCGAGGCGGCCGCGTACGAGATGTTGGGCCCGCCCAGGCTCTCGAAGCTGCTCTTCGAGGGAATGCTGCTCCGGCGGCTGTACGAGCGCCTCGACCGGGCGCTGGAGTTGGATCCCGACGAGGCCGCGGAGTGGACCAAGCGCCTCGTTGAAGAGGATGGCGACCTCAGACAGCGCATCCTCTCCATCGGGTTGCCGATCCTCCTGCCGGACGGCGAGAACATCCTGAGGGGCGTGCGCGTGAAGGTGCAGCCTCGGGAGGGCGAAGACCCCTTCGAGTCGGGCGCTGTCGACAACGGTTGGGTGGACCTCAGAGCGGTCAACTGGGCGCAGTGGAAAGGGCGGGTCGATGGGTACCTGGACGATCGCGCGCGCCGGCCGAGCTTGGAAGCAGGCTCCCTCGGGGACCGGGACTACGGTGACGAGGACGAGCGAATCCGTCCGGGCGCGCTCGTGGCGTGGATCCTCCGGTCGGAGGAGAAGGGCCAGCGGATCAAGCGGTAGTCTCGAGCTGGACTCCATGGGCGTCGGGAGACGTCCAGCGGGCCCGCGAGCTCACCCGAGGAGTGACGCATGGGATCCTTTGCGAACCTGACGATCATCGACCACCCCTTGATCCAGCACAAGTTGGGTCACCTGCGGCGGAAGACGACGCCCACCAAGCTCTTCAAGGAGCTGGTGAACGAGATCTCGACGCTGATGGCGTTCGAGGTCACGCGGGGTCTGCCCCTGGAGGACGTGGTGGTCGAGACGCCCTTGGAGGAGACGGTCGCACGCCGGATCCAGGGCAAGAAGCTGGTCGTGGTTCCCATCCTCCGCGCCGGACTGGGAATGGTCGAGGGAATCCTGCACCTCATTCCGGGCGCGCGCGTCGGCCACATCGGGCTGTTTCGTGATGAGGACACGCTCGAGCCCGTCGAGTACTACGTGAAGCTCCCGCCCGTGGCGGGGCGCGCCTTCATCGTGGTGGATCCCATGCTGGCCACGGGCGGCTCGGCGGCGGCGGCGGTTTCGCTGCTGAAGGCCCGAGGCGCCGGAGGCATCAGCTTCATGTGCCTGGTGGCGGCTCCGGAGGGTGTTTCGACCATGCTCGAAGCCCATCCCGACGTCCCCGTGTATGCTGCGTCGCTGGACCGCCAACTCACCGACCGCGGCTACATCCTACCTGGCCTGGGTGACGCGGGGGACCGTCTCTTCGGCACCCGCTGAGGGAAAGGGTGGCCGCCGGGCGCTAATCGGGTGAGCGCCTCTGGTCCAGCGTCGGCTCGGGTGGCGCTGCAGAAGTCTGGTAGCCGCGCGCCGGGGGATCAGGTCTGTTCGCGGTCCGGGGGAGCTTGGGGTAGATGTCGCTCGGCCGCAGAGCCGCCTGGCTCTGCCTGGCCATGGTCGTCCGTGGCCGACGCAGGCGGGGGAGCCGAATCCTCGGTCATCGTCGGCTCCACCTCGTTGGCGGAGACCACGCCCGGGTCGCTGCCCGTAGCGACCGCCTCTTCGGAATCCGTCACCTCTGTGGGCACGACGCTCGCGCCCCCCGACCCGTCGTCGGCAGCCGTGGGCTCGGCGGTCGCGCCCCCCGACCCGTCGTCGGCAACCGTGGGCGCGGCGGTCGCGGTCGCCGACTCGACGCCCGCATCGTCTGGAACGGCCTGATGGGCCGGATCGTCCTCGGCGGCCGACCCGGCCGGCGTGCCGGTACCGCCGGAGGCGCCCGCCTGCTCGCTCACCTCTACATCGTCCTCTGCATCCGCGCCGCTCCCCCCCGAGGCTGTGCGGCTCCCACGCGCGCCGCTCCCACCCCCGTCCCTCCTGCGACCCCCGTCCGCTCCGTCTCCCTCCCCCTCGACGGACACCGCAGCCTCCTCGTCCTCCTCCACGAGCAGAGTGCGCGTGACCTCGTCGGGACCCATCAAGTCGACTTCGGGGCTGGGGGCCTGCGTCTTGCCGGCGAGAAACGGGACCCTCGACTCGAGTGCGCGCACAACGTAGGGTCGCCGACCGCCCCCTTTGCGCCGTCTCCACATGTCGGGGTGGAAGAGTAAGAGCACCGTGTAGATCTCGAGCCGACCCACCAGCATCATGAACGCCAGGACAGCCAGGGCGGGGTCCGAGATCCAGCCGTAGTTCTCTGTGGCCCCCACGTTGCCCACGCCGGGCCCGATGTTGCCCACCGTGGCCGCGCTCGCTCCGAAGGCCGTGAGCAGATCCATGCCCATGAACGTCATGGCCATGGTGCCGAGCAGGCAGATCACCACGTACAGGAAGACGAAGCCCACCACGTTGCTGAGCACGTCCTCCTTCACGGCCCGGCCCTCGAACCGCGTGAGTAGGATGGCCCGCGGATGCAGGTGCTTCCGAATCTGCGTGCCCACGTACTTGAGCGTGAGCAGCACCCGCATCGTCTTCACGCCCCCGCCAGTGGAGCCTGCCATGCCTCCCGTGAACATCAAGGTGAGCAGCAGCCCCTGGGCCGCCGGCACCCAGAGCTCGTAGTCCGCCGACACGAAACCCGTGGTGGTCGTGATCGATGTCGACTGGAACAGACCGTCGCGGAGCGCCTGCTCCACGCCCGACGGGCTCGGCGCGTAGCCGCCGCTCAACAGATTGGCCACGGCCAGGATCAGCCCGCCTGCCACAACGATGAGGGTGAAGAACTTCCAGCCCTCGTTCTTCCAGTACGTGGGCCGCCCGGTCGCCGCCCGGAAGTGGAGCGTGAAGTTGATCCCGGCGAGGTACATGAAGACGAGCGTCACGTACTGGTGGTAGCGAGAGAAGGACGCCACCGAGTCGTTCTTCGTCGAAAAGCCCCCGGTGGCCAGGGTCGCGAAGGCGTGATTCACGGAATCGAAGGCCGACATGCCACCCAGGTAGTACAGCAGGGCCTGCAGTCCGGTCAGCCCCACGTACACGTACCAGAGCAGCTTGGCCGTCTGTGTGATACGGGGGCGCAGCCGTTCCATCGTGGGCCCCGGCACCTCGGCCCGGTACAGCTGCATGCCGCCCACGCCCAGGAAGGGGAGCACGGCGATGGCCAGGACGATGATCCCCATGCCGCCGAGCCAGTGGGTCACCGATCGCCACAGCAGGATCCCGTGGGGCAGGGCCTCGATGTCTCCGAACACCGTGGCGCCCGTGGTCGTGAAGCCCGACATGGACTCGAACAGCGCCTCGACGGGGCTGCTCACCACTCCCGTGAGGAGGAACGGAAGCGCGCCGAAGAGGGCCACGAGAGTCCACGCGAAAGTGACCGTTGCGTATCCCTGCCGGTGCGTGATGTCGCCGTGGAAGCGGGTGGCGTAGTACATCCCGGCGCCCGCCACCACGGTGATCGCCCCCGAGGCCAGGAACGCCACGGCGTCGCCGTCGACGTAATAGGCTGCGACCCCGGCGGTGACGAACATCGCGCCAGCCAGGAACACCAGCAGCACGCCAACCACGTTGAGGACGGGTCGGAGCGACATCAGGCGAAGAGCTTCTCGATTTCCGGGATGGCGTGGGGCAACGCGAAGACGATGACGTCGTCTCCGGCGATCACGCGGTCGTTCCCACGGGGGATGATGATCTTCGAGCCGCGGATGATGGAGCCGATGACGCCGTCCTTGGGGAAGCTCAGCTCCTTCAGCGGCGTTCCACACACCTTGGCGGTGCCGTCGACCTTGAATTCGATGGCCTCGGCGTCGTTCCCCTTGAGCGTAGCGACCGTGAGCACGCGTCCCCGCCGCACGTAGCGGAGGATGGCATTGACCGTGGACATCCTTGGAGAGACGGCTGCGTCCACACCGATCTTCTGCACCAGGGGCAGGTAGTCGAACTTCTCCACCAGGCTCATGACCTTGGTCGCACCAGCGGTCTTGGCCAGAAGCGCCGATAGCAGGTTGATCTCGTCATGACCCGTCATGGCGATGAAGCCATCTGCTCCCGACACCCCCTCCATCTCGAGCAGCTCCAGGTCGGTAGCGTCCGCGTGGAGGACCAATGAGCGAGGCAACGCCTCAGCCAGCTCCACACAGCGTCGTCGGTTCCGATCCAGGATCGTGGTCTGGATGTTCCGCTGCTCGAGGAACTGGGCCAGCAACAAACCCTCGTCGCTGCCTCCCGCGATCATGACGCGCTTGACCGAAATGCCCTCGTACCCGGCGAGGTAGGGGATCCGGCCGATCTCCTCGGTGGGTGACAGGATGTAGAGCTGGTCCCCCGCCTCGATGACCGACGATCCTCGGGGGATCGAGGTGATACCGTCGCGGACGATGGCCACGGTGACGTAGTGGTAGTCCCCGAGCGCCTTGTCCAACTCGGCCAGGGTCTTGCCCGAAAGGGGAGCCCCCTCCTTCACGAACAGTCCGAGCAGCTGGACGCGGCCGTCGGCGAAGGCTGCCAGGTCCGTGGCTGCCGCGCTCTGCAGTAGGCGCAGCGCTTCCCAGGCGCACTCCCGTTCGGGATTGATCATCAGATCGATCCCGAGGCGATCCTTCGAAAGCACGCTGCCGCGAGCGTAGTAGTCCGGATTGCTCGTCCGCGTGACCGTGTAGTGGACCCCCATGCGCGAGGCAGCCAGGGACGAGATGAGGTTGACTTCGTCACTGGACGTGACGGCCATGAGGATCCGGGCGTTGCGCACACCGGCCCGCTCGAGAACGGTCACGGAGGCGCCGTTGCCCACGACCGTCATGACGTCGAGCTGCTCGGAAGTGTAGTCCGCCCTTTCCGGGTCGGACTCGACGACAACGACGTCCTGATTCTCTTCGGAGAGCCGCGCGGCCAGGTGAAATCCCACCTCGCCGGCGCCGACGATGAGGACCCGCACAAACGCTCCCGTTACGGTTCGCTTCAGGTGAGGCCTGCAAAGCTAAACCCTTGCGGAGAAATTTCCTAGGCGCTCCAGGGGGGTGTCGCGGACCCGTCCCGGACGCTGAGAAAGGGTCGCCCGTCAGCCGCCTGGGCCGGTGCTACGCGACGTGCTCGCGAGACCCCCCAGGGGGCGCTGTCGCCGCCAGGTGTGAGCCGCGCGGAGTGGTGTGGGCACCGCACCTCACCATAACCATTGGGTCCCCGCCAGGACGCGGACCACGCCGTGCCGCAAGGTGGAACCTCTGTCGGCTACACGGGAATAGAAAGAAGTACCCTCGAACGTCGCTCCGACTCCGCCCCGACGGGGCGACGCGCGTCTCCAGGCCCCCGGGCCAAACCACGGAGGTAGCGCATGATGACTCACGACAAGCTCGTCGACTTCTACCGCAGGCTCCAGGATGACAAGGTGCTCAGCATCTACCTGGACGGGCAGGCTAACGACCCGGCCGAGCGGAACGTCTGGCGTCGGCGGTTGGATCAAAAGGTCAACCAGGTAGAGAAGCGGCTCAGCGAGGTGGGCGCCGACGAGAGGGCCGCGTTTCACGACGCGCTCACCCTTCTTCGGGGCGAGTTGGGCCGCTTCGATGGCTTCGTGACCGGCAAGGGTTGGGTCGGCTTCGCGACGCCGGCCGAGGTGCTCTACTCGGAAAGCGTACCCGTGCCCATGCCCGACCTGGTCGCGTGGGAGCACGGCCTCCGCGTCGCACCGTACGTACGTGGACTCAAGCAGGGCAGGGCCGTCGTCATCGTGCTGGCCGACCGTCGACACGCCCGCGTATTCGAGTATCGGCGCGGCGAGGTGTCTGAGCTCCCCGGCGTCCTGGCGGACAAAGACGTAGGCGACCTGACCGACATACGGGTCGCGAAGCGAGGGGCGACGCACACGGGCGTTCGTGGGCAAACCGGCACCGACGCCGCCCAACGCTTCCTCACGGTGGGCTCCGAGCGGATGCTGAAGGGCTTGGTCGAGAACTTGATCGAGCAGGTGAACGGGCAGGGCCTACTGATCCTCGGCGGACCCCAGGAGACCGTGGCGGCCATCGTCCAGATGATCCCTCCGTGGATGGCGGAGCGGACTCTCGAGTACCCGTCACTACACGTGGGCATGACGCTCGCCGAGGTCAAAGACGCCGCCGAGGAGTGTGCGTCCGTGCTGACCAACCAGCTCCAGGCAGGGCTGGTGGCACAGGTCCTGGACATGGCCCATTCCGGCGGGCGCGGCTGCCTCGGCGCCGCGGCCACCGAAAAAGCGCTCCTCGAAGGAAGGGTGGACACGTTACTTCTTTCACGGACCTACATCCGTGAGCACCCCGATCACGCGGACCACTGCGTGGGGACCGCGTTCAACCAGGGCGCCAACGTCGAGGAGCTGTCCGGGTCGGCGGCTGACCGGTTGAACGCCGAGGGAGCCGGCATCGGCGCCCGTCTCCGTTTCGTGCTGAAGGACGAGAACGGCCAAGAGAAATAGACCGAGCCCCATTGGCTCTGCGCAGACCGAGCCCGATGGGCTCGCATTGCTGAAGGGGCGAGGCGCCGCGGAGTGCGGATGCCGGGCCCCGGGGCCTTGGATGGCACGGGTCGGAGCTGGATGACTGAGCAGAGCTCAGGGGGAGCCGGGCTCAGATCTCCTCGAGGGCTCCGACTTCGAGCCATCCCACCTTGCCGTCGTCCAGCACGATCTCGACCCAGTCTCCCGACTGGCGGTCGATGCGCACCGTCGTTCCCTCGTGCACGGTGAAGACCTGGAGGGAGGGATCGTCCGTGGGCGCGCTCTGCACGTCCGCGGTTTCGTCCATGACGACCGCGCGTCGCGCCTCCCCGATCCCCAGCTCGATCGCGAGGAGGTTGGTGCCGAGCATGGCGGCGACCACACCCATCGCTCCGGCCATGCGACCCGCCCAGGTCCCGGCCGACGAGCCCCGCCAGAGCACCCACAGCGTCAGCCCCACCATGGCCACGACATAGGTCACGGCGACGAGCCAGGTGAGCGCCCGCCTGGGTATCAGGTGGATCCACCACCGGAGCGCCCGGAACGGCAGGAACCCGGGCAGAGGGTTGACCTCGTCCACCGTGAGCGTGCGGGCCAACTCCAGGTTGGCCTGCAGGTCGTCGTCCCCCGGCATGAGACGGCGGGCTCGCTCGTAATACAGGATTGCCGAGCCCAATTCTCCCAGCTTGAAGTAGCTGTTGCCGATGTTGTAATAGAGGGCTCCGCTCTCGAAGCCCGCTTCCTCGATCCGCAGGTAGCTCTCCAACGCGCCAGAGAAGTCTCCCTCGCGGTACAGCCGGTTCCCCTCGACGAAGAAGTCCTCCTGAGCTGCGAGCCCCGTCGCCGGCGCCACGACCGTCACGAACAGGACGACGGTGATGCAGCTGGCCCATCCGAGGCGGGCGGGGCTCACCGTCCTGCCTCCCGGTCGAGACGGCTCATGGCGTCACCGGCGCGGGCCAGGAAGGCTTCTCGCTCGGTCGTGGCGGCTTCGGCGGGAGCGAATCGTTGCCGTTCGCACTCGTCCAGGCAGGCCAGGTAGGCGTCCAGCGCCTCGACCGAGACACCCCGCGCGATGAGGCGTTGGCGGACGTCCTCCTTCATGAGGCCCGCTTCGGGGAGGTTGAGCTTGTCGCCCACGAAGCCCTGGAGGGCTCGGTCCACCTCAGCGTAGAACGCCCGGCCCTCACCGTGGAGGAGACTCCTGGCGCCGGCCAGGCGCTTGCGGGCCGTGCGGGTGGCTCGACGACTACGCGCCCACGCTACGTCTCCCGTGAGGCGATCCTGATGGCGGCGGACGCCGACCGCACCGCCGACAGCCAGAGCCGGAGCCAGCAGCAGGAGCCAGAACCCGGCATTGTCCAGGAGCGAACGGCTCGAGCGGGTGAACCGGGGGATCTCGATGGAGATGAAACGGATGTCCTCTCTCAGAGGCTCGATGCTGCCGCGCCCCGGCCGCACGATCAACGCGCCCTCGACGGGGTCACCGGTCACGTCGATGGATAGGGGATCGGTGGTGGCCGTGGCATACACGCCGCGGCGCGGATCGAAGTAGTCCAGGGAGACCGCGGGTATGGAGTGACTCCCCGGCGACCGGGGGATCAACACGTACTGGTACGTCTTGGTGCCGCGGATCCGGCTGCCCGTGCGGTCGATTCGCTCGGTGACCTCCGGCGGATAGACCTCGAAGTCCGGCGGGAACGGGATCTCGGGCTCGGGAAGGGTCTGGACGTTTCCTTCGGCCTGCAGACGCACGGTCATCGACAGTGCGTCGTTCGTCTCTACCCGCCCCCGGTCGAGCACCAGCGACATGTCCACGCTGCCCACGAACCCGCTGAATCCCCTCGGCTGCCCCTCCGGAAGGGGGTCGACCTGGATCTCGACGGGCTCCGAGGCCACGAGCACCGGCTCCAGACGGCCCAGCAGGGAGCGGTTGAAGAAGTCGTCGAGGATGTCGTTGGAGCGGCGGCGCACCCGGATCTGGGCTTCGATGCCCAACGGCTCCACGGTACGGGTGCCGGGTCCCGTGGGGAACAGAGCTACCTTCCGGATCACGGCCGTGGCGAAGGGCACGCCGTCGCGTTCGATCTGCTCGACCTCGGGCGTGGCGATGGGGAACTCCTCGACCCAGAAGCCCGTGTTGGCGGGCAGCTCGGTGGCGCTGTACTGGCTGACATTCACCCGCGTCCAGATCCGGTACTCCACGATCACGGGTTCGCCCACGAAGACGCGACGGTCGCTGACTTCGGCGGTGATGAAGATGTCGTCGTCTCCGATGGCCGGCTCCTGCGCCTGGGGTTGCGGTTGGGGGGGACGGCTCTGCGTGACCGGCGGACTCGAGCCCTGGGCCGCGCCGCTTCCGATGGTGAGCTGCAGGGGATCGGTGCGTAGGGTCTGGCCGCCCACCCGCACCTGGATTGGGCCGATCTCGAAGGACCCCTCCCGGTTGGGCTGAAAGCGGTAGACCCAGATCACCGAAACCCGGGTCTCGCCGTTGACCATGCGGACGGTGGAGGTGCGCCCGGTGCTCAGCAGCGAGGCGAAGTCGCCCAGGTCGGGCAGGACCGGTTCACCGTCTGCGGTCTGCGCCCCGGTGACCTCTACGTTGAGATCGAACGGTCGATTGGGCGGCGCCGGGTTGCTGGACACATAGGATCGAACCGAAAGGTCCTGAGCGGCGGCCGGCTGAGCCCCGACAAGAGCGAAGAGCACGGCCGTCCAAAAGGGTAGGGGCGAGCGCCGGGCTCGACCTCGGCAGGCCGCGCCTCCCGACTCGACCCTGGCCCACCGCCGGGTGCCGGTGGGTGTTCGTCGGCGACTGACGTCTGGGCCGACTACCACTTCTTGCGCGGCCTCCGCCCGGTAGGGGAGATGGCCTTCTGGCGACCGGCCTGCTCGGGATCCTCCTCGATGGCACGGAGGAGCTGCTCGGCCTGCTCGCGGGTCATCTGGCCAGGAGGAGGAGGTGCTTGCTGGGGCGGGGGCTGATCCCCCTGATCATCCTGGTCCTGCTCCTGGTCGCCAGGGTCCTGCTCCTGCTCCTGGTCCTCGTCGTCCGGCTGGTCGCCCTGGTCGTCTTGCTGATCCTGCTGGTCCTGCTGCTGATCACCCTCTCCGTTCTGATCCTGATCCTGTTGCTGCTGGTCCTGCTCCTGGTCCCCGCCCTGTTGCTGATTCTGCTGTTGCTGCTCCATCTGTTCGAGAGCGAGCTCCAGGTTGTGCTTCGCGTCCACGTCGCCGGGGTCCGCGCGGAGCGCTTGCTTGTACGCCTCGATGGCCTCGGCCAGCTGCTGCTGACGGAAGAAGGCGTTGCCAGCGTTGTACCAGGCCTGGGATTCGAGGGCTGGGTCACCCGCCTCGATGGCCTCCTGATAGGCCTCGACCGCGCGCTGGAACTCGTCGGTCTGGTAGAGGGCGTTGCCGTCGTTGAATCGGACCACCGGCGACCCGGGAGCCGCCCGCAGAGCCTCGAGGTACTTCTCGTGGGCGTCTTCGAAGCGTCCTTCCTGGTAGAGTCGATTCCCTTCGCGCACCTCCGTCCGCCCGGCCTGGGCCGCTGCCGGCGAGGGCAGCAGCAGGGTCAGGCCCAGGAGCATGGATGGCAGTACGCCGAAGCGGCCGGTCCACTCCACGGCCACGCGTCGGCGTTCGGGGATCAGCATCTCCACGAGAAGCAGGATCAGCGCCAGCCCAAGGAACAGCTGGAACTGCTCCTCGAACTGTGTGACCTGCTGTGCTTCGATTTCTCTGCCTGCCATGCCCGTCAGCTCCTCGGCAAGCGCCGTCAACTCCGCCCCGCCGGGCGTGACCCGGATGTATCGTCCTCCGGTGGCTTCGGCCAAGCGCTGAAGGGGCTCCTCCTCGAGTCGCGTGGTAACGACGGCGCCGTCGTCGTCCCGCAAGAAGCCCCTGCGCCGGCCCTGCTCGTCCAGGTCGGGGATGGGTACCCCATCGCCCGACCCGAATCCCACCGTGAAAATGCGTACACCGGCGGCCACGGCGCGCTCCAGGTTGGCGTCGACCTCACCCTCGTGGTCCTCGCCGTCGGTGAACAACAACAGGATCCGGTGCTCCCGGTTCTCGTCCTCGTCGAAGCTGTCCAACGAGACCGCGAGCGCCTGACCGAGATTGGTGCCTTGCACGGGGACCAGGTCCGGCTCCATCGCGTTCAGGAAGAGCCGCGCCGCGCCGTAGTCCACCGTGAGCGGACTCTGCACGAACGCCTGGCCGGCAAAGGCCACCAGACCGATACGATCGCCTTCGAGGCGCTCGATCATGCGTGTTACGGCTAGCTTCGCTCGTTCCAGCCGGTTCGGCGCGATGTCCTCGGCCAGCATGGAGGCCGAAAGGTCGAGCGCCACGACCAGGTCCTGCCCCTCGCGACGCACCGTGTCGACACGGGTGCCGAACTGGGGCCGGGCCAGCGCGACAACGAGCGCGGCCACCGCCACCAGAACGAGCACGGCCCGGGCGGCTCGCCCCCGTCGGTTGACGGTCTGGCTGAGGCGATCCATGAGCGGCGTGTCCCCGAAGCGTGCCAGGGCGCGGCGCCGCGCGAGCATGGCGTACCAGAAGGCGCCGGCCAGAAGCGGAACCAGCAGGAGCCCCCAGAGGGCCGTGTCGAGGCCGAAGCGGAACACGGTTACGCGCCTCCCCTCGGGCTTCGGGACCGCGGCGGGGCGGCCTCGTACGGAGTCGGAGCTCTCACGGGATCTTTCTCAGCAACGTCTGCCCGAGAACGAGCTCCAGCAGGAGGAGGCCCAGACCCAGCAGCAGGGGCAGGTGGAAGAGCTCTCCGAACCTGGTGAAGTGCTCCACTTCGATCTCGGTGGTCTCGAGCTCGTCGATCTCGCGCCATACCTGCTCCAGGCTCTCCCGGTCGGTGGCCCGGAAGTAGCGGCCGCTCGTGAGGGCCGCCACTTCCTGCAGGGCGTCCTCGTCGATATCGACGCGCATGTTCACGTACCGACGCCCGAGCAGTGGATCCCGCACCGGTACCCGGGCGGTGCCCCGGGTCCCTGCTCCGATCGAGTACACCTTCACCCCGAGTGCCTGGGCCATCTGGGCGGCCGTGACCGGGTCGATCTCGCCACGGTTGTTGCGGCCATCCGTGAGAAGCACCACCACCCTCGACTCGGCGTCACTGTGCTGGAGTCGCTTGACCGCAGTGGCCAGGCCCATGCCGATGGCGGTCCCGTCCTCGATGGTGCCCGCCTCGAGCTGGCGGAGCAGGTCCAGGATGATGGCATGATCCAGGGTCAGGGGAGCCTGGGTGAACGCCTCGCCGGCGAAGACGACCAGGCCGATCCTGTCGTCCTGTCGGTTCTGCACGAAGTCAGCGGCCACCTGGAGCGCGGCTTCCACGCGGTTGGGCTCCAGGTCTTCGGCCAACATGCTGGTCGAGAGGTCCAGCGCCAGGACGATGTCCACCCCTTCGGTGCTCACCGTCTCGCCCGTGACCCCCGACTGGGGCCGTGCAAAGGCCACGAACAGGGCCGCCACCGCGAGCAGGCGCATTGCGAACAGCGCGTGCCGCATCCGTCCCGTTCGCCGGGTGTCCGCGCTCTTCAGTGCGCCCACCGACGAGAAGCGGAGCGCTCCGCCTCGCGCGGCCTGGCGGCGCGCGTACCACCAGAGCATCAGGGGGAGCAACAGAAGCAGCAGGAGAAAGAGCGGGTCCTCGAAGCGGTAGATCACGACGGCGATCCTCCCGCCCCTGGATCCTGGGCATTGGGGCTTTGCCGCGACTCCGGACCGCGGCGTGGCGGGCGGGCGGCGTGGTCCGCGCCCTCGAGTCCCCCTGCAGGTTCGGCTCCGTCTGCCTCCTCGACTCTCGCCGGGAGCTCGCCGTCGGCCAGGCCCCCGACCTCCTTCGTGCCCCCGACCTCCTCCGTGCCCTCGACCTCCTCCGTGCCCTCGACCTCCTCCGTGCCCTCGACCTTCTCCGTGCCCTCGACCTTCTCTGCGCCCTCGGGCGCGGCTGCACCCTTGGCGCCCGCCGCGCCCGCCGCTGTCGCGCCGACGCCGACCGGAGCGGGACGGCCCACCTTCGTGCGCTCCACGAGCTTCCGCGCCCGCGGCACGATCTGACGCGCCCGTGACACGTCCGGCACGAACTTCGCGAACTTGACCAGATCGCACTCGGCCAGGAATCCTTCGAAGTCCCGGAGCGTCTCGTCGTCCACGCCGATGCCCACCAGGTTGTCCAGAACCTCGAAGGAGGCCATCTCGAGGGCCGGCACGTAGTATTGGGCCTCCACGTATGCCCGGATGATCTCCGAGACCCGTATGTAGTATTCCTTGATCTCGCCGCGCTCCAGCATGCCCGAGGACTCCAGTTCCCGGAGCTGGTCGTAGGCCACTTCGTACGGCCGCCTGAGCGGGGCGCTCACGTCGATGGGGCTGGCTGGAGGCTGCTGCCGGAAGCGGCGGTAGAGCCCGTAGAGCACGGCCACGAGGAGCAAGACAGCCAGGAGGCGAGCCAGGAGCACCAGGAGTCCCAGCGGGATCTCCAGGGGTGCCTTCACGTCCCGGATGTCACCGGTCTCGTCCCGCCCGACGCTGGCCACGACGACGCCGTACGGGTGGGTCTCCAGCACGGACGCCTCGCCGTCCGGGTCGACCAGCCCGACCTCGAACGACGGGATCTCCAGCTCGCCCAGCTCGAAGACGGTGAGCGTGTAACGCGCCCAGGACCACAAGCCGCCGTCCAGGGGCTCCGGCTCTCCCACCTCCACGCCCAGCACCTCGAAGGGATCGAGGCTCAGCGAGTCGGGGAACACGACGCGCTCGCCCTCGCCGTGTCGCACCCTGACCGTGAGGGTGATGCGGCCACCGATGGTGGTTTCGGCGCTGTCGACGTCCGTCGTGAGCGTCGGGGACTGGCCCGCCAGCGGAATCGCACCCAGGCAGAAGGCCACGGCTCCGGCTGCCAAACACGTGTCGAGCCGGCCCATGATTGGCGCGCAGTACTTGGCCCACGTCCACGGCTGCCGCCGGAGCGAGCTCGGAGCAGCTGCCCGGGCCACGAGCGAGCGGCGGGGGCACCAGCTCACCGGAACCTCCGAGCCCGGTCTTGGAAGAACCGCATCAACGGTTGCACGTAGGGTTCGCCCGTCTGGATGCGGATCCGGTCCACGCGGGTCCGCCGGAACGTGTCCTCCAGCGCCTCCTGCCGCGCCGACGCCTGCGCTCGGTAGGCTTCCTGGAAACGGCGGTCCGAGGTGTTCACGACGAAGTGCTCGCCCGTCTCGGCGTCCTGGAACTCCATGAGCCCCACCCGGGGGAGCTCCTCCTCGCGGCGATCTTCCATCTGGATGGCCACCAGATCGTGACGGCGCCCCGTGACCGACATGGCTTTGCGGTAGCCCTCGCCCAGGAAGTCCGAGACCAGGAACACGACCGAACGCCGCTTGAGCACGCGGGTCAGATACTCGAGCGCTCCCGCGATCTCGGTGCGCCGGCCCTCGGGCCTGTGGTACAGGAGCTCTCGGAGCACGCGCAGCACGTGCCGTCGCCCCTTCCGGGGCGGCACGAACTTCTCGATGCGGTCGCTGAAGATCAGCAGTCCGACCTTGTCGTTGTTCTTGATCGCGCTGAAGGCAAGCAGCGCGCAGATCTCCACGGCCACTTCGCCCTTGAGCCGCTCTCGGGAGCCGAAGTCGCCGGAGGCGCTCACGTCCACCACCAGCATGACCGTGAGCTCCCGCTCCTCCTCGAACACCTTGACGTACGGGTGTCCCTGGCGGGCGCTCACGTTCCAGTCGATGCTCCGGATGTCGTCGCCGTACTGGTATTCACGGACCTCGGCGAAATTCATGCCCCGGCCCTTGAAGACAGAGTGGTATTCGCCCGAAAAGACCTCGTTGACGAGACCACGCGTGGTGATCTCGATCCGGCGGACCTTGCGAAGGATCTCTCGGGGGATCATCAGGACGCCTGACCCTCTGCGACTACGGGACCTCGACGCTGTTGAGGACGCGGCTGACCACGTCCTCCGACGTCATTTCCTCGGCCTCGGCTTCGTAGGTCAGCAGGACCCGGTGGCGGAGCACGTCCAACCCCACTGCCCTGACGTCCTCCGGCGTCACGAAGCCCCGATGGCGGAGGAAGGCGTGGGCGCGCGAGCCCCTGGCCAGCGCAATCGATGCCCGGGGCGACGCCCCGAAGGCGATGAGCTCGTCCAGGTCCTCCAGACCGTACTCCGCCGGCTCCCGCGTAGCGAAGACCAGATCGACGATGTACCGCTCCACCTGTGGGTCCATGTAGATCATGCTCACCGCCTTGCGGGCTCGGATGATCTCTTCCGGCGTCACGACGGCCCGCACCTCCGGCTCTGGCCCCGCCGCCATGCGGCGCATGATCTCCAGCTCCTCGTCCCGGCTGGGGTACCCCACAGACAACTTGAGCATGAAGCGGTCAACTTGCGCTTCCGGAAGGGGATACGTCCCTTCTTGCTCGATGGGATTCTGGGTGGCCAGGACCAGAAACGGATCGTCCAGCTGGTACGTGTGCTCGCCGATGGTAACGGTGCGTTCCTGCATCGCCTCCAGCAGCGCGGACTGAACCTTGGCCGGCGAACGGTTGATCTCGTCGGCCAGGATCAGGTTCGCGAAGATCGGTCCCTTCTTGGTCTTGAAGTCCTGGTCCTTGGGGTCGTAGATGAGCGTCCCGACCAGGTCGGCCGGCAGCAGGTCGGGCGTGAACTGGAGCCGCTGGAAGTCCGTCTGGATCGCGCTGGCCAGCGTGCGGATCGTAAGCGTCTTCGCGAGCCCCGGTACGCCTTCCATGAGCACGTGCCCGTTGGCCAGCAGCCCGATGAGCAGCCGCTCCACCATGTACTTCTGCCCGACGATCACCCGGCCGACTTCGTCCTGGAGCCGTCCGACGAACGCGCTCTCCTCCTGGATCTTTTCCTGGATGACTTCGATGTCTCGGTTCATCTGCTCTCGAGAGGGTGTGGGCTCTCCGACTTCGGACCAACGACGGCCGTAATTCTAATCGATGAGGCCCGAAGGGGAATCGTTGCCCGGGAGCGGGCCCCGCCCTGAGGCTGGACCCCACTCCACGACAGCCTGCGCAGTCGGCGCGGAGTGAGTGGTCCGTCACCGACCTCTTCCGGGGGCAACGCCGGCCTTGGAACCGGGAGGGCGTGCGTGCTAGAAGATGGTGTAGATGAAGGGTGCCAATGCCGACGTCTGGGCGAAGACGAGGAGCGTGCCCACTGCCAGGAGCACCACGATGATGGGTGCCAGCCACCACTTCTTGCGGACGCGCATGAACGCCCAGAGCTCGGAAACCGGTCCACGCCCCGCCATGTGTGTCTCCTTCAGAACTGCCGTGTGAGGTTGCTGCGCGTCTCGCCGGGCTCCCTCTGGACCCAGAACCCGTTGTCGGTCGACTCGGCCTCGAGCGGGCGATGGCCGAAGAGACGCATGATCAAGCCCGTAGGCGTCAGCACCAGGTAGTACACAACGCCCATGAAGATTGGCGTCGTGACCTTGGAAATCGCCACGGCGAAGGCCATCCACCGATCGTGTACCGGGCCCATCCGACCAGGGATCACCAGGCCCCCGAGCACCAGCAAGCCCCCCAGCGCACCCAGGACAAGGGGTGGAATCTCGTGCCCTCTCCACAGGCTGATCGCTGCGATGACCCAGAAGGCGCCCCCGACCGTGAGGCCGAAACGCCGGCCCTCCCTGGGGGTCAGTCCAGCTCGAACTCGTTCCGCCAATCTCCCTCCTCCTGCCACTCCGGTTGTCGTGTCTTGTCGAGCACGAACGGCCAGAGAACCAGATAGTCCATGTTGGTGCGCATGAAGCAGCGATGCGCGTCCTCCGGCGTGCACACGATGGGCTCGCCTCGGACGTTGAACGAGGTGTTCACCAGCAGACCGCACCCGGTCTGACGCTCGAACTCGGCGATGAGCGCATGGTACGTGGGGTTGCGCTCCGGGTTCACGGTCTGCACGCGGGCCGAGTAGTCGACGTGAGTCACGGCAGGGATGTCCGAGCGCTGGACGTTGAGCTTGTCGATGCCGAACAGCTCTTTCTGCGCAGCGGTCATCTGCACGCGCCGCTCCTCCTTCACCGGCGCTACGAGGAGCATGTACGGCGAGGCCCGGTCCAGCTCGAAGTAGTCGCCGACCCGCTCTTCGAGGACGGTGGGGGCGAAAGGCCGGAAGCTCTCCCGGAACTTGATCTTCAGGTTCATCTGGGTCTGGATGGCCGGGTTCCGCGGGTCTCCCAGGATGCTCCTCGCTCCCAGCGCCCGGGGCCCGAACTCCATCCGCCCCTCGAACCAGCCCACGACGTTGCCCTCGGCGAGCAGCCGGGCAGCCTTCTCGATCAGATCGGACTCGTCCAGGCGCTCGAAGCGCGCGCCGACCTTCTTCAGGTAGCCCTCGATCTCGTCTTCCGAGAATGATGGGCCCAGGTAGGCCCCCTTCATGGCGTCCTTGCCTGGTGGCGTCTTCCGTTCAGCACCCACGTGCCGGTGCCAGATGAGTTGAGCCACGCCGAGGGCACCCCCTGCGTCACCGGCCGCCGGCTGGATCCAGATGTCGTCGAAGGGGCCTTCGCGGAGGATGCGGCCGTTGCCGACGCAGTTGAGGGCGACACCGCCCGCCAGGCACAGATTGTCCAGGCCGGTCTCGGCCTTGGTCGTCCGCACCATGCGCAGCATGACCTCTTCGCACACGTCCTGGACGGAGCGAGCCAGGTCCATCTCTCTCTGCGTGATCAAGGACTCGGGCTCGCGGCGTGGGCCGCCCATGAGCTCGTCGAAGGCCGGGCTGGTCATGGTGAGGCCGGACAGGTAGTTGAAGTACCTCTGGTCGAGCGTGAACGAGCCGTCCTCTTTCAGATCCATGAGCTCACTCAGGATCGTGTCCACGTAGACGGGACGGCCGTAGGGAGCCAGGCCCATGACCTTGTACTCGCCGGAGTTGACCTTGAAACCGGTGTAGTAGGTGAAGGCCGAGTAGAGCAACCCGAGTGAATTGGGCCAGTGCATCTCACGAAGGATCTCGATCTCGTTGCCGCGGCCCACCCCGATGGACGCCGTGGCCCACTCACCGACGCCGTCCATGGTCAGGATGGCGGCTTCGCCGAAGGGCGAGGGGAAGAAAGCACTCGCGGCGTGGCTCTCGTGGTGCTCTGCGTACAGTAGCTCTCCCGCGTAGCCTCCCAGCCGTTCGCGCAGGTCCTTATCCGTGTAGAGCTTCTCCTTGATCCACAGCGGACCCGCCATGAGCCAGGAGCGCAAGCCACGAGGCACGACGCCGAGGTACGTCTCGAGGATGCGCTCGAACTTGAGCAGCGGCTTGTCGTAGAAGCCCACGTAGTCCAGCGCCTCGGCCGACAGTCCTCCCGCCTCGAGGCAGAACCGGACCGCATTTTCCGGGAACGACGCGTCGCCCTTCTTGCGGGTGAACCGCTCCTCCTGGGCGGCCGCCACGATGGCGCCGTCCCTGATCAGACACGCCGCGCTGTCGTGGTAATAGGCCGAGATGCCGAGGATGTTGATCGATCGCTCCTTGTCTCCGGTTCGTCCCCGCCCTCGGATGCCCCGTGGGTGTGCAGGCGTCGAAGGCCCGCCCCCGTCGGGGCACGGCAGCCATCTTGCCAGCGGAACCGCCAGTGCTTATGCACAGGGCATGCCTGGTTGGTTCCCACGGTCGTTGCCCCTGCGGCGCTCCTGGTGGCCGGGGGGCCAGCAGGAAGTGACCGCGTGGCGGCGCCAACCGTTGCGTCATTTCGACACTCGCGCAAGCGTTAGAACAAACAAGGGCCCATAGCTCATCACGATGGTGGAGGTTCGAGCCGAGCGACGGCCTGTTGGCTGAGCGTAGCGAACGGATCCGGTGACTCGCGAGACGAGCGAGGACGGCCGAAGGCCGCCCGCAGCTCAATCCTACTGGGCCCACTGAAGAGATCGTCTTTTCAACGATGGTGGAGGTTCGAGCCGAGCGACGGCGAGTCGGTTGAGCGTAGCGAACCGATGCGGTGACCCGCGAGACGAGCGAGGACGGCCGAAGGCCGCCCGCAGCTCAATCCTACTGGGCCCACTGAAAGAGATCGTCTTTTCACGATGGTGGAGGTTCGAGCCGAGCGCCGGCCTGTTGGCTGAACGTAGGGAACGGATCCGGTGACTCGCGAGACGAGCGAGGACGGCCGAAGGCCGCCCGCAGCTCAATCCTACTGGGCCCACTGAAGCAGATCCTCTTTTCACGATGGTGGAGGTTCGAGCCGAGCGACGGCCTGTTGGCTGAGCGTAGCGAACGGATCCGGTGACTCGCGAGACGAGCGAGGACGGCCGAAGGCCGCCCGCAGCTCAATC
>JBDHLD010000085.1:0-13489 GCA_039586035.1 Gemmatimonadota bacterium | reverse complement strand
TATTCCATGGACGCCGGGGCCTTCGGGAACCGCCTGGGCATCGAAGAGGCCTACCGGTTCGCCCGCGGCGAAGAGGTGACGAGCGCTACCGGCCTCCCGGTCCGCCTGTCCCGCCCCCTGGACTTCCTGGTCGTTTCCGACCACTCGGACAACATGGGGTTCTTCCCGGACCTGTTCGACGGGGCACCCCACATCCTGAACGATCCGCTCGGCAAGGACTGGTACGACCGTGTCAACGCCGGCGAAGGCGTCGGGGTGGCCTTGGAGCTCATCGGCCTCTTCTCCCAAGGCCGGTTCCCGGAGACGCTGATGTATACGCCGGACTCGAAGCCCTACAAGAACGCCTGGCAGCACACGGTGGAGGTGGCGGAGGACTACAACGACCCGGGTCACTTCACCGCGTTCATCGGCTACGAATGGACCTCGCTGGTGCGGGGGAACAACATGCACCGGGTGGTCGTCTACCGGGACGACGGCGACCGGGGTAGCCAGATGGTACCCATGACCACGGTACCGCCCATGGGCAGCACGAATCCCCGGGACTTGTGGACCTGGATGGAGACGTACGAGTCCCGCACGGGGGGCGACGTGCTGGCCATTGCCCACAACGGCAATCTGTCGAACGGCATCATGTTCCCTCTGGACGCCCAGTACGACGGCCGCGCGCTGGACCAGGAGTACGTGACCAAGCGGGACCTCTGGGAGCCCCTGTATGAGGTGACCCAGATCAAGGGCGATGGCGAAACCCATCCCTTCCTGTCTCCCGAGGACGAGTTCGCCGACTACGAGACCTGGGCCGTAGGGAACCTGGACGTCTCGGAGGCTAAGACCGACGAGATGCTGGCGGGCGAGTACGCCCGTGAGGCGTTGAAACAGGGTCTGGTAATCGAGAACCGGCTGGGCACCAATCCCTACAAGTTCGGCATGATCGGCTCAACGGACAGCCACACGTCGCTGGCGACGGCCGAGGAGGACAACTTCTTCGGCAAGCACTCGGGGTACGAGCCGAGTCCGGATCGACTGGACCATCCGTTCATGGCCAACGAGAACGGCACGATCTACTCCTGGCAGCAGGTGTCGTCGGGGTATGCCGCGGTCTGGGCTCACGAGAACACCCGGGAGGCGCTCTTCGACGCCATGGAGCGGAAGGAAGTCTACGCCACCACCGGGCCCCGGATGATCGTCCGCTTCTTCGGCGGATGGGACTACACCGACCAGGACATCAACAGCCGACAGCCCGCCTTCGCCGGCTACGAGAAGGGTGTGCCCATGGGAGGGACGCTGCGGCCACGCCCGTCCGGCGGAGGCGCGCCGACCTTCATGGTGTACGCGCTTCGGGATCCCGTGGGGGCCAACCTGGACCGGATCCAGATCGTGAAGGGCTGGGTGGACGGGAGCGGCCAAACCCAGGAGCGCGTCTATGATGTGGCGTGGGCGGGAGACCGCCGGCCGGGGTCCGACGGCAAGCTGCCCGCGGTGGGCAATACCGTCGATGCGGCCAACGCCAACTGGACCAACACCATCGGCGCGTCCGAGCTGGCCACCGTGTGGACCGACCCCGACTTCGACGCGTCCCAGTCGGCGGTCTACTACGCCCGGGTGATCGAGATCCCCACGCCCCGGTGGGCCACCTACGACGCGTTCCGGTTCGGGATCGATCTCCCGGATGACGCGCCCACCTCCACGCAGGAGCGGGCCTACACGTCACCGATCTGGTACGACCCGGGCATGTAGGGGCGCAGGGCAAGGGCGAGACGGGCCCGAGGAGGAGACTCTCGGCGGGATATCCGTATCGAGGCGGCGTTTCGCTCGAGCGCCAGGAAGTCCGAGTCGATCACGGAGATCGCGACCGCGTACGCGACGCCCACTGTCACGACGAGGCCGCCCAACAGACCCCCAACGATGAGCGTTGGCCGACGCGGGAGGTTGTTCTTCATGCGATTCGTCCTGCAGCCGCAGACGGATGGGGTCTTGGTGGTCGTTGCGCCGCCGCGCCGCGCTAGACCGTCCGATGGCGCCGACTCGAGTGACGGCGTCCGATGTAACGTTCCTACGGTCAGGCCGCTACGAGCCCCTGCTACCAACCCGGCCGAATCGACCCCTCGTCCTCGGTGCTGCCGGTCCCGAAGCGGAAGTCGTAGCGGGCGCTGAACTGGAAGCGGTCGAACTTGCCGTCCACGCCGCTCTCGAGCTCGCGGGTGGCCCGCATGAGCTCCACGCCGAAGTGGAGCTGGGGCACGGGCGAGTAGATCACGTTGGCCGAGACGCTCCACGCCGTCTTGTTCACCCCATCGCCGGCGAGGGCCGCGTCGTTGTCCACGCCGATCCCACTCACATTGATGTTCGAGCGCCACTTCTCGGACCAGAAGTGCCGGTAGCTCACGAAGCCCAGGTACGACGGCGTGGGCTCGATGGAGTCGTCGTCCTTGACCACACCGCCATTGGCGAAGTTGAGGGCGGCGTAGCGACCCAGGCCGCTGCCTGCCGACGCCTGGAAGCGGAGGTCATCCCGTTCGCCCACGTTGATCTTTCCGCCGAAGGTGAAGCCGAACGACGGTGTCTTGCTGTTCTTCGCAACGCCGTCTTCCTCGTACTCGTGGGTCATCTGCCGAAGCAGCCCCGCGACGGACAGGTTGCCCCAGTCGCCGCCGAAGTTGTAGCGGGCCACCAGGTCGGGGAAGAAGGCCGCCGGGCTGTCGATGCGGGCGCCTCCGCCGTTGGGCGTGAGAGAGGTGGCGGTGTTCTCCGCGGCGAACTGCCACCCGCCAGCGCTGAACCGGATCTGGGGCTGCCGGTTGAAGATGATCCCGTCGGCGGCACCAGCGAAGTCCAGGTCGTCCGGAATGTCCAGAATCTGGAACGTGGTCCACGTCTGCCCGAACAGCCACTTGTCGTATACGAAGAAGAAGTGACGCAGGCGAGGGTTGAACGAATTGCTCACCCGCTCGTCGCCCTGTCCGGCGAGCAGGAAATCCATCTCGACGAAAGCCCGCAGAGCCTTCTCCCCGATGGTCGTTCGGGTCTCCAGATTGAAGCGCGACTCCTTGGCGTGGTAGTCGTTGGTCGCGAAGACGTCGGACTCGGCGCCAACGGGGATCGCGGCGGGGAAGTGGAAGTCCCGGAGCGCGTTCCCCAGCGGCACCGATCCGTTGTGGAACTTGCTGGTCATGGCGTCCATCTTCACGTAGCCACCGAACGTGAAGGTGGTCTGGGCGCCGGCCCGGCAAGGGATCACCAGTACCGTGGCGAAGGCGAGTGCAGAAAGAACGCGGTTCATGGTTGCGGAGACTCCGAGATTCGCGTGGGTGAGATCGACGATTCCGTATCTGTTCGACCGGTCAGGCCCGTCAAAACGTCATCCTGACCCGGGCACCGAAGTACGTCATTACGTCCTGGGCCGGGTTCAGTGAGGGGTTGAAGATCAGCTGGAGGCTTGGAGTGAGTTCCAAATGCTGGGTGAGCACGAAACGGTAGAACAACTCGGTGGTCCACTGGTCCTTGGCGTCGGGCAAGTTCGGATCGGCCCAACTCGCGCTCAGTCCCAGGAGGTCAAACGCCCGGGTCAACCGCCCCACCCCCAGCTGGACCTGGCTCTCATAAAACGTGTTGATCCCCTTGCCGTTCGAGTGGGCGAACCGGAAGAAAGGGGCCCAGGCGTCGTTGAAGAGCCAGTGAGAGGAGAACGCCCAACCGCTCCCCTCCTCGGACGTGGCTCCGCTCCCGTCCTCGACGAACTCCGGCGAGTGCCAGATAGTGAGACTGATCTTGCGGAAGAACCGCTCGTCGAACGACGGTACGTACCCGACTTCGACCGCGCTGAAGAAGTTGCCCTCGAAGAACTGGTTCCCGCCGTACAGGAAGTCCCCGTCCTTGAATACATCCCCTCTGGCGTCCGTCAGGCCGCCCATGACGTACCACCTCTCGTGCGGGCGCACGGAGGCCACGACGCCCCACCCCTGATCCGGCCAGTTGACGGTGCCCGACACGGAGGACCCGTAGCCGATGAAGTGCCGCCAGGGCACCAACAGCCCGTGGAAGTTGAAGTAGTTGGTGGGGTCGACCTTCCCGACGGCGAAGTGGGCCTTCTGGTTGAAGAGTGCCTGCGTCCACTGGAGCTCCACCAACCGAAAGCTGTAGTCCCGGTAGGCGGTGCCCGGGAGCCCGTAATAGCCGGTGCTGAATCCCAGGAACATGGGGACGCGGTCCGACCCGATGGCATGGCGGCTCACCGCCTTGGCGAAAAGGGTGCCGGTATCGCCCGAGCTCCGTCCGAACGGGGTCCATCCGGCGGACGCTTCGAAGATGCCGCTCGCCGCCCAGGTCGGATCCCCTTCCTCAATGGCGGACGACGCATTCACGTACAGCGCGGTGTAATTGAGGTTGAACTGGAAGCCGGTCCGATCCTGCAGGTCATCCTTCCACGCGTACCAACCATCCAGGACTCGGATGGGAAGCCGGTAGGCACGCTCGCGCGGCGTGTTGTCCACCTCCATCTCGCGCGTCATTTCCTGTGGTCCGCCGAAGCCGCCGGGCCGCGCGGGTCGAGCTGCGTCTCCTTCCGACTGCTGCGCTAGGGCGGGCGCCGCACAGGCGGCGAGCCACAGCGCGGCCACGAGGCACGGGCGCTGGACGACGGCCCCCCGGCGGGAAGGAGCCCTTCGAGGCATCGAGATCACCTCGACTACATCCCGTCGAGCCAGTTCTTGTAAACCGAGCCGTCCTTCATCACGAAGTGGACGTTGTCCCGTGAAATCGCATCGATATCCTCGAGCGGGTTCCCTTCCACGAGGATGATGTCCGCGTACGCACCCTCCTGAATCATGCCGAGGGGGCCGTCCTTGTACGGGTTCAGCTCGCCCGACCAGGAAAGGACCTCATTCGCATTCGAGGTCGCGGTCAAGAGGGCCAGGTGCGGCGGGAAGTTCGCTCCGCTCACGAGCATGCGGATGTTGTCGGCTTGACGGTGCGCGTACGCCGCACCAAACATGTCGCCGCCGCTGAACATCAGCGGGCGGTGCTCGAGGGCCATCGCGAACATGTTCGCGGCCCCGGAATTCACCATGGTGGCCTTGGCCTTCTGATCGGCCGTGAAGAACGTGATCGACTCGGGGTCTGCGAAGGCCTCGAGCGACATCACCGCTTGCAGAGAAAGCGCGACACCCTCCTCCACCATGCGGATCATCGTCTCCTCGGACATGAGGAAGCCATGCTCGATCACGCGCACGCCGGCGTCCATGGAGCGGTTGAGGGAGCGGTCGTGATAGGCGTGCACGGTCACGTACGTGCCGTAGTCCTCGGCGATCGCGACGGCCGCCTCGGTTTCGTCGGGCTGCGATTCCGTGATCGTGATCGGGTCGAACTCCGATGCAACCCCGCCGCCGGCCATGACCTTCAGGTGTGTCGCGCCGCCGCGGAGGTTCATGCGCGCGGCCTTCCGCATCTCGGCAGGACTATCAACGATGTAGCCGAAGCCGTGGCGCTCGAGATCGTCCTGGTCGCCGATCCGGTCATTGAAGAAGCCCGTGTCGGCGTGACCGCCGGTCTGGGTGAGCCAGCCACCCGCGGAGAAGAGCCGCGGGCCGGGCAGCCGCCCCAACCTGATCGCCTTGGCCATGCCGAGGTCGTTGCACCCCGCCGAGCGAGCGGTCGTGAATCCCTGGTCCAGGTAGTCCATGAGGAAGTGCGCCGACATCGCGCCCATGGCCATCTGATCCCAGGCGGTTCTGCCTTCGACCAGCCCCTCCTGCAGACAGACGTGCGCGTGCATGTCGATCAGCCCCGGCATGAGCGTGCGACCGCCGCCGTCGATCACGGTCGCGCCGGAGCTGCTGAGCCCCTGGCCTACGCCGGCGATGAGGTTGCCCTCGACGAGCACGTCAGCCGCGACGAGGCCCTCCGCCGTTCCGTCCCAGACCATGACGTTGGTGAAGAGGGTGCGCTGGGGGGGATCCTGCGCGGCGGCGTGGCTGAACGATAGAAATCCAGCGATCGCAGCAGCGAGGACTCGAATGGATCGGTTCATTGGTTTCTCCCATGTGACGAAGGTGGTGCGAATAGCGGACATCGGAGCCAACTGTCGGGCTCAACGTGCGACAGCGGAGATCGATGGAACGATTGGTGACTCAATGGACCTGAGCTCCACGGAGATCAGTGGGGGTTGGAGCGAGTAGAGTGACCCCAGGACGCCCATGAGGTCGGCGTGGTCTTGGATGCGGCCGGCCAGGACACTCACCCAGCTTTCCTCCGCGAGGTATTGTCCCACGACGCGCAACTCTCCGAAGCGGTTGTTCCAGGCTTCGGGAACGCGCCCTTGCACCTGGATCTCGAACCGGGCGGGACTGTTTGGCGTCAGACGACGGGGTGGCGAACCGGGTTCCTAAGCTCACGGGGCGCTCCATTCGAGAGACGGGCTCACGCCGCCCCGTATGGGTGGGGGCGGCGATGGCACGGCTAATAGAGCGGACAGAACGGACAATTGGATTAGTCATCGACTGTGCGTCCACTCACGCTGAGGTACGCCGCTACCAGGGAACCCGAACGACCGGGGTCACCTGAAGGAAGACTCCCCAGCTGGGTCCGACCACGTCGGGCCGCGTCACGAAATACTGGCCTTGCAGCGTGGTCTTCAGCGGGGTGCTGCCGAACACGAATGTCTTCGCAATCCCGAGGTTGAGCGGGACCGAGAAGTCGATGTCCTGAGCGGTGACATAGTTGGCGCTGGCCGTCGGAGACCCGCCAACCTGCCAGCCGTTGCCGAGGCTGAACCAGTAGAAGAGCTGGAGCGTGCCGAGGTTGACGGCGTCCTCACCCTCTTCCGGGTTGAGCCCGAACCAGTGCTGCCAGAAGGCGCCCAGGACGCCCCACGGTTTGAGGAGGCCGAGGATAGCGGCAGGACCCAGCTGCCACTGGTCGTTGCCGAGTGCCTCGTTGGACGCGGTGGGGAGGGCGGACGTAAGACCGATGCTCCACAGCAGGCCGGACGCTTCCGCCCGACCCCAGTTCGCGACGATGTTCATGTCGCCGAATCCGCGCTCTGTGCTCCAGCCACCTGCTTCATGGGGGACAGGGGCGGCAGAGAACGGGAAGCTCGGACGGACGACCAGATTCCCCGAACCCAGTTTGAACGGCAGCGTCGGCAAGAAGATAAGGGACGACGTGTGCTGGTCCGCCGCGCCGGAAGCAGAGCCGTTCCACTGGGCGTAGGTGCCCTGGAACACGAGACTCGCGAGGCCACCTACCGGGTTCGAGAGCTCGCGTGCCAGGTCGTCGGTAGAAGCCGCTTCCTGGGCAGCGATGGTCGTCGGAATCAGGAACAGGACGACGCCCAGCGCCGAGGCCCTGAAGATGTTGGGGAGTGCCAACATGAAATAGCCGGGAGACCGGAAGAAACGTCATGGGTCCGAATGCCGGTCGGCATCGGCGGACCTACTAGGACTTCCGCCAGGGGGATCTGTCGCGAGATCCGGATTCAACAATGGCGGCGGAATCGAACTGGAACCGTAATGTCGTGGCGGTCGCCGATGGGAAACAGGTCTGGATCGGGGAAGAAACGGGGAAGATATGGGGTAGACGCTAAAGAAGCCCGAGCTGATGCGCCTTCCTGACGGCTTCCCTCCTGCCGGGGACGTCGAGCTTCGCATAGACGCTCGAGAGGTGCTTCTTGACGGTCTCGGGTGACACGAAGATGCGTTTCGCGATCTCCTTGTTCGAGAGCCGGTCAGGAAGCATCAGCAGGACCTCCAACTCGCGATCGGTCAGGAAGTCGGCTGCCCCGGAAACGCTGATGGCTCGAAGATCTGGCGACCCCTCAGGACGGGGGGAGCCGTGAGTCGTTCCGTCTTCGAATGCGGTCGCGGGACCCGAGCCGGACGCCGAGTCAAGCTGGGCCACGAACGCGGTCAGGTCGGGAGCAACCTCGATCGCCCCCAGCAACGGTGGCAGCGACGAGCCGAGGTCGAGGAAGGGACGGATCAGTCCGCCGGGTTGGGCGGCTTTCAAGGCATCGGACAGATGCGTCTGCACTCCCTCGTGCTGATTCAGCCGAAGCGCCACGAGTGCCGCCACCAGGTGCGCGTCGATCGCGACCCTCCGGTTGTGTGCATGCGTCACCCGCTCCAACAGGGCGTCCGAGAACGCCCGTGCCTTGTCGACTTGAGACCCGCCCGGATCAGCAAGGAGCCCCCGCACATACGTGATTTCCGGTATGTAGAAGCGCAACATGTGAACCGAGGGGCGCATCTCGGCGGAGGTCACCCACTGAAGCGCCTCGGCCGGGCGCTCCTGCCGCAGCGCCAGTTCCGCCCGGAACGCCTGCGCGGTCTGGATCTGGTGCGCATTCTGGACCTCCAACGCATGCGACAGAACCTCATCCGCCATGGAGCCAGCCCCGTCGTCGTCGCCGTAGGCCTGCCGGACCAACGCACGCGCGAACATCGCATGAATCCAGGTGTTGTCTCTTGTCGAGAAGCGCGAGATGCCCCGCGAGAGCGTGCGTTCGGCGGTAGCCAGATCGCCGGTGACGTACGCGCCGATGCCCATGAAGTACCGGCCGAACTGTTCGGTCTCCGGAAGACCCGCTTGGGTGCCGATGCTGAGAGCGCGCTCCGCAGTAAGCGCGAGGTTTTGCGAATCGGCTTCGAGCCAGTAGTTGAAGCACAACGCCGTGAATACCCGGCCCTGGAAGGTGGTAAGCTTCGGGCCGGACTCCCGGAGCGCATTCAACGCGTCTTCGACCGCTTGCCCGCGTTGCCCCGACATCTGTCGTGCGAGCACCAGGAGGATCAATGCATAGCCGCGCTCGGACAGCAAGTCGGGCGCTAGCTTCTCCAACGCTCGCGTGGCCATTGCCACGGACCGCTCGGGATCACCGTGCAGGTAGGGGAGTGCCGACCTCAGCGCTTCCGCCTGGTGCCGAATCGCCCCGAGCTCGGCCGGAGATCGCTCCGATATCGCGAGGAGGGTATCGACCTTCTCGAGCAGGGCTATGGCCTCGGGGATGAGATAGCGGTTCTCCAGGTTCCAGGCCTTGAGAAGGAGCAACTCCGGATCGTCTTCGAGCACCTCCGGCGGAACCAGTCGAAGCCATCTGTCGAGCCGCGCCCAGCGCTCTTGATCCATCAGGCCTCTGCCGTGTTTGCGCACAAGGCGTGCGGCGTCTGGCGTGTCTCCGCTACTCACGTGGCATCTAAGCGCGTCCTCCACCATTCCGTGGCGTTCGAACCACGTCCCCGCCAGCCGGAATACCCTCGCAGCGGAGCCGGCCCCGTGCCGCCGCTCGAGCTCCCGTACGAGCATATCTTGGAAGAGGTGATGGTACCGATACCACTCTTGGCGATCGTCCAACGGCACGAGGAACAGATTCTCCCGGACGAGATCGGCAAGATGCTCGCCACCATCGCCGTGACAGCCAATTCCGTCCGGGCCCAAGAGCCACCGACACAAGTCTGCACGGAGCCGACCCAAGGGGGAGGTCCATTCTAGCGCCTCCCGCTTCTCGGGACCGAGGACGTCCAAGACCTCTTGCAGGAGATAGTCGCGAGCGTACCCGATCCCCGGTGTCGCGGATCGTGGTTCGATCGGGAGTCGCTTTCGAAGGGAGATCGCTGCCAGGCGGAGCCCAGTCGGCCACCCCTCGATCCTGCGGTTGTACGCGGATCCCCTATCAACGTGTTCTTCGCCGGCCACCCTGGCTAAGAACCGGCTTGCTTCCAGGTCCGTGAATCTCAGCTCGCTGGCGCGAACCTCACCCAACTGGCCACGGGCCCGCAACCTCGACAACGGAAGGGGCGGATCATGGCGCGTGGAGATCACCAAGTGGAGGTTGGCAGGGGGTCGCCGTAGAACCGCGGTGAGGAAGTCGTGCGCCTCACGTCGATGGATGGCGTGGTAATCGTCCAGCACCAGGACGAGGGACTCGCCAAGCTGTGCGATTTCGCGCACAAACGCCGAGGCCAGGGTTTCGGTCGTTGGAGGGGGGGTGGTGTTGGCCAGCCCGAGGGTGGTGGCACACGCTCCCGCCGCCGCGGTCCGAATGGCAGCGACGAGTGCCGTGACGAACAGGGTCGGCTCGTCATCCGGGGGATCCAACGACAGCCAAGCGTGGACTCCTTCGGTTGACGATAGCCAGGTGCTGACCAGGGTGGTCTTGCCGTAGCCGGCAGGCGCACTGACCAGGGTCAACGGCAGCCATCGATACGACTCCAACCGCTCGGTGAGGTGGGGCCGAGCCAAGAGGTCCGCCGTGACCTGAGGGGGCGAGAGTTTGGTTTCGAGAACGAGGGACCTGTCAGGCACGTTCACTATTCCGGACTCGATGGACCTAGTGCAGTCGGCTGGCCCAGGCGCACGCTGACCCCGCCTACGGAGGGGCACCGAGAGAGCCGAGCCCGACCGCGGACCGCAGGTCTCAGGTACCTTCTCGCTTCCTGTGCGTTCCCAGAGTTGGCGGGCCACCGCCCGTCTCGCTGGGCGTACCAGGCGTCCACGTTGATCGTGCCGAGCTCCAGGTCCATGGGCGTGGTGACCCCGTCCCGGAGGCTGACTTTGACGCCCCAGCGGTTGCCGGCTCCGTGATGGTGGGTGTCGATGAATCCCGCGGTCACCACGTGGCCCGTAGCATCGATGGTTTCGGCGCCGGTGATCTCGGCCTCGGTAATGGCGACGACGGTTCCGTCGCGGATGCCGACGTTCCGCACCGCGTCGAAGTTGGTCTCGGGATCCATGACCCGGCCGTTGAGAATGACCACGTCGTACCCGTCGTCCGGGGCCGAGCCCGACTGGCAGGCGGCAGAGAGCACGATCGCGGTGCCCAAGGCTCTGACCGCATGCTTCATTTGGCTGATCCTCTTCTTGTGGCTCGTTGAGATGGGGCTCGAGGGCTCGATGTCGCTTCAGGACACGCGGGGGGAGCCCCCCCCGCACTCGGTGCCACTCGTACTCGGTTCGTCATCTGCACGGAGTCCGCATCGCCTACAGGTCCACCCGCGCCCGAAACTGCAGGTACACCATGGAGTCCTCATTCGGGTTCAGCGCCGGGTTGAACACCCACTGGACATTCGGCGTGAACGCCACGTGCTCGGCCAGGTAGAACCGCCAGAACGCCTCCAGGGTGGTCTGGTCCCGCAGTGACGCTTCTCCTGGACGGGCCCAGCTGATGCTGGAGCCCACGACGTCGTGGGAGCGCATGGTGTACCCGAGACCGCCGGTGATGACAGTGCTGGCGGTAACGTTCACGCCTTGACCGTTCGACCAGCCCGTCAGGAGAAACGGCACCCAGCTGCCGAGGGTCCAGTTGGTGACCGCCGAGATCCCGTAGTTCTCGGGCGAGCCATCGTACTCGTCGGTCTGCCACACGGTCAGGGCGACGCGGTTCGTGTAGCTTTCGGCCTGGCTGGGCACCCACCCCACCTCGGCCGTCTTGTGGAAGCGGCCCGCGAAGAAGTCGTCCCCGAAATCGAGAGGGTTGCTGTTGGTGAAGGGGTCGCCCTGAGCATCAGCGACCAACGCCTTCACGTAGATCTGTGGGTGGACGTAGATGCCCGCGCCCACGCCGAAGCCCGGGTTGGGCCAGTTGGCGGTCGGCGTGATGATGCTCCCGAAACCCATGAAGTTCAGGAACGGGTGCATGAGCTTGTGGTGATTGAAGTAGTCGTCGGCAGCGATCTTCCCGACGACTACGCCGGCCCGGCCTCCCCAGAACGCCTGGCCGTAGTGCAGGACCAGGGCCCGGGTGTCGAACTTCCCGAACTTGGTGGCCGTAGAGATGATGCTCCCGGTCTCGAAAGCCAGGTTCTGGGGCGGGGTTTCCACCCCGTAGGCGTGGCGGTTCTCGACGATCAGCGTGAAGCGCCCGAAGTTGCCCGACTCGCGGCCCCACGGCGTCCAGCTGAGAATTCCACTGACTACACCTCCTGAAGAGGTGTGTTGGGCTTCGTCGGAGACGCGCGCCGAGGCGTCGACGAGGGCGAGCTGGTAGGTGAGACCGAACGACACCCCGTGATTCTCGTTGAGGCGCCGTTTCCAGTCGAACCAAGGGGCGGTCAGCCGTGTGGGGACCCGCCAGAAGGGCCCCTTCTCCTCGTCGTCGAAGGCCAATGTCCCCTGGGCCGAGCTCGGACCGGCGAACGCGGGTCGCTGGACGCCGGTTCTTCCCGCCCGAATCGTGTCGGCAGCCACTGCCGCGGAGTCGGCTTCCTGGCCCACGACCCACCCGGGCGCGGTCAGCCCGACCGAGAACGCCACCAGGAGGCTTACGCCCGTCCTTGGGCTCATCCTCGTCGCGCCGGCTCGCCGGATTCCGAGGCCACGTACTGCCGGGCTAGTCCAGCGTGTTCTTGTAGATCACGCCGTCCTTCATGATCAGCCGGATCGTCTCCACGCCGTTCCGGTCGGGGGCGTCGAACCAGGTGTCCACGCCCCCGACGACCGTGATGTCCTCGAGCGGGTTCCCGTCGACCAGGAGAATGTCTGCGTAGGCACCCTCTTGGATCACGCCAATGGGTCCTTCGACGTAGGGGTTCATGACCGGGCCGGAAAGGGCAAGGATCTCACCGGCCGTACCCGTCGCGGCCTCCAGCATGTGGTGATTGCCGAAGAAGTCGGCGTGAAGCCACTTCTCGTACCCGATCTGCTTCTCACAGGCTTGGGGGCTGCCTACGCAGTCGACCATGAAGCCGAAGGGCGGATCCAAGCGCCTGACGTTGTCCACGTAATCAGCGAACGCTGCTTGTGCGGTCTGTAGCTTGTACGCGGTGCGCGGATCCTGGAGGGCGCCGATGTCCGCCAGACCGGGCGCCTGGCTGGTCATCTGGGTGACCAGGTAGGCACCCTTCTCCCGCATCAGCGCGTCGATGTCGGCATCGAACATGAAGCCGTGCTCGATGGTCTTCACGCCCATCTCCAGGGCCCGCATGATGGCGTCCTTGGTGTAGGAGTGGGCCCCCACGTAGCTGCTGTAGTTGTTGGCGACGGCCACTGCGGCAGCTATCTCGTCCTCGTTCAGGCCGTTCAGCTGCCAGGGGTCGAACAGTGATGCGACGCCGCCGGTCTGCATGATCTTCAGCTGGGTAGCGCCCTGCATGAAGTTCTGTCGTCCCACGGCCGTCACGTCGTCCGCCCCGTTGACATTGATGGCGATATGGAGCCGCTCCGTCTGGCTGACCATGGGGGTCTGCGGCATCGTGTAGCTGCGGAAATCGCTATGCCCTCCCGGAGGCCCGATCCAGGCGCAGGAGGGATAGACCCGGGGCCCGTCGATGAGCCCGGCGTCGATCTGGCGCCTGAGCCCGCCGCACGCGCCACCCATGTCCCGGACGGTGGTAAAGCCCTCCATGAGCCAGAGCTCGGCCATGGCGGCCATGCGGAGACCCAGGTCTTCCCACGTGAAGTTGGCCTCGATGTCGACCAGGCCGGCGTCACCGCTCGTGAGCAGGTGGGAGTGGAGGTCCACAAGGCCCGGCATCAGCGTGCGATTGCCGCCGTCGATGACCGT
>JBDHLD010000235.1:0-3325 GCA_039586035.1 Gemmatimonadota bacterium | reverse complement strand
CAGGTGGAGTGTGGCCCCGACACCAACGGGGAGCGACGCAGCGTCACGGTCCGCAACGGCTACGCCATCGACTGCGAGGGCAACGACATCGTCCTCGAGGAACAAGAGGGTGGCAAGACGCTGGACCTCCTGGAGCAAATCGAGGCCCACGACGCGGAGAGTCCGAACGACCCGCTGGTGACCGACGGCGAGGGCGAGGTGTGCCTGACCGTCGCCCTGGACGGGGAGGGCGTACGCTACGACGTCGAGCCCTTCGAGGACGCGGGAAACCCGCTCCGGTCCATGCTGGAGGACTCGATCCTATTCGACTTCTGGGAGAACTGCGTCCTCAAGGTCATCGACTTCTTCAAGAAGCAGGTCACGCCGGGCGTGGACGAGGACACGGGTGACGAAGGCGCGCCGCTGGTGGGCCTGGCCCGTCGCCGCGCCACCACGCTGCTGAACCTGCTGATCCAGCTGTTCAACCCGGTCAACGGACGATACGTCTACCTGTCGCTGCGGGAGCACGAGATCCTGCGCGCCCTCTACGACGGCCTCCGCGCGCTTCTCCAGAGCAAGACCTTCTGCGCCATGTTCGCAGGAGCTCGCCCGTTCCCCGACTACCCCTTCGCTGACGATGGCCTCACGACGTTCTTCGGAAGGGGATCGCACACGCGGGTCCGCCTGCATCCCCGGGAGCCCCTGGCCTACACCCTGGGCGCCGACGACCGGCTGCACGTCTACGACGTGGACGAGGGCGAGATGGTGGCCGAGATCCAGGTCCCGGGCGGCCAGGGAGCCGTGGTGCGCGACGTGGCCTTCGCGGTGGACCGCAAGCAGGTCTACGCCATCGCGTCCCTGGGCGACGACACCGTGTTCGCAACGGCCGACGTCGACGGCCTGGAGCACGTGTGGCGCCCGGTGACGGTCATCTGCGACGCCGACCTCCGGACCCTCGGCGTCAGCGCAAGCGTTCCGAGCAGCGTGTTCGGGGTCGGATTGGGATCCGGCCTGTACGAGATCAACCCCGACAACGTGGATCCGAAGGCGGGCCCAATCGTGCCGTTCAATGCCTCCGGCCACCTCGAGATGCACCCCAACGGCCGGCTGGCCTTCGCCACGGCCAACGCGCCCGATGCGGCCAGCGACCGGTATGACCGCGTCGTTCGGGTTCGCCTCCAGGACCCGGCCATTACGGCGACATTCCCCGTTTCTACCGAAGCGGTGGTCAGGACCGGCGACGACGACATCGCTCTCGCGAGAGGGGCGGACGGGGGCCACAAGCTGTACGCGGTCGCCGAGCCGGCCGACGGGAGCGGGAAGAAGGCCGTCCTGGCCTTCACCGGGGCCCTCGGTGCCAACCCGCAACCGTTCCCGAGCGCAGAGATCCCGGTCGAGGACACGGCCGTCCGGCTAGCGTGGCTTCCAGACGGACCGCTGATGGTGTCGTTCGAGGACAGCTACCGCATCGCCCTGGTCGACACGGGCACCGACAACATCGTGACAGTGCCTCAGGCCGACCTGACCCCCTTCCGGCATCCGGTTCAGATCTCGCCGGTGTCACTGGCCGTGGCGCCCGACGGTGAGCGGGCGTACGCGCTCAACCTGGTGAGCAACACCATCAACCGGGTCCCCCGGGAGCGGCTACGGCCGGAGAACCAGCTCGACCTGGCGGCGCTGGGCGACTACCGGGACGCCATTCTGGAGGCGTTCGTCGACCTGTTCGGCGGGGCGCTCCAATACCTGAAGGACTGCCTCTGCCACCACTTCCTGGTGAACTGCCCCGAGTGCGAGGACGACGACCGGATCTACCTGGCGTGCGTCAGCGTGCGCGGCGGCCAGATCCATCAGGTGTGCAACTTCTCCAAACGGAAGTACGTGAAGAGCTTCCCGACGGTCGAGTACTGGATGTCCATCATCCCGGTCCTGCCCATGCTCAAGCTGGCCGTCCAGAAGTTCTGCTGCGCGGTGCTCCCGGACTTCTTCGGCAAGTACGAGGCTCCGGGTGACGAGGGGGTAGCCGGCGCCCAGGTTGGCGAGAACAGAGTGAAGGGCATGCAGCTGAGGCAGGCAGTGAGCATCGGCCACCGTGTCAACCGCCAGGTGATCCGGCGCGATGTCGACGACCGGTTCAGGCTGACCAAGAAGCTCGGCACCGATTGGCTGGGAACCGTGGGAACGACCAAAGTCGCCCCCGAGACCGCGCCACCGCAGAAGAAGCGGGTCGTGGGGAGCGACATCGTGGGTCGCGACGTGGGTTCGGTGAGGGAGAAGCTCGAGGGGAGCGGCGTCGACGTCCGGGTGGTGGAGTACGACCCGAGGCGGTTCCGCAAGAACATCCTGGACGTGAGCGGTGCCCCGAGAGACGTCGAGAGGGGGTCCACCGTGACGCTCTATCAGAAGGACGGCGAGGTGCGGTTCTTCAGCAAGGAGGCAGCCCCAACGCCCGGCGACACCGAGGGCATCGTCCGTGACCTGTCCGATCTGCGACTGACGGTGAGGGATCAGCGTGAGGCCCAGGGCGAGCTCGAGGCCGCCGTGGAGAAGCAGAAGGAGGTCAACGAGGAGCTCCTGGGATCCCGGGCGGAGGTAGAGACCCTGAAGGAGGAGCTCGTGAAGGTGCGCCAGGACTCGGAGGAAGAGCTCGTCAAGGTGCGGCGCGAGTCCGAGCTGGCTCTGGCTGAAGTAAAGCAGGCGTCTGAGGAAGCCCTCGTGGAGGTGCGACGCGAGTCCGAGGAATCCCTGATAAAGCTACAGCGCGAGTCGCAGGAAGCGCTCGCCGAGCGCGACCGTCAGATCGCGACGCTGCTGCGTACCACCGAAGCGTTCGAGGTGAAGCTACGTACGGTCGACCGGCTGGCGGTCGACGTGGAGCGGCTGAAGCGGATCCGGTGAGGGGGGGGCGCGAGTCCGGGCGGACGGCCAAGCGCCACCTGGGTGAACGCCCCCACACCACGAGCCTGGAGGGAGTCTCGTGAACGCTGCGGACCTCGCGCCATGGGCAAGTACAGCCGTGACGCTGTTCTTGGGCATCGTCGGCCTGATCCTGGCCAACAGCTATCGGCGTCAGACGCGCCTCCGACTCGCGGAACGGCGTCTCGACGTATACGGAAAGCTGTGGGCCCTCACGGAGGTTGCCAGCCCCGTTCGCGAGCTCATCCCGAGCTGGGGACCTGAACGGTTGGGGTGATGGGTTACAAAACGTCCTGGGTTGATGGGTTACAGTTCAGCGAACCTCAAACCCTCCGACGAACACCCCTCACGTCCATGATGCGATAGTCGTCTTCGTCCAGCCAGCCCAGAAAGACGGGGCCGTAGTAGACTGCCCAGGTGCCTTCGCCGATCT
>JBDHLD010000084.1:0-13514 GCA_039586035.1 Gemmatimonadota bacterium | reverse complement strand
TGGGGCCGCCGCCTCTGCTGCGGCCGTGCGGCGCCTGCTCACCACGGAGCTGGGCTACCTCGACGCCATCTTCCCGGAGTCGACCAGCCTCGAGGGAGGACGCGAGCCCGTCACCGGTGAACGAGCCGACACGCTCGAACGGCGGATGGCGGCGCGGTTCAACGAGGCTTTCGACTACCTGATGGCCGTGGAAGCCGACGCCATTCGGCTGGCCCTATACCAGCAGCTCAATGCCGAAGGCGTCGGGCAGGCGGCCACCGACCGCGTCATGGCCCGGGCGGACACCGTCCTCGACGCCCGTCTGGCCCTGATGGTCGAGCACCGGGCCACGGTGGACGCAGCACAAGATCAGGCCCGCCGACTGTTCGAGCTGAGGAAGTCGCGGCGGCGGTTCGCGGCCCCGTACGGCGGTGCCAACTTCACCAACGGCGGCCAGTTCGTGCTCGGCGGACGCCTGGGCTTGAACACCACGTGGCAGCAGGACCGCTGGTCCTGGGTGCCTGAGGTGGCCCTGGGCTTCGGCGCGGGTGGCGTCACGACGCTCGTCCAGGGCGGGCTCCACTACTTCTTCTCCACGAGTGGCGCGGTCGAGTTCTACGGGGGCCTCGGCGCCGGGCTCCTCGTCATGAGCGAGCCCATCCGAGACCGGAGCGGGGCGGACTTCGTGCTCACTCCTGCCGTGGGCATCACCGGAGAATCGGCCGAGATCGCCGAGGGCCTGGGCGGTGGCGCCTGGGGGTGGTTCGCGGAGTTTCAGGGGATCGGCTTCTTCGATCTGAACCGCGTGCTCGTGGGACTGCGCTGGGCGTACTGAGCTGCGTTCTGGCCGGACCTCGTGAGGCATGTTGAACTCCCCTTGACAGCACCGCGGACGGCGTTCTGCCTTGCCTGCTCGAGGTTCCGCAACGGGCGGACTGACGCGCGCTCCACCACCCTCAAGAATCCACGCCGGTGGGTCGATGCCTTTGATGAGAGGTGGATACGGGAGAAGCCGCACATCCACTATCGGGAGACCCGATTGAGCGTTGCAGCATCCGGCCGGTTCCGGATCCTCCTGGTGGAGGACAGCATCGAGGAGGCCTTCCTGGTCAAGGCCCTCGTGGAAAGCGAGGGCCTGGGCGAGGTTGTCGTGGCGCAGGACGGCGTGCATGGGGCCGACCTGGGTCGCGGCGGCGTGTTCGACCTGATCGTCTGTGACCTCAACCTGCCCGGCACCGACGGGGTGGAGGTGGTGCGAGCGTCCAAGCAGGAGTACCCGGAGCGGCCGATCATCGTGACCACCGGATACGCGGACCCCGAGATCCACGAACGAGCTCGGCAGGCCGGCGCGGACCGAGTCCTCACCAAACCGCTCAATCGGGAGCGCTTCCTCGAGGCCCTCTGGGCGCTGCTCGCCCGGGGAGGATCCGGGATGGAAGGGGGAGCCCAGACGATCCTGGCCGTAGGCGCGTACCCGGGCGATGTCGAGCTCGGTGTCGGCGGCATCCTGGCCGGCCACGTACGCAAGGGAGGAAGCGCCGTGGTCCTGACGCTTTCCAGGTCCTTCTCCAGTGGAACGGATCTGAGCGATCTGGCCCGTGAATCGGCCCAGCGACTGGGCGTGACCCTCGTCCTGGGTCAGCTTACGCCGATGGGGGAGTTGGAGGCGGCGTCCACGCTTCGGCGCTACATCAAGATCCACAATCCGGACACGGTGTTGATCCCATCGGAACATGAAAGGGACCCGCATCGCCTGGCGGTCCACGAGGCTGCCCTGGCAGTAGTGCCTCCCCGGTGTCACGTCTTCGCCTACCAGACCCGCACCAGCACCCTGGACTTTCGCCCCAACGTCTTCGCCGGCGTCCAGCGCGTCATGGAGCGGAAGGTCCGCGCGCTCGAGGCGTTCAACGGGCGCGAGGAGTTGGCGCACCTGGACCCGGCACTCGCGCGTGCGGCCGCTCGCTACTGGAGCCGCTCCTCCAAGCACCCGGAGGTAGAGCCCCTGGCCCGGCTGCAAAGCCCCAAGGCCCCACCGCCCGACGGTCCTTCCGGTTCGAAGAAGAACGGTCGCCCCGCCGAACCTGCCGGAGCGACGGAAGCCGCCTGATCCCGTCGCCTGCCATCCTGCCGCGGCTCCATCTCTGGCAACAGCCGGGGCGCGGGAGGCACGCGAGGCGTATCCGCCGCAATTCGAGCCAACGTCGGCTCCCACCGCGGCCCGATCCCGCTCACGTCGGATCCCTCCATGATCGGTTGTACCCAATCGAGCTTCGGGGCAGAATAGGGTCGGCTGTCCGTCTTCCTCACCTCCGGGAGCACCCGTGAACCGAACAGAGATGTTGGAGCGACTTCGCTCCGCCCGTGAGCCCTGGGATCTCCTGGTCGTGGGCGGCGGCGCTACCGGGGTAGGCGTTGCCATCGACGCGGCCTCCCGCGGCTACTCGGTCGCGCTCGTGGAGCAGTCGGATTTCGGGAAGGGCACATCGAGCCGCAGCACGAAGCTGATCCACGGCGGCGTCCGCTATCTGCAACAGGGCAATGTGCCCTTGGTGATGGAAGCGCTGAAGGAGCGGGGAATCCTGCGGAGGAACGCACCACACCTGGTGCATGACCTGCCCTTCGTCGTGCCCAACTACGCCTGGTGGGAAGCGCCCTTCTACGGCATCGGCATGAAGGTCTACGACGCTCTGGCCGGCAGATACGGCTTCGGACCCTCCCACAACCTGTCCAAGGAAGCCACGATCGAGCGGTTGCCCACGATCGAGACGGACGGACTGCGAGGGGGGGTCATCTACCACGACGGCCAGTTCGACGATGCGCGCCTGTTGATCCACATGGTCATGACCGCGGTGGAGCAAGGCGCGGTGATGCTCAACTACGTGCGCGTCGCCGACCTTCTCAAGAACCACGACGGCTTCGTCGAAGGCGCGCGGGTTACCGACGTGGAGGGAGGTCAGGACCTCGAAGTGCGCGCGAGGGTGGTGGTGAACGCGACCGGGGTGTTCGCGGATCACCTGAGGCAGCTGGACGATCCCGATGCCCCGTCCGTGATCCGTCCGAGCCAGGGCGTCCATGTGGTGTTGGACCGGTCCTTCCTGCCTGGTGATTCAGCCATCATGGTGCCCCACACCGACGACGGCCGCATTCTCTTTGCCATCCCGTGGCATGACCGGGTGGTGGTGGGCACTACCGACACACCCGTCGAGACCCCGAGTCTGGAGCCCCTCCCACTAGAGGAGGAGGTGGAGTTCCTGCTCGTCCACGCCGCGCGGTACCTCACAAAGGACCCCAAGCGGAGTGACGTGTTGAGCGCCTTCGCCGGCCTACGCCCTCTCGTGGCCTCCCACGGAGGGGACGGGGACACCTCGCACATCTCCCGGGAGCATACGATCACGGTGGCCCGCTCGGGATTGCTCACGATCGCGGGGGGGAAGTGGACCACCTACCGCAAGATGGCGGAGGACGTGGTGGACGCGGCGGCCACGCTGGCGGACCTGGACCTGAGAGAGTGCGTGACCCGGTCCCTGAACATCCATGGCTATCACGTGCACGCGGATCGATTCGGGAGCCTGGCGGCGTACGGATCCGACGCCATCGAGGTCCAACAGCTCGTGGACTCGAACGCCGAGCTGGCCGCCTCCATCCATCCGCGGCTCGACGCTCTCGTTGCGGAGGTCGTGTGGGCCGTCCGGGAGGAGATGGCCCGTACCGTGGACGACTTCCTGGCGCGGCGCACCCGGTCGCTCATCCTGGATGCCCGCGCTGCGTCGGAGGCGGCACCACTGGTGGCTGCCACCATGGCCGGGGAGCTGGGCCGGGGCCCTGAATGGGCGCGGGCCGAGACGGAGGCCTTCCAGACCCTGGCGCAGGGCTACCTCCTGGCCTGAATCGAACGGCTAAAGGATTCTCGCGGGCGGCCCGACACCCAGGGTATCTCCGGGAGTGACTCCGGGAGTGGGCGTACGCCGTCAGGGCGAGCCCTCAATCGTCTTCCGCCACCGCCGCGACGAATGTCCGACGCTCACCTGAATGCAACCTCTTCCCGGAAGGCCGACGGCAATCGGGCTACGACGGTGCCGGACCAGACCTCTTTCCTCCAGCTGGTTTCCTGGGAGCTCCGTCGGGGTGCCCGCTACCGCAGGACGTTCACGCTGATGCGAGTCGGCGTCGACGGTCCCGGCTCCGCGGCGAACCGGACAGGGGGCTTCGACAGCGCGGTCGCGGAAGTCATACGCGAGTCATTGCGCGACGCGGACGTGGTGGCCCCGATCGGGGCCG
The DNA here is from genome assembly GCA_039586035.1 of Gemmatimonadota bacterium. Classification (GTDB taxonomy): domain Bacteria; phylum Gemmatimonadota; class Gemmatimonadetes; order Longimicrobiales; family Gaopeijiaceae; genus JBDHHQ01. The sequence goes on along the minus strand of JBDHLD010000084.1, from coordinate 9,257 downwards.
GAGAGTTCGCGGTGCTTCTCCCCGAGACCGGTCTGGCCCTCGTCTCGCCGGTCTTCCAGCGCGTCATGGACTCGCTGCTTCGGGCGGCTGCGGCCCAGGGGTGGCCCGGCAGCTTCAGCCTCGGCGCCGTGACCTGGAGAGAGGCCGAGGTGTCTCCCGAGTACCTCTTCCAGCGGGCGGGGGAGCTGCTCGACCAGGCCCGGGTGCAGAGCGCCCGCTTGGTGGCTCACGAGGTTCTCTTGTAGGATCGGGTCGGTCGACGCCCGTTCAGCGGAAAGGCGCGGGGTCGCCGCTCCAGTCGTAGAGCCGCCAGAAGTGGATCTGCTCGGTCTCGCGCCCGGCCCTCGTTCGGGACACCACCGGGCCTCGCGCGACTCGACCGAACACGCCTTTGATCTCCTCGATACCCGCCTCCGTGCCCGGTTCGGAGCCGAATAGGACCAGACAATCTCCCGGCGCGGCGAGCTCGGGGAATCCGTCCCAGAAGTCGTACTGGTTGGCGCGGCTGGCCAGGTTCGTGGACGGGACGAACGGTTGACCCGGTAAGTGGAACGCCACTTCCGAGGCATGTTGGAACGTGCGCGCCGCCGGCCAGACCGTCGGACAGCCCTCGTTCTGCATGCCGGCCGATTCCGTCTGGCTCACGGTAGCGATCTCGTGCCAGCCGTGGGCCCGCGCGATCGGATCGGCCGAGGCGTCCACCGGCATCCAGGCCACCAAGCCCTGGAGGTAGGTGGCCAGTACCATCACGCCGCCGAGGGCCGCCCCGGTCACGAACCATCGGTGGACCCGGCGAGACCAGGGCGCCGTGGCCAGCACGACGATGGCAGGGACATAAGCAATGGCCGGCCAATTCGCCTCCGCCGAACGCCGAAGCACGCTTACCACGAAGACGCCGTACGTCGTCAACGCGACCACGGAGGGCACGAAACGCCGTGGGTCGGGGTCCCTGATGCCTGCGATGCACGCCCACGCCAGCAGAACGAACAGGACGGGCGAAGCGAGGGCCATCTGGGCGCCCAGAAGCTCCAACTCCCGGAGCAGCGCCGAGCCTCCGGCCGCACCCAGGCCGTGTTCGAGCTGGAAGCCGAAGGAGATCCAGCCGTTCCGACTGTTCCAGGTGACGAAAGGCAGGAAGAGGGCCAGGGACACGAGGGCGGCGAGCCATGGGCCGGGCGCCCGCGCGCGGCGGCGCAGGTCAGGTCGAGCGACAAGGGCGAGGGTAATCCCGACGGGGATCAGCACGGCCGTGAGCTTCGACATGAACCCCGCACCCGCGGCCGCGCCGGCGAGGAGCCACCAAGCGATCTCCTGTCGGGACCCCGGGGGCAGACAGAGAGCCCTGTCCACCGCCGCCAGGGTAAGGACCACGCTGAGAAACAGCGGTGCGTCCGGAGTGGCCAGCACGAGTCCAGCCGCAATGGGCATGCACACCAGGAGCACCGAGGCTCGCAGGGCCGAGGCGCCGTTTCCGATTCGGGCGCCGAGGGTCACCAGCAGCAAAGACGCCACCGTGCTCACGACCAGCGCGCCCAGCCGGATCCCCAGCACCGTGGGGCCCCCGACGGCGGTGCCGGCCGCGATGAGCACGGCCACCGCGGGGGGGTGGTCGAAGTACCCGGCGGCGAGCTGCCGCGACCACTCCCAATAGTAGGTCTCATCGGGGAACGCAGGCACGATCGCCGCGAGGCACAAGCGTACGAGCACGCTGGCTCCGACGATGGCAAGAGCCCATCGCCAGGCTCGGACGTCGGCCAGGGGCCTGGACGCCGTGCCGAGCCGGGAGGGCGATGCTTCGGTCGTGGTCATGACTCTACGGATTCGCTAGGTATCAACGGGATTCACGGTTGATCTACGGGATCGCCAGGAGTCGAGGGGTTCCGTGCTGGATCTGCGGACGTTCAGTTGCGGCGATTCGTGATCGCGGTGACGACGGGGCTTCCCGACCTGGTGCGGCTGAGACGGGCCGCGCGACCCCGCCGGCCAGGAGCCCTGGCCGGCTACGACGTGCCGCATCTGGCTCGTGGACGCCACGGTGGACCGCGCCGCCGGTCCGCCGACCCCTGCAACCTTCCACTCGCCAAGGCCGTCTGACTGGAAGAACGACCCGTCCGGACCCGGAAAGATCCCGGCGTCTCAGGTGAAAGAGGCCCTCCGAGGCCGAATCTCGCGGGAACCGGTAAGCTTGCCCGGAGCGTTCGTATGTACACCAGTAGGGTTGGCCGAGTCGGAGCTTTGCGGCACCGGGCGGCGGACGGCAGGGCCCGCTCGCCAAGGGGGCGAGGGGAAGCAGGACTGGCGGACGACGGGTAGACGGCGCGCCACGAATTGGCAGTCCCCCCACAACCCCCCACACCACCCGTACGACTGTGCACCTTCGGCTGCGGCCGAGGGCATGGGCGTGCGTCTGTACACCTCCTCTTCCATGGGCCATCCACTTCCTTTCGAGGAGGATCAGCTCATGAAGTTTCCACGGTTCGTATCGTGGGTCCCGGGGCCGGTGCGTCCGGTGCTGGGAGCACTCGTGGCCACGGCGCTGGCGCTTTCGGCCCAGCCCGCGGCAGCGCAGCAGGGGGGAACGGTTTCCGGGGCCATTTCCGACGCGGGGACCGGACGGGGGTTGCCCTCCGTTCAGGTCTACGTCGAGGGCACGGGCATCGGGACGCTGTCCAACGAGGCAGGTCGCTTCCTGCTGCTGAACGTCCCGGTCGGCGACATCGAGCTGCGAGCCGAGCTCGTCGGCTACCGGTCGGTGACCACGGCGATCACCGTGACGGCCGGCGAAACCGCCATCGCGGACATCACGATGTCGCAGACGGCCATCGCCCTGGACCAGATCGTCGTCACGGGGGCCGGACAGCAGACCGAAATCCGGAAGCTCGGCAACACCATCGCCACGATCGACTCCGGCGATCTGGAGGGTGCCGCCGTCTCCACCGTGTCCGAGATCCTCACGGGTCGCGAGCCCGGCCTCGTGGGGCTCCCGTCCGGTGGGCTCACGGGCGAGGGTGCGCGCATCAGGATCCGTGGCTCGGCGAGCCTGTCGCAGTCCAACGAGCCCATCATCTACGTGGACGGCGTACGCGTTGACCGCTCCGGTGGATTCGGCGAGCTGCAGGTGCTCTCTACGGGCCTCGCGAATGACGGCGTCGGGGCAGGCGGTGGAGGCTCGCCGTCCCGCCTGGACGACTTGAACCCGGACGCCATCGACCGGATCGAGGTGCTGAAGGGGCCGGCCGCCGCGACCCTGTACGGCTCCGAGGCGTCCAACGGCGTGATCCAGATCTTCACCAAATCCGGCGTGTCCGGACAGCCGCGGTGGACCCTCACCTCCGAATTCGGCGTGCTGAACTATCCGTCGGGGGCGTACAAGCCCAACGCCGGGTTCGCGCGGGATGACGAGCAGCTGCAGAACATGCGCGAGCTGTTCGGCAGGCCGGACCTTGAGATCTACGAGGTGCTGGAATCGCCCATCACCGAGGACTTCCTCTACGAGACCGGCCAGTTCACGACGCAGTCGCTGTCGCTGAACGGAGGCACCAGCGCCATCACCTACTTCCTGAGCGGCCGCTACCAGTTCGAGGACGGCCCGTTCGGAGCCAGTGACCTGTGTGAGGTGGGCTGCGGCCGAGACCGGAACCAGAGGATTCAGGGGTCCGCCACGATCAACGTCTTCCCACACGAGAACCTGCGCATCCGTGTGAGTACCAACTACTCCGACGTCGATCAGGAGACGCCGAACACAAACAACAACATCTTCGGCGTGAGCTCACTGTACATGTTCAGTCAGCCCCAGCTGGCCGAGTGCAACAACTCGTCCATCGCCGGCCTGCGGCAGTGCTCGGGCGCGGGGAACCCGACCGGAGCGCCCGCATTTGCCACACCTCGTGAGGCGATCCAGGTGGAGACGAGGCAGAACGTTCAGCACTTCACCGGGAGCCTGGGCGCGAACTGGGAGGCGGTGAACGGGCTCAATTTCGACGCCACCGTGGGCATCGACTTCGTAAACCAGCTCTCCAGCGAGTTCAAGCCCTTCGGCTACGACCTGGACGGCGTGGTGGGCGACAGCCCCGACGGTGAGCGCTTCGTGAACGACCGAAACGCGAAGCAGATCACGCTGGATCTCAAGGGCGTGTGGAACACCGCGTTCGCGGACGTCTGGTCCTCGACCTTGACCTTGGGAGGGCAGGGGTTCCTCGACCAGGTGGACGAAAAGTGGGGTTCGGGCGACATCTTCCCCGGGCCCGGCTTCGAGGTCGTGGGGGCCGGTGCCACGCTGACCATCAACGAGGGCTTTCGGCAGGTCGTGAACGCAGGGTGGTTCATCCAGGAGCAGCTCGGCTACGATGACTGGGCGTTCCTGACGGTCGGCGGACGGCTGGACTTCAACAGCGCGTTCGGAGAGACGGAGACCGGGGAGTTCTACCCCAAGGCCAGCCTCTCCATCGTGCCCAGCAGCCTGGGCAACTGGACCAGCAGCACGCTTTCGTCCTTCCGGCTCCGCGGCGCCATCGGCCAGTCGGGCCTGCAGCCGGGCGCCTTCGACAAGTTCACGACCTTCCAGTCGCTCAGCTCCCAGTCCGGGGCAGGGGTGGCGCCCAACAACCTGGGCAACGACGGTCTCCGACCCGAGGTGGCCACGGAGTGGGAGGCCGGCGCGGAGCTCGGGTTTTTCCAGGACCGCCTCGGTCTTCAGGCTACGTACTGGAACCGCACCGTGAAGGACGCGCTGGTGGCCAGGCAGTTCCCGCTCACGGGCGGTTTCGTCAATCCGCAGCTCGACAACATCGGGCAGATTGACGGCGAGGGCGTGGAGCTGACGGCCAACGCCATCGTGTACGAGAGCGCAGATCTGTCCATCGACGTCTTCGCGAACGCCGCCTATCTCAACGAGGTCGTGACCGATATGGGCGGCGCCCCCGACATCAAGAGCGGAGGGAGCTACACGCGGTACCGGAACTTCATCCAGGAGGGCGCAGCCCCGGGGGCGTTCTTCGGCGCCAAGCTTCTCGACACCGATCCCGGCTTTCTGCCCATCGACCTGGACGGCGATGGACTGCCGGACGCGGAGGACGCGGTGCTGGCCGAGCTGGACCAACCGTTCGACGTCGGGCGAGCCCAGTTCCCGACCCTCCTGCTGGCCGACGACGACGGCGACGAAGACGTCCTGGACCACTTCCTGGGCAAGCCTTCACCCGATTGGCAAGGGGCCGTCGGTCTCAACGTCAGCTTCCTCACCAACTTCAGCCTCTCGACCATGTTCGAGTACAAGGCCGGGAACTTCCAGATCCTGAACCTCACGGACGCCTTTCGTCAGGCCAATCCGGCCATCGGGCGCAACATCCGGGCGACTGCCGAGGTGGAGTCCACGATGCTCAACGAGTCCAGCACGGCCGAACAGCGTCTGGACGCTTTGAAGACCTGGATGTTCGACCTGGTGGCGCTCGCGCCCCAGTCCGGCCTGAACTCCATCGAGAGCGCGGATTGGGTCCGGTGGCGGGAGCTGTCGCTCACCTACGATCTGCCTTCGAGGCTCTTCGCCACCTCGGGTATCGACGGCCTGAGCCTGACCGTGACCGGCCGGAATCTGCGGCTGTGGTCCGGCTACTCCGGCGTCGATCCGGAGGCCAACGCCATCGGACGGGGCGGCGGAGCGACCGCGGCACAAGACAACAACTTCCTGCTGGGCACCGAGGCCTTTCCCCTTCCGCTACCGACGCGGTGGACGGTTTCGGCCCGGCTCCGGTTCTGATGCGTGCCTCGAGCGAAGGAGATCGAACGATGCTGAACGAGCGTGGCGCTCCGGCGCCGAAACGTAGGCTCGGGATCGCACGAGCCTGGCGTTGGTCGTTCTTTTCCCTGCTCGCCATCGGCGGGTTGGGAGCCTGCGACGTCCTGGACGTCGAGAACCCGAACAGCCTGCTCGCGGACGACCTGGAGAACCCCGCTGCGGGCACGTCCCTGGCCAATGGCGCCGAGGCGACGTTGGCCCGGGGTCTGGGCTACTACGTCGTGCCGGCCCTCACGGCCTCGGACGAGCTGGAGTGGATCGGCTCCCGAGACGCCTGGGGAGAGATGAACCGCGGCAACGTCAACAACCCATTCAACGAGTTCACCGACTTCGCCTTCAATTGGCTGGGAGAAGGCCGCTGGATGGCCGACGAGGCGATTCGCATCCTGTCCGCTCAGGACGGCGAGGGCACGATCGTCGATCGACTGGACCTGGCCCGAGCCCTCTACTTCGGCGGTGTCGCCTACACCTATGTCGGCGACTGGCTCGACGATTTCGCCTTCAGCGACCGGTCCCAGAGCGCTCCGCCCGTGGGCCAGGACAACATGGACCAGGTCTTCGATCAGGCCATCGACTACCTGGACCGGAGCATAGCCGTTGCGGACGCCGAAGGTGATGACGGGCTCGCCGCGCAGATCGTGGCGCAGCGTGCACGGACGAAGCACGGCAAGGCCGTGTGGCAGATGTTGAATCCCGCGGGTTCCGTCCCGTCGAATCCCCTGGTGGGGCCGGAGAGCGGGGCGGAAGCCGACGCGATCGTGGCGCTGCAGCGAGTGGGTGCGAGCGTGGCGATTCCCCTGGATGTCCGCTGGGAGCTCGCGTACAGCGCCCAGACGGTGTGGATGGACCTGGGATGGCAGGTGAATCAGCGCCTGGAGCACCGCTTCGGCGACCGGTACATCGTGCCGACGGCGGACAACAAGCGAAGAGCGGAGACGCTGCTCGCGGATCCCATCGACGGGGTCCCGGACCCCGCGGCCGACGCCATCATGGACCGCGTCGAGGCCGGCGGGCAGTATCCCAACCTTACCCTCACGTCGACCCGTGAAATGCTCCTGATCATTGCCGAGTCCCGCCTGGCCGACGGCGACGAGGCGGGGGCGGTGTTAGCCTTGAACGCGGTGCGGTCGCTTGATGGGCTCACACCCTACGATCCTGCCGTGCATGATCTTACGGCGCAGGACCTATTGGTATACGCGAGACAAGCCAACCTCTATCTGACCGGGCGGCGCCTGAACGATATCTACCGATTCGGCGAGGCCTCGGACAACTGGGAAAACGCTTCTATCGCCGTCCAGGTCCCGGGAACGATCTTCCCGATCTCGGCGGGGGAGCGGCAGTCCAACACATGCATCATCGACCCGGGCAGCTGCCCTTGAGGGGGCGGTCGTTCGGCCCGTAGCCCAAGCCGGGCTTCGGTGCGGAACAGCTACGTCGGGCCCCGGAGCCGGGGCCCGACGATGTCTCTGTCAAGATCGGACTATCGGCCGGGAGGCCCCGGAGCGGGCATCCCAGCCACGAGAAGGGAATAGGAGCATGCGCACATGGATGGGGTCGATCCTGGCCTGGGCTCTACTGGCTACCGTCGGATGTCATTACTACGCCGCGCCGGAGGCGGGTGCGCCGGCACCGGGCACAGCGGTACGACTCGAACTGGAGGCGCCGCAGACGGTGGACCTCTCGGAAGCGGTGCTGCGGGACATCGTCAGCGTCGAGGGCCCGGTGTTGTCCTGGTCCTCCGACAGTGTGCTGGTCTCCAGCAACTGGGTGGTCTCCGAGCGGGGATCCCGCAACCGCACGCTCGGAGAGCCCGTGGGCATCCCCACGGTCAGCATCGCGGAGGTTCAGGAGCAGAAGGTCCACAAGGGCCGGACCGCGGCGCTGATCGCCGGTGGCGGCCTGGTGGTTGGAGGGCTCTTCTTCGCGCTCTTCAATCGAGACAACGTGGGGGGCGGCGCCGGCAGTGGTCAGGGCGCCGGCTCGGGCGTGAGCGGGTTGGTGCCGCGCTGAGATGACCGGACGTTCTGGACTGGCGGCGTTCCTCGGCGGAATGGGGACTGCCGGCTCAGCCCTCGGTCAGGTGACGCAGTCGACGCGCGCGCGATCAGCTCGGGTGATGCAGCGCAGTCGGCGTTCGCCCGATCAGCCGTAGCGCCCCTCGATGTAGTCGGCGGTCTGCTGGTTCTTCGGGGTGAGGAACAGGTCCTCGGTACGCTCGTGCTCCACGAGCTTGCCGAGGAGCATGAATACGCATTCGTCACTGGCGCGCCGGGCCTGGGCCATGTTGTGCGTGACGAGGATGATCGTGTATTCGCCCCGAAGCTCCCAGATCAGCTCCTCCACGGCCTCCGTGCCCTTCGGGTCCAGCGCCGAGCACGGCTCGTCCATGAGGAGCACGGTGGGCTTGACGGGCAACAGACGTGCGATGCAAAGCTTCTGCTGAGCTTCGAGGGAGAGCCGGGTGGCCGGGCTGTCCAGTTGGTCCTTGACCTCGTCCCACAGAAGGACCTGCTTCAGCGCGCCTTCGACGATCTCGTCCCGCTCGCCCTTCGACAGCCGCCGCTTCCCCGAGTGGACTCGGTAGCCGAAGGTGATGTTGTCCCGAATCGAGAGGGGCAGGGGATTGGGGCGCTGAAACACCATCCCGATCTGCTTCCGGACCTGCACCAGATCGACGTCAGGCCCGAAGATGTCGTGTCCGAGCACCTCGATGGCCCCAGTGGTCCGGACGTAGCCCAGCCGCTCGACGATCCGGTTCACGCTACGCAGCAACGTGGACTTGCCACAGCCGGACGGGCCGATCAGCGAGGTGATGATCCCGCGCTTGGCCTGGAGGGTCACGTCGAAGAGCGCCTGAAAGTCGCCGTACCAGAGGTTCAGGTTTCGGGTCTCGATGGCGTGCTCGGGCTGCTCAGCCAAAACGGCCCTCCACGTAATCCCGAGTCCGCTGGTCCTTCACGTCTCCGCCGAACAGAGTCTCCGTGTCTCCCACCTCCACGAGCTCTCCCATGAGGAAGAACGCCGTGCGGGCGGCGAGACGCCGAGCCTGCTGCACGAGGTTCGTCACCAGGATGATCGTGATCTCCTTCTTCAGCTCCTTCAGCACGTCCTCGATCCGCATGGTCGTCACCGGATCGACCGCGATCGAGAACTCGTCCAGGAGCAGCAGTTCCGGATCCTGTGAGAGCGCTCGGGCGATGGTCAGGCGTTGCTGTTGTCCCCCGCTGAGGAGCGATCCCAGCGAGTCGAGGCGGTCCTTCACCTCGTCCCAAAGCGCGGCCCGGGTCAGACAGCGCTCCACGATCTCGTCCAACTCCGCCTTTTTCCGAATGCCATTCAGACGGGGGGACAGCGCCACGTTGTCGTACACGGTCATGGGAAGGCCAACGGGCAGCGGAAACACCACCCCGATGCGCCGCCGGAGCGCGTAGACGTTCCGCCAATCCCGGACGTCCTTGCCATCGAA
>JBDHLD010000234.1:0-3327 GCA_039586035.1 Gemmatimonadota bacterium | reverse complement strand
GGTGGGCTTCTCGATCTGCCCTGGATGACGGAAGACGACATCGAGCAATTCTCCGCGTCTCTCCTCGAGCACGAACGGGGGATGCGCGTCCGAGGCGATTGGGAGCCGGTCCTCTCCGGGCGCTGGCTCTCCGCATTCGACAAGGCGGCCAGCGTCCACGGCTTCCGGCTCGGCCGGCTACCCGGTCCCCCGGCCGGGGCGTCTCTCTTCGTCGGAGTCGACCATGGAGCCGGAATCGGGAAACAGGCGGCCGCCCTCATCGCGGTCCACCAGGTGGACACACTGGCTCCCCGCGTCTGGGTCCTCGATTGCCACGTGGCCGAAGGCTACACCACACCGGAGCAGGACGCGGACGCTATCGCGGAGATGTTGAACCGGTGGGAGCTCCGATACGAGGACATCGACCAGTGGGTGGGAGACCGCTCCACGAACGCGAACCACTACGAGATCAAGAAAGGGAACGCCCAGCTCAGGACGTTCCTGGCGGCCCGGTACCGGCTGGACAAGTCGAAGACGAAATGGATCCACACGCCCCGGAAGTGGAGCGGCTCCGTCCGTCACGGGTTCCGGCTTCTGAATGCCATCATGGCCCGGCGAGATGACAAACACGCGGAGCTGTCCCACTTTGTGGTCCATCCACGTGCCCAGCTCTTTTCCACCGCTTGCCAGGAGTGGAGCGGCCGGAAGGATGACGCGAAGAAGGACGTCCTTGACGCCGTGCGGTATGCTGTCGAGAGGGCGGTCCGTCTGGGCGACTGGTCCCGCAACCTCGCCACGACCGCGATATACGCGTGACGACGGAGGCTCCATTGTACCTATCCGAGATCGCTCCCCGCCCGGAGATGCCGCATCCTCACGACGAAGAGCGGTCCCGTCTCCTGATTCCGATGGCGCGTGTTCTGGCCGAAGACTGGAGCGACGTGGCCGCGGCCTATATGTCCGAATTCATCGCGGAAGAGCGACTGGCCACGTGGGGTCCCCCGGACACGTCGGACAATGTGTTCGCGGATATTTGCCGCCAGCTCGCCACGCCCGGCCACTACGGCCACCGGCCGACCATCCGCCACCGCTCTCCGCTGGCCAACAAGCTGATCAAGCCGGGCGGGCTTCTCGATCGGGCCCGCTATGCCAGCCGGCTCCAATCCGTAGAGTACAACGCGTGGGGACTGGGAGATATGCTCGTCCACGTCCACGCGCCCAGCTCGGACCGTCTGGTTCTTCGGCCGGTCTTCCCGTATGACGTGTATGTGGAAGCCTCGGAAGAGGACCCGTCGGAGCCGGTGGTTCTGTGGGAGCTGCGGCGCCGGTACGTGTCCGCGGCCGGTGGGACCATCTGGGCGTGGGACCAGTGGAGCATCCGAGACGGAGAGGAGTCCTTCCGCGTCGTATCTGCGCAGGATGCCCGATACGACCAGGACGGGATGGGAGTCAAGGCGAACGAGGACATCACGGAGCTCCTTTTCGGAGAGACCTTCGAGGGCGACGACTACCGCTGGCGACTGCGAGACGGGTCCGCCGCTCTCCCCTTCGCATGGTACCGGACCGCGGACACGGGGAGCCTGTGGCAATCCACCGTCCGCTACGGAGCATTCAAAGCCACGCTGGCCGTCGCTGTCCTTTCCACCTATGTCATGCACGCGGCCCGAGACGCGTCCGGCTCCACTGTCATCGTCCACGGCCTCGAGCCACCGGCCACGAATGCGAACCGGATCGGGTCTGAGGACCAGACGCGGTCCATCCATCTCTCTCCGGGTTCCATGCTCTTCCTTGCCGAGCGGGAAGGCTCGAAGGGTACGGGCGTGACCACCGTGGGCCCCGGTGCGAATCTCCAACCGCTGGATCTGTTCCTTCGAGCCAAGCGCCAGCAAGCGGCGGAACGGTTCGGAATCGGAGACGCGTCCGCGGTCCAGAATAGCTCCAACCCGATGTCCGCCCAGTCTCTCCTGATTTCTCAGGCCACCAGACGGGAAGCGGCGGAACAGTCCGAGGAGCTCTTCCGAGCTGGCGACCTGGCCCTTCTCCGGGCCGCGTCCGTGGTCCTTCGAGCGCAAGGAGTCCAGGTACCGGAAGACGGGTACACGGTGCAATACTGGCGCCCGGATGCCATGCCGCAAGAGATGCAAGCCAGACGGGAACAGGACGAGTGGGACGTGGCCAACGGCTACCGCTCCACCGTGGACGTCTATATGGGACGCCATCCGGGAACGAGTCGGGAAGATGCGATCGCCCACCTGGCCCGCGTCCAGATGGACCAGGCCGCCATCTCGCGCGAGATCCAAGCGATGGAGCCGGAAGAGATGCCCTTCGTCGGAGTGGACCCGGACGATCTGGTGGACTCCGTGGGAGAGCTGTCCGACGCGGCCGAGGCCCTCCAGGGGATGGTGGAGAGCGGAGTCCTGGACGGAGAGGCGCTGGCCTTCGCCCTCGAGTCCATCTCCGAGGCGGTGGACCTTCTGGCCCGTGGCCAGGCCGGGGAGGAGTGAATGCCAGTCCAACGTGGGAAGGATGCAGACGGCCCCTTCTTCCGATGGGGACGGACCGGGCGAAAATACAGATACCGGACCGGGGACGAACGCGGGCGGGACCGGGCTCGAGCTCGAGCGGTCCTCCAAGGCCGAGCGGCCCAGGCGAAGGCACCGAAGAGCGACACTCCCGCGAAACGCTCCGAGCGTCGACGGGGAAGCGCCCGCAACAAGCCGGGGACGGCTTCCGGTAGCCGCGGCGGGATTCGCATCTCCGAGGCCACGGAGAAGACACTCCGGGACAAGGTGGAAGCGCACAACGCAGAACACCGGGCGAAGAGCAAGCGGACGGATCTGGGGATGCTCAAGGCCGTCTATCGGCGTGGAGCTGGCGCCTTCTCCTCGAGCCACTCGCCGCGGGTGAGTAGCCGAGACCAGTGGGCGCTGGCCCGCGTCAATGCCTTCCTGCGCATTCTGGCCACGGGCCGGCCTCGGAACGCAAAGTACACCGGAGACAATGACCTTCTCCCAGCCGGACATCCGAAGTCCACCAGGAGGACCCGTGGCTCTTGATGACACGTTTCGGCCACCGGCTTCCGTGGCGAAGGCCGGCCGGAAAGCCCTCGAGGTCCGAGAGGAGAAGCCGAAGAGCCAGCGCGGTATGACGCCCGTAGGACTCCGCCGTTCTGCTCAGCTTGCGAACCGGGAGCCGGTATCGGTCCGGACTCTTCGCCGGATGCTCGGCTATCTCTCGCGCCATCTCGTGGACAAACAGGGCTCCACCTGGAACGAGAAGGGGAAGGGCTGGCAAGCGTGGCACGGATGGGGCGGAGACGCCGGGGCCCGGTGGGCCGCTTCCACGCTC
>JBDHLD010000233.1:0-3331 GCA_039586035.1 Gemmatimonadota bacterium | reverse complement strand
CGCGTCTCGGTCTCGCTGAGGGGCGCACTCGCGACCCGGCTCCTCCGGTCCACGCGGTCGAAGAACTGGGAGGCCAATTCGCTGGTCTGGTTCATCCGCCCGGCCTGGGCCAGCACCAGGACACGATCCACCAGGAGTTGGGTCCGGGCGGCATCCAGGCTGTCGGCCAGGGCCTGGGCCGCGGATTCCGCGGCGGCGGTCCGTGCTGCCATCTCGGTACGTTGTTGACGCCCGGTCACGAAGAGATACGCCGAGGGGGCCAGGGCGAGGAGCACCAGGAAAAGCAGGAGCCAGGACTTGCGCCGGCTGAATCCGCCGGTAGGGGTCGTCTCATTCATGAGGATTCCAGGGTCGGATTAGACTGCTGACCGGGTGCGGTTGTCGCCTTCTGCTGTGCCCTCCGGCGTGGCAGTCGCTTCTCCGTTGTTCTGGTGCGGACGGAGCACCTCCTCTACCCGCCCGAGGGCGTTCGCGGCCAGGCGCCTGGCTTCTTCAGCCTGCTCCTGGAGCATTCCGATGCCACCGGTGCGGCTGAATGCCATGGCAGACAGCACCAGGGCGACGATGGCGATCACTAGTGCGAGGACGTCCATGAGCTTCTCTCCATGCTGGGCCGGGACTCAACCGTAACAGACCGCCGTCAGCTCGTTCGGCCACGACTGAGGATTCTTCCACCCTGGAACGCTCGGCTCCGCGGCGTGCGACGGTTCGGGTATGGTAGAAAGCTACCGACGTCCGATGGAACCGAAATCCGTCGTTCGGCTGAACTGCGGTCTAGTTCCTAGGGACTAGGTGTCGGTGGCACGGACGCTGTTCACACCAAAGCCTCGAGTCGGCTGATCGGTGTGACGTTGCCGATGCCCCGGCGAGGCCGCCGGCGGTTGCATCGGTCGAGGAAGCCGGGGAGCATCCGCATCCGAGCAGTCGAGGAGCGATAGGCCCGCTTGTGGGCCCACTCCCGTTTTGCCGTCCGGATAGAGCGCTCGACCTTCCCATTGGTCTGGCCTCGGCAAGGCCGCGCTTAGATCTGACGAGCGCCCCAGGCTCGCCACGGCTGGGGCTCCATCGAAAAGGCTGGAGGTCTCCGCAAGGCGCTGGAGAAGGCGCCCGCGGCTCGGGTTGCGAGCGCGCAAGATTTCGCGGGGCGCTGGGTGATCTGGGGTTCAGGCGTGGCGAGGGGGCCGGAGGGGCTCTTCCCCGACGGGCATCGGAGCCGTCAGGGTGAATCCCAAGTCCATCGCTCGAAACGCGGCTTCGAGGCGCCGGTTGACCTCGAGGTCCTGGGCGGGGCTATCGCTCACGACCAGAATGTGCGTGACGTGCTCCTCAGAGACGAGCCGGCCCTGCCACGTGCGGGAGCCGGCTCCGGCGTCCTTCTGCTCGCGTTCGAGAATCACCTCGACGGACCCCAATCGGTTCGGTGTCCGGGGCGGCTCTATCTGGTATGCGTACGCCCAGACGGACTTCTTGCTCGGATCGGTCGGTCGTTGCTTCGTCATTCGGTACTCCGGTGCTTCGCGTCGCCGGATGGGGCCGTGCGAGGACCCGACGGTCGCCAACGCTCGGTGCTTCCGTCATGAACCATACCCGCCGCCACCCCGCCGCGGTATCGCTCAAAGAGGGGTCGCACAAAAGAACGGGGTATCAAACCGCCGGTGCATTCTCTGGCGCGACTCATGGCGCCGTTGGCGAGGCTCTCCCGGGTCTCCCGGGCCAGCGTAGCCGTAAGCGGTACGGTCCCTCGGCCGGACTGGCCGAGGCACACCTCCCGCCGGGCCGTCCCGGCTGCGCGTGAGGCGAGGCCGGGTTATGATTCAGGGGATGGAGAGCCCCGGGAGTGGAGGAGACCCATGCCGAAGTCGACGGATCGGAATGCCACAGCCTCATCAGATGCCTTGATCTCGATCGCACTCATCGAAGACAACCGGGTGGTGCGGGAAGGGCTTGCCGAATTGTTGGGTGAGGATCCTGAGTTCCGCGTGGTCCAAGCCGCCTCCTCCTCCGACGTCGCGGCGATTCAGCGGGCCGGGGCAGACCTGCTCCTCCTCGACATCGGGTTGGAGAACGGGGACAGCCTCGATATGGCGCGGAACATCGCGCGCGAGCTTCCCGCGTGCAGGATCATCGTCATGGATCTACTTCCGTCGCACGAGGACATCAGAGACTTCGTTGCGGCGGGCGTGGCCGGCTTCATTCTGAAGGACGCCAGCGTCGAGGAACTCAAGGAGACGATAAGGGCCGTGGCTGGCGGAGCCGACATACTGCCGACCAGTGTCACCCATGCGCTCTTCTCGCAGATTGCCAATCACGCGATCAAGCGTGGTCCTCAGGCGGATGGCGACATCCGGCTCACGTCGCGGGAGCGCGAGGTGCTCGACCTGATCGCCGAAGGACTATCGAACAAGGCCATCGCGTCTCGTCTGCACATCTCGACGCACACAGTGAAGAGCCACGTGCGCAACATCATGGAAAAGCTCACGCTCCACACGCGGCTGCAGCTCGCGGCGTGGGCGCACCACGAGGGCGAGGGCGAGAACTGAGCCCCGCGAGCGTCGAGATCCGCCGCGAGTAGACTCCGCTGTCGACGGATCTCCATGGATGGTTCGTGGCACCACCATTACGGATACCGGTGGAGCGCGAGACGATCATAACCGAGACCGGGACCTTCCTGAACCGTCAGGGGACGGGTGGATGACAAATCGCCGGCACCAGTAATGGCTCGCCCTGGACGCGCGATCAGAGGAGACGACGTAGTTCGACTGCCCCGAGGATTTTCGCGGAGCGGAACGACGGAGAAGGTCCTGGGCAGATGATGGAAGCAGATCCGGCCGTGTCTCAGGGGGTCATCCGGGCCGAGCCATTCCCTTGCCGGACGGCCTCCAGAGGAGATGCAGAGGCTCGAGTCGCCTGTGCCCGGGGACGCCCAACGCCTGGCCCCTCCCACGCCCGGCCCCAGAAGGTCGTTGGCTGATGACCAGAACCGAAGGCCCGCAACCACTCGTCGCGTTGGCCGGACTTCCGACGGGGGAAGTGGATCGACTCACCAGACCCTTCGCGAGGTTCCTGCGTATCGAGGCGATCGGGGCTGCGCTGCTCCTGGTGGTCACCCTCGGTGCCGTCGCCGTCGCGAATTCTTCCTGGGGTCCTTCGTTCTCGAGGCTGTGGGAGATCCCGTTCAGTGTTCAGGTCGGCGCGTACGGACTGACGCGTACGTTGGGGTCCTTGATCAACGAGGGGCTGATGACGCTCTTCTTCTTCCTCCTCGCCCTGGAGCTGAAGCGAGAGCTGGTACTGGGAGAGCTGAGGAACCCGCGAATCGCAGCGCTGTCCA
>JBDHLD010000083.1:0-20983 GCA_039586035.1 Gemmatimonadota bacterium | reverse complement strand
ACGACGACCGCGATCTTGGCGAGCTCGGATGGCTGCACCGTCACGCCGAGCCGGAGCCAGCGCCGGGCGCCGTTGATCTCGGGCGCGATGGACTGGGTGCCCGGAAGCACCAACGGGAGCAGCAGCAGCACGGTGAGCGCGACGAGCGGCCACGCCAGGCTCCGCCACCAGGCGTACGGGACCCGGGAGCAGAGCACCATGACCACCAGACCCAGGGCGGCTCCTCCCGCCTGGCGGAGCACATAGAAGTAGTCCGCGAGATTCTGACGCTGGGCCAAGAAGGAGCTGGCGCTGTACAGCGTCACGAGCCCAAACGAGAGGAGGAGCAGCGAGGCGGTCATGATCACCGCCGGCTCCCATCCGCGGCCCAGCCCCGTCTCGGGCAGGGAGATGGGACCGGCGGGCCGCACGTCGACGCGCCGGGGCATCAGTCACCCCCCCGAGCCAAGGTCACGAACCGGCGACCCCGTTCCTCGTAGCCCGAGAAGGCGTCGAAGCTCGAGCACGCCGGAGCCAGCAACACCGCGTCGCCCGGTCGGACCTCCCGGCGAGCCGCCCCGACCGCATCCTCCAGCGCCTCCGCCCGCACGACCCGCACGGCGCCCTCCAGGGCTCTCGCGATCCGCTCCCCGGCGGCCCCGTACGTAATCGCCGCGCGGACATCAGGGCCGGACGCTGGCAGGATGTCGCCGTAGTCTTCGCCCTTGTCCCAGCCGCCGAGCAGCACGACCACGGGCCGATCGAGGCTGGCAAGCGCGCTCCGGGCCGCCGCCACGTTGGTCGCCTTCGAGTCGTTGACCCAGAGGATGCCGTCCTGCTCGAGGACGGGCTCCAGCCGGTGCGGCAGGGGCGAGAACGAGGCGAGCCCCCGCCGGAGCGCCGCGGGCTCGGCGCCTCCGAGTCCGGCCGCCACCGCCGCGGCCAGACCGTTCAGCGCGTTGTGACGACCGAGGAGCGACAGGTCGGATACGGATCCGAGGGGTGCGGCGGTGCCACCCAGGCGGAGGATCAGGTCCTCGCCGTCCAGGTGACCCCCCTCGAAATCGTCGGCCTCACCGAACCAGTACCGTCGTCCCGCGGCGTTGCCCGCCAGGGCGCCGACCCCGGGATCGTCACGGAAGAGCACCCACCGGCTCTCCACGGTGGCGTTGTCGAAGAGCCTCGCCTTGTCCGCGTAGTACGCCTCGACGGACGGGTACCGATCGAGGTGGTCGGGAGCCAGATTCGTGACGACGCCGACCGCCGGCGCGAAGGTGTCGATATCGGCGAGCTGGAACGAGCTCACCTCCAGGACGAACCACTCCGGGGGCGGATCCATCAGGGCCAGCTCCGAGGCCGGCGGGCCGAAGCCTCCCCCGATGTTTCCACCCAGCCCCACGGCGATCCCGGCCTCGTCCAACAGGTGGGCCGTCAGCGCAGCGGTGGTGGTCTTTCCGTTCGTCCCGGTCACGGCGATCAGTGGACGTGTGAGGAACCGAAAGGCGAACTCAGGCTCAGATATCCAGCGGACGTTCCGCGCCACGAGCGCCCGGAGCACCGGAGCGTCCGGTGGGATTCCCGGACTGACCACCACGGTGTCCGCCGACGCGATGCGGGGCTCGTCGTGGGCCCCGAGCTCGACACGGGCACCGAGCGATTCGAGCTCGGCTCCAGCAACTGCAGCCTGGGGGTCAACGCGCAGATCCGAGACATAGACCTCTCCTCCGTGCTCGAGGGCCAACCGCGCCGCGGCTCGTCCGCTGGCGCCCAGGCCCACGATGGCGACCTGTCCTGCTCCCTTCTCCTTCAATCGATGCCTCCACCCTCAGCGGATCTTCAGCGTGCTGAAGCCCAGCATGGCGCAGAGGATTCCGAGGATCCAAAAGCGGATGACCACCTTGGTCTCAGGCCATCCGAGTTTCTCGAAGTGATGATGGATCGGGGCCATCCTGAAGATCCGGCGCCCCTCTCCGTGCTTGCGTGCGGTGTACTTGAAGTAGCTGGTCTGGAGGATCACCGAGACCGTCTCCATTACGAAGACTCCCCCGACGATGACCAGGAGGAACTCGGCCTTCAGCAGGATGGCCATCACCCCGATCGCCCCCCCGAGGGCCAGAGAGCCGGTGTCGCCCATGAACACGTCGGCGGGATGGGCATTGAACCAGAGGAAGCCCAGGGCGGCGCCTGCCAGGGCGACGGCGAAGATGGCCATCTCGCCGGACCCCGGGAGGTAGAACAGGCCCAGGTAACGCGATGTGTCGACCCGACCGATGACGTAGGCGAAGATCCCGAACGTGGCCGCGGCGATACCGGCCAGACCGGTGGCCAGACCGTCCAGGCCGTCGGTCAGGTTCACCGCGTTGGACGTGCCCGACACGACCGCGCCCACGAAGGCGACGTAGACGGGTGTCCAGAAGACGGCTGCCCAATCGGCAAAGAACGGCAGGCTGGTCCAATTGGCCGGGATTGGCCACGCCGGGAAGAACACCAGGAACAGCCCGAGGCCCAAGCCGAACGTCCACTGGCCGACCATCTTGTACCGCGCGACGAGACCCTCCGTGCGGCCTCGGACCACCTTGAGGTAGTCGTCCAGGAACCCGAGCAGACCCATCCAGAGCAGCGCGACGAGACAGACCACCGTGTAGACGTTGGTCAACTCGGCCCACAGCAGCGTGGAGAGCGTGGCCGACAGCAGGATCAGAATGCCGCCCATCGTGGGGGTCCCCGCCTTGACCAGGTGGGTCTCCGGGCCCTCGGTGCGAACCACCTGGCCCACGCGCAGGCGAGTGAGCCAGCGGATGGTCCCCGGTCCGAGCACGAAGGCGAGCACCAGAGCCGTAACCACGGCGCCGGCGGCCCGGAACGTGATGAACCGAAACAGGTTGAAGACGATGTGCACGTCGGCGAACTGGGGGAGAAGGTGGTAGAGCACGACTACGCCACCTCCTCTTCGCCTGCCCCGAAATCCCGCTCGAGCGGCTCGAGCAGCCGTTCGAGGCGAACCCCGCGGGAGCCTTTGAGCAGCACTGCCGCGCCTGCCCGGAGGCGCCCGGCCATGGCGTCGTAGGCTCCCTCGACCGGCCGGCTTACCTCGAGCGTGCCGCCCCGCAGCGCGCGCGAGGCTTCGGCGGAACGCTCCGTGGCATCCGCGAAGGCGCCCGTGGCCACGACGAGCTCGAAGGGCCGCGAGAGAGCATCGGCCAGCAGCTCGTCGTGGAGCGCGTCCGATCGATCGCCCAACTCGAGCATGGACCCGAGGACCGCCACCCGGCCTTCGGCTGCCGGCAGGGCCTCGAGGAGGTCCAGAGCGGCGCGGACGCTCTGCGGGTTGGCGTTGTAGCAGTCCACGAGCACGGTCAGGCCGCCCAGCCTGCGGATCTCTCCCCGTAGGGACCCGGCCGAGACCCCAGAGACGCCCGCTACCGCCGCCGCGGCGGAGACGCCCACGAGATCGGCGACGGCGAGCGCCAGGAGTGCGTTGGTGACCGCGTGGCGGCCGGGCACGGAGAGCGCCGCTTCCTCTCCACGCCACCGGAAGCGATAGTGGCCCTGGTCGTCCGACCGGGGATCGGCCGGACGAAGATCGGCGTCGGCCCGCTCCGTCCATCCGGCCACTCGCACACCCGGCACGATGGCGCGAGCGGCGTCAGGGAGCTCGGGGGGCTCGTCGCCGACCACGGCAGCACCGGTCGGAGGCAACCCCCTGAGCAGGTCCAGCTTCTCGGCCAGCACGCCGGAGAACGAGCCCAGCCCCTCCAGGTGGGTCTCGCCCACGGTCGTGACGACCCCTACCTCGGGCTCCGCGATGGCGGTGAGAATCGCGATCTCGCCCGCCTCGTTCGTGCCCATCTCCACCACCACCACCTCGGTGTCCTCCGGGGCAGCCAGCAGCGTGAGGGGCACGCCGATCTGGTTGTTGAGGTTGCCCAGGGTCGCATGCACGCGGAGCTCGGGGGACAGTGCGCCGCGGGTCAGATCCTTGGCCGTGGTCTTCCCGGCCGAGCCGGTGATGCCGACCACCCGGGCCGGCAGCGCCCGCCGACGGTGACGTGCCAGAAGCCCCAGCGCCCGCAGCGTGCCGTCCACCTCGTAGCAACGGGCTCCCCCTGCGTCCACGGGACGGGAGACCACGGCGCCCGTGGCGCCCTGGGCCACGGCCTGGGCGACGTAGTCGTGACCGTCGAACCGCTCCCCCTCCAACGCCACGAACAGGTCGCCCCGGCCCACGCTCCGGCTGTCGGTGCTGACGGCCCGGTACGCGACCGAAGGATCCCCATGAGGCGGGGTCAGACCCAGAGCGGCCCGCACCTGCCGGTCGGTCCACACGAAGGCCGTCACCGTAGCGCACCTCCGCTCAGGTAGCTGTGGACCACCTCACGCTCGTCCAGCGGCATCCTCTCCCGACCGACGACCTGGTAGCGCTCGTGGCCCTTCCCGGCCAGGAGCACCAGGTCGCCCTCCGTCGCCATCTCGAGGGCGGCGCGGATGGCGTGACGACGGTCGGCCAGGCGGACCCCGTCGAACTCGGAGATGCCGGCTACGATGTCGTCGATGATGGCCTCGGGATCCTCGGAGCGGGGGTTGTCGGAGGTGACCACGGCCACGTCGGCCCAACGTGCCACGACGCGCCCCATCAGAGGTCGCTTCGCGGCGTCGCGATCGCCGCCGGCACCGAAGACGACGATCAGACGCCCGCGCACCAGCGGGCGAAGGGTGGCGAGCACCCGCCCCAGGGCGTCCGGGGTGTGGGCGAAGTCGATGAGCACCGGGCAAGGGGCGCGGGTCACCAGCTCCAGTCGGCCGTCCACCTGTGGCGCCGTCCGGAGCCGGCGTGCCACCTCGGACAGGGGGATCCCCGCCACCACCGCGACGCCGGCGGCGGCCAGGGCGTTCTCGACGTTGAACCGGCCCAGGAGGGGAACGTCCACGGACTCCCCGTCATCACCGTGTACCAATTCGAAGCGCGCACCACCGTCGTGGAGCTCCACCTCCCGGGCCCTCAGATCCGCGGACTCGCCGGTCCCATAGGACAGCCGTCGCACGCCCTGGCGAGCCAGGGACGCCCAGGCCGGCTCTTCCTGGTTCACGACCGCGTTACCGTCGTCCTTGACCAAGTCGAGCAACCGGGCCTTGGCGGCGACGTAGGCCTCCTGGTCGCGGTGGTAGTCCAGGTGATCCCGGCCGATGTTCGTGAAGACGGCCGTGTCGAAGCGAATTCCGTCCAGGCGCCTCTGGTCCAGCGCGTGCGACGAGGCCTCCATCACGACGCACGCGATACCGGCGTCGGCCATCTCCCTGAGCCAGCCGGCCACCTGTACCGGCCCTGGCGTGGTGAGCCCTTCCGTCCCGGGCCGCACCTCACCGTCAGCTTCGATCAGGCCCAGCGTGCCGATAGCGGTCGAAGCGCCCTTCGCGGCGAGCAGGTGACGGGCCAGGACCGCCGTCGTCGTCTTGCCGTTGGTCCCGGTCACCGCCGCCGTGTGCAGCTCCCGCCAGGGCGACCGAGCGATGATGTCGGCGGCCAGCGCACCGGCGAGGCGGCCGTCGCGCACCACGAGCTGGGGCACGGCCGCGTCGTGGACCCGGCGCTCCACCACGGCGGCCACCGCTCCGGCGGCCACCGCCGCGGGAAGGAATCGGTGGGCGTCGTGCTCGACCCCGACCCACGCCACGAACAAGTCGCCTGGCTCCACCGATCGCGAGTCCTGGCTCACCCCCGAAACAGCCACGTCCTCCGACCCGTGCGCCTCCGCCAGGAGGCCGCGAGCGCGGAGGACCGCCGCCACGCGGAGGACCGCCGCCACGGAGCCGAGGGTCAGGCCGAGCTCAGCCATCGTCCCCCCGCCGGGTCCTCAGGCGGACCGTGTCGCCCGGCGCCAGACGCGTGCCGGCGGCGGGCAAGGTGCCGGTGATGGCCCCATCGGCGCCCCACGAGACGTGGAGACCCAGCGCGTGGAGTCGCCGAATCGCAGCGCGCGCCGAGAGTCCCGAAACGTCCGGGACGGGAACCGGGGCCGTCGCGTCCGGAGGGGAGACCGGTGCCGGTGAGGCGGACGGGTCCAGCGACTGGGAGGCGAACCTGACCGGTACGGCCCCCGTCCCCGAGACGTCGCGCTCGGTGCGACGAGCCATGGCGGCGAGGGCGCGACGGTCGATGGGCGCCCGCCGGGCGGCGAGGATCGCCTCCAGGGTGGCCCGAGTCACCGGAGCCGCGGTTGCACCGCCGTAGTAGGCGCCCTCCGGCCGCTCCAGCTTCACGAAGATGACCAGCTGCGGGTCCTCTGCCGGGAAGAAGCCGATGAACGATGAGAAGTAGGCGCCCTGTGCGTACCCGCCGTTCGCGTCGTACGCCCGGGCGGTCCCGCTCTTGCCCGCCACCGAGAAGGTGGTGAGCCGCGCACGGGTCCCGGTGCCCTGATCGACGACCTCCACGAGGACGGGCGTGATCTCTCGCGTGACACGCTTCGGTACGACACGCCGAACCACGCGTGGGCGATTTCGGGTCACCACACGACCCCTGCGGTCGAGGACCTCCCGGATGAGGCGCGGCTCCATGAGCTTGCCCCCGTTGGCCAGGGCCCCGTAGGCCATGGCCATCTGCAGCGGCGTGACGGAGATCTCGTAGCCGATGGCCAAGGAGGCGGCGGATTGGCCGGACCAGCGATCGGGTCGGCGCAGAATCCCCGACGCTTCGCCCGGGACGCCGATCCCGGTGATGACGCCGAAACCGAAGTCCCGGAGGTTCTCGTACTGCTCGGCGTGCGTCAGGCCCTGCGCCAGCTTGGCCACGCCCACGTTGGAGGAGTAGCGGAGCGCCTCAGCCAGCGTGAGGTAGCCCCCCTTCGGGTGGACGTCGTGCAGCGTCCGCCCTGCCACTCGCCACTGGCCGCTGCCCGTGTCCGCACTGTCCTCCATCGTGGCCACACCCTCGTTGAGGATGGCGGCCACCGTGAAAGGCTTCAGCGTCGAGCCCGGCTCGTACGGGGTGGTGAGCGCCGCGAGGCCGCTGGTGGCCCCTCCCGGAAGGGAGACCATCGCGAGAATCTCGCCCGTGCTCGGGTCGGTGATCAGGAGATCTCCCCGCTTGGCTCCCGTCTCTCGGATCTGATCGCTGAGCGCCTCGTGGGCGATCTCCTGCAGGTCCATGTCCAACGTCAGGACTACCTGGCCTCCGGGCTGTGGCGCCTCGACCAGGACCGTCTCCCCCGGCACGGGCTCGCCGCTGCTGCCCCGCGCCTGGATCTCTTCGCCGGCGTCGCCGCTTAGCAGGGAGTCGAAGGCCTGCTCGATCCCACCGGCGCCACGACCGTCCTGCACGCTACCGAGCAAGGGCCGAGCCAGGTCTCCGTGGGGGTAGTACCGTGGCAGGCCTCGCTCCAGATAGATGCCGCGCACGCCTCCAAGGGTCTCCTTGATCGACGGCGGATAGTTGCCGGTCCTCGAGCTCATGGGGAGCCACCGCTACCCGCAAGCGCTCCCGGCTCTCGGCCATTGGGACTCCGTCGCGGTCCACGATCGAGCCTCGGGGCGCTGGGACCTGCACCGTCTTCCGATGCTGCTTTCCGGCCACGCTGCGCCACTCGGTGCCCTCGACGAGCTGTAGCTCGCCGGCTCTGCAGAGAATCAGGCCGGCTCCCAGGAGCCAGCCGGCCAGCAGGAGTCGCCGACGGAACGCGGCTCTGCGCTCCAGCTTGGTCATCGGCTTCACCGCTGTGCTCCCGTCAGGTAGACGATCTCGGCAGACTCCGGCGTGTGCATGCCCAAACGCTGCTCGGCGACCTCGACGACGTGTCCGCGGCTCTCCAGACGCTGAATGCGACGGGCGAGCTCGTCTCGCTCAGCCACGGCAACGGACACCTCGGTCCGGACCGCGTCGAGCGTCGCCAGTCCCTCCAACGCGCGACCCTGGCGCCAGGCCACGAGCGTGAGAGAAGCGAGGAGGGCCGCGACGGCCAGCGCGACCAGACTGGACCCGGACAGACGCTTCACGCGGCCTTCCTCCACGCGCGCAGACGGGCGCTACGGGCCCGGGGGTTCCGGGCGATCTCGTCGTCGGTGGGACGCACGGGCTTCTTGGTCAGCGTGACCCCCAGGGGAACGCCCCGGCATACGCACACGGGGAGCTCGGGGGGACACACGCACGCGGCGCTCCAACTGCGGAAGGTGAGCTTGACGACGCGGTCCTCGAGGGAGTGGTAGCTGATCACGACGACGGTGCCGCCGGGCAGAAGGGCCTGCAGCAGTCCCTCCAGCGCCGCCTCGAGGGACTCGAGCTCCTGGTTCACCGCGATCCTGAGGGCCTGGAAGATCCGGGCCTTGTCCCGCTGGGAGGGAGACGCGCCCCGAGCGGCGCTCAAGGCGCCAACGAGGTCGTCACTGGTCAGGAAGGGCCGCTCGCCCCTGCGTCGCACGATGATACGAGCCAGGTGGCGGGCCCGGACCTCTTCGCCGAAGGTGCGGAAGATCTCGGTCAACTCCCCCTCGGAGGCCTGGTTCAGCAGCTCCGCTGCGGTCGCGCCAGCCCCCCCCTCACCCTCCATCCGCATGTCGAGGGGCACGCCCCGACGGAAAGCGAAGCCGCGGCTGTCGGCGTCGAGCTGACGCGAGCTGACTCCAAGGTCCAGGAGCGCGCCGCTCAGGACCGTGTCTCCCATGCGCGCGTCGATCACCTGGTCGAATCGTCCGCGCTCGAGAGCCACACGGTCACCGAAGGGCTCCAGGACCTTTCGGGCCTGGGCGAGCGCCTCGGGATCCCGATCGCATCCGAGAAGGCGGCATTCGGCACAGGCCTCGAGCACCGCGCGGGCGTGGCCCCCACCTCCCACGGTGCCGTCGAAGAACAGGCCCGCTCCCCTCGGGTCCAGGTAGCCCAGGACCTGATCGACAAGCACCGGCTCATGGTAAGCATCGCCTCCCACCGTCAGCCGAAGATCTGGGACGCGAACCGACGGAAGTCCTCGGTCCGTACGCTCATGGCTGCCTCGAACGCGGCAGGATTCCAGATCTCGATGCGGTCGATGTTTCCGACGAGCCGAACCGCACCGTCCAGGCTAGCGGCGTTCTGCAGCCAGGCCGGCACGAGGATCCGCCCTTGCTTGTCGGGCTTCACCTCCACGGCTTGCGAGGCGATGGCCATCACCTCGTTCCACGCCTCGGGCTGGCTGCGGCGGTAGTCGAGCAACCGGCTCTGGACGCCCTCCCAGGTGGCCTCGGGCAGGAGAGTCAGAGCGGGCGGCTGCCACTGGAGAAGGACGAAGCGCTCACTGCCTGCCGCCCGGCGAAACGCCGAGGGGAGGCTGACGCGCCCCTTCCCGTCCATCTGGTAGTCGTATCTGCCGAAGAATCCGCTCACGGCCCCCGAGCGCCCACCGCTTGGTCGAATTACCCACTCATCCCCACTTTTTGCCACTGTGGTCCCCAAAATGGGGCGCTACTCCCCCGACGTCAAGGATGAATTTTCAACAAAAACGAGACCCGGTGAAATCTCCGATCGAGGACGGGATGAGAGCTCTCTTGTAGTCATTCTGGAGGGTTTCGAGCATGCGCGCCCCGCTACGAGGGGCAGGCGCACCGGGGGGATTTCGGGAAATTTTCGGGTCCGCTCCCAGAGGCCGCACCTTCTCCCACACTTCCCCACTTTCTGGACGCCTACTTCGCTACGAGCCGCGAGGCGGACGAGACGTTGATCACCTCAGGCGCGGGCCATGCGCGTATCCCGTCGGGCCGGGAGGTCGAGCCCAGCGTTTACGAGCCGGTAGGACGGTCGCCCCTTCGCGCCCGTGAAGCAGGCGATGGGACCGATGGGCGATGCGATGTGCTTCGTGGCGCGTACCGGGGGGAACGAGCCGAGGGCGGCGGGCGCCATGAGGGGCAAAGCGAAGGCGCCGCGAGGAGGATCCCCGCGGCGCCTTCGTTGGTCTGGAGACTGCGGAGGGTTCAGCGCCCCCGCTTGATGATCGCTTCCTGGATCTCGATGTAGGTGCTGGTGGCGTCCAGGAACTGCTGCAGGTTGATGGACGGCTGCTCGTTGGCGTACGTGGCGCCCGCTCGGAACAGCGTCAACGCCTGCTGGAACAGGGGCAGCGTCTGCTGCGCCGTCTCCAGCGACTGGGCCTCCTGCGTGATCCGACCTCTGTTGTACAGGGCGAACCCGTGCCAGAAGTCCAGCTGCGCCTTCATGCGGTCGCTGACCTCGAAGTCCTTGGCGGCGATGAACATCTCCTGGGCGTAGCGGAAGTCGTTCTGCTGAACGCCCTCGGAGTAGCCGCGGCTGAACACGAGACCCGCGACGACGTCCACCGGCTGCTCACCCCGGTCTGCGGCCTCCTTGAGCCTTGGGATGGCCTCCTCGACCCGGCCTTCGTCCAGGAGCCACCGGCCCTGCCGCACCGAGACGTTGGGGTAGTCCGGATCGATGGCCTTCAGCTCGTCCAGAGCGGTGATGGCCTCGTCGATGCGTCCGGCGCGCCCCAGCGCATCGGCATAGATCGACCAGAGGGCCCCCTCCTCGGCGTGGGTCTGGAGCGCCCGCTCGGCCAGGGCCAACGACTCGTCCATGCGGCCGAGCTGCATGTTGGCTGCCACCATGTTGCGGACCTGAGAGGCGTTCATGTCGGCGCCTTCGGCCGCGTAGACCGCCTCGAATGCCTCGAGAGCCTTGTTGTACAGCTCGACCACCTCCGGCGAGAGCTCGGCATCGTCGGAGTCTGTCTGGTCGCCCATGGCCTGCGTCGCCGCGGCGAAGGCGAAGTTCCCGTGCTGCTTCTGGAGATCGATGTTGTCCGGCTCGAGGCTCAGGCCCTCCTCGATCATCATCATCGCGCCGGCGGGGTCACCCTCCTGAGCGAGCTCGTAGGCCACGTGCATCCGCACCTGCGAGTTGCCGGGATTGAGCTCGAGGTAGCTGTTGTAGTGGGCCCGCGACTCGTCGATCCGGCCGAGCTGGATCGCCACGAACCCTGCGGTCTGCAGCGCGTTCTCGTGAATCGGGTTCAGCTCGAGGACGGTACCGAGCTCCTCGTAGGCCTCTTCCATCCGCTCCAGCTCCATCAACACGCGGGCCCGGGTGTAGCGGGCGCTCACGGCGCCGGGCGAGAGCTCGATGGCCCGATCGCAGTTCGTGAGGGCGTTGTCCCACTGCTGGGAGGTGGCGTAGTCGCCGCAGAAGGCGGCGAAGCGGGTCTGCTGGACGAGCAGATCGAACGACTCGAAGATGGACTGGGCGGCCGCCTCCTTGTCCTTCTCCGGCACGGTGAACTGCTCGACGTCGAAGCTCTCGCCGTTCTGCACGGAGATGAAGGTGGCGTCGACGGCGTATTCGGTGCCGGTCTGGCTGTAGCTGCCGCACATGACCAGCTGGGCGTTGATCTGGCTGGCCAGCTGCCGGGTCTGGATGCAGGTGAGCTCGTCGTAGTCGAGCTTGAACTGCTTGGCCGCGTCCTTGGCTTCCTTCTCTTCGACGGGCTGGTGCGTGGCGAGCTCGTCGATGAGCTCCCGAAACTCCTTCGCCACGTCCTTGCCGAAGTTCTTGTCGGCTTGCTCGTCCAGCCTGTCGAGATTGGGCACCAACACCCGGAAACGTCCGGTGACTTCCTGCTCTTGTGCCTGGCCGCTCGTTGGCGCGACAGGAATCACGAGGAGGGCCGCTGCCAACGCCAGCGTGCCCTTCATCAGCCGTCCGATCATCGTTCCAGTCTCCTGAAGTTGGACCTGTGCGGAGTCCACGGCCCGTGGGGCCTATCCAACACGGTTTCGCACTTACCCACGAGCGCTCGGGCCCGGGCCGAAAATAAAATTTACGAAGCTTGCAAATTTATGCACAACCCGGCCAAAGGGTCAACCGGGACTGGTTCGTCGGGAGCTGTCGAGAGTCCTCCTGCATGGCGCGGGCCAGCGGCGCCGCGTCGTCACTGTCCTTTTACATTGCCCGTCTGCCGAAAGATCCCGCTCCTGGCCGGGAGCTCGGGCCACTCCCGTCTGTCGTGCTCCTGCACGCTCTGTTGCCGGCACGCAGCACGTCACTGGCGCACCGACGCCGACCGATGTCGGGGGGCCAAGCGGCCGCCACCCGGGCAACCCGGGTCCATGTACACCCTCCAGGGCCCGACGTCAACCCTGAAGCGCAGGCCGGACTCGGGGCCTCAGGGTGTCTATGCGTTGCCTACGGGAGAATCTTACAAGCCCCGGCAAGTCGCGGGCGTGCGGCCGCGAGACCGGGCTCGATCGGCCGGCCCAGGCGTCCGCGTCCTCTCGACTCCTTGCCGACGGCTCAAAACGGACCGTCGAAGCTCTCGATGCGGGCGCGCGCCTCCGGGGAGATGCGCTTGGACGTGCCGGCCTCGTAGTCGTACATGACCTGCGTCGTGCGACCGGTGACCAGTCGACCCCGCGCCGGGGAACGAACCTCGTAGGCCATCTCGAAGTGCTTCCGACCCATACGGGTGACGCGGACGCCTACGTCCAATTCGTCTGGCCACAGGACGCGCTGGTGGTACCGGACCGTGACTTCGGCCAGGACGTAGTCGATGTCGTCCAGGCCCGGCCGGCCTACGACGGTCCTCCAGTAGGCCGCACGGGCTTCCTCCATGTAGATCAGGGCTTGGCCGTGGTGGGCGTGGCCGCCCATGTCGATGTCACGGAATCGGACCTCGACCGGATGACGAAAGTTGAACGCGATGTCGGGGACGACCATGACATCTGCCTTGGGCTGTATGAGGGTGGCGGACGCTAGACCTATTCTCTCCTCGAGAGGCGTGAAATCAAGGGTGCGGGCGCACAACGAAGAAAGGGGGCCCAGCGTCGCTGGACCCCCTCCGCCGCATCGGGCGACGAGCCGCTCAGTTGCGAAGCAGCTCGATGCCTCCCGATCCCGTGTCGATGACGATCGTCCCTTGACCGTCACCGAGCTCGCCGCGCAGGTAGTCCCTCCGTACGCTTCGGATCTGGATGGGCAGGTCCACGTCGATGCCGCCACTGCCGGTCTCCACCTCGACCGTCGCGCCCACGTCTGCGGGCATACGGACGGTGACGGAGCCGGACCCCGTGTCCACCTCCAGGCGGTCGATGTCCTGGAGGAGCTCCACCTCGACGCTGCCACTGCCGGTGTCCACGAACACGTCCGCGGAGCCGACGGCGTTCAGCTCGACGCTTCCGGAGCCGGTGTCGACGCTCACCGAGCCCGCGGTGATGTCGGATCCGCGCACGCCACCCGACCCGGTGTCGACGCTCACGGTACCGCCGTCCACCCGCCGGAGCTCCACGCCCCCCGATCCCGTGTCCACGCTTACGGCGCCAGTGATGTCCTCCACCACGACGCTCCCGGATCCGGTATCCACGATCAGGTCACCACGGATGCTCCTGGCCTCGACCCCGCCGGAGTGGGTGTCCAACCTCAGGTCCGAAACGACGTCCGTCGCCTGAATCTCCCCGACGGCCAGATACACCCGCACGTCCTTGCCGGGAGGGATCGTGATGCGAAGGTCCGCATGCGCTTCCAGCCCGCGCCCGGACCCAGACACCTCCACCCGATCACCTCCGCGGCCACCGAACGTACCGTCGTCCCCGACCCGGAGCTGGGTGTT
The DNA here is from genome assembly GCA_039586035.1 of Gemmatimonadota bacterium. Taxonomy (GTDB): domain Bacteria; phylum Gemmatimonadota; class Gemmatimonadetes; order Longimicrobiales; family Gaopeijiaceae; genus JBDHHQ01. Next base: position 7,424 of record JBDHLD010000083.1, on the reverse strand, counting down.
GCCGCTCCAGCCCCGAGTCTCGTACACGACCCGGTCGGACGGATAGATCACCCGCAGCGCCTCGCGGCCGTCGATCCGGTCCACCTCCACGCTCAACTGCCGGGCGTCGGAGCCGCCGCGCATTACCTCCACCACCACGTCGGAGCCGGAACCGCCCACCACCTCCACCTGGCCAGCCAGGTTGTAGATGGACACGTCGGTTCCACCCAGCTCGAAAGACTCCTGGCCCGCCAACCCCGAAGCGGCCAGCGCGACCGCCAGCGCCACGCATCCCGCGTTTCTGACGTTCATGTGTGCCTCACCCCCGTTCTATGTGTGTCTCGCCTCGATCAGCGGATGCGAATCGATCCGTTCACGGTCGTCAGCTCGATGTCGGGCCCTCCCGCGCCCAGGGCGCCTTCGGCGTGCCGTCGAGACATGCGGCCCTGGACGGTGAACGGCAGGTCGGTCTCCAGACCTCCGTTGACCCAAGACGCCTCCACGTCGGCATCGAGGTCGTCGGGAACGTCCAGCGAGATGCTGCCGTTGACGGTCTCGAATGCCAGCGTGCCCGCCCAGTCGTGGCTGTCCATGGTGGCGCGGATCGAGCCGTTGACCGTCTCTGCCGCCACGGAGCCGGAAGTGGAGAGCTCGATCCCGCCGTTGACCGTGGCAGCCGCCACGTCCGACGCGAGATCAGCGGCCCGCACGTCTCCGTTCACGGTGCGCCCATGGAAGTCCACTCCCTCCGGCACGCGGACGAGGAAGGTGACCTGCACGTCGTTGTTGCGGACGCTGTTCTTGCCACCGTCTCCAGGTTCACAGCGGTTGTCCCTGCCGGGGTAGACGGCGCATACGGTGACGCCGCCGCCGTGCTCCACCACTTCGATGCGCACTTCGTCGGGATCGCTCCGCCGCGCGCGCTTCTCGGCGATCACCTCCACCGACGACCCGGTGCCCCTCTCGGCTACGATGTCGCCGTTCACGCCCTTGATCTCGATGACATCGCCCCGATCGATTCTGCCTTCCCAGCGGAACTCCCCATCCTGACTCGACGACGCGGCCGCGTCGGAGGCCTTCGCCTCGGAGCTCCCCCAGACTTGATCGGAGGCCCAGTGCACGAGGTCGACCGTCCGCTCCACGACGCCCTGCGTGACGTGGGCGATCTTACCCAGGGTCGACCCATGTCCGGCCGAACCGTCCGCGTTCCGAGTCTGGAACACGACCAGCGCCACCAGCGCCGCCATGGCTACGAGTGCCAGTCTCCCGAACCTCTTCATCGTTCCTCCCGTGCGAGTTGTGTCGCGCCCGTGCCGGCGTCAGCGGCGGCGCAGCCTGATGTTGCCGTCGAATGCCTCGAGGAAGAGCCTCGCGCCACCGTCCCCGAGCGTGAAGCGCAGCTCCTTTCCCGCCGCGAACCGCTCCATGGTCACGGCGAAGTCGGACTCGAAGTCACCGTCGAAGGTGGACACCACGACCGACGCGCCTACCGGTGGCGAGAGCGCCACCGTCACGTCGCCGTCATGGGTCACCAGCCTGTACTCCCCCCCGGACTCGAGGACGCCCGAGAAGTAGATGCTCCCCTCTACCGTGCTTCCCTCCACTGCCGCCCCCGAGACGTCCTCGAGGACCACGTCCCCATCCACGGTTTGTGCTACCACGGCTCCCGTCACGCGGCGGACGAAGACGTCGTCGTCGCCCGAGGCGGCAGTCACGGGCCCGTTCACGTCTTCCACCGTGACCGTCCCCTCCACCGATCGAGCGGCCACCGGACCCCGAGCGTCGGACACCTCGATACGGCCCTCGGCCGTCCGGACCGAGACGCCTCCGTTCACGCCACGGATCGAGGCGTCGAGCTCGTGCCCCCGCACGTCGAGCGAGATCCACGCGGGCACCGTGACCACGTACCGCTCACGGTCGTCCTCGTAGCGTGGGTCGGGGCGGACGTGCACCTCGCCGTCCCGTCGGTCCAGGCGCACGCCGCCGTCGCCCCCGCGGGAGACCACACGGACTTCGTCGCGTCCCCAGGTCTCTACGGAAACCCGACCCGAGAGGTTTTGCAGCACCAGACGGTCACCCTGGGTCACGGCCACGCTCGTGTCCGCCACCGTGGGCCCCCGGTGGCCCGTCACGGAGTCGACGTGGGCCGGACCCAGCGAAGCCAGCGCCAGTACCAGGAGGGGCGTCAGCTGGACCATTGGAACGCCACCGAGGCATCACGGAGGTACTCGAGCTTGCGCTGGCGAGCCCGCTCGAGATGGCCCTCGAGGAAGGTATTTCCCGGATCCACGGCCAGCGCCCGGCGCGAGTCCTCGATCGCCCGATCGATGGCGGCGAGGTTCTTCTCGAGAATGCGGACGGTGTGCGGAGCCAGCTCCGCACGATGACGGGCCAGGAGCTCCTCCAGCTCGGCCAGTTCGCCCGTCTGCGTCGCATCGACCGGCGTCAGGGCGCCCGACGACGCGTCGCCGGCGGCGGTGCGGAGCGCCGGCACCGCACCGCCGCTCTCCGACGCGGCGGAGCCGGGCGCCAGTGGTGTAGCGGGGCGGACGAGCCAGGCGCCGGTGCCCGAAGCCAGGGCGAGGGCCAGGCCGGCCGCCACCAGCTGCGGGATGGTGAGGCGGACGACCCGCCGCCCGACGGACCCGGTCCGCACTTCCCGGCGGCTGGCCAGATCGATCACCTCCCCTTCCGCGGCTTCCGGGGCGATGCCCTCACGGATACCCTGCCACAGATCTCGGCTTGGAACCGTGTCGGTCAACTGCCGGGCGCGCTGGACGACGGCGCGGAGCTGCTCCAACGTCGCCTTGCAGTCCGCGCAGTCCTCGATGTGACGCTCGACCCGGGCCGCCTCGTCTTCGGCCAGGTGGCCGTCGAGGTACTCCGAAAGACGATCCGTCCACTCGTGCTTCATCTAAACCTCTAGTTCAGGTGGTTCCGGAGGAGCATGCGCGCCCGGTGCAGCTGTGACTTCGAGGTCCCGGTGCTGATCCCCATGGACCGGGCGATCTCGTCGTGGGAGTATCCCTCCACGTCGTAGAGCACGAACACCTGCCGTGCCCCATCGGGCAGACGGCTCAACGCCGCCTCGAAGTCCATGGCGAAGCCGGGCAGCTCCTGCCGTCCGCTCACACGCTCCAGAATTCCCTCCGCTTGCACGTGTCGCGCTCGATCCCGGGCCAACGTCGTCCGCCTCGAGAGAATCAGATTCACGGCGAGCCGGTGCAGCCAGGTGCCGAAGCTCGACGCCCCCTTGAAGGTCCCCAGCTTGCGCCACGCTCGGATGAAGACCTCCTGCGTCAGGTCGTCCGCCGCATCGTCGCCGGCCATGCGGCGGGCGAGTGAGTGCACCCGAGCCACGTGGGCGCGGTACAGACGCTCGAACGCCTCGGCGTCTCCGTTCGCTGCAAGGACCGCATCCGTCACGTCAATTCGCGGCCTCGCGTCGGCTGTGCTGGCTTCCAGAGGTCATCCCCGGGTCGATTCCTCGGTTCATCAGGTTGGACGAGGCAACGGTGCCAGACGTTGGAACGCTCCGCAACGGCGGTCGCCGCTGGGCCTCCGGCGCCAGGGCCGCGCTTCAGCGATCGGGCTGAGGGTCCGACGCTATTAGGTGTAGGGAACGACCCTGATCCTGGACCCATGCATACAGAGCTCATCTCTGAAGTTCTTGACGATTCCGGCCTTGGCATCAAGGTCCGCGTGAGCGGCTCCATCGAGCGGGACTCACTTCGCCTCATCGGCGAGGCGTGGGCTGTTCAGGCCCGGGGCCGAGCCAATCGGGTCTGGGTCTGGCTCTATGGCACCGACATGGATGAAGACGGTCCGGCCATCTCGGTCACCTACGTGGAGGAGGACCGCGCTCCCCACTTCGACTTCGTCCCTGCATCCACACTCCTTCTCTACTATATGGGTCACGCGGGCGCGTGTAGGGCTGCCCGCTGCTCGCTGCACCCCGAGGCCTGAGGGCGGGATACCACTCCGACCGCGGGCGCTTGCTGCCCAGACCTCCACGGCCGAACTTCCGCCTCTCGGACTTCCCTCTCCGCTGAGCATCGCCTATGGCCGGCCCCGGCAGCGGCAACATCGAGATCATCGCACACCGTGGCTATTCGGCTGCGGCTCCGGAGAACACCCTGGTGGCGCTGGACAGAGCGGTGACGCATGGAGCCCATGCCGTGGAGTTCGACGTTCAGATCGCCTCCTGCGGCACGCCGGTGCTGTTTCACGACGTTCACCTGGGGCGAACCACGAACGGGGTGGGGCCCGTCCGCCGTCGGACGTTGGAGCAGCTCAAGGCCCTGGACGCCGGAAGCTGGTTCTCGTCCGAATTCACGGGTGAGCGGATCCCGAGCCTGGCAGAAGCGCTGGAGCGCGTCGGTTCGCGGGTCCAACGCCTCTACTGCGAGATCAAGGCCTACCGCGAAATGGAGGACCTGGACAGGATCGTGTCCGTGTCGCGGTCGTCCGGGTACATGGACCGCATCGTGTTCATCTCCCTCGACTGGATCGCCCTCGATCGGGTCGCGAGTCAGGCCCCGGATCATCCCATCGGCTACATCGTCGACACAGCGGAGCAGATCGACCTGGCGGCGGTCCGGGCGCGCCGTCACGGCAAGGCGTTCGTCGATGCGCAGGCCGAGCTGCTACTGGATGCCCCCCACCTGATCACGCCCCTCGTGAACGAAGACATCGAGATCGGCGTGTGGACCGTGAACGAGCCCGAGGCCGCCGAACGTCTGTTCGACATGGGTGTCACCCGGTTCACGACGAACGAGGTGGAACAGCTGGTACGCTGGCGCTCTTTCGGGTAGTCGCCAGAGAAGCACCGTAGCCCGACCCTCCGGCTCCCGCCCCCGGTGGGGTGCCCTCCGCCCTCCACGGGGCGGGAGCCGTCGCTAGGCCCGGCCCGCGAGTCCAGGCGGTCCGGACGTCGACATGCAGCTCGGAGACTGCCCTACCTCCTGGCGCAGGTCCGTCCCGACAGACGAGAGAGCCCCGACCCGCCATCTTGAGATCGAAGTCTGGGGCTCCGGAGAAGGTCGCCGTCGAGGGCCTCCGGGGCTCGTCATCAGACTCGCAGGAGGTGGACAATGGTACAGGTGCGAGATCCCGTAACTCCCGCCGAGGCGCCCCCCGAGGGACGCTCCATCGCCGACAAGCTTCACGCTCTCGGCTGGGGGCTGTTCTTCATCTGGCTGGGCATTCTCTTCGTCGCTGGCCTCGGCGCCGAGATCGGCTTGCTGGGGATCGGTGCGCTGGTCCTGGCGATGCAGGCGACGCGCAAGGCGTTCAACCTGGAGCTCGAAGGCTTCTGGCTCGCCATGGGAGGGCTCTTCCTGGCCGGAGGCGTCTGGGGCCTGGTGAATCCGGCGGTGCCCTTCGTGTCATTCGTTCTCATCGTCGCCGGCGTCGCGATCCTGGCGTCCCTCGTTCGCAGACGATAGAGGGCCGCGCCTCCCCCGGATCAGGGGTTATCTTGTTGCTCGGGCTACTCCGGCGGGTGACCCCGGAGCGGAGGCCCGCTGTCTCCGTTGCGAACGTCGGCGCAGATCCGCGCCAGGGGCGATGCGATGTCGGTGATCTCCCTCGAGGGAGTGCGAAAGCTCTACTGGCCCGGGCCTGTGGCGGCCCTGGCGGGCTTCGACCTCGAAGTCCGCGAGGGCGAGATTCTCACGCTCCTGGGGCCGAGCGGGTGCGGAAAGACCACGGCTCTGCGGACCGTCGCCGGCTTCGAGACGCCCGACGAGGGCCGGGTACTGATTCGGGGTGAGTCCGTTGCCGGGAACGGGAAGTGGGTTCCGCCGGAGCGAAGGGGCGTGGGCATGGTCTTTCAGGACTACGGCCTCTTCCCTCATCTGACCGTGGGCCAGAACGTGGCGTTCGGCCTCCAAAGCCTCTCCCGGTCCCGGCGGTCGGCCCGGGCGCAGGAGGTCCTCGCGAGCCTGGGGCTGCCTCGCCAAGCCGACCGGTACCCGCACGAGCTATCGGGCGGCCAGCAGCAACGCGTCGCGTTGGCTCGGGCCATCGCCCCCGAACCGGTGGTATTGTTGCTCGACGAGCCTTTCAGCAATCTGGACGCGCACTTGAGGGACAACGTCCGGGACGAGGTGGCGGCGTTCCTCCGGAGCTCCGGCATGACCTGCGTGTTCGTGAGCCACGACCAGCGTGACGCGCTTGCCATCTCCGACCGGGTCGCGGTCATGAACCAGGGCAAGGTCGAGCAGGTGGGGACCCCGCGGGAGATCTATCGCCATCCCACCTCGGTCTTCGCGGCCACGTTCGTGGGACGGACCAACCTTCTGCAGGGGGTGGTCCAGAGCCCCGGCGGGTGCGTCCTCACCGACTTCGGCACGTTCTGCAGCGTGGACAGGACCGGCCTCGCGGATGGCACGGCGGTCATGGTCGCGGTCCGACCGGAAGGCTTCGAAACGGTGGAGCACGGGTCCCTGCGGGGCACGATCGTCGGCACGACCTACACCGGCTCGAACGTGGAGGCGTTGGTGAGCGTACCCACGGCCCACGGTGGAGCGCGCACCATCTCGGTTCACCTCGCATCCAATCGGGCCTACGATCCGGGCGACGCGGTCAGCTTGTCGCTGGTGCCCGACTACGCCTCGATCGTTCGGAACGCCTGCGAGGGCCTGGACTTCTAGGCAGGGAGCTCCTGACCGCCGCCGGCGACCTGCCTCTCCACTTCCCCACCCTCCTCGGCCACCGCCAGCGTGAAGAAGAAGGTACTGCCCGCGCCGCTTCGACTCTCTACCCACACCCGCCCGCCGTGGGCCTCGACCACGCCCTTGACGATGGCCAGGCCCAGACCCGCCCCCGTGCGCCCGCCCCCCTCCAGCTGACGGAAGCGGTCGAAGACCCGAGCCAACTGGTCCTCGGGAATCCCCGGTCCCTCGTCGCGGACGGAGATGACGACCTCCGGGCCATCGATCTCCGTCCCCACGACCACTCGTCCTCCCGTGGCAGAGTGGCGAATCGCGTTGTCCAGGAGGTTCGAGAAGACCTGCAGGACCCGGGGCCGATCCGCCACGACCAGCGGGAGGGCAGCCTCGCTCTCGGTTCGGGCGATCGTGACCCCACGCTGCCTGGCATTGACCCGGGCGAGGGTGAGCGCCTCGTCCACGAGGGCCTCCACTGGGTGGGGCCGCCCGAACACCGAGAGCACCCCGGCCTCGATGCGGGCGACGTCCAGCAGGTCCTTGATCAAGCCACCCAGCCGCCCCGAGGAGCGCTCGATGGCGCGCACGTGCTCCCGCCATTGCTCCTCCGGCATGGGCACGTCCAGGAGGAGCTGAGCGGCCGAGTTGATGGTGCCCACAGGCCCCCGCAGGTCGTGTGACACCACCGCCACCATCTCGTCGCGGGCCGCCACCGCCTGTCGAAGTGCCCGCTCGGCCCTGCGCACGTCGGTCAGGTCGATGAAGGTCAGCACC
>JBDHLD010000082.1:0-13605 GCA_039586035.1 Gemmatimonadota bacterium | reverse complement strand
TCACGCCCGGGGGCATCACGAGCCGTTTTGAATCGCTCGGATAGACGTGATGGACGCCGTGGGAAATGAAGTAGAAGGTGTGTCGCCAGGTCGGAAGTTCGGGCACCACGGCCTGGCCCGGCTGAAGCGCCGCCACGACGTCATGTGTCTCCTCCATGACGTGGTCCGGAGCATGGAAGACGAAGCGGTGCATCATGTACTCGACGAAGGTCCAGAGCAGAACGCCGCCGAGGTAGAGCAGGACCGCCGCCCCCGCACCCGCGGTGCTCGTCCACAGGAAGAAGACGACTACGGGGACGAAGAGCACATGGGGAACGATGGGGTGCACCTTCGTGAACTTCTCGAGGAAGTCGCTCCGGAACATCCGGACCGACTCGTCCTTGTTCGAAACGAAATGCTTGTTCACGGGACGGAGTTCTCGGCTGTTGGAAATTCCGTGGGACTGCGGGGAAGCACGCCCGAGCAACCAGGGCGTCTTCAGCACGTTGGGAAGATCGCCGGTTTTGCTGGGGCGATCAAGAAAGCGGCTGGGCGGTTCCGCGGACGCTCCCGAGGGCAAGGTGTGCAGCCCACAGCAACGCGGCGGCCGCGATGCCACTCGCCAGCATGTGGACCACGAAGCCGAACAGCTCCGCGCGATCGAGTAGCCCGGCCCGGATCAGCAGCTCGTTCCAGTCGTGGATCTCACCGAGGAGCGGCAGCGCGAGCTCCCTCGCATCTCCCACGTAACGGCCCGTGTACATCAGGCTCTCGGCCAGCCAGATGCTGCAGATCGCACTCTCGAACGCACGGCCCCGATGGAGGAAGTGTACGACGAAGGCCGCGGGTGCGGCGAGCTGGAGGACAGTGCCCCCCAGGAGGCTCAGCGTGTCACCCAGCGGTGAGAACACGACGTGCCCGGCCTCGTGGATGATCAGGTTGACCCCGTCCAGGAAGTGGTACGAGTAGGCGAACGTGAGCCAGCCCACGTACGGGACCAGGGCCAGCACGGCCAGGAATCGCAGGTTGTCCCGGAGCTTCGTCCTCTGTCGGGCTCCGCTTTCACCGGGCATGTTGAGGTCCATGCGCGCTCGATCCCTGATTCCCGTGACGTCCCAGTCTGCCGGCGTGGAGGCGTTACGCACCGTCGCCGGTCCCAGGCGTCGGCCAGCGGCCACGATCGCTGAAGGAGCAGCAGCCCGGCGCGGTGGGCTCCGGACGGTGCTCGACCCACCCGCCACCTTCCCGGCACGCCGATGACCTCCTCGCCGGATGCAGGCGCCGGGTCGACGGGGCAGGCAGGTGTGCAGTCCTCGGCCCTCAGCCCCGAGACCGAGCGGAATACAGCGGAGTCGGCGGGCACGGGAGGCTCGACAGGCCGAGTCGGAGGAAGCCGCCGTCGCCCGGGACGGCGGCTCGCTACGTTGGTCGTACTGGCCCACGGGCTGGGGCTCATCTCGTCCATCTCGGCCCTCATGAGCACGCGCACGCCTCAGGGCGCCATCGCCTGGATCGTGTCCCTGAACACCTTCCCCTGGGTGGCCGTGCCGGCGTACTGGGTATTCGGTCGCAGCCGGTTCCAGGGCTACGTCACCGCGCGCCAGGCCGAAGACTTCGATCTGGCCACGGTAGCTCGCGAGGCCGGCGTCGAGCTGGATTCGTTCCTCGTGCAGCTGCCACAGGAGCGTGGTGGGGTCACGGCAGCCCAGCGGTTGGCCAAGCTTCCGTTTACGCGCTCCAACGGGGTGGAGCTCCTCGTGGACGGGGACGCAACCTTCAACAGCATCCTTGGCGGCATCGAGCGAGCCACGGACTACGTGCTCGTGCAGTTCTACATCGTCAAGGACGACGGCCTGGGTCGGAGGCTCAAGGAGGCCATGATCCGGAAGGCACGGGAAGGAATCCCCGTGTACTTCCTGTTCGATGAAGTCGGGAGCTACAAGTTGCCCGACTCGTTCCTGGAGGAGCTGCGCACCGCCGGCGTCCGCGCCCGGAACTTCCACTCGACCCAGGGACCGTGGAACCGTTTCCAGATCAACTTCCGCAACCATCGCAAAGTGGTCGTAACGGACGGCCGTGAGGCCTGGGTGGGCGGTCACAACGTGGGAGACGAGTATCTGGGCCTCGACCCGTCGTTCGGCCCGTGGCGTGACACGCACGTTCGCATCGAAGGGCCGGCAGCGCTGAGTGCCCAGCTCTCGTTCCTCGAGGATTGGCACTGGGCTACGGGCGAGACCCCCCGGTTGGAGTGGGAGCCCGTGGGTTCGCCCGACGGCGACGTCGCCGCCTTGATCCTGCCCTCGGGTCCCGCGGACCGTCTCGAGACCGCCTGGCTCATGTACCTGCTCGCGATCCATGCTGCCAGGGAGCGAGTCTGGATCGCCAGCCCCTACTTCGTGCCCGACGAAGCGGTGATGGGCGCACTTCAGTTGGCCGCGCTCCGAGGCGTGGACGTCCGCATCCTGATCCCTGACAATCCGGATCACCTGCTGGTCTACCTCTCCGCCTTCGCGTATCTGGACGAGGCGATGGACTCGGGGATCGCCATCCATCGGTACACGGAAGGCTTCCTGCATCAGAAAGTCCTGCTCGTCGACGACGCTGCCGCCGGAATCGGAACCGCCAACCTCGACAACCGATCGTTCCGCCTCAACTTCGAGGTCACGGCCCTCTTCGCGGATACCGCTTTCGCCAGCCAGGTCGAGGCGATGTTGGAGGCCGACTTCGCACGGTCCCGCGCTATGACCCGGGCCGACATCGACGACCGCCCCTTCTGGTTCAAGCTCGCCGTGCGAGCTGCCCGGCTCACCGCACCGGTGCAGTAGACGCTGCCGCCCAGGCGCCGTGCGTGCCTCCTCGTCTTCCTCGAAACCGACTCCACGTCGGCCAGGGTTGCGCCCCGGTCCGGGTTTTATTAGCATCGCAAGTAATTAGCATTGCTAGGAATTGGAGGCGGCATGGGCAGGCAAAGCCTGGGTGACTTCGAGCAGTTGGTGCTGTTGGCGTGCCTTCGTCTCGGGAAGGATGCCTACACGGTATCCATCATGCGGGAGATCGAGGACCGCACCGGGCGGGTCGTATCTCACGCAGCCGTCTACGTGGCGCTTCGCCGGCTCGAATCAAGGGGACTCGTGACCTCGAAGCTCGGACCGGCCACGTCGGCCCGGGGAGGTCGGCCGAAACGCATGGTGGAGGTGAGTCCTGAAGCCGTGGCCATGCTGGAGGCAGCGCGCGAAGACCTCATGAGCATGTGGCAGGGCCTGAACGTGGCAGGAGGGAAGGAAGCGGGCGGATGAAGTGGTGGCGACGGGACGTAGAGGGACTGCCATGGGGCGTGCGCCGGGTCCTCACGTGGGCCGTGGGGCAGGAGGGGGCGGCCGAAGTCCTGGGCGACTGGCAGGAGCTCGCACAGGCGCGGGGAGGGCGCGTAGGAGGCTCGTGGTATTGGCGGCGGGCGCTTGCGCTCGCGTTCCGGGTGGCGGTAGCGGGCCAAGCCAGCTGGCAGAGGGCCGGGTCGTCCCGGGGGCCTGATGCCGGAAGTTGGTTGGCGGACGCACGGTTCGCGTTTCGCTCATATCGAAGAACGCCCGTGTTGGCCCTTGCCGTCCTGATCACTCTGACCCTCGGCGTCGGCGCCACGACTGCCATCTTCTCGGTGGTGGACGCGGTGGTGATCCGTCCCCTACCGTTTCCGGAGCCCGACCGCCTCGTGCTGGTCTGGGAGACCGAACCCAACGGCGGGAGGCTCCAGCCCTTTGCGCCGCCCAATCTCGCGGACCTGCGGGCATCCGTCACGACGCTCTCCGACATCGGTGGCTACGTGTACGAGCGCTACGCGGTCACCGGATCCGGCGGCCCGGAGCAGGTGCTCACCGTGCGCGTCACCGACGGGTTCTTCCAGGTTCTGCGTGCTCCAGCCGCCCTGGGGCGTACGTTCGACGCCGCGGCGGAGGACGATCGGCGCACCGTCGTACTCAGCTACGGCTACTGGGCCGGCCGGCTGGGAGGGGACCCGCAGGCGGTCGGGCGCACCCTGCTGTTGGACCACGAGCCGTACGAGATCGTAGGCGTAATGACTCCGGAGTTCAGGTTCCCGGACCGTGACGACGTCGCCATGTGGATCCCTCAGGTCCGATACCCGTGGGAGGAGATACGACACACCCGCAACACCTCCGTCATCGCCCGCCTGGCCGAAGGCAGCAGCCTGGAGCAGGCGCGGGACGAGGTCGGGGCCGTCGCGGCGGGCCTCGGCGACGCGTACCCTGACACGAACGGCGGTTGGGGTGCCACCGTTCAGCCGGCCGACGTCCTGCTCGGAGACGGGTCGACCCTCATGGTGCTCCTGGCCGCCGTAGGATTCGTTCTGCTCATCGCCTGCGTCAACGTGTCAAATCTGCTGCTGGCGAGGGCCTCGGATCGCCACAGGGAGTTGGCCGTTCGGAAGTCACTGGGCGCTTCGAGAGGCCGCATCGTCCGGCAGCTGATGATCGAAAGCGGCCTCCTGGCCGTCTTGGGCTCGGCCTTGGGCGTAGGGCTGGCGGCGCCTGCGATCCGTGCGTTGTTGTCCATCGAGCCCGGAGCCCTGGCGGAGTGGAATCGGGTGGCGGTCGATGGCCGCGTGCTCCTGTTCGCGGCGGGCCTCACCGTCTTCGTCACGATGGCCACGGGTCTGCTGCCCGCCGTCCGGGCGAGCGGAGATCCCGTGACGCGCGGCCTGCGGGACGCCGGGCGGTGGGGTGGGCTCGCGCGTGGCGCCACACGCACACGTTCGATGCTGTCCGTCGTCGAGGTGGCGCTGTCGGTGGTCCTATTGGCCGGGGCTGGACTTCTCGTCTCGAGCATGGTCCGGCTGACCCGAGTGGACCCGGGGTTTCGCCCCGACGGACTGGTGACTGCCACGTTGGAGCTCCCGGAAACGCGTTACGAATACGGCACGGGAGCCATGGAAGGGACCTTCGAGTCCATCCTCGCGGCGGTCCGCGGGATTCCGGGGGTGGCGGGAGCCGGATGGGTCACCACGCTGCCCATGAATCCCGTGGGCACCGACTACGACATCGAGTTCTATCTGCCCGGACATCCCGACCGATCGACGACGGACGATCCCGCCCAAGCCGACTTCCGCGTGGCCAGCGGGGGCTACTTCGAGGCCATGGGGATCCCTCTCGTGGCCGGCAGGACCATCGCGGACACGGACCGGGTGGACTCGCCACCGGTGGCCGTCGTGAACCAGACGCTCGCCGCCCGGTACTTCCCCGGCGAGAGTCCGATCGGCCAGCGCGTCCAGGTCTACAGCCCGGACGGCCCCGGTGCCGAGATCGTCGGTGTGGTGGGCAACGTCCGGCATCGCGGCCTCGACGACATCTCCCGCCCGGAGCTGTATCTGCCCTACCGGCAGATGACACACGGTGAGATGACGTTGGCCGTGCGGTCCACCCTCCCGACGGGGACACTGGTCTCGAGCCTCGAGGAGGCGGTAGCGCGGGTCGACGCAGATCTGCCGCTGATCGCGGTCAGGGAAGCGCCGGCGCTACTGGACGACGCGGTGGCCGACAGACGCTTCCACATGATTCTCCTGCTCTGCTTCGCCGGGCTGGGTCTCACGCTCGCCGTGATTGGAGTCTATGGAACCACGTCGTACTCGGTCAGTCGACGTTGCCACGAGATAGGCATCCGCATGGCCGTAGGTGCTGCGCGGGCCGACGTGCGCCGGCTGGTCGTGGGCCAGGGCCTGCGATTGACGTCGGCCGGCATCGCTCTGGGAATCCTCGGCGCCATGCTCCTCACCCGGACGCTCCGGTCACTCCTTTTCGGGGTCGAGCCCACCGATCCCCTGACGTTCGGCACCGTGGTAGGCGTCGTCTCCGTTTCGGCCCTGTTGGCCTGCTGGGTGCCTGCTCTTCGGGCCGCGCGGGTCGAGCCCACACGCGCGCTCAGGGACGGCTGACGCGTGCGACCTCCCGGAGAGCGCCACCGCAACGCTTCAGAAGCTCATCAACCCTGACGATCCTGAAGAAAGCTTGGAGTGCTCAAAACCGGCCGTACGCCGCCGGATAGCGCTGGCCTCCGAGGAAACGAGCCCCGCGAGTCGCGGGGCAGCGGATGGAATGGAAAGGGATCCGATGAGCTCTCACTGGCTGATGGGCGTCGCTCGACGTGCCAACCTGTCCGGCACCGAGGATCTCGACGTCCCGGCGGACACGCCCACAGCGGAGGCGTGGCGCATCGTCAGTGAAGCCAGCGGCCTGGACGCCGGCTCTCTGGCAGAGGTTCTGGCCAAGATCTTCTCGCTGGACTCTGCCGATCTGGACGCTGCCGCACGAACCGCCACTCGACTGATCCCCGGCGACCTGGCGCGACGCTTCCACGTGATGCCGCTCAGGGACATGGAACGGCAGATCGTCATCGCGACCGCCAACCCCACGGACCTGGAGGCCGAGCAGGCAGTCGCGTTCGCTTCGGGGCGGACCGCGGTGATGCAGATCGCGTCACCCACTGCCATCGCGCAGGCCATCGACGCCGCATACGCGCCCGACAAGGCTATCGAATCGCTGCTCGAGACCGTGGACGGGAGCGCGGACCGCGTCATCGAGCTGGTGCAGGAGGAGGACGTCGGCGGGCCCGACCTCCAGCCGGAGGAGCTGGCCGGGGGGCCCGTCGTTCGGCTGACCAACATCATCTTCACGGAAGCCGACCGGCTGGGGGCCAGCGACGTGCACATTCAGCCCGCCGGGTCGGGTGGCGTGGTTCGCTTCCGGGTGGACGGCGTGCTACGGCAGGGCATGAGCATGCCCCTTCCCGTCCTCGCTCGCGTCGTGTCCAGGGTCAAGATCATGGCCCAGCTCGACATCGCGGACCGACTGCGTCCACAAGACGGCAGGGCCAGGATCGACGTGGGACGGAACCGCTACGATCTACGGATCTCCACCGTTCCCGCCAACGGTACTGAAAAGGCGGTGATCCGCCTCCTGCCGGAGGCCCGGGAGTTCTCGCTGACCGACGTCGGGATGGAGGACGAGGACCGGGAGGCGTTCACCCGTCTGGTGAAGCACCGGGAGGGCATCGTGCTCGTCACCGGGCCGACCGGGTCCGGTAAGACCACGACGCTCTACGCGGCCCTGCAGCAGATCGCCACGGACGACGTGAACGTCATGACGGTCGAGGACCCGGTGGAATACCAGGTCGCAGGGCTCACCCAGATCCAGGTCGAGAAGAAGCAGAACGTCACGTTCGCCTCGGCATTGCGCGCCATACTTCGACAGGACCCCGACGTGATCTTCGTGGGCGAGATCCGAGACGGCGAGACCGCAGAGATGGCCGCGCAGGCGAGCCTCACGGGTCACCTGGTTCTCTCCACGCTGCACACCAACGACGCGGTGGGGGCGGTGCGGCGCCTCGCCGACCTCGGGCTGGACCTCGCCACCGTATCCGAGACGCTCCGTGGGGTGGTCGCCCAGCGGCTCGTGAGAACAGTGTGCGCGGACTGCGCGGTGAAGTTGGAGGGGACACTCCCCGCAGAGCAGCAGGCCCTCGCGGAGCGGTTCGGGGTCAGTCCCAAGGTCACCGCCCTGGGTTGTGAGTCCTGCGGGCAAACCGGCTACAAGGGCCGGAAGCCACTCCTCGAGGTGTTTACGGTGACGCCGAAGATCGCGGCCATGATCAACGATGGAGCCAGCCACGGCGACCTCCAGGCAGCGGCCCTGGCCCAGGGCATGCGTTCGCTGCAGGACGCCGGCGTCCGGCGCGTGGCCGCCGGCGAGACCACGCTCGAGGAGGTCGAGCGAGTGCTGGGGGATCTGTCGGGTCCGAGGGCCCGACGGTCCCAGCCTCGAGCGGCCGAAGTCGCGGGACGAGGCCCAGAGGCGCCGACCCCCGATACGGCATCACCGAGCGCCTCGGTGGGAGGCTTCGCCGCTACCCCGCCACCCGCTGGACCGACGGCCCCGGGATCCGCGTCAGCCGCGAACCCGGCGACTGCCGCTCCGGGGCCGCCGACCGGTGCCACTCCAGCCGCCATGTCGCCCGCGGCCGGGTCCCAGGAGCCGGCTCCCGGGAGCAATGGGGGTGCGCCGTCGATCCTGGTCGTCGACGACGATCCCGCATCACGCTTCCTGGTGGGCGCGCTCCTCGAGCGAGGAGGGTTCTCCGTGTCCGAGCACGACGGGGGCGCCTCGGCGCTGGAGGCATTGGGCCGCAGCTCGGACTTCAGCCTCATGGTGCTGGACCTCGACATGCCCGACATGGGCGGCCGCGAGGTCTTGGCGGCGGTACGCAGCAGGGCCGAGACCGCCACGCTGCCGGTCATCATCCTCACCGCCAGCCTGGACGAGGGCGCGGATATCGAGCTCATCGAGGCCGGCGCGGACGACTACCTGCAGAAGCCCGTAGATCCACACCGCTTGCTCACGCGAGTGAAGGCGACGCTTCGGCGTCAGACCTGGGACACCGTCAACATCGGTTAGCTCGGGTCCGTATCCCGCCCCGCGGCGATCGACGCGGCTGCTGGGCCCCGCGGCGCTCCATTCGCTGGGCACGCCCGGCTTCCGGTGGGTTCCTTGCCAGCCCGCAGTCATCGAGTAGGTTCGGGCTCCACGCCCACACCCCGAGCCGCCATGACCACGCCCGACACCGCGTCCGACTACTTCGGCTCGTTGGCTGCGGAGTACGACTCCCTCATTCGACGGGCGGTTCCTCGCTACGACGAAATGCTCGGGCGGCTGATCGAGTATCTGCCCCAAGATCCGCAGCGCGTGCTCGAGCTGGGTTGTGGCACGGGCAACCTGACGTTGGCCGTGGCGGGAGCTCGGCCGGATTGCCTGATCACCACCGTCGACGCCGCGGAGGAAATGGTGGAGCTCACCCGCACTCGGCTGCGGGAGCGGGTCCCGTCCGCGGAGGCCCGGGCGACCTTCCTCACGGCCAAGTTCGAGGAGCTCGAGGCCGAGCCGGCCAGCTTCGATCTGATCGTGTCGGCCATCAGCCTTCACCACGTGGTGGACAAGGGTGCACTCTATCGCTCCCTGCATGGATGGCTGATTCCCGGCGGCGCGCTCTGCTTCTCGGACCAGATGGGCGGCGGCACGCGCGAGAACCACGACGTCAACTGGCGGCGTTGGCTCGAGCACTGCCGTCTTCCGGGGAACTGCACCGAGGACGAGATCAAGAGCCTCCTGGAGCACGCCGAAGCCCACGATCACTACACACCGCTGGCCGAGCATCTGGCACTGCTCGACGACGCCGGCTTCCGGAACCTCGATTGCGTATGGCGAGACTGGATGTGGGGCGTGGTCACGGCTGACGCATAGTGTCGGGAGCACGCTGGGGTAGGGGGACGAGGTCGCTGCTGCGCTTCCAGATCCTCCTGGTGGCTGTGGCCGCGGGCCCTGTTCAGGCTCAGGCCCCCGTGACCGGCGTGGACGCCGAGTCCGAAGCGGCAGACCGGAAGCGGGGGCTAACCGGCATCCCGATCCCCACCTTCAACGAGGTCATGGGCGTGGGCCTCGGCGTCGCGGGCCTGCTGTTGTGGGACGTGAGCAAGGCGGACACGGTCTCTCCACCGTCCGTCACGGCCGCATTCGGCTGGTATTCCGCCAACGACAGCTGGTTCGCAGGCGCGGCTCAGGTCCTGCACTTCTACGAGGATCGTTGGCGACTGCTGGGCCTGGCCGCCGGTGGCAGCATCAACTTCCAGTTCTCGCCCGCCGCCATCGACCGTTTCATCGACTACAACAGCACCATCTTCCTCCTGAAGCTCCAGGCGAAGCGTCGGGTCGTGTCACGCTGGTACCTGGGCCTCAACTACCGGCTCTACTACACGGGGACGGAGTTCAAGCTGAGACGCCCGGAGGGTGACTCACTCTCGATCCCCGGACCTTTGCGGGATTCGCTCAGCGATCTCACGCAGCGACGGGAGAAGCCCTACTCGGGGATCGGTCTGGCGACGCAGTGGGATAGCCGCGACAACCAGTTCAATCCCTCGGGGGGCGTCCACGCGGAGCTGGAGACGGTACACAACCGGGCCTGGCTGGGCAGCACGAACGACTATGACGCGTATGAGCTGTCGGTGAACTACTATGCCCCCGTCGCCGCGCACCACGTGATCGCGAGCCGCTTCCACACCGAGATCTCCACGGGTGACGTGCCGTTCGAGGACCAGAACATCTTCGGGGGCACCGATCTACGGGGATACCAGAACGGGCGCTGGCGCGGCAATCAGGTGTACGCGCTCCAGTCCGAGTGGCGCTGGCATTGGGCACGAAGGTGGGGGACCGTGGCGTTCGCGGGCTTCGGCTGGGCCGTGGACGAGGTCTCCGAGATCGCGGGCGACAACATCCTTCCCTCCATCGGTGGCGGAATCCGGTTCATGGCGGTCGTGGAGGAGCGGGTCAACGTGGGCCTGGACGTCGCCGTTGGCCGAGAGGGGCCGGCGCTCCACATCATGCTCACGGAGGCGTTCTGACCGACTACGCGGCGTACGCCGTGGCAGCACCGGGCCTGGAGACGCTCACGGCGGCGGAGCTTCGAACATTGGGCCTGGAACCCGACACTACGAGCCGCGGGGGTGTCGCCTTCTCCACCGACGCTCGAGGGCTGGCGAGGGCGAGCTTGCATCTGCGGACCGCCAGCCGGCTCCTGGTCCGACTGACCGAGTTCGGCGCCCGTGACTTCGCCGCGCTGGAGAACCACGCGCGGAGGATTCCGTGGGATCGCTTCACGAGGGCCGGCCAAGCGGTGCGCTTCAGGGTCACGTGCAAGAAATCCCGCCTCTACCATCAGCGGGCAGTGGCCGAGCGGTTTGCCCAGGCGGCCCGTGAGGCGGGCCGCGACGTGGAGGTGGCGCCCAGTCGACCGGACGGAGCGGAATCCGGCAGGTCCGACTCCGGGCTGCTTCCCGTCGACGACGCCCCGGCCCCGACGGAGCGACCCTCGAAGGGGTCAGACGCCGGATCCGTCCAAACGCTGGTCGTTCGCCTGTTCCGCGACCGCTGCACCGTGAGCGTCGACGCGTCGGGTGAGCACCTCCACCGCCGAGGGTATCGTCAGGTCACGGCCAAGGCACCGCTACGCGAGAATCTCGCGGCCGCGGTTCTTCTGGCCGTGGGATGGGATCCCACGGTTCCCTTGATCGATCCCATGTGCGGCTCGGGCACCCTGCTCATCGAGGCGGCAATGATGGCGCGTCACATGCCTCCCGGGCTGCACCGGTCCTTCGCATTCGAGAGTTGGCCCGAGATCGACCCTGCGGCCATGAGCACGTACAGGGCGGAGGCTGGCGCCGGCATCCTGTCCGAGGCGCCCAGCTCCATCGTGGGAGGTGACCGGGATGCCGGTGCGGTACAGGGCGCCAGAGCAAATGCCAGGCGAGCCGGGGTCGAGGCGGACGTGGCGATGTTTCACCGCCCCCTCTCGGCCACTGCGCCACCCATGGAGACGCACGGCGGTTGGCTGGTGACCAATCCGCCCTACGGCAAGCGGGTCGGAGCCCGCCACGGCCTTCGAGATCTCTACGCCGCTCTGGGCAACGTGGCTCGGCGAGAGCTTCCAGGCTGGAAACTGGCGGTGGTCTGCCCGGATCCCGGGCTGGTGGGTCAGATCGGCATCTCAATGGAGCCGTGCCTGAACCTCCGGCACGGCGGTCTTCCGGTGCGCGTCTGGACGGGTCAGGTGCCTGGCGGGTGAGCCACGCGCTCACGCCGGCCCAGCCGCGCCGTTTCTCGACGTGGCACCGTGGCCGACGCAACGCGCTACGGACCGGCAGCGTGGATCGCGCGCACCGTGTCGATCGTGTCCGCGTCCTCCGCGGACTTCTCTGGGCGGTACGCCCTGACGCGTGCGAAGCGCAGCGCGAGGCCACCCGGATAGCGAGGGCTTTCCTGGATCTCGTTGAAGGCGATCTCGACCACGAGCCTGGGCTCCACATAGACGGTGTAGCGGTCTCGGGCGACCTCGATCCGCTGCAGCGCGTCGGTCTGCCAGGCCAAGAGCTCGTCGGTGAGCCCCTTGAAGGTCTTCCCCAGCATCACGAAGCCGCCGCCCACCGGGTCGCGGGCCCCCAGGTGCAGGTTGCTGAGCCAGCCCTTCCGACGGCCGTGTCCCCACTCGGCGGCCAGCACCACCAGGTCCAACGTGTGCGCCGGCTTGAGCTTGAGCCAGCTCTTTCCCCGGCGGCCGGCCGCGTACGAGGCCGCCAGATCCTTGACCATGACGCCCTCGTGGCCCGAACCGCGGGCGATAGCCAGCAGCGCGCTCACGTCGGCGGGTCCGCGGGCGAGCTCGCGGCGTACGAGCAGCCCGGGGGGGACGGCGCTCTCCAGCACCTCCAAGCGACGCCCGGTGGGATGATCGATGAGCGTGTCGCCGTCCGCATACAGGCAGTCGAAGAAGAACGACGACAGCGGCAGCTCGGCTCGGAGGGCGGACACGTCGAGCTTGCGTCCGAACCGGCGCATGGTCGCCTGAAAGGGATGGGGGCGCCCGTCGGGTTTCAGGGCCAGCGTCTCGCCGTCGAGGACGAGCTCGTCGATCGGCAAGGTCGCCACCGCCTCAACCAGCTCCGGGACCGACGGCGTCACGTCGCGCAGACGCCTGGAGAACACACGGACGTCGGCGCCCGCCTTGTGGACCTGGACGCGGGCGCCGTCCAGCTTGAGCTCGACCGCGGCCTCGTCGAGTCGAGCCATGGCATCCTCCGGAGAGCTCGCCGGAGAAGCCAGCATGGGCTGCACGGGGCGGAAGAGACGCAACCCGAATCCCGCGAGCTCGGCCTCACCCCCGGAGAACGCTGCTTCGGCCACCTCGGAGAGGTCGCCCGACAGCATGGCGCTCCGTCGCACGGCCGCCGCCGGAACCTCGGCGGCCTTCGCGATCGCCTCGACCATGATCCCCTCGTTCGCGCCCTGCCGAAGCTCACCGAACAGGAGCGCGGTGACGAACCGCTGCTCCTCGGGCATGCCGCGAGCCAACAAATCGCGAAGCAGGCGTTTCCGTGACTCGACCGATGCCGAGCCTGCCGTGGACGCGACGTCCGCGAAGGCTCGATCCAGATCCCTGAGAACGAGGGTCGACACCGTGGCCGCCTCGCCCGGGTGGGAGTCTCGCAGCATGGCCGGACCGACCCCGATGCGCCCCTGGGGGAGGCGTCCCGTGAGGTAGCTGACGGCGAGACCCACGTCGGCCGGGCCGGCCGCACGAAGCGTCTCGGCCAGAAGGCCGATCTTCTCCCGGCGCCCCGATGCCGCGCGCACGCGTTCCGAGGTCTCCACCAGCGGTGCCAGTTTCATGGCGGCTGCGTGGTCTACGCGGTCGTAGGCGGGCGACGGCGGCTCACGCCCACTCCCGAGAAAGTCATCGATCGGGCGATCACGGACTCTCGAAGCGGCCACGCGGCGAGCAAAGACGCTCGGCAGGTGCCGACGGCGGTCTCCGCCTCGGGGCCGCAAGACACACTAGGTGATCGGTCCGTCCAGCTCCTCGATGGTAGCGGTGGAGGGGCCGCGCTCCGCCTGGAGACGTCGGGCCGTGGCCTCCACGTCTCTCATGGCGCGGAGCATGTTGTCGGCGGCCAGCTTGCGGAGCTCCGACTCGGACCAGCCTCGGCGGGACAGCTCGGCGAACAGGCTGGGGTACGTG
>JBDHLD010000081.1:0-15100 GCA_039586035.1 Gemmatimonadota bacterium | reverse complement strand
TCGCCTGGGACGCCTTCGGGTTCTACTCCGGCTCCGCCGTGGCCGCCGACGCGGCGCCGGTACCCAACACCTTGGCCCAGCGGTCGTTCCTGGACGTGGACCTGGGCGTGAGCGTTTCGGGCCCCATCGTCGCCGACCGGGTTGTTGCGTTCGGGGCGTACAACCCCCGGTTCGCCCGGTCGGAGCTGGAGCTCCCCAACCTGGGGATCGAGCGTGCCTCGTCGGACCGCCACGTGTTCGCCGGAAAGCTGCAGGTCAGGGCGTCCCCGAGGTCGGACTTCACGCTGTCGGTCTTCGGCGACCCCACGCGGGAGCGTCGCGTAAGTCCCGCGCCCGGCGTCACCTTGCTCAACCCCGATCCGATCCTGACCTCAGCCAACGAAGGAGGCGTCAACGGAGCTCTGCGCTGGGCGTTCAGGCCGAGCGACGCACTCCGTCTCGAAGCCGTGGTGTCGCGCCACACCCGCCGCGAGGACGCGGAGGGCGCCACGGCGTTGGGGCGCGAGCAGCCCAGCTTCATCGACCGCACCGGGCTGCCGACGATCCTGTTGAGTGGGGGGAACGGCACGGACCAACGCATCCGTAGCGCCCGAACCTCGGCGAAGCTGTCGGCGTCGCTGGAGGCGGGCGGTCACACCCTCAAGGCCGGTCTCGAGCTCCAGCAGAACCGCCTGGACGTCGAGAACCTGGAAGCGCCGGGCCAGGTGGCGTGGCTCACCGACGGCGTGTACAGGTCGTCGATCTTCATCCAGGACGTCGTGGTAGAGAACCGAGTGTCTACGCTGTTCGTGCAGGATGGCTGGCAGGTGGACGATCGACTCCACCTCAACGTCGGGCTGCGCTGGGACGGTCAGAGTCTGCTGGACCAGGACGGCGAGGTGGGCCAGTCCATCATGGACCAGCTCCAGCCGCGTGTGGGCATCGCGTTCCTCCCTGGACGGGATGGCCGCACCAAGGTCTTCGCGCACGCGGGCCGCTTCTATCAGCAGCTCGCCCTGCTATGGTCCACCATCGGCCTGGCCGGGTTCGACCAGCGCCAGGTCTTTACCAGTACCGACCCGCGTCAGCCCGGCGCCGTCGTGGACTCGACCCTGGTCATCAGCGACCCCGACGACGTACGGGGTGGGACAGACGGTCTCCGCGGCGAGCACCACGACGAGGTGGCTCTTGGGGTGGTGCGGCAGCTCGGCGACCACGCCGTGTTGAGCGTCCGAGGCCTGCACAGGGAGCTGCGGGAGAGCATCACCTCCGCGTTCCGGCCGGACCGGGAGTTCGCCGGAGGGAACCCCGGCTCCGGGCCCCTGGATCACCTCCCCCCCTCTGAGCGGACCTACTCGTCTCTGGAGGTGTCCTTCCGGGCCCAGTCCGAGCGGCTCTCCGCGCTGGTGTCCTACGTGTTGTCCCGCAGCGAGGGGAACTACCCGGGCCTGTTCGTGGCCGACGCGGGCGGCCTGCGGGGCGGCAGCTTCGGTCCGAACAACAACCAGCTCACGTATTTCCCGGCCCAGCCGGTCAACGCCGCTGGCCTGCTGCCGAACGACCGCCCCCACGTGTTCAAGCTCTCCGGGTCGTATGAGGCTACGAACCGCCTTTCGGCCGGCCTGATCGTGCAGGTCCAGTCCGGCACGCCCCTGAGCGAGCTGGGTCGGGTCACGGGTGGCTTCAACGCCCCCCTGTTCCTGACCCCAAGGGGGACTGAGGGACGCACCCCCACGACATGGGACCTGAACCTGAGAGTCACATACGCCGTCTCCACGGCCGGCCGAGTGATCGTCGACCTGCTGAACCTGGGCAATCCGCAGGCCGTCGTGAACGTGGACCAGCGCCGCTTCAACGGCGCGCGGGGCTCGCCCTTCGCCTCGTACGACGAGCTGGTCGCGAACCAGCGGGGCGAGAGGCCCGGGTTCGGTACCCCGGTCGCGTTCCAGCCGCCGTTCCAGGTCCGGGTGGGCGTGGAGATCGGCAGGTAGCGGGTTCCCTAGGTCCAGTCTCGCATGACCATCACGAGCATTGCGGTGGGCATCGGGGATCCCCTTTGGCCGAGCGGCTGGGCCTGAACCCCAGCACGCTCAGGGGCCGGATGCACAAGCTGGGGATCACGCGGCCCTCTTCGACGGGGCCTTCGTAGGTCGGTCGCACCCTTCACCGTAGCCTGCGTGACGGAGGCTAGGCGGTGTTCGCGGTCAGGCGCGGGGGGTTCGCGGGTCCGCCACCCGCATACCATGGGACCACAAACGGAGACCGGGACCACACTGGCCGACGATCTGACCAGCGGCCGCATTTGACGTTTTCACAGGTTTGTGTTCCTCTGCTTCCCCCCGCCCCATCTGACCCTCTGAAGTAGTCCCTGGAGTTCAAGACATGTCCTTACCGTTTCGCCGCTGGGGACCGTTGGCGGCTTTCTGTCTCGTCGCCGCGTGCCAGATGGGACCCGAAGAGGCCGCTGACACCGTCTACCACAACGGCCGCATCTACACGGTCGACGAATCCCAGCCGTGGGTCGAGGCCTTGGCCGTCAAGGACGGAAGGTTCATGGTCGTTGGCACCGCGGACGACGTCATGGCAGTTGCCGGGGACGACACCGAGATCGTGGACCTCGGCGGCGCGTTCGTCATGCCCGGCGTCGTCGACGCCCACGTCCACCCCTTCGACGTGTACACCCAGGAGGAGAACGGAAACCTCCTGTTCTCCGATCAGTTGGATGCAGACGGTGTCGCAGTGGCGATTCGGGATTACGCCGCTGCCAATCCCGACAAGACCTGGATCCGGGGCATGAAGTACGGATTCGGCGCATTTCCGGGAGCCAAGATGACCCGGGAATGGCTGGACGAAATCGTGCCGGACCGACCCGCCTATATCGTGGACGAATCGGGGCACAACGCGACGGCCAACAGCCTCGCGCTCGAGATGGCCGGTATCACTGCAGACACTCCCGACCCCCCGCTCGGCACAATCGATCGTGACCCGGTCACCGGCGAACCGACCGGGTATCTGTCCGAAACCGGCATGGGCCTGGTGGCCCGACACATCGAGCGTGCGCCTCCGACGGCCTACAAGCGCGCTATGGAGCGTTCCCTGGCCCAGATGACTGCTTGGGGTGTGACCTCGTTCATCGACATGCTTGCTCTGGAAGAGACGATCGACGCCTACTTCGAGCTACAGTCCGAGGTGAATCTGCCCTTCCGGATCAACGCGGCCCTGGCCATGAACGAGTACACGGAAGAGGTGATCACCCCTGACGAAGCGAGAGCGTATCTTCCTCGAGCTATCGAGCGGGCCACGGAGCAGATCAACACCGCGCACTTCAAGTTCTGGGGCGACGGTACGCCCATCAGCTACACCTCGCTACTCGTCGAGCCGTACGCCGATCGGGATACCTACGGCGAGCTCACAATGACCGACCAGATGATGGCGGACGTGGTCGAGTACCTCGGCCAGGGAATCGGAGGCCACATCCACTCGATCACCGACGGGACGGCCCGGGCCGTGCTGGACCTGGTCGAAGAGGCCCACGAGCGGTATCCCGGTCAGGTCCGACGCTTCCACATGGGCCACAACCAGCTGGTGCACCCCGACGACTTCGCTCGGTACGTGGAACTGGACGTGGTCGCCGAGATCGGTCCGGCGATGTGGTTCCCGTTCGGGGCGACGCCGGTTCTCGAATCGCGACTCGGTGACGAGCGCGCGGCACGCTATTTCGACGTTCGGGCGATGCTCGACGCGGGCATCACCCTGGCCTGGGGAAGCGACTGGCCCGCAGGCACGCCTGACGCCAATCCCTTCCGAGGCCTCGAAGGACTCGTGACCCGAGCACACCCGAGCGGTGACTTCCCCGGCACGCAGGGAGAACCCATCAGCCTGGAGGAGGGCATCCACATCATCACGATGGGCGCGGCCTATGCCATGGAGCGCGAGGAATCCATCGGCTCCATCGAGATCGGCAAGCACGCCGACTTCATCGTGCTCGACCGGAACCTGTTCGAGATCCCCCCGGAGACGATCTACGATACGGTCGTAAGGCGCACCGTCTTCTCGGGCGAGACGGTCTACGAGGCGAATTGAAACGCGTACCAGCGACCCGCATCACGGGACTCACCTTAAAGAAAGAAACGGCCCAACGACCGGTATGGGCGGCGAGGGAACTCAGCCTACGGGGAAGCTCACACCCGCCAGGAACGTGCGGCCGTATCAACCGCCCATAACAAAGCCGGAAGCCCTTGCCCTCTAAGGACTTCCGGCCAGTGCCCCGCCAGGGACTCGAACCCCGAACCTACTGATTAAGAGTCAAGCTCAGATCACCGCCAGATGTGGGAACTTCCCGTACTGTCAAAGCCCGCATATGGGAAGTTCCGGTATCCTGGGCGCTGCAGTAAGGGAGCTTCCGCGTTCATTCGGACCCACCTTCTGACCCAACCGTGCCACGGTACGTTTCCTCGAAATCCCGCAGCGGAAGTTCGCATATCGTACGGACACACAAACTGACACAGGGGCCTCAGTTGCCTTCCTCGTCGTCGTCCGCTCCTCCCATGGCGATGGACCCGACGATGGTGAACACTCGGTTGTAGACCGCGTCACCCGGGTTGTCCTTCAGCAGGTCCGTCAGGCCCAGGTAGTACCGGACTCCGAGGCTCGTAGCGAACGGATCGGGTGCCAGTTTGTACTCGACAGCAAAGACGATCCCTGCGTCGGTGGAGTTCAGGTCGTCCTCGATGTTCGTCTCCACGGTGACACGTGTGTCCTGGGGGAGACGGTCTTCCCGGAGCGTTGCTTGCGCTTCGTCGGTGGCGCTCAGGAGGAATCCCACCTGAGGCCCCGCGCCCAGGTGGAGACGGTTCTGCGCCAGGCCATACTTGAGCATCACAGGGACCTCGAAGTAGCTCAGGTTCCGACTCCCGCTTTGGTCGGTGGCGATGGAGTCGAGGGGCGGTCCCAGATCCCGCTGTGGCAGGTCATTGGCTCCGACCCGGTAGAACGGGAGGAGCTCGGGTTGCAGGAAGAGATGTTCGCTCATCCTCCACTCGCCGAGGAGGCCGAGCGCGAGGCCACCCCTGATGCTCGTTCCCTCGATGCCGGATAGGTTGGCCAGATTCGGACCCACGGTCAGCCCGATGTGGAACTTCTCGGAAGACAGCTTGTCACCAAACAGGATGCCAAGGAGCACCTGACCCTGAGAGGGCGTCGGAAGTACGGCCAACCCGAGCACGACGGCCGAGACCTGGACTAGCCGTTTCATGGTCGTCTCCTAGTTCCGGGCTGTGCCGGGCAGCATCTCGAAGTCCGGGGTGAATTGCACCAAGATGCCCGTCAGCTGGGCCATGACCTCAGCGTTCCCTTCCATGGTCGCGCGCCCGTCGGCCAACAGATCCGCGAACGTCGCCTGCCCGGTCATCACCGTGTCCAGATCTCCGCGGTCCACCGTGAGGGTCAGGTCAGGGTCCTCGGCCAGATAGCCTTGGATGTTGGTCAGCGTGGCGTTGCTCATCTCGAGCACATAGGTTTCGCCACGGTCCGGTGTGATGAAGTTCACGGTGAACTCCAGCCCGGCGGCCTCGGCGGCCCTGCTGTCCATCTGGATGGCCAGGAAGTCCAGGAACAGCTCCGTCGACATGGCCCGGAGCACGTCGGGCACGACGGACTCCGGGGTCGCTCCCTCGGGAATCCCCGAACGCAGCTCGAACGCGGCCGCAAGGAAGGCGTTCCGCGTGCTGTTGCTCTCCTGCTGGTATCCGAGCTGCTCGTAGACGTCGGCCAACAGATCCTTGGCTTCCTGGTCGTCCGGCGTCGCCCAGACCAGGCGGTCGAGAATCTCCGATGCCATCAGATAGTCGCCCTGGTCGTACAGCTCACGCCCCTTGGCCAGGATCGGGTCTCTCCCTCCCATCATTTCCACGTACAGCGGTGCGGAGCTCTCCGGCGAAAGGGGAATCAAGGTGCGCGGGTTGGCATCCCAGTGGCCCAGGTAGGAGTTCACCACCCCCCGCACGTTGTTCTTCACGTCGCCGTGGTAGCTCCGGGCAGCCCACTGTTGCTGGAGGCTCTCCGGCACTTCGTACTCGTTGTGGATCTGACTGATGGAGGTGCCCTGGTTCACCAAGTGGAGGGTCTGATTGTTGAGGTGGGCGTAGGCGTCGCGCTGGGCGCGAAGGACCTCCTGGATGCGCCCGTTCCCCCACCGCGGCCAGCTGTGCGACGCGAACATCACCTCGGCTTCCTTGCCGAACATGTAGAGCGCTTCGTTGATGTACTTGGACCACCGGAGCGCGTCCCTCACCCTGGCGCCACGAAGCGTATAGATATTGTGGATCGTGCCGGTGACGTTCTCCGCGGCCCAAAACGCATCGAACTCGGGAAACCAGGTGTTCATCTCGGAGGGCGCCTCGGTGCCCGGCGTGTTCTGGAACACCATGGTTACGCCGTCCACGGTCAGACGCTCGATTGGATCGTCAATCGTGCGGGTCGGCGCGATCAGCCCCAGTGCACCGGCCGATACATTCTTGCCGATGGACTGATCCACGTGACCGGACGGGTGAGCCGGCAGCAGCACACCGTACTGGAAGAACAGACGCCGATTCATCGCATTCCCGGCGTAGACGTTCTCTGCGATGGCGTGCTCCATGAAGCCGATGGGCGCGATGATCTGCACACGACCCGCCTGGACGTCCGCTTCGTCCACGACCCCGCGAACGCCGCCCCAGTGGTCGCCGTGCGAATGGGAGTACACCACGGCGACCACGGGCCGCTCACCCAGGTGCTCGTTGATCAACTCCAACGCGGCCCTCGACGGCTCGGCCGACGTGAGGGGGTCGAAGATGATCCACCCGCTGTCCCCCTCGATGAACGTGATGTTCGACAGGTCGAACCCCCGGACCTGGTAGATCCGCGGGATGACCTCGTAGAGGCCGTATTGCATGTTCAACCGGGCCATACGCTGCGTCGACGGGTGGATGCTCGCGTAGTCCGTGTCCTCCAGCAGGAAGTCGTAGCGACCGATGTCCCAGGCCACGTGGCCGGCGTCCGCCATGATCTGACGGTAGTCGGGCGCCGCGATGAAGCCACGTCGGGCCTCCTCGAGATCCCGCTCGTCGGTGAGCGCCAGGTTCGCGGCATTCGCAGCGCGTACCGCCAGCGTGTGCTCGGACGGTGGGTTTCCCTTGGGATGGAAGTGCTCCTGGGCTGCGGTGGCGACGGGGAGGGTGATGAGGCACAGAGCGGTGACGGCGGACCTTGTGGTGAGCATCGCGGTATTCCCTTCTTTCGTGGACGTGACGTCGGTCGGCTGCGTGCAGTGAGGTCCTGCTCGGCGGGCGGGGGGGCCAATCAGTCGGTCGAGATTGAGACCGGCGCCGTCGCGCTCATAGGAGCCGATCATGGACACAGATGGAAGAAACTCCGCGTTGGGGCGACGGGCGTCAACTCGCCGCAGCCGCTCCGCTTGGAGCAGGATCGTCCCGTTCCCCACCGGTACATCTCAGCCAACCCGCGACCGGAGCGTGGAGCTTTCGTAAGCGCAGCTCGCCTGACGGCGGCCCTCTGGGGGGCCGCGTGCATGGTCCTTAGTCCGCAGCCGGCGACAACCCAGCTCCTAGACGAGGCCGATCACATCAGCCCGCAACTGTGGGTCGACTACAATCCCTCGTGGCGATTGGGCGACAAGGTCGATCTCTACGGCGACCTGGGGGTCCGCAGTGAGCTCGAGTCGGGTGGCTGGTGGAGGTTCATCCTTCGCCCGAGCGTCCGGTATCAAGCCGGAGAACATGTCCGGCTCTCGGGTGGACTTGGTGGCTTTTACACCGTGAATCAGGTGATCGCGAATCGCCTCGAGGTCCGGCCGTGGCAGGGCGTGAGCGCCTCCTGGCCGAGGGGGCGGGTTCCGTTCGAGCACTTCCTGCGACTGGAAGAGCGGTTCGACTTCAACCTGCGCAACGGCAGCTCGCTGAACTCGGTCCGGGCGCGGTATCGCTTACGTCCGAGCTATGATTGGCACCGGGCGGGTCCCGGTCGGTACTGGAGGCTGATGGCCAGCGGCGAGGTGTTCTATCACATCGTCGGAGAGCCGGCTCAGTTCGATGAAGAGGTTCGACTGACCGTCAGCCTCGAACGCGGTGTGCGGGTCCGCCTTCGCGTGCGGCTGGATGCGACCTGGCAGAAGGAAGGACGGGCGTTCCGGGAGGGGACGATCGACGACCTGCTGCTTCGAGTCAGGGTCTTTACTGCGTGGTGAGCCTACGTCAGAGGCCAGCCACGGTTCGTGGTGCTGCTCGGTAGCCGGCACGCTATAGGCACACAAACGAAGATCGGGATCGCTGCATCGCGACGACCTCGATCCCGTAAGTACCTACTCTGTTGCATCTTACCGCCAGTGCCCCGCCAGGGACTCGAACCCCGAACCTACTGATTAAGAGTCAGTTGCTCTACCAGTTGAGCTAGCGGGGCATGGACACCGAGGCGTCCAGAGCCGAGAAAGCTAGCGCGATGCGGGGTGGGGTCAAGGTTGTTCGATCGGCATAGGTCCTTGGTATGGTTGACACGAACTTCGTGTAACACGAACTTCGTGTTATGGCCAAGCTACGCAACGTGACCGTGACGCTGGATGAGCGAACGGCGCGGTGGGCCCGGGTCGAGGCCGCGCGCCGTGACACGAGCGTCTCGAAGCTCATCGGAGAGATGCTGCGCGATCACATGCGTCGAGACACGGCATACGAGGCAGCCATGTCCCGGTATCTGACCAGGGCACCAGAGCGACTGAGAGGCCCCGGCGAAACCTATCCTCCGCGGGATGCCTTGTATGAACGCGACAGTCTTCGTTGACACCAACGTCCTAGTCTACGTTCGCGACAGCACAGAGAGTCGCAAGCAGGCCCGCGCCGCCGAATGGATGGCCGCCCTCTGGGATACCCGCCGCGGACGGTTGAGCCTCCAGGTGCTCCGAGAGTACTACGTCACTACGACTCGGAAGCTCAGTCGCCCGCTCTCGGAGGAGTATGCCCGAGAGGACGTGCTCGCCTTCGGTGTCTGGGACCCCGTCGTCGAAGATCTGCGGCAGTTCGAGCACGCCTGGTCTCTTCAGGATCGGTTCGGCCTTTCGTGGTGGGACTCGCTCCTTGTCGCCGGAGCGGTGGTGTCGGGGAGCCGCTGGCTCCTGACCGAGGATCTACAGGACGGACAGCTCCTGGATGGCGTGACGGTCGTCGACCCATTCCAACACGAGGCGGAAACCGTTCTGTCGGTTGCCTAGGGTCCCATAGCGAACCAGTCCCCCCCGGTATCAGGCTCGGTGGTGCTCGAGCGGCCAGTGCTCCGACTTCGAGCTGGCTGGCGACGTGAACTCGATCGCCCTGAACAGCACGAACAACGACCGCGTCGCTAGTGACGGGCGCCCCTTCTCGACCATGGCCTTCAAGGTGTTCAGGATCATCGTGCCGCCCTGCTTCATCTGCTTGGCGGTCTTCGTGCCCTTCGGCAGATCCTCGAGAATCAGCTTGAAGTCGACCCCGCCGTCCTTCTCGGTCAGCTCGTAGATGACGGTGCTCTCAGGGTCATCCAGGTGGGTGAAGCGGAAGGTGTGTGCGTACCGATAGGGTGGATCGAACTCGAGGACCTCGCCGATGGCCCCGGTATACCTGCGGCTCTTGGTCCTCATCATGATGGGCTTCCCGACACCCAGCTCTCCCTCGGGCGTGTCCATGTACATGTTGAAGAAGCACTCCTGAGGCTCATGGGTCTTGGTGATCTGCCGCCAGACTTCCTCGATCGGGCCGTTGATGTGGATTTGGAATACGGCGCGTTCGGTCTCGGCCATTGGAGAGTCTCCTGTCTGGGTATCCGTGTTCCGGCCCCGCTCGCAGCGAGTCCGCCACCTATGCGGAGGGTTCTGCCCCCGCTCCCTCGACCGCGTATTTGACCCGCGTGAGCTTGCTCGCCCAGAGGACGGAGTACTCGCTGGTCCAGCGGTCGTAGATGATCTGGATCGGGACGGCGTTGAAGTAGAGACGCCTCGTCCGACCCTCCTTCTCGGAGATCAGCAGTCCAGCCTCTTCGAGAACCCGCAGGTGCTTCATGACGGCGATGCGACTCACCTCGAAGTGCTCGGCCACGTCGTTCACGCTGCAGCCCGGGTCCTCTTTCAGGATGTCGAGGATCTGGCGGCGGCTCGGGTGCGCGAGCGAGGCGAAGATCGAGTCCATTGAATCCGTGCTCATATGTAACTTACAGGTTACATGTTTGGAAACGCGAGGTCAAGGGGTGGATGGCGGAGGGGGTCCAGCTGCGGCTTCAGCCAAGCAGTTCCTAGCTAGGTCCCGTTGTCGAGAGCGTCGATCACGCACGCCTCGGTCCCCCAGGGCGCGTCGGAGTCGCGCTTCCACCGCGCGCTCCCGTCGTAGCCCGAAGGGCGGAGGGGGAGAGTGGCGAAGTTTCCGCGGTAATTCGGCGCAGACTCCGACTCCGTCTCCCGGCGCCCCACGACTGCCACCCCGGACCGCGTCTCTGCGCCTCCGCGGTAGCGTCGGCCCGTGGCCTGGGCGAAGTTTCCGCGGTAATTCGGATCCGCGATGCGGCGCGGTGCGTCCGAGATGGCTCGCCCCCTCGGCGTGAAGAACACGACCTGTTCCTTCTTATCGAGGCAGACCGTTACGCCGCCCTCGTGCACCGCTCGGTGATGCCGGCGGCACAGCAGCACCAGATTCCGGAGGCTGGTCTCGCCGCCATCGGCCCAGTGTTTGACGTGATGCGCATCGGTGAGGCGGAGCCCGCAACCGGGAAAGCGGCAGCCACGGTCACGAGCCTCCAGCGCACGGCGCAGGCTGGGTGGCACGGTACGGGTTCGACGCCCGACGCTGAGGATGCGGGAACGAGCTCCGCCGTCCCACGCCACCACCGCCCGTACCACACCCGTGTCACACCCCATGCGCCTCGACGTTTCCGCGGAAACGCGCGTCCCGTCGTCCAGCTCGGACAGTCCCGGCTCGCCCCGTTCCGACAGCGTCGAGACGTCCACGTGCAGCACGACCTGGGTGCGGTCTGCCCGCGACCCGCTCACCGGGCCATCGACGTGGCCGAACCCGGCTGCCAGTGCCCGTTCCGCCAAGAGGCCCGCCGCGTCGGCCCGGCGCTGCTCAGGGGTCGTCTCGCCGAGCTCTGACTCGTCGTCTCTCACCTCCCGCCGGTACAGCACGTCGCTCGCCGCCTCGACCGCCCGCATCAGCATCGCGCCGGCCTCGGGATCCAATCGCCCCTTCACCACCACCATCCCGTCTTCGTCGACGAAGGCGTTGAACTTGCGGCTACGGTAACGCAGCTGTTCCGCGTTCACCTCGCTCTTCCGGCCCAGCCGCTTCCAGCCCCGGACCACCCGCTCCAGGTTCGCCGCGGACCCGGCCCTGGCAAGCTCGAGCAGCACGTCTTCGTTATCGGGGGTCGCCACCCGGGTGAGCGCACGGACCTTGGTGAACGACAGCTCCCCGTCTTCCATTGCGCGTTGCGTCTGGGGGAGCTGTTCCAGGGCGAGGGCGGCGCGGACGCGCTCCCGGGCGGCACCCAGCTTGATGCCGATCCGCCAGGCGAGCCACTCTGCCGTGGACGCGAAGCCGGTGTCCTGCCAGCCGCGCCGGCGGTCGAATTCGGCGAGCAGGGTCATTGCATGGGCGTGCAGGCGCTCGGCCTGCATGTAGGCCTGGGCACAGCGCTCGCCCAGAACGTAGAGAGCGTCGTCGGGGTCGGCGGGCTCTTCGGGGTGAAGGGTTTCGTGGAGGCCGCCGGGTCTGTCGCGCCGAGCCCCGAGGTCCACCGTCCGCTCCCGCACCACCCAGGCCGCCCGACCCGTCCCTCTCATTGCGTATCCCATCGCTCGCCTCCCTAAGCCACTATATGTCAGTCACTTAGATAATATATCGGGTTTCCGGGCGACCGCCTGTGCTGCGCTGTGAGGCCCGTGGAGGGGGTGCGGGGTCATCGGACGACCGAATGGTTCGCCACGGCGGCCAGACGCGACGCAGCGCGGCGAGAGACAGGGAAGAAGACGACGTCTCGGACCCACCCCACTCCGCAACCGCCAATCCGTCCATGGCTGATTGGGACGCGGCATCAGGAACGTCTGCGCGGCGCCGTCAGTCGAACGGCACCGTCAGGGTGCCGCCGTCCGTCACGTTGCCCTGAAAGCGCGCGCACCAGTAGACGAAGGCGTCGGCGGCACCGACCTCGTAGCCGATGACGTCTTCGTACGGCACGCGCCGCTCACCGCGGGGAGCGATCGGGTCCGGCCACTCGTCGCAGGGTGCCAGGTCGACCAGCGCCGCGGTCTCACGCTCGACGATTGCGACCACGAGCGAGTCCACTGGCGCTCGGTTGCGCACGGTGAACGCGCCCGAGTCGGCGAAGATCTCGACGTTTCCGTCCTTCACCGTGACCGGATCGGAGCATCCGACGAGCGCGAGTGGTATGAGGACCGGCAGAAGGGGGCCGGGCCTTCGCCTGAACCTCGGCGTGCAGCTCATGGTGACGACTCCGCAGTGATGAGGGTGATGAAACGCTCGATCCACGAACGATCGCGGGAAGGCGAATCTGACATAGGCCGACCGGCGGTCGGGGAGTGTGAGCGCGATCCGGCCGCTGCGGCGGCCGTGAACGAAAGCAACGCAACGGCCGAGGACGCCGGCGACGCGACGGCCGACGGCACCAGCAGCGCGACGCCCGACGACCACGGCGCCGCAATGGCAGACGACGCAGACAATGCGACGGCCGGAATCGCGGACAATGCAACGGCGAAGGACCGTGGCGCCGCAACGGAGGAGGACAGGCGCGCCGCATCCGCGGAGGGCCCCACCGCGGCGTCGGCCGACGACCACGGCGCCGCAAGGGCAGACGATACCGGCGCCGCAACGGCAGATGACACCGACGCAACCACCGATGACGCCCTGACCGCTACGGTCGACCGCACCGGACGGCGGCGCCTACTGTCGTGGGCCTGGAAGCTCCCACTGGCCGGGCTCCTTGCCACCGTGCTCCTCGTGCTGCCGTTCCGCTGGATCGCGCCTCCGACCAGCGCCTTCATCGAGCTCTATGGCGGCTCCGAGGCGCGGTCCGCCTACGCCTGGGTGGACTGGGATGACATCTCGCCCAACCTCGCCCTCGCCGTGATCGCGTCCGAGGACCAGCGGTTTCCCACCCATCACGGGGTCGACCTCGGAGCGATCCGTGCGGCCATCGAGGAGGAATCGGGTCGCGGCGCCAGCACCATCAGCCAGCAGGTGGCCAAGAACCTCTATCTGTGGGCGGGACGAAGCTGGATCCGCAAGGGCCTGGAGGCCTACCTGACCCTGTGGATCGAGGCGCTTTGGCCCAAGAAGCGCATTCTGGAGGTCTACCTGAACGTGGCCCAGTTCGGCCCCACGACCTACGGCGTGGGAGCTGCGAGCGGCCAGTTCTTCCGAGTCCCGCCGTCCGGCCCGGCCGTCGGCGTACATGGAAGAGCGGGCGGCCTGGGTACAGCAGCAAATGCGGATGCTGGGTGGCACCGCCTATCTGCGGTTACTCGACTAAGGGAAGCGTCTTCGACCCCTACGGCGCCCCCTGCCGTAGCCCTGCGCACCACCGCGCACTCGAACGAGCCGCCGGGACCCGCTGAGACGGCGCCAGGCGTCCGCAGTATCCCAATGGCTGGCGCTGGACCACCGAAGCCCGGGTGGCCGCGCGGCCCCACGGGTCTCCGCTGTAGCCTCGCAGGTGGGGGCCGACTCCAGACTGGCCACGCGGCGTATGGAGTCATCCTCGAACAGGAAGGGTCCCTGTGGTCGACCACAGGGACCCTCCTCGCCCTCCGAACTGTGGGGGAACTGATGGGGACCGAAGATCAGAACGCCCCCGAAACGATGGTCGTGCCACCGGTCGTGGTGACAGCAACGGTGGTACCGTTGGAGACGGCCGGCACGGCGTCCCCCTCGTCGGAGTTCAGGCGGAGCTCCACGTCGCCGAAGCCGTTGGTCGTGCCCGCGCCCAGGAGGTTCCCGTCGACCCAGAACTGTACCGCCGTGTTCGCGGGACCGTCCTCGAGCTCGATCTCGAGCTGCTGCTCTCCACCCCTGTCCCGGTACTTCGACTTCCCGTCCGCCTCGGGGAAGGCAGGGGACCCGCTGAGGGCGATCTCCATCCGGCCGTCGTTCCCGCCGGATCCCTTCGCGAACGCCGTAGCGTCCAGATCCGGCGCGGTCGGCACGGGCTGGTTGTCGCAAGCCACCATCGTCATCACCACCATCGCCGCCGCCAGTGTTCTCCACATCTCGGTTCTCCTTGGGTCGTGGGTTTTCAGATCTCTGGACTATGAGTGCGCGCTCGATTCCCCTGTTGGGCAAGCGCGGTGCCAGGCACGGCAGAGGCGTGTAACTTGTTGTCAACACTATTCTTGGATGGATTCCTCTCGCCTCTCGGGGGCTGGAAGAATCCGTGGCAGGCGGTACGATTCGTACCAGGCGGTGAGCGACCGACGGCGATTATGCCGAGATCCTGTCGCCTACGTTCCCGATCGGGTCAGACGACTGAGGAAGTCGTCGACTTGCCTCAACTCGAAGGCGGCGCCCAAAGCAGAGAAGCCCGCCCGCGCGGTCCGCGCCGCATCCTGCGCGGCGGCGAGGTCGCCCCTGTCGGCCTGAATGGAAGCCAGAGATTTCCAGCACTCCGCCTCCAGAAGCGGACGCCGGTGCTCGGCGGCTCGGCCGATGGCCGACCTCAATCTCTCCTCGGCGGCGGGGAGCTTGCCCATGGACCTCAGGATCAGTGCGACGACCCGCCAGGCCTCGGCCTCTCCGACGACGTCGCCGAGGTCACGGTGCATCTTCACGGCCCACTGGACCTCGAGGTGGGCGAGGGCCACCTCATCGGACAGCAGTCGGATTTCGGCTCTGCCGGCGACGGCGTAGGCCGTCAGGGACAGGTTGTCCGTCGATTCGGCGAGCTGGACCGCTCGGTCAGCCGCCTCCAGGGCCCGAACCAGGTCTTCCTGATCGCGGTAGGTGATGCGCAGGTTGTTCTCGGTCTCAGCCATACCCTGGCTCGACCCCGCTCTCTGAAAGGCCGGCAGCGCGAGCGTATACGAGCCGACAGCCTCGGC
>JBDHLD010000080.1:0-33471 GCA_039586035.1 Gemmatimonadota bacterium | reverse complement strand
CGTCGGGACGAGCGTGGGCGGCGCCCGGGTGACCGTCCGGAACGTCGGCACCGGTGAGGTCCTGGCTGAAGGGACGCAAGAGGGCAGCACCGGGGATACCGGCCGGATCATGGGCACGCGCGAACGGGGATCCACCGTCTACGCGACGGAGGGAGCGGCCGGGTTCGAGGCCCAGCTCATGCTGTCGGAGCCCACCCTGGTGGAGATCACGGGCGAGGGCCCCCTGGGGGCTGCGCACGCCATGCAGCGGTCCTCCAAGACCATGCTGCTGGTCCCGGGCCGCGACGTCGTGGGAGAAGGCGTGGTCCTCGAGCTCATGGGGTTCACGGTGGCGATGCTGGACCCGGCGGAGGAGGGCGTCACGTTACCTGCCGGGGCGCCGGTGACCGTCAGGGCCAAGGTGACCATGCTCTGCGGATGTCCCACCGAGCCCGGGGGCCTCTGGGACGCTGACGGCATCGAGATCGTTCTGCGGGCCGTCGCCGCCGGTGAGGTCCTGGGCGAGTGGCCCATGGCCTTTTCGGGCCAAGCGAGCGAGTACACCGCTGAGCCCCGGTTCGAGCACGTCGGTCCGCTGACCCTCCAGATCATCGCCAGCGATGCCGAGGCCGGGAACTTCGGAATGGTGGAGCGGAGGGTCACGGTCGGTGGCTGAGCGGAAGCGGGTCACGAGGCCCTCACGTCCCGGGGCTTGCCCTCGGGACGCGACGGCTTCAAGCTGGCCGGATGACGACGCCAGATGCCACCGACCGTAGCCTCATCGAACGGAGCGCCAGCGGCGACACCCAGGCGTTCGAGACCCTGGTGCGTCGTCACCAGGCGGGCGTCTACCGCTTCCTGCTCACGGTGGCCGAGGAAGAAGCCGAGGCGCAGGACGCGCTTCAGGAGTGCTTCGTTGCCGCCTGGCGCGGCGCCGGCACCTTCTCGGGAGACGGGTCCGCACGCGGTTGGCTGTTCACGATCGCCCGCAACGCCGTCAATCGGGCACACCGACGTCGGGCCGGCGAGCCGTCCAGCTTCGAGTCCCTGGACGCCCTGGGCGCCAGAGCCGGCTGGGGAAGCGACATCAACCCTGACGCCGAGCTCGACCGTCTTGCCGCCCGCGAGCAGGTGCGGCGGGCCATGACGGCGCTGTCGGGCGAGGAACGCCAGGTGCTGACACTCCGGGACCTCGAGGGATTCTCCGGCGGCGAAGTGGCGGAGATGCTGTCGATCTCGGTCTCAGCCATGAAAAGTCGGCTCCACCGCGCGCGGCTCAAGCTGGTCGCGGAGCTCGAGGAGGCGGATTGATGTCAGCGCTTGACAACGAAGTCGCGGGCATCCGCTGCCGGGAAATCCTCGCGGAGCTCTCCGACTATCTGGACGGCGAGCTCGCCGACGCGCGGGTCGAGCAGATCAACGCCCACCTGAAGGGCTGTGAGAACTGTGAGCGCTTCGGTGGCAGGTTCCAGACCGTCGTCACGGCCATCCGAAAGGTCCTCTCTGAGCCGGCACCCCTTGACGCAGCGGTGGAGAGGACCCTACATGACACCCTACAACGTGAGATCGCGAGCTGAGCACGGGTAGCGCCGGTCGGACGAGACCGGCACGAACCACCCCGCGACACCTGCGCTCAGAGCGCCCGCCTGGCTGACGCGGGAGCGGCGATACCGCGACAGCGTCGGCCTGAATCCTTTTCCCTGGAATCTGGCTCTACAGGAAAAGGTGTATCGTCAGACCGGACCGATCGGGTGTCCGGGAGGGAGCGGCACCGTGCCTGGCACGGAGGGAGTTGGCGGGACTTCCGAGTCGTCTTACCCTTCCGGCGCCCACCGGTCGGACCCCGACTGCATCCCCCCTGCTCAGCCCCGAGCTCCCACCGCAGTCGGTCTACTTCCCCTCCCCCGCGACGACTGGTCCACCTCCGACGCCCGCCGCGCCCGCTGCTCCTCCAGCGCGTCGACCGCCCGTGCCACGTCCATGTGGAAGTGGTCGCTGCCTAGGCGATCGCACAGTCCCGCCCGTGCCATGACGTCCCGTACCGGACCTTTGACGCCGGTCAGGTGGAGCTCCACCCCGGCTCGCTCCAGCTCGTCGGCCACCTCGACGAGGGCGTGGACCGCAGTGGAATCCATCCGGTTCACCGGATAGGCATCCAGCACGACGGCGTCCAGGGAGTCGCCGGCCACGACCCTCCGGATCCGCTCCTTCAAGAACGCGGCGTTGGCGAAGCTCAGTGATGCGTCGATCCTGAGGATGGCCATGCCCTCGGGCGCCACCGCCTCGGGATTGCGCTCCACGTTGCGGAAGTTTCGGGTGCCCGGGAGGCGACCCATCACGGCCGAGTGCGGTCGGCTGATCTGATGGATGATCAGGATGAGCGAGACGATGACGCCCACCACGATGCCCTGCTCGATGCCGATGAGCAGGGTCGCCGCGAACGTGATCACCATGAGGGCGAAGTCCCGGCGCTCCACGCGCCAAAGAAACAGTGCCTCCTTGATGTCTACCAGGCCGGCCACGGCCACCACGATGACGGCCCCGAGCACCGCGTTCGGCAGGTAGTAAAAGAGCGGAGTCAGGAACAAGAGCGTCAACGCGATCACACCCGCGCTGAGCACGCCGGCCAGTGGCGTCTGTGCTCCGGCCTGGGCGTTCACCGCCGTCCGCGAGAATCCCCCCGTGACCGGGTACGACCGAAACAGGGCACCCGCGAGGTTCGCGAAGCCCAGCCCCACGAGCTCGCGGTTCGCGTCGATCTCGTAGCGGTTCCGCGCGGCATAGACCTTGGCCACGGCCACGGACTCCATGAAGCCGACCAGGGAGATGGTCAGCGCCGCGGGGATGAGGGCCGTGACGTCGCCCCACTGGAAGGTCGGGAGATGGAAGGACGGTAGTCCCCGCGGGACCTCGCCCACGATCCGCACGCCCGCGTCGTACAGTCCCAGCCCCCACGTGGCCAAGATCCCGAGCACGACCACCGCCAAGGGCCCCGGAGCCGTCCTCTTCCAACGCTTGATGCTGAGGAGGAGCAGAACGCTACCGGCGGCGATGGCGACGGTCGGCAGGCTCGCCTCTCCGATACGCTCCACCGCGCCGAGGAGGATCTCGTGCACGTGATGGGACCGGGGAAGGTCGATGCCCAACAGGTGCTTGAGCTGGCTCATGCCGATGATGATGGCGGCAGCCGAGGTAAACCCCGCCAGGACCGGATGGGAGAGGAAGTTCACGAGGAATCCGAATCGGGCCACGCCCAACCCGAGCTGGATCACTCCGGCGATCGCCGCCAGCAAGATGGCGAGCGCCACGTAGCGCTCGGGATCGCCCGCTGCGAGCGGCGCCACGCCGGCCGCCACCAGGAGCGAGACCATTGCCACCGGGCCCACCGCCAGCTGCCGAGACGATCCCAGAAGGGCGTAGCCCAGCAGTGGCACGAGGGCAGCGTAGAGGCCGTAGATCGGGGGTAGACCTGCGATCATGGCGTACGCCATGCCCTGGGGGATCAGCATCACTCCCACGGTGAGCCCGGCCGAGAGATCGCCCCGGGCCTTTTCCGATGAGTAGCCGTCCAGGGATCGGGCAAGTGGAACCAGGCGCGCGAGCTTGCTCATGCGTGTGTCTCCATGCTCTATCCCTTCATCGTGGGACGGGCCGGCGCCTCCGCCGGCCCGTCCGTTCACGTTGAGCTGTCAGCCAAAGGGCATCCGGACCTGGTCCGGAAGGCCCATCACACGGCCCCGGCCAGCTCCTGGTCGGCGCCCTCCTGCCACTCCTTGAAGTCGGCGGTCACGACCACGGTGTCGAAGCCCTCCCGCTCGAGCAGCGTGGCCGCGCGAGCTGACCGACCGCCGGCGGCACAGTGCACCAGGAGCTTCTTGTCCCTGGGGACCTCGTCGAGGCGATCCCAGAGCCGGGTGTGGGCGATGTTGATCGCGCCCTCGACCCTGCCTTCGTTCGCGAACTCCGACGCCTTGCGGACGTCGAGCACCGCGACGCCGGGCATGGCCATGCGGGCGGTCATCTCGTCGAAATCGATGGTCTCGGTCGACTTCAGCTTGCCACCCAGCTCGGTGTAGGCCGCGAAGACCTCGAGGTCGAACCAGCCCTCGACGTTGTCGATCCCGATGCGGATCAGGTTGCGGACCAGCTCGTCGACCTGTGCCTCCTCGGCGATCAGGTAGACCGGCGTCTCCGGATCGAAGTACGAGCCCACGATGGTGTGGAAGGTCTTGTCCAGCGGCGCGTACAGGGAGCCGGGCACGAAACCGGCCAGGAACTCGTCCTTGTCGGAGCGCGTGTCGAGGATCACCACCTCGTTCTTGCCGGCGAGCTCGACCAGCTGCTCCGCGGTGAGCTTCGGCGGCTCCGGCACCTCACCGATGAGCGGCACGCCGATCTTGTTCAGCTTCTTCATGCGAGCGAAGTAGAGCGGCGGCTCGGGCTGTCCCTCCAGGATGAAGTCGACGAAGGCTTGCTCGCCCTGCTTGGCGGCCTGCACCGCCGGGCTGAAACGCTTCTCGTAGCCCCACGTGGTCTCGGGCACCGCACCGAGGGCCTTGCCGCAGGCGCTTCCGGCGCCGTGGGCCGGCCAGACCTGCAGGTAGTCCGGCAGCTCCATGAACTTCTGCGTGGTCTGGTACAGCGTGCGCGCCGACGGCTCCATCATGCCTGCGATGCCGGCGGCCGATTCGAGCAGATCGGGACGACCCAGATCGTTCACGAAGACGAAGTCCCCCGTGGCCACGCCCATGGGCTCGTCCGCGCCGGCGCCCCGGTCGGTGACCAGGAAGCTCATGTGCTCCGGCGTGTGACCCGGCGTGTGGACGGCCTTCACTTCGATGTTGCCGACCATGAAGGTGGAGCCGTCTTCGAGAAGCGTCACGTCGTAGTCGCTGTTCAACGCCCACTCGGACTGCCAGTCGGCGCCGCCGAGCTTGGACAGGTACAGCTTGGCGCCGTAGCGCTCGGCCAGCTCCCGGGCCCCCGACAGGAAGTCGGCGTGGATGTGGGTCTCGGCGACTGCGGTGATCTTCAGCTTGTTGGCCTCGGCGATCTCCACGTAGCGGTCGATGTCTCGCTCGGGGTCGATGACAACGGCCTCACCGGTCTTCTGACAGCCCGCGATGTACGAATACTGGGCCAGCTTGTCATCCTCGATCTGCCTGAAAAACATGTGTCCTCCCGGGTGGTTCAGGGTGCGGGACTGCTTCGTACGAGTCCTGCTGCTGGATGTTGAGTGACACGGTGGCGCGAGGAGGTTCCCCGCGGCCTCTGGACGCCCCGCGACGGGGCTACACGTCCCCCGACCAACTGGGCATGGGGCGGCGTCCGCCGAAGCGTGCGGCGCGGAGCCGGTCCCGCTACGGCGCGTCCGGCTACGGCATGTCCCTGGGCGGCACCGAGACGCGGATCAGACCCCTGAGGTCGCCCTCCGAATAGCCCACCGCAGCGTCGTCCGGGTACCGCTCCGCGAGCATCTCCCGAACCGATGGCGTGATCTCTTCCGGAGAGCCGTGGCACTGAAGGCAGAAGTCCGCGACGACCAGCGGTTTGTAGTAGCGCCATCCCCGTTCCCCGTCGGACTGCACCCAATCGCCGGAAAGAGGCTCGCCGCCGTCCGCGAGCCGCTGGAAGTACTCGAGGGCCACGGCCTCCAGGTCGTCGGGGGCGTTCTCCGGGTTGCGGTTCTGCCAGGAGACACGCTTGAGCTCGATGCCGGTGCCCGCGTCTCGGGCGATCTGGTCGGTCAGACGGAGGGCCTCGGTGGAGCAGACTTCGACCGCGCCCTCGGGACCCCGCTCCTCGAGCGCCCGCGTCAGCTCCGCCACGAGACCCGTGGCCAGTGCTGCGGCGGCCGGCTGGGCGACCGCCCGGACGTGGGCCGACTCCTCTGCGGAGGGGCCCTCTACCGGGCGGTCGCCGACCTGACATCCGGCGGCGATGACGCCTGCGAGGCCCAGCAGGCGGCGCCTCCGCCAGAAGCGGCGCGACCGCAGGCGCACCCCGGCTACCCGGCCGTGCCCGGGTGACGCCTCCTCGGACTCCACTGCCAGGGGATCCCCCCCGGCCACCCGTCGGCTAGGGGCCTCCGTCACCGGTCCGCTCCCCTGCCGGGCGGGGATCCAGCTCCGGATCGTACATCTCCCAGACCCAGGTCATGACCGCCCGGAGATCCTCCTCGGGCAGCGGAAGCGGCGCCATGGCTCCGAACCGACGGAATGCCTCCGGGCTCAGCTTGGACTTGGCAGAATCGGGGCTCTGGATGTACGCCACCATCCACGCCACCGCTTCGTCCTTGTCGGTGAAGGCGTCGTGGTAGTGCCCGGAGATTCCCATCATGGGCGGCGCCAGATTCGGCGGGGGCTGCACGGTGTGGCACGCCGTGCAGATCTGATTGAAGACCGCCTCGCCGTGTGAGAGGATGTCGGCTTCATCGGTGGCTGCCACGGCGACGTGGTCGGCTTGGGCGGAAGCAACCGCCTCCTGATCCTCCTCGGTGGCCGGTGATCGGGGCCCGTCCGCCTCCCCGCACGCCATAGCGAACGCGAGCGCGGTGACCGCGGAGGCTCCGAGCACTCGCCTGGTCATGGTCTGCATCGAAAGCTCTTTCTCGTTGGTGAGCGCGGTTTCGTTCCGCGCGCTACCGGCATCCCTCGAAGGCCGGCAGATGGTTGTTCAGGGACGCGGCTCGGACGTTCTCGAAGACGCGCTCGACGTCGGCGGGGAGGTCGCGCGCCAGCAGCTCGTCGTAGAGGGCGATGTTGGCGAGCTCGGCCTCGACGCCCGCCGCGCATGCTCCAGCGAGCGTCGCGAAGCCGGGCACGCTGTCGCCGTTCCACTCGCTCGTCGGCACGGACCATCCGCGGTTCTCGAACAGCCGCCCGATGGACGTGGAGTGACGCACCTCCGCCACCACGATGTTGTGGAACGGGAGCACGTCGCCGAAGTCGTGCAGGACCTTCAGGTAGACCTCTTCGGCGTGGTATTCATCCTGGATGGCGGCCTCCATCGCGGCAAGGAGCTCCTGTTCCGGTACCGGTGGAGCGGCTGGCCCCTCATCGCCCCCGCACCCCTGCGCGGCCGCCGACAGCATGACGACCAGGGAAGCGGCAGTGGCGACGGCGGGGAATCTCGTCCGCTTCATCGTCCTCTCCCTTCTCTCCCAACGCGTACGGCGTCAGGGTTCTCGGGCATCGTCTTGC
The DNA here is from genome assembly GCA_039586035.1 of Gemmatimonadota bacterium. Taxonomy (GTDB): domain Bacteria; phylum Gemmatimonadota; class Gemmatimonadetes; order Longimicrobiales; family Gaopeijiaceae; genus JBDHHQ01. The sequence goes on along the minus strand of JBDHLD010000080.1, from coordinate 26,290 downwards.
GCCCCACTTTGGTGACACGGCGGCGCAGGGAGGTTCCTGGCCGTTCGACTCCCTGGCACGGAAGGTCGGCGGGGGCATGCCGTGCCTCCTGCTCTGGCCGAGAGGGGACCGGAATGGCAGCTTCCGGGGGTATGTGAATGCGCCGACGAATGCCCACCAATTCTCCGATCCTCACCGTGAACGACACCGCAGAGCTGGCACGGCAACCCGCTGAGAAGGCGATCCCCGATCTGCTCGAGAAGCATGGCGATCAGATCTACGGCCTGGGCCTGCGCCTATGCTCGGACCCGGAACGGGCCCAGGACCTCGTGCAGGAGACGTTCATCCGGGCCCTGAACAGCTGGGACGGCTTCGACGGACGGTCCAAGCCGTCGACGTGGCTTTACACGATCGCGTCGCGCGCCTGCCAGCGATTGGAGCGGCGGAGGGCCGGGCAGCCACGCCACATGAAGCCCCTGGAGCAGCTCCTTCCCTCGGGTGAGACCACGATCGTGGACATCCCCGACGGTGGCGACACGCCTCTCGAGTGGACGCAGCGCCAAGAGGTCATCGAAGCGGTGCGCCGGGCCATCGACGCGCTGCCGATGAACTTCCGCCTACCGGTCGTGCTCAAGGAGATGGAGGACGTTTCCATCGACGAGGTGGCGGCGGTTCTGGGCGTGAAGCCGGCCACGGTGAAGACCCGTCTTCATCGGGCACGCCTGCTCATGAGGAAGGAGCTGGCGCGACCGCTGCCTCACCGACCGAGCCCCGAGACGGGCCCACCGTCCGAGGGCTGCCTCGACCTGCTCTGGGCCAAGCAGGAGGCCATGGACCGGGGCGTCGAGTTCCCCATTCCCCGGGAGCACTTGTGCGAGCGATGCCAGTCCGTGTTCGCCACGCTGGATCTGGCGTCCGACGTGTGTCACGCCCTGGGCGACGCGGAGCTGCCCCCCGAGGTGCGGGACGCGATCCGGGAACGGATGACGTCATAGGGGTCGGCGGAGCAGCTCCTCGCGAGAGGACCTCGTGAGCAGCTGCCGATTCAGGCCCGGCAGAACGGGTGGCCCCGTCCACGACATGCCCGTGCCGAACACGGCCCGACCCGCTACGTCCCCGACCCGAACACGACGCCGAGGCTCTGGGCGTTGTGCTGCATGACCGCCAGGTAGTCCCCTTCGGCCGGACGGTTCCCCGCCGGGTCGTAGACGACGCTCTCGACCCCCAGGTCCCGGAGCCGGTCCCTCACTTCGGGCAACGGCTCTCCCTCCCACAGCATCCACCGGGCCGGGTGCTCCGCGAGGATATCCGCCAGCTGTTGCCAGCCAGCCCGATCCGGGGCCTCGCCCGGCTCGAAGTGCACGCTCCTCAGGTTCAGGCCTGGTACACGGGATGGGAGGCCAGAATGGGCCGGTCCGGCGCGCCGGCCGTGAGACCGGCCTGCTCCGCGTCCAGGGCGGCGAGATCGGCCTCCAGCCCCGCGAGCCCCTCGTCGAACGCCGTGCGGTCCTCGGGCCAGCGCTCGGCCAGAGCGGCGTGGATCGCGCCGGCCTGCTCCAGAGCCAACGTGGGATCGAGCCACGTCGTGAAGGCCGTGGCCTCGTGGGCGTGCTCGCCCTCGGGCCCATGGCTGTGGGTCACGGCCTCGGCCACCGTCAGGTAGCGATCGGCAAAGCTCGCGGACGTATCGATCAGCTTGCCTTCCGGAAGGCTGACGCGACTGACCCAGCCTGCGTATCCGGCGCCGTTCAGAAGGATCAGGTCGGCCGCCTGATAGGCCGTGACGACTTCGGGTCCGGGTGACCACATGGCCGGGTCCAGGTCGGCGGGCGCGGGAAACTCGACGTGCACGCGGCCGTTTCCCACGCGCTCGGCCAGGGCGCTCGGCCAGGTACGCGAGAGGGTAGTTGACCACATAGACCACGGGCGCGTCAGCGCTCGAAACCGCCTCCCCAGCACCTTCGTCCGAGCTTCCCGGCTCCGGCTGATCGGCGCCCGAGCACCCGAGACCCAGCAGGACCACGCCTGCGAAGAACCGCTTCGACTGCATCCGGGATTCCTCCGGATCAAAGACCGATGAGTGCCCGGATCGCAACGGATGCGAACCGGCTCGTCAGCGCCGTCAGGACGCCGGCCGAGACGACGCCTATGACCAACACCGCCAGGATTTCGGATCCCATGATCAAGCCCACCGAAGCACGGGAACCGCCGATCTTGAATAGCGTCTGGCGCTCCCGTGCGCGCAAGCGAAGCGACAGGAGAAAGACCAGGATGACGGAGGCCAGCGTCGCGCCTCCGACGATCACCGCACCGGCCACCACGAATTTCTGGACGGTGAGGATGGTGCCGAGCAGCTCGTCCATGACCTCGCGGGGCCGGACGATCTGGACGGGCTGGTCGTCGGACTGGTAGCGGCCCTGCACCAGGGCCGAGGCTCTCTCGTCGGGCGGCACCACGATCACCGCCGTCAGCGGATATTCCGACAGGTCGCCGTGAAAATGGAAGCTGTCGATGTTGTCCTCGGTGACCTCGTTGAACTGCTGGACCGAGGCGTTGGCCACCACCTCGTTCCCCTCCCTCGACAGCACCTGGCCGGCCGCTTCGGGCTGGCTCAGGTCCTGGTGACCGTGCCCCAGGCCGGCGATCACCCAGGCGGTTTTCAGGTCGACGAAGATCGCGTCGTCGTCGGGGCTGTCGCTGAACCCCAGGACGCCGGCCACCCTCATGCGAAGCGGATAGACGCCGGCCAGGTCGAATACGCTCTCGGGCGACGAGATCACGTAGTCGCCGGGGCCTACCCCGAGAGCCGCCGCGACTCGAGCGCCCACGAGGCACTCGCCCAGCATGGCCAACGATCGTCCCCCTTCGATCTGCAGGCCCCGGAACTCCAGGTATTCCAGCGAGGAGCCCACGATGGGGTAGCCGCGGGCATTGAAGCGCGTGTACAGGGGAATCGGTTGGGCCAGACCCGATTCCCGGACCTGCGTCGCTGCTGCGTACCGCGTCTGGGCCGGCACGTCCGAGCCGAAGTAGAGGGAGTTGAGGACGAGCTCCAGGGGACTCCCCCGCGCGCCCACGAGTAGCGGTGTCGCGTCGGCCCTGGCGGTGAGCTGCTGCGAGCTCTGGTCCACCAGGACGCGCAGTCCCACGGGCAGGTACACGATGAGGGTGACGGCCGTGACCAGGATCGCCGTCTTGAGGCGATGGTACGCCAGATACCGCCACGCCAGGTAGAAGGACTGCATCAGACCGGCACCGCTTCGAAGCTCTTGAAGTCCACCACCCGATCGAACCGAGGCAGGACCTCGTGGTCGTGGGTCACCGCCACCAGGGTTGTTCCCGTGGCCGCCACCTGCTCGAAGAGGATGTCCAGCACCCGGTCCTTGTTCAGCGGGTCCAGGTTCCCGGTAGGCTCGTCGGCCAGGAGCAGCCCGGGCTGAGGGAGGAGGGCCCGACACACCGCCACGCGCTGGCGCTCTCCCTGGGACAGCCGGGTGGGGTGCCTCGACAGCTTGTCTGCGATTCCGACCTGCTCCGCCAGTGCTGCCGCCCGGTCCCGGACCTCGCGATCCAGCCGGAGCGATGGGTTGATGCGGAACGGCAGGAGGATGTTGTCCTGGACGGTCAGGTACTCCAGAAGCTCGAACTCCTGGAAGACCAGCCCCACGTTGGAGATCCGAAAGCTCCGCCGCTCCGAGTCCGAGAGACCGCTGACCTCCACCCCGTGGGTGCGGATGCTGCCGGCCAAGGGCACCGAGATGCCGGCGATGAGGTTGAGGAGCGTGGTCTTTCCCGACCCGCTGGGCCCGATGAACGCGGTATTCTCGCCCTCGGGGACGTGAAGCTCCGGCACGCGGAGCCGGAAGTCGCCTTCGCCGTAAGCGAACTCCAGCCCGTCGACCCGGATCATGGAATCGCTCCCGGACCCGCCGCTCTGGCCGCCCCGGCCCCCCGTCCCAGATCCGGCCGCGACACCGTCAGACCGTGGACCCGGGGAGCCGTGACTCTTCCAGGATCTCCAGCGACGTGATCTTCCAGGCGCCGTCGATCTCCTCGACCGTGAATTCCGCCACGTACTGGTTGACGCGCTGGTGGATGTGACCCCAGTGCCCCACCGATCCAGCCACGTTCCACGTGGCCCGGGACACGAACCCGCCTCCGACCCGGTCGTAGGTCGCTTCCAGGACGTCGACCTCCTTGACCTTGGCGCGGGCCCCGCCCTGGTTCTCCAGCTCGAGGCTCCGCCGGGTCTCGAGGTAGATGTCCGTGAGCAGATCACCGGCGGCGCTGTTGGCGAGCATGTCGTAGATCCGCTCCTCTTCACGGAAGTCGAAGGAGCGGTAGACGTTCATGAGGATGCCGGAGAGAACCGTGGCCGTCTCGTCCTCGGTCAGGCGGGTCGTGCCCAGACCCCTCGGAAGGAGGACCGCCGCCAACCCGAAGGTCACCACCGCCGACGCCACCGCCCACGTAGGCACGGGGCCCTGCCTCACGGCGGCGACCCCATAACGGATCGTCAGATAGGTGAAGCTCAGGGCCGCCAGGCCGCCGAGGATGAGCCAGACCAAGCCACCCGAGGGCGGCCGCTCCACCTGCACCAGACCCGGGACCGTAGGGTTGGTCAGGAAGTTCCGCCAACGGAGCAGGTCGTCTCCGGGGCTCAGGTAATAAGGCAGGCCACCCGCTTCGTCGGTGCTCGCCGCGGGGACACGCGGCAGGCGGTCGCTGAAGAGCTCCCACTTCATGGAGACCTCGTCCGGTAACCCGTCGACCGGGTATACCCAGATCACGCCCAGGGTGGCCGAGACCAGGTCGAGATCCGTCGGTGGGTCGACGACCCCGCTGGTCCGCAGATTCCGGTAGATGAAGTGGATGCGGTCGAGCTGTCCGGAGCGCTCCTCGCCATCGATGGTCACCGGATTCCGCTCGGACAGGAACTCCGCGACCCGCTGCTTGAGCGCCTCCTGGTCCTCCACCCGAAGCGTGTCTTGGCCCGCGAGCCCCAGGTCGATCCACTGTTCGAGGTCCCTGGGCCTCAGGACGATCTCCTTACGGACCTCGTACGGCTCGATGTAGAGGAAGGCGGAGATCGGGGCATCGTACTGTCGCCAGAGGTTCCGGTTGCGGAACCGGGAGAACCAGGGGTCGTTCCAATCCAGGTCCAGGGTCTCGCGCACGCCCAGGTACCTGAAGTCGTTCACCGGTAGGCTCCGGTGGTAGACCACGAATCCCAGGTCCGCAAGCGCGCCTTCGCCCTCGACGCCGGGAGGCGTGAAGCTGAGCTCCGGGGGACGCCCGCTGGTCGCGTAGACCAAGCGTGCGAAGACCACGCGCTCCTCCTCGTCGGGCGGTACGGGCAGGGGCTCACCCGTGATCTCGTCTCGCCGGATCCGGTTCCGGATCTCGAGGGCGGCTAGCCGCCCGGGCACGGGTGTCTCGCCCCTCTCGCGGATCACCAGATCCTCGGTGAAGAAGGTACCCAGGCGATCGGCCCAGTCCCGCGGCGCGAAGCCCAGGCGCTCGTGAATCTCGTCGGGCATGAGGTTCCGGAACGCGGGCATCTGATCTGCGCCGATCTCGAGCTCGACGATCACCGAATCGGGCTCGACCGAGATCTCGGCGATGCTCGAGGCCAACATGGCCCGGGTGACCACGATGGCGTCGGAGTGGAGCTGGGACGGGATCAACGCGGCGGCCCCGGCTACGCCGGCGACGACAAAGCCGCGCCACCAACGCGCGGCTCTCCATGGCTTTGAACAACGCATGCGGGATCTTATTGGAAGTCGGCGCGCACGAGCAACGGGCGGAACCGGATCTTCGGACCGGGTCGCCCGCGGACCGGGCCGGTCTCCGCTTCGATCAACACGATCCGCTGGTCCCGACGCGAGAACGCCCAGGAGCCTTGGCCCCCGGGCGTCTCGTGTGAACAACTGCCTCGCTCCCGGTCAGCGGCCCAGCTGGAAGTTGGTCCCGTACCGGGCGTTGATCCGGTCGTAGATCGCCTGATCGACCTCGGCCGCTTCGGGGAGACGCCGAGAGTCGATCTCGTCCGACACGAACACCATGCCCGTCCGGTCGATGTCGGGCTTCGGGTACGCGGCCGGCGGGGGCCAGACGTCCGGGTTGTAGTGGACCTCCCTGACCTCGATGGCGTCTTCGGTCACGTTCCAGACCATGTAGTCGGTGGCCATGGTGAGCGGCCCGTCGTACGTGCTGCGGATCCCCAGACCGATCCTCTCGCGGGTGTCGAAGTCGTTGAAGAAGTGGTAGGCCACGGCCATGCGCGGCTGCACCAGGCTCATGACCTTGCCGAACGACTCGGGCGACGTGTGGATGTTCACGCCGATCTCCAGCGCCAGACCCGGGGGGAACTTGAACTTCCGGATGTAGTCCTCGACGGCCATCATGGCCTCGTGGACCACCAGGTCGGCATCCTGGGCGTACTCGATGAACCACTGGTTCGGGTAGGTGTCGCCGCCGAACACGAAGCTCAGCCCGTTCCACTCGAGGCGGTAGCTGACCGACCCGTCGATGCCGTGGATGGCGGGCCAGGCTCGGATCGTGACCCCGTTCTCCTGGTACACGACGTGGTTCTCGCCCTTGTAGTCGAACTCCGTGATCTGGAGCTCGCCGCCGCTGGCGGGCAGACGGCCCCGCCGGTTCGTGATGTCCCAATTCAGCGCCTCGCGCCAACGGTTCAGGGCGTAGTCGGTGCCCAGGTCCGGAGCGGAGCCGCTGGGCCCCCAGACGCGGAGTGGTAGCGTCCGCCCAGCAACCCACCCTCCGATGTAGTAGGCGGCGAAGTCGCCGAAGTGGTCGGTGTGCAGGTGGCTGATGAAGATCTTGTCGAGGAAGTCGTACGGGATCTCCATGCTGGCGATGCGTACGTGGGACCCGGTGCCGGAGTCGAAGATGAACTTGTCGCCGTTCCCAAGCTCCACCAAGAAGCACGCCGCGGCCTGGGACTCCCGGCCCGTGGGCATGCCCGTGCCGCACGAGATGACCCGCATCTCGTCGGCGCCCAGCTCCTCGGAGTTCGGGAAGTAGGCCTCCCGGGCCACCCGAACGCCGGTCGGGCTGATCAACGGCTCCTGGGACTGGGCGGCGGCCGTGGCCACGAGAGGCGTGTCGGCGCCTCGGCGTTCATCTGCGCGTCCCAGGGTGTAAGACCCGATGGCCATGACAGCCAAGGCCAGGGCGACCACCAATCCGCGAACGAGGGTTCTCGAGCTCATAGGGGCAGCTCCTTTCTGGACTCAAGTGTGGGTCCGTGCCTGCGCCGGATCGGAGTCGAGCTGTCCGAAGCCGATCCGGCACCACAGACGAGGGCGGAAGGACGCACTGGGCGGGGTCTAGCGCGCCCGCTCCGCGAGAGGCACCATAAAGCCTCGCTGCGGGCTTGACTATCCCGAATTGGCCAAGGGGAAAAGGGGGAAGCGGCGGTTCCCGGCCGCGCTTACCATGATGTCGAGATCTTCGTCCGAGCCGGAGCTCCCTCGCCCGGCGAGACCCGCCGCCCGAATCCTGTCCGCCGTTCTCTTGACGCTCGCCATCGCCTCCTCGGGCCTCGCGGTGCTCCCGAGCCCGGTAAGCGCACAAACCCCTGATCGACCGCGGGTCGGCGTGGCCCTTGGAGGCGGCGGCGCCCGCGGCGGCGCCCACATCGGCGTGCTCCGCGTCCTCGAGGAGCTCCGAGTGCCCGTGGACTACATCGCGGGGACCTCCATGGGCGCCATCATCGGCGGGGCGTACGCCTCCGGGATGTCTCTCGACGAGATCGAGGAGCTCCTGGTCAACCTCGACTGGGATGATCTGTTCCGGAGCGCCCCCCCTCGGCGGGACCTCACGTTCCGGCGCAAGCAGGACACCCGGAGCTTTCTCATGGACCTGGAGATCGGCTTCGACGGCGACAGCTTCCGGCTTCCCACGAGTCTGATCGGCGGCCACGGGCTGAACCTGCTCCTCAAGTCGGTGACGCTGCCGGTCGCCGAGGTCCGCGACTTCGACGATCTGCCGATTCCGTACCGCGCCATGGCCACGGACGTCGTCAGCGGCGAGCTGGTCGTGCTGGGGCACGGTGAGCTGTCCCGTGCGATTCTGGCGTCGATGGCCATCCCCGGAGCCTTCGAGCCCATCGAGATCGACGGGCGACTACTGGTCGACGGCGGCATGGTGCGAAATGTCCCCGTGGACGTGGTCCGGGACATGGGGGCCGACATCGTGATCGCCGTCGACGTGGGCACGCCTCTGGCGGAGCGCGAGGAGCTCCGCGACGCCCTCGGAGTGGCGGGGCAAATGACGACGCTCCTGGTTCAGGGCAACTCCGAGCGCTCGCGGGGCGAGCTCGGCGCCTCCGATGTGCTCATTCGTCCCGACCTCGGAGACATCTCCTCGGCCAGCTTCGGCGACGTCGGGAGGACTGTCCCGATCGGCGAAGAAGCCGCACGAGCCTCCGAGGACGCCCTGAGGGTGCTCGGCCTCTCTGCCGACGCGTACGAGCCCCATAGCGAGCGGCACATTCCCAGGCAGGATTCGCTTCGCATCGACTTCGTGGAGATCGAGAACGAGACGAAGCTCTCGGACGCCGTAATCGACGGGCTCCTGGACCTGGAGCCCGGTGAGACCCTGGATCTGGTGGAGCTGAGGAACCGGCTCACCCTGCTGCAGGGCGCAGGCGAGTTCCAGAAGGTGGACTTCGCGCTCCTGCACAGAGGGGACGAGACCGGTATCCTGGTACGGCCGGAAGAGAAGTCGTGGGGGCCCAACTACTTCCGCTTCGGCCTGGCGATCCGGGACAACGTGGAGTCGCTGAGCACGTTCAATATCCTCACCCGCTTCACCGCCACGCGCCTGAACCGCAAGGGAGGCGAGATCAGAGCCGAGGCCCAGATCGGTGAGACGCGGCGCCTGGCCGGGGAGTGGTATCAGCCGCTGGACAACCGCCTGGCCCTCTTCGGACTCCTGGGCGGCGAATTGTCGAGCCAACTCGATCCCTTGTTCGAGGGTGACGCGGCCGTGGCCCAGTACCGCACCAGGAGATCCGGCGCGCGACTCACCGGAGGCAGCCGCCTGGGCCTCTGGGGACAGGTCGAGGGCGGAGTGCAGTGGGAGCACGTCAAGGCCGCCCCCACCGTCGGAGGCACCGATCTCTCCACCTTCGAGGATGACGTGGCGAGCGTGATCGCACGCTTTGTCGTGGACGAGATCGACAACCCCCGATTCCCCTCGAGGGGCACCGCCGCGGCCGTGGCCTTGAAGGTGGCGGACGAGTTCCTGGGAGGGGACGTGAAGTTCCAGAAGCTCGAGGCCGGCGTGGCGCCCGCATTCACGAGCGGACGAAACACCGTGGTGCTCAACGCCCGCACCGGAACCAGCTTCGGGTCCGAACTTCCGCTCTATGAGCGATTCCAGCTCGGAGGCCTCTTCTCCCTTTCCGGTCTCGAACGACGCCAGCTCACGGGCAACTATCTGGGGTTCGGCTCGCTCATCTACTACCGATCGGTCAGCCGTCCCCGCGGATTGGCCCCGGTCGGCGGGTTTCGCTTGGGCGGCAGCCTCGAGACCGGCAACGCGTGGGACACGACGGACGACATCGCTTTCGACGACCTCCGCTTCTCGGCCAGCGTGTTCCTGGGCTTCGACACCTTGGTCGGCCCCATCTATACCGCCTACGGGCTCGCCGACGGGGGCTCGGGCTCCTGGTACTTCTTCCTGGGTCAGATCTTCTGAGGGGCGACCCCCTAGGCGTTCGCCAGGTCCAGGGTCGGGATGAAGGTCGGCGTGATACGGTGGCCGGTGGCCTGCTCGAATGCATACGTCAGCCGGAAGAGCGTGGGCTCGCTCCACGCCCCGGCGAAGAACGAGATCCCCACGGGTAGCCCTCGGACATTCCCCACCGGAAGGGTGATGTTGGCGTAGCCCGCCACGGCTGCCGGCGTCGAGCTTCCTCCGCCGAAGTGGTCGCCGTTGATCAGGTCGATCTTCCAGGCGGGCCCGCCGGTGGGCGCCACGATGGCGTTGAGCTGGTGCTCCTCCAGGACCTTGTCGATCCCCTCGGCCCCCGCCAGCCGCTTGGACGTCTCCAACGCCTCCAGGTACTCCGGCTCGGTCAGGGGACCCTTGTCCTGGGCCTCGATCATGATCTCCTGGCCGAAGAAGGGCATCTCGACGCTCGCGTTGGCCTCGTTGTAGGCGATCACCTCCTCCAGGGACTTCACCGGAGCATCGGGCCCCAAGGCCTCCAGGTAGGCGTTCAGATCGGCCTTGAACTCGTACAGGAGCACCTGGTAGGAGTGGCGCCCGATGTCCTGGCGGGTCTCGATGTCGGTCTCGTCGACGATGGTGGCGCCGGCCGCGGCCATGGCCTCGACGGCCGCCTCCATGGCGTCGTCCACCTCCGGGTGGAAGCCGAAGTAGCCCCGGGCAACGCCGATGCGGGCGCCTCGGAGCCCGTCGGCGTCGAGGAACTGGGTGTAGTCGTCGTGGGCATTGCCCTCGCTGGCGGCCGTCGCGGCGTCCTCCGGGTCCACACCCGTGAGCGCACCCAGAACCAGGGCCGCATCCCTCACCGTGCGGCACATGGGACCGGCCGTGTCCTGGCTGTGGGCGATGGGGATGATCCGGGAACGGCTGACCAGCCCGATCGTCGGCTTCACCCCGACGAGTCCGTTGGCCGACGACGGGCAGACGACGGACCCGTTGGTCTCGGTGCCGATGGCCCCGGCGCACAGGCTGGCCGCGGCGGCCGCGCCCGAACCGGAGCTCGAGCCGCAGGGGTTCCGGTCCAGGACGTACGGGTTCTTGCACTGCCCGCCCCGGCCGCTCCACCCCGAGCTGGACCGGGTCGAGCGGAAGTTGGCCCACTCGCTCAGGTTCGCCTTGCCCAGGACGATGGCGCCGGCCGCCTTGAGCCGGGCCGCCACCCACGCGTCCGCCGACGGGATCGATCCGGTCAGCGCGGCCGAACCGGCCGTCGTGGTCATCCGGTCGTTGGTGGCTACGTTGTCCTTGACCAGGATGGGGATCCCGTGGAGGGGGCTCCGGACCGTGCCGGCCCGACGTTCGTTGTCCAGCTCCTCCGCAATGGTCAGCGCATCGGGGTTGGTCTCGATGACGGACCGGAGGCGGGGACCGTTCCGGTCGATGTCCTCGATCCGCTCCAGGTATAGGCGGGTAATCTGCCCGGCCGACCACTGACCGGACGCCATCCCCTCCTGAAGCTGCGTGATCTCGATCTCGTCCAGGATGAAGGCCGGGACCCGGTCGGCCTCGGTGGTGCCGCCTGCGCCCGCACCCCGATCGCTGGGTGCACACGCCACGGACCCTGCCGCGGCCAGCGCTCCGCCCGCAGCGGACACGCCGAGGAAGTCTCTCCGCGACAGTCGAGTGGATTCACGGGCTGCGTCGGACATGGGGTCGGCCTCCGGGGTTTCGAGCGAGATCGAGAGGGGAACCTGCCTCGAGTCCCGGCGAACGCGCAATCGTCTCGACCTCTGCCCCACCGTCACCGAGTACCCGATGAGGCTGGGACTCTGCCATGTCACACCGCCGCCGGCCATTCCCCTCGGCGTGGCCGTGACCGTTGCACGACCCGCCCATATTATTTATAATGTTAATATTAACAATGTAATCAAAGAGACCGCCGTGACCGATCCCGCGTCATCCACCAAAGACCGCCTGGGCGAGTTCGAGCAGCTGGCCCTCCTGTCCGTCCTGCAGCTCGGAGGCGAGGCGTACGGCGGGCAGATTCTGGAGCAGCTCGAGGGGCGCGCGGAGCGGAGCGCTTCCCTCTCTTCCGTCTACATCACCCTGACCCGACTGGAGAAGAAGGGCCTCGTCTCTTCGCGCATGGGCGATCCCACCGAGGAGCGGGGCGGGAAGGCGAAACGGTTCTTCCGGGTCGAGCCCGCGGGCATCGAAGCGTTGCAGGAGTCCAGAGACCGCCTTCTGCGTATGTGGACCGGGCTTGAAGAGGTCCTGGACGGGGGCCTGGCGACCCGTGGCGCCTGAGCGTCCCCGCCCGCCTGGAGCAGCTCGGCTCTTGCTCAGGTGGCTGCTTCCCGAGCCCCTTCGTGACGCCATCGAGGGTGATCTCGAGGAGGGGTTCGTGCGCCGCGCTGCGGGCAGCGGCCGACGCACCCCGCGGCTCTGGTATTGGCGGCGGGTGCTGACCCTACGCTACTGGGCGCTCCATCGCGAAGCGCGGGGGCTCGCCGCGCCACTCCCCGGTGGGGGACGCTCGATCGACCTCTCCCTGGCACACGCCCTTGCCGGAGCCCTCAAGAGCGTCCGCGCCCGCCCTGGCCTCGCCGCCGTAGTCGTGGTCACCCTGGCCCTTTCCATCGGCATCACCACGGTGGTGTTCAGCGTGGTGAACGGCGTCCTGCTGCGGCCCCTGCCCTACGCCGCGCCCGAACGGATCGTCAACGTCTACCAGACCCACGGCGAGTGGCTCGAGTCGCCGTCGCCGCAGCTTCGGGCGTTCGCGGCCCGGTTCCCCCTTTCCTACCCCATCTTCGAGGGGTGGCGCGACCGAAACACGGTCTTCGACGGATTCGGGGCCTACGCCAACGGGCAGTTCACCTACACGCCCGAAGGCGAGCCCGAGATTGTCCACGGAATTCACGTCACCGCCGGTGTGCTCCCGACCCTGGGCGTTCAGCCGGAGCTGGGCCGTCTGCCGCTTCCCGCGGAAGACGAGATGGGCTCACCGCCGGTGGTGGTCGTGAGCCATGGCTTCTGGCAGCGGCGCCTCGGCGGCGATCCCGACGTGGTGGGCCGAGTCATCCGCTTCGACGACCGCCCCTACGAGATCGTCGGCGTCATGCCCCCGTCCTTCTACTTCCCCTCTGCGGGGAACGCGGTGTGGGTCACCTTCGACGACGAGCTGCGGTCACGTGGCCTCGGCACCCAGTTCATGGGCGCCGTCGCACGCGTGAGTCCCGGCGTCGATCCCGGAGCCGTGGTCCGGGAGCTGGAGGGTCTCCAGGCAGGGGTCCACGATGACCTGGGTGAGCCGCTCCCGGAGGGGAGAGGGGCCCGGGTCGAGTCCCGCTTGGCCGAAGTCGTGGGCGACGTGCGTCAGACGCTGCTGGTGCTGCTCGGCTCCGTCGGCCTCGTGCTGGCCATCGCCTGCGGCAACGTCGCCAACCTGCTCTTCGTTTCCGGGCTGCGAAGGAGGCGGGAGCTCGCGGTTCGGGCCGCGCTGGGTGCCGGCACGCCGAGGCTCGTCACCGGGCTCTTCGCGGAGACCGCCGTGCTGGTGGGCGTGGGGGGCGCGCTCGGGCTGTTGCTGGCGCTCGTGTCCCACGGGCCGGTGGTGGACCTACTTCCCATGGGCATCCCGCGGACGGGTGAGATCGCGCTGAACGGCACCGTGCTGTCGTTCTCTGCCGCCGTGACGGTGGTGACCGCGCTGCTCGCCGGCTCGCTTCCGGCTGTGCTCGCCGCTCGAACCGACCCCGCCAACGGCTTGAAGGAGGGGCTCCGGGACCTGGGTGGGAGCCGTGGAACCGGGAGGGTGCGCGGCGCCCTCGTCGTGGCCGAGGTCGCCCTGGCCTTCGTGCTTCTGACGGGAGCCGGCCTCCTGGCCAACTCGTTCTGGCGGCTCACCCGCGTCGACGTGGGCTTCCGTCCCGAGCACGTGGCCAGCCTCCAGGTGGCGATCCCGAGCGCGCGGTATCCGGATCAGGAAAGCAAGACCGCATTCGCCGACGACATCCGGAGGCGCCTCGAGGCCACGCCCGGCGTCGTCGGGGTCGCCATGACCACGGAAACGCCATTCGCCGGGTCGGTGTCGTCGGGCAGCGCCTGGGTGGAGCGGGCCGACAGCGAGCTCGAGGAGCTCAACGTCGAGCTCGCTTCGGTGTCCGAGGAGTACTTTCGGCTTCTCGGCATCCCCCTCCAGGCCGGTCGATCCTTCCAGGCCGCGGATCTCCGCGGAGGGGAGCCGGTGGCCGTCTTGAGTGAGGGAGCCGCCCAGGTGCTCTGGCCCGGCGAGAGCCCGGTGGGCAAGAGGGTGGGGCGCGGGAGCGATCCCGCGAACCCGCGTTGGCTGGCGGTGGTGGGCGTGGTCGCCGACGTGCACCACACGAGCGCCGCCCAGCCCCCGGTCCCGAAGCTCTATACGCCCTTGGCCCTCACCTGGCAGGAGCATGCGGACTTCCTGGTCGCCGCGGCGGGGGATCCGTCCAGCGTGCTCGCGCAGGCCCGCCGGGCGGTCTGGGACACGGATCCCCGAGTGCCGATTCGACATGCCATGGTGGTCAGCGACGCCGTGGACCGGTCGATGGCCCAGCCGCGGTTCCGCGCGCTGCTGATCGGTTCTCTGGCCGCCCTCTCCGGTCTGCTCGCGGTGCTCGGGGTCACGGGGACGGTGGCGTTCGCCGTGTCTCAGCGAGTCCCTGAGATCGGCGTGCGGCTAGCACTCGGGGCGAGCCCGGCAGCGGTGGTCGCACGGACCACACGAGGCGGAGTCGCCCTCGCCGCCCTGGGCATCGGAATCGGGCTCGTGGTGGCGCTGCCCGCCGCCCGTGCCCTCGAAGAGATGCTCTTCGGCATCGGGGCCCGGGACCCCGTGACCTTCGTGGCGACCCTTGGGCTCGTCCTGTTCGCCGGCGCTGCCGCGTCGTGGTTGCCCGCCCGCAGGGCCGCTCGTATCGACCCGGTCCGGGTGCTCAACGCGGAGTAGCCCGCACCGCGCACCCTCTGAACTGCCTCCAATCGTACCGGACGCGAGGGCCCGGGCGGTTCCTCGCGTCCGGATCCGTTCGGCTCAGCGCACCCAGTTCACCCCCGGGTCCGGTCGCACGGTCACCGTGCCTTCGTGGACGGTCCCGTCCACCATCAGCCTCACCCGGTAGGTGCCCGGCTCCACCAGCGTACCTTGCGCCGGCTGCTGCTCGAAGAACGCCGGCAGCTGGCCTCCGAATCGCTGGCGCGCTCGCTCCAATCTGGCCTCGTGGGCCTGCAGCTGCTCCGCGGTCGGGTCGTACCGCATGTCCCAGTAGTACCGGTGAATGCCAGGCTCGGCCTCCAGCTCGGCGGTGTGTGAAGCGGTTCCGTCCATTGCCGACACCTCGATCGTAGCGGTGCTGGCTCCGGCCGGCAGCAGATAGTGGATCGCAGCCGAGGACTCCAGCTCGTCGGGTGAGTTGCCGGGCTCACGGTGGCGGATGGTCAGGGGGTTCTTGCCCTGGAAGAGCTTGTGGCCCCGCGTTGCGCCGCGGCTGATGCCGTTCCACTGGGTGGCGACCTTCGGTTGGAACAGGTGCGCGCCCTGAGGAACGCCCCCGGCCAGCTGCTGCAGAGCCGTGAGGTCGTCCAGGATCCAGACGCACCGACACGGTCGGCAGCCCGTTCTTCAGCGGCGCCCAATGCCCGCCCCCGTCCAGCGTCGCGAACACCCCGAACTCGGTGCCGACGAACAGCAGATTCGGGTTCTTGGGATCCTCTTCGATCACGTAGACCGAATGCCCCGACGGCAGGTCGGACGAGATGCTCTCCCACGTCGTGCCGTAGTCGCGGGTCCGGTAGACCCACGGCTCGAAGTTGTCGCTCCGGTGACCGTCGAAGGTGACGTAGGCCGTGCCCTCGGCGTAGCGGGACGCCTCCACCCTGCTGACCCAGAGGCCCGCCGGAACGTCGGGGACGCTGGGCCGCACGTTGGTCCACGTGGCGCCGCCGTCGCGGGTGATCTGGACGTTGCCGTCATCAGTCCCGACCCAGATCAAGCCCGGCACCACCGGCGACTCGGCGATGGAGATGGCGCTGGCGTGGGACTCCGCCCCCGTGACGTCCCGGGTCAGGCCGCCCGTCTCCTCCTCGGCCAGCTCGGGGTTATCGGCCGCGGTGGAGATGTCGGGGCTCACGATCCACCACGTCATGCCCTGGTCCGTGCTCTTGAAAAGGTGGTTGCCGCCGAAGTACAGCGTCTTGCTGTCGTGAGGTGACAGGATCAGGGGCGAGCTCCAGTTGAAGCGGAACTGCTCTCTGGGGAGCTCGTTGGCGATCTGGAACGGCGACGCAGTCTCCGACGGCTCCAGGGGCCGGGCCGCGAGCTCCGGATAGAAGTCCGCCAGGTTCAGGACGTTGGCCAGGGTCGGCGTGATGCTGTGACCCTGCTGACGGAAGACCGCGTCCCGCCGGCGGATGTTGCCGCCCTGGCTTTCCGTGTAGACCGTGCGCCAGTCATTGGGATCGACAGTCGTGTGGAAGCCGTCGCCGCTGTGGAACTTGAACCAGTGGTCCGCCAGCACGCCGTTCCAGTCCCGACTGTTCGAGGGGCCGCCCCAGTTCCCGTTGTCCTGGAGGCCGCCGTACACCCAGTACGGGTCCCGCATGTCGACGGTGACGGCGTAGAACTGCCCCAGGTCCATGTTGTCGTACATGATGAAGCTGTGGCCCTGGTCGTACGAGACGTACGAGCCCTTGTCGTTCCCGACGTAGAAGATCTCGGTGTCGTCGGGGTGGATCCAAAGGGCGTGGAAGTCCCCGGAGATGCCCTCGAGCTGGCGGTCGAAGGTCCGCCCGCCGTCCTCCGAGACCTGGGCCGATCCGGCCAGCACGTAGACGCGCTGATCGTTCTGCGGGTCCATCCAGATGTGGCTGTAGTAGAAGGGCCGGTTGTTGTACCGGCTCACGTAGCTCCAGCTCTGCCCGCCGTCCTCGGACCGGTAGATGCCGGTGCCGAGCTGCGACATGTCGTCATAGTCGGGGTTGGGCTCTCCGTCGACGCGCTGCTGGGGCTGGAAGCCGTGCTCGACGATGGCCATGACGACGTCCGGATTGGACCGGTAGACGGCGAGGCCGATCTTGCCGGTGTCGCCTTCGGGAAGACCGTCGGTGAGCTGGGTCCAGCTCGCGCCGCCGTCCGTGCTCTTGAAGATGCCGCCGTTGGGCCCGCCCGAGTCGAAGCGATGGGGCTGCCGCAGCCGCTCCCACAAGGCCACGTAAAGCACGTCAGCATCCCGGGGATCCATGACCAGGTCGGTGGCGCCAGTGCGGCCGTCGTCGGGCAGGCCGTTGGTCAGCTTGGTCCAGCTCTCCCCTCCGTCGGTGGTCTTGAACAGACCCCGGTCCCCGGAGTGACCCCACAGGTGACCCTGGGCAGCGACGTAGGCGATGTCCGGATCGGTCGGATGGGCCAGGACCTCACCGATGTGATGCGTGGTCTCCAGCCCGACGTTGACGAAGGTCTCTCCGCCGTCCGTGGACTTGTACACGCCGTCGCCCCACCCCACCGAGTTGCGGGTGCAGGACTCGCCGGTACCGACCCAGACGATGTCCGGGTTCGGCTGGAAGACAGCGATGTCGCCGATGTTGCCGGTGCCGTAGTCCTCGAAGATGGGGTCCCACGTGGTCCCGGCGTTGGTGGACTTCCAGACGCCGCCCGACGCCGCGGCCACGTACACGGTGGCGAAGTCCGCCTCCACGGCCTCGATGTCCGTGACCCGACCGGCCATGTTCGCCGGGCCGATGTTTCGCCACTCCAGGTCCTGGACGAGCTGGTCGAGGGACTGGGCGGCCACGGGCGTAGCGAGGGCCAGGTGGGTCGCCAGGGCTATGGTCGAGGCCACGGCGAAAGTCATCACCAGGGCCAGGGTCGAGGCCGCGGCGAAGGGCATGGCCAAGATCGGGATAGCGAGACGGGACGCGCGGGTCGGGAAGCGCATTCGCGGGCTCCTGTCGGATCACGGTGTGCGATGGGGCGGTCAACCTGGCGCGGAGGTGTTGGGATGGCAATGCGAGGGGGCTCGGGCCGTCATCCAGCCCCGCTCGGCTCGATCCGGGATCCCGCTGGCGGGCGCCACCCGGCCATCGCCCTCGGGACGGGCTGGCTACATCGTCCCTGGCGTAGCCTCTGACGCAGCGACACAATCCCTCTGCCCGCAAGACCCGCACGTTGGAGGATCCCGATGTTCGCTGGCGCCAACCATGCCCGTCAGTCTCGAACGCCAGGCGCCAGGCGCGCCAGGCGACCAGCCCTCGGCCAACGGTCCCGGCCGATCGGGATGCGCCTCCTCGGAGCCGTCGCCGCGCTCCCGGCGGCTATCCTCCCTACGACCGCCCTCGCCCAGCAGTCCTTCACCATCGAGCAGGTCATGTCGTCTCCCTTTCCCACCGCCCTGGTCGCGGCTCCCGTCGGCGACGCCATCGCGTGGGTCCAGAACACCGAGGGTCGCCGGAACGTCTGGATGGCCCAGGGACCGGAGTGGGAGGGTCGGGCGCTCACGACCTACGATCGGGACGACGGTCAGGACGTGACCGACCTGCAGTGGACGCCCGACGCCACGCGCATCGTCTACGTGCGCGGTGGAGAACCCAACCGTGCGGGCGACATCCCCAACCCGGCGTGGGATGCCGAGGGTGCCGAGCGAGCCGTCTGGACGGTGAGGTCGGGTGGGGGTGCGCCCGTTCACATCAGCGAGGGGGCCCGTCCCCGCATCTCGCCGGACGGCGGAACGGTCGCCTTCATCAAGGACGGGCAGGTGTGGATCGCGGCTCTGAGCCAGGTTGCCGCGGTCGAGGAAGCCGCAGCAGCGGCCCGGCAGGCTTCGGACGAGGAGGCCGTGCTGGCGCGGCCGACGGGTGAGGCCGCCGATTCCGAGAGCGTCGAGGCCGAGGCGCCTGTGGTCGAATCCACCGAGCTCTTCGAGGTTCGCCGTGGGGTCAACGTCGCCGAGTGGTCACCCGACGGCGCCAAGATCGCGTTCGTCACCGGCCGGGGAGACCACGCTTTCGTGGGCGTGTACGACATCGAGGACGACGAGGTCCGCTACCTCGACCCTGGCCTCGACCTGGACGGATCTCCGGTGTGGTCCCCGGACTCCCGGTCCGTCGCGTTCATCCGCCAGCCCCACGTGCAGGACCGATTGCCCTTCTTCCCGCGCCGCTCCGGTCACCCCTGGTCCATCCGTGTGGGGAACGCCGAGACAGGCCAGGGCCGGGAGGTGTGGCGAGCCGACGAGGGGCCGGGCAGCGTGTTCCGCGAGATCTCGGCAGAGAACCAGCTCATGTGGGGCGGCGGAGATCGCATCGTCTTCCCATGGGAAAAGGACGGCTGGACGCACCTCTATTCCGTGCCGGCCAGGGGCGGCCAGGCCGCCTTCCTCTCGCCCGGCGACTTCGAAGTCCAGTTCGTGTCGTTGAGTCCGGACGGCACCGAGGTGCTGTTCTCGTCCAACCAGGGCGACGTCGACAGACAGCACATCTGGCGGGTGCCGGTGGGTGGAGGTCGACCCGAGGCCGTGACTTCGGGGCCCGGCGTGGAGTGGGCGCCCATCGTGACCGCCGGGAGCGGCACGGTGGCCTACCTGGGGTCGGGGCCCACCGAGCCGGCCATGACGCGGGTGCTGACTGGGGGTGGGACGCCGGCCGTGCCCGGGGCGAGCGAGATGCCGGGCGACTATCCCTCCGGTCGACTGGTCGTGCCAGAGCAGATCACCTTCACGAGCACCGACGGCCTGACCATCCACGGGCAGCTCTTCCTCCCGGCGGACCTGCAGCCAGGGGAACGGCGACCGGCTCTGCTGTTCCTGCACGGTGGCTCACGCCGCCAAATGCTGCTGGCCTTCCACCACCGCGGCTACTACCACAACGCCTACGCCATGAACCAGTACCTGGCGAGCCGCGGCTTCGTGGTGCTGTCCGTCAACTACCGGAGCGGCATCGGCTACGGGATGGAGTTCCGAGAGGCACTGAACTACGGAGCGTCCGGCGGCGCCGAGGTGAACGACGTCCTCGCCGCCGGCCTGTACCTCAGGAGCCGTCCCGACGTCGATCCGGACAGGATCGGCCTGTGGGGTGGGTCGTACGGCGGCTACCTGACGGCCATGGGACTAGCGAAGGCATCCGACCTGTTCGCCGCGGGCGTCGACCTCCACGGCGTCCACGACTGGAACACCGGCATCCAGAACTTCGTCCCGGACTACATCCCGGAGCACCATCCGGAGCTGGCCCGGACCGCCTTCGAGGCGTCGCCCATGGCCTGGGTGGACGACTGGCGGTCACCGGTGCTGGTGATCCACGGCGACGACGACCGGAACGTGAACTTCAACGAGACCGTCAAGCTGGTGGAGCTGCTGCGGGAGCGGGGCGTGGATACCGAGGCGCTGGTCTTTCCCGACGAAGTCCACGGCTTCCTGCTGCACCGGAACTGGGTGGCCGCCTACGAGGCCACGGCGGACTTCTTCATCCGGCGGTTGGGCAACCGGCCGGCGCGGACGGATGGAGGGTGAGGGTCGACGGCGCCGCGCCGTTGAACCCCTCTTCTAGGACGAGTCCGCGCAAATCCATATTTGACAAAGACTTCGGTACTCGCCGCCTCATTCTGACTCATTTGTTTCCGTCCAATCTGCAACCTGGGAGGGCTCCCACGCGTCTATATACATGACGGCCAGGGGGTCGTCCGGGTGACCGGGGGGTCGCTCGACTTCGTGTGTGTGATGGGAGTGGGATGATGAGGGGAACGAAGATGGGTGGTGTGGTGGTCGTTGCCGCGCTAGCGGCGCTGGGGATCGGCGCCGCGCCGGCGCAGGCCCAAACCGCGCAGGGTACTTCCGCCCGGGAGGCCCGGGCCGCCGGTCTCGAGTCCGAGGCCAGGAATCTCAGTGAACAGAAACACCGGTGGGACTACGCCGCCTCCCTGTATCGGGCGGCGGCCAATCTCCGCGAGGACGGCGACCCGGAGGCTGTCGAAGATCTGGTCTACGCCGGTCGACTCGCTTACTACCTGCGAGATCACGAGGCTGCCATGCGTGACCTGGTGGGCGCCGCGCAGCACGCGCTGGCAGGCGGCGACGTGATCCGGGCCGCGCACATCTACACCGACGCGTCGTGGGTCGCGGGCAAGGCCGGCAAGACAAGGGACCAGCGGGCGTTCGCGTCCCGGGCCCAGAGGTTGGCCGACTCACCCCTGCTCACCGACGGCGATCGTGACGACGTCCTGGAGCGCTTCGAAGAGCAGGCGATCGCCGAGGCCTTGGGTGCGGGCCAGCCACAGGAGCCTCAGCCGAACCAGTAGACGGCGACCGATCCTCCGGAGCACCTGAGACGCCGGGGAGCCTACGAGTCGAGCCGAGCCGCGAGGTGCTCAGATCGGTCAGAGACAGCCCCGGGGGGCGGCATGTCCGCCCTCCGGGGCTTCCGTCGTCCGAGACACGCCACAGGCCGACCTGCCCCTCCCCGCCCACCTTCCGCGGGTGGGTCGCAAGCTGCCCGCGATCACCCGATCCTCCGTCGTCCGTCAGTCCCGTTGTCGGGTCTTGCCCCTGGTCAATCGGCTCCGCCTCACGAACCCGCGCTGTGCGACTCGCCAACGTCCGTGACCAACGCCCCCGCGCTCCAGGCCTTCTCCAAGCGTCCCAGCCGATGCTGGAACTGGCTCAGTCCGAAGGCCGTGAACACGTCCAGCTCCAATCCGAACGGCATCACCTGGTACGCCTCGAACACCTCGGTGATCACCTCGAGGGCGGGGTCCAGCAGCCTCGCCATCTCGTCCTCAATGAGCGCCCGGATCGAAGCGCCGTTCTCGGCCACGAGACGAGAGAGCAGGAAGAGCCCATAGGCGATGTGTCGCGACTCGTCTCGCTTGACGTAGCGGACCATCTCCTGCATCCCGGGCATGATGCCGTTGTCCTCGAGGATGCGTTGGTAGCCGTGGTATCCCGTCTCCGCCAGCACTCCCTCGACGATCATGTTGTAGACCACGGCGGCCCGGGCTTGAGCTTCCGGCGACGCATCGGTCCGTAGACGCTGGAGCGAACCGGGGAGCTCATCTTCGAAGATCACCCGATACGACGGCGTGGCGTACTGCTCCAGGCCGCCCTCGTGTCTGGCCACTTCGTCGATGAAGCGGCGGAACGCCTCGACGTGCTTCGCCTCCTCCCACAGGAATGAGGTGAGGTACATCTCCTCCTCGAGTCGGCCCTCCGCCGCGACCACGCCCATCAAAGGCAGCAGGTCCAGGGTCACCGCTTCCTCGCCGGCCTGAAAGAGCGCGGCCAGGCGTAGGAGCACGTCCCGCTCCAGGTCGTCGAGGACCTCCCAATCCTGCCGGTCTCGTTCCAGGTCGATGTCCCGCGGGTCCCACACGCCCAGCTTCTTGGCTTTGTGCCAGAGGCGCATGGGGAAAGCGTCGTGGTCGAGGCCGGTGCGGGTGGATTTGAAGGTCCGGCCGGACGGAGGCTCTTCGTCTGACGGAGCGGTGGCCGGGCCGGTCGCGCCGGGACTGGGATCGGAGATGGGTGGCGCGGTCGGAGCGGGACGAGGGTCAGGAACCCAAGCCACGGCGTCCGCCACTGGCGGCTCTGGCGGCGAGGCTGAGCCTGATCCCCCGTCGAGCACGCGTTCCTGCACTTGCGGCGATGCGGTGCCGGGGCGCGCGACGTCGTCGCTGCCATCGTCTACCGCTCCAGCCTCGGCCTCTAGAGCCTGCGGCTCGGCCTCCGAAGCCAGCCCCTCGGCCTCGAAGGCTGGAATCGCGGCCTCGAGGCGTGCGGCCGCGGCCAGAAGCGCCCGTGCCCCGCGAGCATGTGGAACGAGTGAGACCAGACTTCCCTTCTCCAACGTCAGCCGCCCACGCATCAAACCCATGATCGGGTCCAATTCGCCGGCGAGTACCTCTGCCCAGATGGACCACGGGGCACCAATGGCGATACGCGCTCGGGCCTCGTCCCCCGGGGTCGCGACCCGGGCTTCCCGACAGCATCCCGCGCTCAGGTCGGCCAGCATGGAGCGGCTTGCGCTGGTGGGGCCCTCGTCCGCCCAGGCTTTCAGCACCACGGCACCCACCCACTTCCGCCCCGCGTCCCGGTAGGCCGGATCCTCGTTGATCGACGCCTGCCACGCCGCCGCCCATTCTGGGCTGAACACTTCCATCGTGAGCTACTCGAACACGTACGCGATGGCCTGGGCGGCCTGCTCCAGGGATTCCACCGTCAGGGTCGCCAGGGCGTCCAGCTCCTTGAGGGCGTGGATGAGCTCGGGCTCCCGGATCAGCACGAGGGGCAAGTTGGCCGCCAGCGCGGCGCCGGCGTCCGTCGCGGTGTTCCATTGGCGGTACTTCTGCCCGAAGTAGGCGACGACGAGGTCGGCGCGGCGCATGAGGATCCGGGTGCGCAGGGTGTTCACTCGCGCGCCCATGAGGTCTCGGTACATGGGCCCGGGCTGCTTGCCCAGGATGTCTTCGCCTACGGAGTCCGACCGATCGTGGACTTCCTGGGGGCCCACGACGGTGGCCTCGACGCCGAGGGCCGACAGGTGGTCGCGGAGCTGCTGTCTCCAGTCGGAGTGGATCTCGCCGGCAGCGTAGATGGTGAGGGGGTTCACGGTTCTGCCTCTTGGCTGTGGTCGTGGTGGACCGCCCTAGCGGTCGTGCCGAGCGTCCTGGTGGTCGTGCCGAGCGTCCTGGTGGTCGTGCCGAACTTTGGGATCAGACCGCCCACGGCGACGGGCGTCGTCACGATCCCCCGAAGCGCGCGCCGTATGACGTGGGTTCGCGAACATGATCCGGGCGGACCAGGGGGGGCAAGTCGAGAGTGGATGCCGGCCGGATGCGGCAATGACGGGGACCAAGCCTCCCCACTACCGGGACCGCCGTGGCGCCCGGTTCTCGCAGGCCTTCTCGCGGCCTGGTTCCCGCCGCCTACTGTCCCTCCGACCTACGCTCCCGTAGGCCTACTGCCCCTCAACTCCACTGTTCCCTGTCGCTGCGACCCGAGTCGGCAGGTCTCGGCTGGCCCTGATGTCCCATCCAGCCATGGACGGATTTGGGAGCGCCGTCCTCATGAGGTCCGAGACACAACCCGCGTTCGAGCTTGATGCCGTCTGGCGTCTCGCCTCCCCGTCCTCGTCCGCAAGCGCCGACTCATTTGTCTCAGGAAGCGGCTCTCGGTCCCTGTGCGTCCTCTGAGGACGTCGAAAAACCCGCTCTTATCTTTATCGTATGTCGTTGTCACAGCTTGCGATGGAGAATTTGATGGTGAAGCTCGGGGTTGTCTTGGAGCCGGTGGAGCGGGTGAGCGAAGGCGTACGGGAAGCAGCTTCGATCAAGCGGTGCGGGGTGCGGAGGGCATTGGCGGAGGACGCCGGAGCGCGGATGGAATCGACCGACCTCGACTCCCTCCAGGAGCTGGCCGACGAGATCACCACGCTGTACGCCCACGTCCACGCCGCTACGCATCGGCTCCTCATGTTGATCGCCGAGTTCGATCGTCTGGGAGGCTGGAAGCCCGGCGGCCACCGGAGCTGCGCCCACTGGCTGTCATTCCACACGGGCATCGATCTGGGGGCCGCACGCGAACGGATGCGGGCGGCTCGCGCCCTGCTGGGTCTTCCCGAGATTGGCGCGTCGATGGCTCGCGGCGAGCTGTCGTTCGCCAAGGTGCGAGCGCTCACACGGGTGGCGACTCCGGACAACGAAACCGAATTGCTGGAGTTCGCCCGGGCAGGAACCGCGGCCGCGGTCGAGCGACTGGTGCGGGGCTGGAGGCGATTGAGCAGACTCGACGAGCAGGAGATGGAGCGCGAGCGACACCGGTCCCGGTGCTTTTCGGTGGTTCCCGACCTCGACGGGATGTACGTGGTCCGGGGCAGGCTCGACCCGGAAGTGGGAGCCGTGCTGATGCGGGCCATCGAGGCGGCGAGCGATGCGCTCTTCAGGCAGGATCGAGAGAAGCTGCAGGGGCTCGCCGACGCACTCGGAGTCGGGGAGCCGGATGCGCTGAGGACGACGCCGAGGCAAAGACGGGCCGATGCGGTGGGGCTGCTGGCTGAGCGGGCCCTGGCGGCAGGGTTTGGGGAAGGCGGCCAGAGATCCCAGGACGGAGATAGGGTTCGAGAGGGCGGCGACGGACGCAGGGACTGCGACAGGGGTCGCGTCTGCAGCCAGAACAATCGAGCCGGTGGAGAACAGGGTAGAGAAGGACACGTCATGACCCAGGCGGACCACGCGCCCGAGGGTCGGTTTCGCCAGCGCCGCCCCCTGCCCCTATCCGGTACCCGCGCCGAGCGATTCCAGGTCGTGATCTACGTCGATGCGGCATGCCTCAGATCGGATCCGGCACCAGGTCCCCGTCATCCCGGCGACTCGGCAGATCGTACTCCAGACCTTGCCCGTTCTGAGCTCGAAGACGGTACGCGCGTTTCCGCGGAAACGTCCCGGCGGCTGGCGTGTGACGCGAGCCGCATAACCCTGACCACGGGACAGGATGGTCGGCTTCTCGACGTCGGTCGGAAGACCCGTACCGTACCGCCCGCCATCCGTCGAGCCCTGGAGGCCAGGGACCGCGGCTGTCGGTTCCCGGGCTGCGGGCTCCGATTCACCGACGCGCACCACATCCGTCACTGGGCCGACGGTGGCGCGACAACACTGAGTAATCTGGTCCTGCTGTGCCGCCACCATCACCGAGCTGTCCATGAAGAGGGGTTTCGGGTGGAGGTGGGCCCGACCGGTCGGCTGAACTTCTATGACTCGCAGGGGCTACCGCTGCCCGATGTTCCGTCACCGGCGTACGTCGGCGAAACGCCGATCGAGGCGCTGATCCGGCAGAATCGGATCCGCGGCATCGATCCGGACGTGTTCGCCAGTGCGGCTCGTTTCAGGAGGGACGCCGACATTCCCTGGGAGATCGAGGCTGCCGCGCGAGAGGTGCTGGATCCGTGGTAGGGGTTCGGCTGGCGTCGCCGGAAGAGCTCCGGGTCAGCACGAAGTGCCCAAGCACCCTCGAGGCGACCGCCACGACGTCGAGGTGGCCTGATTGGAGGTGCGAGCGAGCGTGGCCTCAGGACCCACCCACCCTCTCAGAAGAAGAACCCGCTCGAGAGGTAGCCGAACGTCCCTTCCCTCGACCGGGCGGCGCTCAGCGTGAGCACGAACAGCCCAGGAACGTCCAGCCAGATTCCCCCACCATAGCCCTGATGCCACGTGCTGGACGACTCACCCGTGGTCCACACGCGTCCGCCGTCCCAGAAAGCGAGGACGCCGAGCGAAGGACGGACCGGAGGCGTCGTGCTCCCGAAAAGCTCGACCCGAGCCTCCAGGTTGGTGAACAGGCTGGACCGCCCGGAGAAGCGGGTGGCCCGGTAGCCCCTGAGGTTGGTGGTGCCTCCCAGCGCGTTCGACCCCCAGAACGGGAAGGTACCGAAGTTCGACGCGCCACCGACGCGGAGCGCCAACGTGTACTGGCGCGGGGTCAGGAGGGACGCCCACAGCGTCAGCGACGACCCGAGGCGGCCGTAATGGTCCTTGGCGCCGTCAAGCCCGAGGTTGCCGTCGGCCTCGACGGTCAGGTCGTAACCCTGGCGCGGATTG
>JBDHLD010000026.1:0-57705 GCA_039586035.1 Gemmatimonadota bacterium | reverse complement strand
GCCGAAGTAGAGCGTGAGCAGCTGGGCGTGCTCGATGCCCACTTCGGTCGAGAGCAGCCGGTCGGCGCTGCGCGCGACGAGACCCGCGCCCACGCACAGCAAGGTGGCCACGGCGACCTCGACGCCCACCAGCAGTCGCGTCCCGCGCACACCCGGGTGGACCCGTCTCGACCCCTCCGGTCGCGCGCTCTGGAGCGCCGACACCAGGCCGGGGGCCGTCAGCAGCAGCGCGCCACCGCGCTCCCGAACGCCACCGCCGTCACCGCCGGATCGAGCACGCCCTCCAGCACGGGCACCCTCGACGCCGAGTCGGGGATGGGGATCCAGGCGGGGACCATCTCGGCCACGCGATCGAGCAGGAAGGGCGTCGCGAGGAGACCGAGCAGGGCGCCCATCGCGGCCAGCCCAGCGGTCTCGAGGGACAGGACCCGGGCGACTCTGGCCCAGCCGGCGCCCATGGCCACGCGGACGGACAGCTCATCGGTGCGGGCGAGGGTCCGTATGCGGAACAGGGTAGCCAGGTTCACGAGCGCGACGAGCAGCACCAGGGAGACCGTGGCCGCAAGCGCCCAGATCACCGGGCGGACCGCCTCGACCGTGACCTCGTGCAGCGGCTCCACGAGGAAGCTCCATCCTTCGAATCGGGGATAGCGGTCGGTGAACCGCTGGGCTGCCGAGGCCAGCTCGGTGGAGGCGTCGGCCACCGTCCTCCCCGGGGCCAGCTTGCCGACCACGTTGAAATGGATCCGGCCAGGTTCGTCCGCGGCGAGCACGTCGTCGCGCAGAGGCACGAACAGGGGCGCCGGAGCCACGAACTCGAAGCCCTCGGGAAGCACGCCGATGATGGTGGCGGGCTCCCCCTCGATGGGCAGGATCGACCCGATCACGTCGGGATCCGCCTCGAGGCGGTCCCGCCAGAACCCGTGCGTCACGACCACGGTTTCGGGTGCGGACGAAGTGCGGTCTTCGTCGCCGAAGAGGCGGCCCATCAGGGGGGTGACGCCGAGCACGTGGAAGAAGTCCACCGTGCCCTCGATCGCGTCGAGCACCTCCGGACGTCCATCCACCGAGAGGTAGGCGGCATCGTGATGAAACGCGGCGATCCGCTCGAAGGCGGTGTTTCCCTCCTGGATCTCGATGTAGGCGGGCCCCGAGATCACGTCCCTCAGCTGACCGTCTTCGACGTTGCTCCCCCAGACCACCATCACGCGCTCCGGGCTCGCCCATGGCGGCGCCTTCAACAGCGTCCCCCGGACGAAGCTGAAGACCGTCGCGTTGGCCGCGACGGCGCACGCCAGCACGACCACCGCGGTCGCGGCGTACCCCCGGCTCCTCCACAGTGAGCGTGCTACGAAGCGTGCATCGAGCCACCACCCCCGTCCCATCCCCATCGTCATCCTCCGGATTCGATCCACCCAGACACCGGCAGCCCCGGCCACGAGGTCCGCCATCACCACCAGGCCCGCCCCCACCGTTCTCCGTCCCCGGTCCAAGCGGAAGCTGGCCACCGCGAGCATCTCGGCGCCGTACCGACGTCGGTGAGACGGCGGATAGAGCCAGAGCAGCGCCCTCAGCACCGAGCTCACGGCGACTCCTGCGACCGCATGCCCACGCCCCGTACGGCGCAACCAACCCCTGAGCTCACGCCGACTCCTCGAGCAGGTCGAGGGCGCGCGCCGCTTCGACCAGGCTCGCCTGACGGCGGGCCTCGGACCTGAGCGCCGTCATCCCCCTGTGCGTCACGCGGTACGACTTCCGAGGGGCCCCCGTGCCTTCGGGGCGGCCACCCTCGTCGAGCGGCTCGACGAGACCGTCGTCGACCAGGCTCGCGATCGTGCGGTACAAGGAACCCGCGTTCAGACGGATTCCACCCCCCGACCGCTCCTCCAGCCGTTCCAGCAGCATCAGACCGTAGGTCGGCTCCTCCGCCAGCAGGAGGAGGATCATGTGATGGACGGGCTTGAGCGGCGATCCGTGGTCGGCGTGGGCCCCGGTCATGGACTTCTCCTTTTATGCGTTTCGCATATGCATTATGCATAAATCCCCGCCACCGTGCAACCGCCCCCGGGCGATACGCGCGACCGCACCAGCTAGGAACCCGCGGTTGTAGAGCTATTCAGGGGCTCTTTCACGACGCAGACCATCGAGGGCCGAGTCGGGTCACGTCGGCGCAAGGTCGATCAGGGGACGGCCGGCTCGCTCGGCTGGCACTCGGAGCAGAGGTAGAGCCGACGCCCGGCCACCATGAGCCTGTCGACCGGCCTCCCGCACGCGCGACACGGGCGCCCGTCACGGTCGAAGACCGCGAACCGAGCCTGGCGACGAGGCTCCCCCGCCCTGCGCGACCGCTCGAAAAGCCTGGCGGCCACGGTGACCCCTCCCTGCCGGTAGGCACGACGACTGATCAATCGGACCGCGCCGCCAAGCGACCGTCTCTGCGTGCTGTCGAGCTCTTCAGGACGTAGATCCGGATGAAGTCGTGACTCGAACAGGATCTCGGAGCGGAGGTAGTTACCGACGCCCGCGAGGAAGCCCTGATCGAGGAGTAGAACGCCAAGGGTCCTCCTTCGGAAGCGGGGCTGCTCCATTCGCTCGGCAATGGCGGCCGGCCTCAGCTTCGGATCCAGAATGTCGGGACCGAGCTTGCTCAGATAGGGGTGGCGGGGTAGCTCCTCGTTCGGGAGCACGTCGATATCCGATGCGCTGTAGAGGAACGCGGAGTGGGTCTCGCAGTGGATGGCGGCTCTGAGACTCCGTTCGGTCTTCGGCTGCTGTCCGCGTGTTGCTACGAACCATTTGCCGTACAGCTGGTTGTGGCTGTACATGGTCAGGCCGCCGCCGAAGCTGACGAGCATCGCCTTGCCCCTGCTGGACACGCGAACGACCCGGTCCCCGCTCAGGAGCCTCTCGAACGGCCTCAGGTGGTCGAGGCCGAACGATACAGCGGTCGCCCGTTGACCCTCGATGGCTTCCGAGATCGCGTCCGCCTCTCGTCGGATTTCGGGTCCTTCCGGCATCAGGGCGTCGCCGTTGGAATGGGATTGGTCATGGCTGGCGGGGGGTCGGCGGGCTCAGGGCCGGCGCCCCCCCGGCGCCCCCGGAGCCGGTCGAGTGCGACGACCCGATGCGCCGATCGGGTGGGACTCGACTCGAAGGACCGACGTACACACGCACAGCTCGAGTGTGCCGGTCCGGAGCGCACGCCCGGTAGGCTCTGCACTGCACCCCACGCAGCCGACAAGAATACGAGCGGGATAGGGCCGACGGTCGAGCTCAGGAGATTCTGCGAGTGGACGATCCTCGGTTCGAGGATCTGAGAGAGTGGCGCGAATCACGTGGACTGGGGCTCGAGGACGTGGCCTCAGGCGTGGGGCCGTCCGCTCATGCGTCCCACCTGTGCATTACCCACGAAGGAGCGTTGGCGGCAGCCTCGTCGTCGCAGGCATGGGGAAGGCGCCGCACATGCGGCGTTGCCGCAACGCGCTCTTCGATGAGTCGGGCTGGTTCACGGACAGCGGCGAGGGGACCGCTGGCACCGGGCAGGCTAGCCGCTGCGTAGCTGGTGACCGAGCGACCCGCCGCTACACGTCGACCCTGGCGCCGACAACAACTTGAACGGCTCTCGAGCGGGGGTAGGCCTACCCTTCAGCGGCGCGCCCTCGGCGCTGTGTCCCAGCCCTCAGGTCCACGGACAAGGTGGTCCACTCGACCACGTCGTCGCGGCCGAACGGCTCTAACTTCCGCACGGTCTCGCCCGTGCGTCGATAGCCGAACCGACGCTCGTACCACGCGATCACGCGCGGGTCATCCGCATTCGTCGTGAGGGTCTCGACCCCCCGATCTCTAAGGAAGTCCATCCGAGCCCTCTGCAGGCGGTAGCCGACCCTCCCGCCGGCCCGGTGACCCGGATCGACGGCCAGTAGCGTGGTCTTGGCGGTGGTGGGCGTGAGAATGCGATATCCGGCGACCCCGATGACCCTGCCGTCCCGATCTGCGACAAAGCAGTCGGTCAACGGGAAGCTGGGCATCTCCTCAGACCCGATGCGGTGGAAGTTGGCCGTCTCGAGGATTTCGAGGATCCTTCCCCAATCGGTCAGCCTCGGGCGCCTGATCACGACCTCGTCCGCGGTTCTCAAGGTACTGCCTCGCTCGCTGGCTGCAGTCCTGGCGCCTGGCTGATCGTTCCGCCAGAGGCGCGAAAACGTCTGGCTGTCGGTGACTGCAAGCTCCAGGCCTGACCGGGCGAGGCGAGCCCCCGGTGACATCAGCGTCGCCGTACTCGCGTCCGCCGCGAGCACTCGTCGATCGAGCTGACGGCCCTCCTCGGACCCCGGTCAACCGATCGTCCCGACGCCAGGACCGTCACGCGCCCAGAGTAGCCTCCACCTTCGCCTCGACGACCGCCAGCACCCTGCCGGCCTCTTCCACGATGCCGCCGAGCCTGTCTCGGATCTCCGCGCAGAACGCCTCGTCCGCGATGTTGGGCAGGTTGATGCGGACGTTGTAGGCCGCGGCCTTGAGCCCGGCGTGGGACATGAGAGCGCCGCTTCCCACGTCGCTGATCATCTCGGGCGTAGCGAGCTCCCCCATCTCCCGACACAGGCCGAGCGCTTCGAAGCACTGCTCCACGGTGGTCATGGGAACGAGGGTGGCCTCCTTGTAGCCCTCCTGGATGGCCGTGGCCCGGGCCTCCCGCTCCGCCTCGGTGTCCTTGGGCATCCGAACGCCGGCGAGAACCGCGTCGAAGGCCCGCGTGTCGTCGTCGACGGCCCGGATCAGCGCGTCCTTCACGGTCTGGGCCCTGGTCGCGACGTCGCAGAGCGTTCCGTAGTGCTCGTCGAACTCGCCCTTGCCCACCGACAGGTTCGCCACCATGGCGGCGAGGGCTCCCCCGATTGCGCCGGCCAGGGCCGCCACGGACCCTCCGCCGGGGGCGGGTGTGTCGCGCGACACTTCATCGACGAAGTCGAAGGTGGGGCGCAGAACCAGGGGCCCCTCCAGCTGGGGCAGGCCCAGCACGCGGGTGTCCAGATCGAAGTCGGCCACGTCCCGGAGCCCCATGGATTGGACCGCGGTCTCCAGGACGTCCCTGACCGGGACACCCGGGGATTTCATCATGCGCTCGAGGTAGAATTCTCCGGATTGGCGGAGCGCCTCGAACGGGATCAACCCCACGAGCTCCGACCCCGTGATGCCGATGCCCCGCTTGCGCGCCTCCTCTCGGGCCGCCTCGAGCACCAGGTGAGGCGGGCTCACCTTGTAGTTGGTGAGGTTCATGCTGATCTGGGCACGGCGGTACTCGTCGATGACCCAGCCGATGGCCTTCACGTCTCGGAACTGTCCGTCGGTGAACACGGGTCCGGCCGGTGCCTCGGAATCGATGCCCAGGTCCTCGTAGCGAGCCCGTAGGTCGTCGCCGTGGACGTCCCGGTAGTGGGCCTCCAGCTCTCCGAAAGAGCCGGCTACGAAGTCGCAGGGACCGCACGGGAAACGCCCCTCTCCCTCCTCCGGGAAGCGGACCACCTCTCCCTTGTAGTAGAAGGGCTCCGTGTTCCCCGACCTCTTCCACCGCCCTCGCTCCCGCAACACGTACGCGATCTCGTTGGCGTACCTCCGATCGGTCGTGTTGAGGTTGATGTTGTAGGCGATCAGGAACTCGCGTGCCCCCACTGCGGTGACGCCCGCCTGGGCGTTCAGCGTGGTCGGGCCGAAGTCCGGCGCCCACTCCGGGTCCTGGAGCTTGTCGGCCATCCCTTCGTATTCGCCGGCCCGCACCTTGGCCAGGTTGCGGCGCTCGGGCTTCGACGCGGCGTGCTCGTAGAGGTAGACCGAGATCCCCAGCTCCTCGCCGAGACGCCGTCCGACCCGCCGCGCCATGTCGGCGCAGTCTTCCATGGACACGCCCGCCACGGGCACGAACGGAAGGACGTCCGTGGCCCCCATCCGGGGGTGCTCCCCCGTGTGCCGTGACATGTCGATGACCTGAGCGGCTTTCTCCGCGCACCTGAATGCAGCCTCCTCCACGTCGGCCGGCGGACCCACGAAGGTCACCACCGTTCGGTTCGTGTTGGCCCCTGGATCTACGTCCAGCAGCCGGACGTTGGTGACGCTTTCGATGGCGTCGGTGATCTCCTTGATGACCGCTGGACTGCGTCCCTCGGAGAAGTTGGGGACGCACTCGACGATGGACGGCTGCGACATGGTCGGGACTCGGTGAAGGGTGTGGTGAGGGCGATCCCCCAAACTCCCGACCCTGGCATCGTGCCACAAGGGAGCGTCGCTCCGCTGCCGCGCACCCCATCGCGGGCGCAAGGGGGGCGGTCATTCCGCTGAGCCGGGCGACCGCCCTGCGGCAGAGTAGCGTCCCTCCCTCCCCGAGCCGCCTCGAAGCTTTGGGTAGCGGACCCGAAGACGCCGGCGCCGACCCCGCTAATCGACAGCATACCAGTCACTTCCAGTTGCCTGTTTCCTACCTGCAGCGTAATCTCTCTTCCCCACCCCGGGCCTGACAAATCCCTTCAGCGCTCGAACTGGCTCCCCCACTTCAGGAGATCCGCCCCATGAGGTCATTCGCGAGCGCGGTATTCGTCGCCGCCATCCTGGCCATTCCGGCTTCGGGCCCGGCTCAGGAGGTGGCCCCCATCTTCGAGCAGGTCCCTGCGGTCATGTACGAGACGTACAGCAACATCAACCAGCCGGCGTTCAACGAGTACTTCGAAATGCTGGTGGCGAAGTACACCGAGTCGGGGGGCCACGGCTGGGCGATCTACTTCGAGAATCCGAAGGTCGCGCACCGCATCACCGTGCTCGAGGACGGGCTCGCGACGGTTCCGGGCCTTCAACGGGCGCGCGTGGAGAGCTTCCAGGAGTTCAACGAGGCGCAAATGGAGCTGTGGAACAGCGCCTGGGGCAGCCGACACGCCGCCATCTACAGCACTGCCCCGAATCTGAGCTACGTTCCCGAAGGCTTCACCGTGGACGACATCCGCAGACTGCCCTACGTGCGGACCAGAATCCACTACCTCAAGTGGAATCAAGCCGGGGCGTTCAGACAGGCGTTGGCCCGCCGGGGCGAGCTCGACCGTGAAGCCGGCATCGACAATCTGGTGCTCACGGCTTGGAACGGCGGTCTCGGCGCCGTGGGCCAGAGCGTCATGATCCGCGTCTCGGCCGAGAGCCTCATGGCCGACCGCGAGGCCTTGGCCGAGCGTATGGAAATACGTCAGGGATACTGGGATGAGTGGATCAGGCTCACTCGAATCATGAATGATGCCACTTGGAAGATCGAGACCCACGACCAGACGCGCGTCAACGATTTATCCTACCCTGCGCTGAGCAACTGACGACCGCAGCTGCCGCGAGTCGTGCACCGAGTCAGGAGACCGACCTCCCCAACCGCGCGGGGAGGGCCGGTCTCCTCGCGGCCTTCGATTCGCCGGCGGGCGACTGACCCGGCGAAGACGTAGCCGACGATCGGCGCTTCGGTCGGCGCGTTCACTCGCCTCCGTCATCCCCACCGAAACCCCCGCCCCCCAGATCGCGTACGGGAGGTAGTCCTTCTCCGGAAGCCTGCGAAGCGAACATATGTCGGTGCTCTGGTCCCGCCGGTGGCTGCCGTTGTGGCTGCTCGTCTGTGCGTCTCCCGTGGGTGCACAGGACGGTGACCGCATCTGGGGCGCGGTCTTCACGACGTCCGGCGAGCGCTACGAGGGGTTCATTCGCTGGGACCGCAACGAAGGGGGCTGGGCCGACATCCTGCACGGATCCAAGGAGATCCCGAAGGAGAGCTACGAGGCCTGGCTCGATGCCCGGACCGGGGGCGAGCGGCCAACCCGCACGATCGACCTCAAGGGGTACCGTATCTCCTGGGACGAAGAGGACCCGGACTTCCCGTCCATCGCACCTTCGGGGATTCGCTTCGGACACCTGGCGGCATTGACCGTCGTCGACCGGGACCGCGTCGCCCTCACGCTGCGATCGGGTGGATGGTTGGAGCTGTCTGGCGGATCCACGGACATCGGGACGTCCATCCGGGAGCTGACGGTAGACGACCCCCAACAGGGATCGATCGAGCTGGAATGGCGCGAGCTCGAGCGAATCGTCTTCTCCTCGGCACCCTCCGGTACCCGAGCCGAAGCTCGCCGCCTTTATGGCACGGTCGAGGATCGGCTGGGGCGCCGGTTCAGCGGATACGTGTCATGGGACCTCGACGAGATCCTCGAGACGGACGTCCTGGACGGAGAGGACGAGGACGGCAAGGACAGGGAGATCGAGTTCGGCGATATCCGGGCCATCGAACGGACCGAATCAGGGGCCAGGGTGACGCTCGCGTCCGGCGACAGGCTCCACCTGTCTGGGACCAACGACGTGGACCGGGGCCACCGGGGAGTCCAGATCTCCGATCCGGATCTGGGCATGGTGGAGGTCGAATGGGACGACTTCGTCGGGCTCCGCTTCCAGGACCTGCCGCCCGGCACCGGCTACGACGCTTTTGACGGGGGACACCGGCTGCGTGGCACCGTCGTCACCGAATCAGGCGAGGAGATCCGCGGCCAGGTACGGTGGAGCACCGACCAGCATTGGTCGTGGGAGCTCCTGACGGAGCGGTCCGATGGGGTCTCGCTCACCATCGAGCTCGGCCGGATCGCGAGCATCCGACGGAACGACCCGGCTGGTACCGCTGTGACGCTGGTCGATGGCAGGACCTTCCTCCTCGACGAACCCGAAGACGCTGACCGGGACGACGTCGACCCCCACGAGCGCGGGATCTTCATCGAACCTCTCCCGCATGACGAATCCGCCGGCATCACCGAGGTCCCGTGGCGGTACGTTCCCTGGGACGAGTTCCGCGAAGTCCGGCTCGAGCGCTCCGCCGAATCTCACCACGGCGCGGGCGGGGGAGATCTTGGTGGAAGGGGGCGGAGGCCGTGAGCGGCGGCAGGGGTGGCCGGAGGCAGGGGCCGTGCGTGGCTCGACAGATGGGCTGGCGGCCGTGGGCTCCCGCGGCCGCTCTCGTTCCGGCCCTACTGGTGTGGCCCGCGGCCCCCGTGGCGGCACAGGCGCCCTACAGTCCCGACACCTTCGCGGACTCCTTGGCCGGCAACCTCTACGAATCCGCGGTAGAAAACTGGAGCACGCTGGACGAGTCCATCGTCCGCTACACCGCCCTCATCCAGCAACGCATCGCGGCTGCGATCCGAACGCCCCTCAAAGACCGCACCATCTACCGGAACGAGACCGCGGTGCGCGCGTTCTGGGACCAGGACTACGACGCGGTCGTACAGGTGCTCGGGACCCGTTCCCAATACCCGGGTCGCGACATCGCCGTCCGCGAGGGCGACCTGGATTTTCTGGACGACATGCCCTTCGACGAGCCTTTCGAGCCGGGGGGCGACCGGCTGTTCTTCGGCCTGACCAACCAGGACTCGGACGACTTCCAACCGAGCGACGAGGACTTCTGGATCTCCCATCCGTTGGCCGAGGGCGCCGATTCCCTGTACCGGTTCCGAAGCGGGGACACGCTGACCCTCAGCCTGCCCGACGGGCGCCGCCTCCGGGCGGTTCAGCTCGACGTGCTCCCCAGGAAAGCCGACGTGCACCGCATTACGGGTTCGCTTTGGATCGAGCCCGAGTCGGGCGCTCTGGTGCGCGCCGTATACCGGCTGAGCCGCCAGTTCGACGCGATACGGGACATCCCGGAGCTTCAGGAAGAAGAGGCCGCGGGCGAGTTCAAGTACGTGCCCGGGCTCCTCAAGCCCTGGACCTTCGACTTGAACATGGTGGCGGTGGACTACGGGCTCTGGGACTTCGAGGTGTGGCTGCCGCGCTCGATGCGGCTCGAGGGCGAGGTCGCCGCCGGGATCCTGAAGTTCCCGGTCTCGATGGACATCTCATACCGGATGGAGTCGGTCACGACGTCCAACGACGTGGCCGAGGAGATCGAGCCTCCGAGCGGTCTCACGAAGGTGCACTTCGAAACCCGGGCCGAGGCCATGGCTTTCATCGCCGAGCTCCTGTCCGAGGGCAACGGGACCGCATATGAGCGCATGGGTGACGCGGAAGTGGCGAACCGGGACAGGCGCTCGCTTCTGATCGTGCCCGAAGAGCGGAGCCAGGTGGCCGAGAGCCCCCACCTGCCGCCACCGATCTGGGAAGACGCGGCCGGCTTCCCCTCGGACGAGGACCTCGAGGACTACGTCGCCACGCTCGCGGACCTGCCCGCGCCGACGGTCGATGGCATTCCCTGGTCGTTCAACTGGGGCTGGGCCCGGCCCGACCTGATCCGCTACAACCGCGTCGAAAGTCTGGCGGTCGGAGGGAAGTTCGACTTCGAGCTCGGCGGACCGTATACGCTGGAAGCGTCGGGCTTCTTCGGGTTCGCCGATCTCCAGCCGAAGGTGCGCCTCGATCTCCAGCGATCCACGGTGCTCCGTCGCTTGACGCTCGGCGCCTACTACGAGCTCCAGGCCACAGACCCGCTCGGCCGGTACCTGGGCTTCGGCAACTCCATGTATGCGCTCTTCTTCGGCCGGGACGACGGCGAGTACTTCGGCGCCACCGGCGTCGACTTCACCTGGCGCCCCCCGACCGGGTCCCGTGAGTCGTTCGTCTTCCGTGCGTACGCCGAGCGGCAGTCGAGGGTGGAGACCAACACGAACTTCGCCCTCTTCCGCGTCTTCGACGGCGGCTGGGAGTTTCGCCCGAACGTCGCTGCCGACGACGCAGACGAGATCGGGGCGGAGCTGAGGCTGTCACCCTGGTGGGGAAGCGATCCCCACAGCGCCCAGGTGGGCCTCGAGCTCTACGGCCATGGGGCCAGGTGGGACCCGACCGGTGACGGCGGTCCGGCGGACTACGCGCGGGCCAGTGCCGTCTTGCGCCTCGCCGTCCCGCTGGCAGGCGCACGGTGGCGGGTCGGTATGGAGGCCGGCGGCGGGACCACATGGGGCGACGCGCCCATGCAGCGGAGCTGGTTCATGGGCGGCGCCCGCACGCTGCGTGGCTACGCGGCGTCGACGATGATGGGGCCAGCGTTCACCAGGGGTCGCCTCGAAGTTGCGCGCGTCTTCGACTTCGGCGCGCTGAGCCTCTTCGGAGACACAGGCTGGGCGGGCCAGGAGAGCGAGCTCGACGCCGCGGACCTCCTCTACGGTGTCGGCGTCGGCGGGAGCCTGCTCGACGGGCTCATGCGTGTCGACCTGTCACACGGGATCAACGGACCCAACCGGCAGTTCCGGATCGACCTGTACCTGGACGGGATTCTCTAGGGCGCCACGCGACGGTCGACGCCGCGAGGCCCCGTCAGCCTCGCGACGACGCCCGGGCGCCCCACGGCATGTCCGCCGGCTCAGACGCCAGCGTGCCTCCGCGCTCCTGGATCGCCGCAGCGATCTGGTCCACGTCTTGAGCGGTCGCGAGGTGCAGACGGATCCCCACGCCCTTCAGACGATCCCGGCCCTTGGCCCAATCATCTTGAGAGATCATCAGGTGGGCGGTCCCAGCCACGAGCGAAACGCCCATCAGCTGGCCTTCGTGCTCCCATTCCTGCTCGACCGTGAAGCCCACGATGTCCCGGTACCAAGCAAGGCTCTCCTGCAGATCTCCCACTGTGAGCCCGGGCGAGATGCTGCGGAGCCGAAGGGTCTCGGGCTTGTCTCGGGCCGCTCTTCTTGTGTCGCCATTTCAGTTGCCATCCGGGACCTCCAACTCTGTAGGGAGAGCCGGTGGACCCCTACGCGACCGCCTGGGCTCGGGTTCGCCCACCGACGTGGGTTGCACGCACCACGGTACCACGGCATGGCCAGGGACGCCAGGATCCAGGCCGACACGTCCCAGCCGCGGTATTGGCAGAGCCCATTCCGGTTGCTTCGACAGCTCGCACGCCTGCATGTCCCTCGAGACGCGATGCTCGAGGGCCCCCCAGGCTGCGCCGGTGTCAAATATCGTTACACGCGTGCGGCAGCGTGCGAGTGTCGCTGGATACACGCCGCACGTCTGGAACGAAACGTTCCAAAGCCAAAGGAGCCGGCTACCCGGCCTGGTATCGCCTAAATAACTATCAACACATGAGTTACCAGATCTTGCCCGAAAGTCTGGCACGGCTGCTGCCCAGGAGAGGACACACCGCGAAGGCGATTCGCGGGGCTGGTGCTCCACCTCGAACTGGATGAGAAAACGATGAGATCCCTGCGAAACGTCATCTTTTTCGCGATCACCGCGGGCGGGCTCGCTTTGATGTCCGGCTGCGCCGATACGTCGCCCACCGACCCTCTCGACGCGCTGTCGGCGACGGCTCAACTCGGCAAGGGTAATAATGGTGGCGGCTCGGACGATGGATCGAACGGATCCGACAAGGTCAAGCTGACCTGGCTGGACCCCGTGAACAACAGCCCGACCTATGCCGCGAGCTGCACGCCGGACGCGGACTGCGTGATCACCGGCGAGCGCGGTCTCGTGGTCGCGATCCCTGCGGGCGCCCTGAGCGCGCCCACCCAGATCAGCGTGACCCTGCTGAACGGCAACAACGTGGACTTCGAGTTCCAGCCCCACGGCACGGTATTCAACTCGCCGATCGGTGTCTCGATCAGTCAGGACGAGACCAGCGGCGCGGGCCTGAAGAACAAGTTCTACGCCATCTATTGGGATAGCGACCCGAACATCGCCGTCGAGGTTCTGGACGCGTACGCGAGAAAGGGACAACTGACCTTCTTCCCCGATCACTTCTCGGGATACGCACTGGCCATGTGATCGGGTTCTTGCCCGTGGCACCGGAATCATCCAGGTAGGGAAGCAACTTGACGCACGGCGCGGAGTCCGTGGCCCGACCCGAGCCACGGACTCCGCGCGTGTCCAGAATCGCGACTGCGAGCCCCGGCAACTTCGCGGAGCGCGAGACGCCTTACTCCTGCTGTGAAATGATCGGCGCGATGTTCTGTCGCCTCAACATGGCGTTGTATTCGGCCACGATCCCGTTCATCACGTTCTCCAGGCGCTCCCGCAATACGGTCCACTGGCCGCTCAGGTTGTCCATGCGGTCGTACGAGCCCTGCGTCGGGCGACCGTGCGGATCGGCGACGTAGCCGTAAAGGTACGTGAACTGGTGATCCAGCATGGGCTGGAAGTTGATGGGGTCCTGACGGCTCTGGCTGTTGGTGTTGATGATGTCGTCTTCGATCCCGGTGAGCGCCACGGCGATGGAGTCCGCCATGTCTCGGGCCTCGGCAGCCATCTCGGCGCCTTCCATCTCCAAACGCTCGGCCATATCCGACGACAGCTCCCGGACCCTGCGGAGCCGCTCCACGTTTGCGTAGATGGTGGACAGGGAGTCCTTGACCTCGTTGGCCAACCGCCACTGCTCCTCCAGGTCGGCCAGGGTCACGGCGTCGAGGCGGGGGTCGGCGAGAACCGTGAGCGGCTCCTCCTGGCTCCAGTCCCCCATGCTCAGGCGGACGGTGTACGCGCCCGGAATCACGGTCACTCCGCCCGTGTACCCCCAGCTGGTCACCGCACCTTCGGGCACATCGACGCCCTCGGTCCGGAGATCCCACGTGAAGCGGTGGGTCCCAGCCGAGCTCTGCAGCACGGGATCGGCCTCCCGCTGCGGCCGGTCCTCCCGCTCGGCGCCTGCTTCCGCTTCGTCTTCGTGCGACGAGTAGCTCTTCAGCACGGAGCCCGACGCATCCAGGACCTCCATCGTCAGCTCCTGCGTCGCGTCTTCGGCCAGGAAGTAGGTGATCACCGCGCCTTCGGGCGGGTTCTCGGGCCACACCTTTCCGTCCCCGCTGCCACCGCGCGAAACTCGGTAGGCGGGCCGGGGCGCGTAGAGGTGCGCCGCGGCGCTGGCGAGGTCGGCCGTGACCTGGTGGAGGGGCGTGATGTCGTCGAGGATCCAGAACGACCGGCCCTGCGTCGACAGCACCAGGTCCTGTCGGTGGACCCTGATGTCGGTGACGGGGACGACGGGCAGGTTCTGCTGGAGTGGCTGCCAGCGAGCCGCGTCGTCGAAGGAGACGAACATCCCGAACTCGGTGCCGGCGTACAGCAGGCCCTGGCGGTCGGGGTCCTCGCGAACGACCCGGACAGGATGATCGCCCGGGATCCCGTTGGCCCCGTCCGTCACGAGGGTCCAGGTCTGTCCGTAGTCGGCTGTCCGGTATACGTACGGACTGAAGTCGTCCATCCGGTACCGGTGCACCGCCAGATACGCCGTCGCCGCGTCGTGGGGCGAGACCTCGATCACGTCCACGGTTGAGGCGTTCTGCATCCCGGCCGGCGTGACGTCCGACCAGCTGCCGCCCCCGTCCCGCGTCAGGTGGACCCGGCCATCGTCGGTCCCCGCCCAGATCACGCCCTGCTCGTGGGGAGACACGGTGACGCTGAAGATCGCGTTGAAGACCTCGACGCCGGTCCCCTCGCACGTGATCGGCCGGCCGCCACAGTGCTGGTGGTCGGGGTTGTTCGTGGTCAGGTCCGGTGAGATCGGCTCCCACGACATCCCGGCGTCGGTCGTGCGGAAAAGCTGGTTGGACGCGTGGTAGACCGTGTTGGCGTCGTGGGGATCCACCTCGATGGGAGACACCCATTGGAAGCGGTACCGGAGGTCCTCGGCGGGGCTCCCGAGCTGCATCTGCGGATAGACCATCATGTTCCGCTCTTCGCCGGTCCGGGCGTCCCACCGGTCGATCACGCCGCCGTAGCATCCGGAGTAGATCAGTTCGGGGTTGTCGGGATCCATGGCCACGGGGCCGGTCTCACAACCGCCAATGGAGTGCCAATACTGCTCCGGTGAGATGTCGGCGCTGAACCACGAGGGCACCGTGATGGTGGAGTTGTCCTGCTGGGGTCCGTACACGCGGTACGGGAACTGGTTGTCCACCGTTACGGAGTAGAATTCCGCGGTGGGCTGGTTGTAGTAGTCCGTCCACGTCCTGCCGTTGTTGACGCTCACCTGCCCGCCGCCGTCGTCGCCCACGATCATGGTCGAGGGGTCGTGGGGGTTGATCCACAGATCGTGGACGTCGCCGTGGGGGACGGAGATGGGGTCGAACGTCTTGCCTCCGTCCACGGACCGATACAGCCCCGTGTTCATGGCGTAGACCGTGTTCTCGTCCTGTGGATCCGGCTCCAGGTGCATGTAGTAGTAGGCCCGCTGCCGGAGCTTCCGGTTCTTGTTGACGCGAGTCCACGTCTTGCCGCGGTCGTCCGAGCGGTACACGCCGCCGTCGGGCTCCGGGGCCTCGATGAGCGCCCAGACCCGGTCGGGGTTCGCCGGTGAGACCGCCACGGAGGACTTGCCGAACATGCCCGTGGGTAGACCGCCACCCAGCTTCTCCCAGCTGTCCCCCCCGTCGGTGGTCTTCCAGATCCCCGCTTCATCGGCTCCAGAGATGATCACCCAGGGCTTCCGCTCGGCTCGCCACGCCGACGCGTAGATCTCCCGCGGATTGTCGGGGTTCATGGCGAGGTCCACGAACCCGGTCGAATCCGAGACGAACAGGACCTGCTCCCACGACTCTCCACCGTCCGTCGTGCGGTAGACGCCCCGGTCGGGGTTGGGTCCGAACGCATGGCCCAGGGCCGCGATGTAGGCCACATCCGGATCGGTCGGGTGGACCTTCAGGTCTCCCACCTGGCCGATGTCTGCCAACCCGACGTGAGACCACGTGTCCCCCCCGTCCGTGGAGCGATAGACGCCCTTGCCGGTGGAGACGTTGCCACGGATGCACGCCGACCCCGTGCCGACGTAGATCACGTTGGGGTCGGTGTCCGCGACGTCGAGGGCGCCCACCGGGGCGACGTCGAAGAAACCGTCGGTGATGTTGTCCCAGGTCTTCCCCGCGTCGTCGGTCATCCAGACCCCGCCTCCGGTCGTGCCCGTGTAGAACACGTTGGGGTCGGTCGGGTGACCGGTGACCGCCGTGGACCTGCCGCCCCTGTACGGCCCGATCATGCGGTACTCCAAACCGTCGAAGAGCGCCGGATCGACCGCGGGAGCGGTGTCCTGAGCCTCGAGTGGACTGGCCGACGGCCCGGCCAGGATCAGAGCCCCGGCGGCCGTGAGGCACAGTAGGAAGAGGGTGAGGGTGTCGCGCGGGGGGTCATCGCGATCGACGAAGGTGGAGGAGTGTTGCCTGGCGATACCGACGCTCCACATCGCAGTGCCTCCTGATCATGTCCGTAGGTCGAGGAGACATTGTAGAGAGCCGTGTCTGGGCTCCGCCACCTACAGGGCGAGCGCGGCAGGTACAACGGCGTACAATTGCGCCCCCGACTGCCGTCAGGGGCGGAGTCGAGCGCCGCCGGCTACGTAAGCCCGTCCGCCGGCGGCCCTCGAGGCACGTTCCGTGATTCAGTATCCGCTCGGCGGATGGAGGCATG
Organism: Gemmatimonadota bacterium; assembly: GCA_039586035.1. GTDB lineage: Bacteria > Gemmatimonadota > Gemmatimonadetes > Longimicrobiales > Gaopeijiaceae > JBDHHQ01. The sequence goes on along the minus strand of JBDHLD010000026.1, from coordinate 41,328 downwards.
GGCCCCGGGGTCGGCGCTATTCCTCCTCGGCTCGAGCCTCTTCCCCGTCAGGTTGAGCCCCGCCCTCCTCAGCCTCACGCTTCGTCTCTTCCTTCAACAACCGCTTGGCCTCTTTCTTCTTCTTCTTCGCGATTTCTCGCTGTCTTTTCTGAAAGCTGTAGTTGGTCCGCTTCGCCACGCTGCCTCCCGTTTCTTCGTGAGCTCGGGTCCCGAATTCCATCTAGTATAAGGCAGAAACGCCTGGTCTGACGGCATTGGCTCCCCGAGCGCCACTTCGAGGAGCCGCAAGAGGCGGTCGGAGCCCGCCGTCCGCGCGCGGCTTCCGACCCCGGGATCGACGTGATATCATCCGCCCTATGAACAAGACGACCTATCTCGTAGCACTATCGCTGGTTCCCCTGATCGCCTCATCGGCAGACGCCCAGGATTCTTCTCCCGGGGTTGGGAACACCACCACCTACCTGGCGGGCGAGTACCGGGTATTCACCGGTGCCGGTGAGCCCGCCTCGCTCGAGGACCTCGTGGCCGAGATGAGCCGGCACCAGGTCGTGTTCGTGGGCGAGACGCACGACGATCCAACGGGCCACATGCTCGAGGCCGAGTTGCTGACGAGGGCGCACGAAGCCTACGGTGGCCCCGGCGCGAAGGGCGGGCCCGGTGACGCCATCGACGGCTCGCCGCGCCAGGTCGCTTTGTCCCTGGAGTTCTTCCAGCGGGACGTGCAGCCGATCCTCGACGAGTATCTGGCGGGCTTGATCACCGAGGAGTCGTTCCTCACCGACGCTCGGCCGTGGCCCCGATACGAGACCGACTACCGCCCCCTGATCGAGTTCTCCAAAGAGAACGACGTTCCCGTCATCGCGGCGAACGCCCCGCGGCGATACGTGACGCGCGTGACGAACAACGGTCGGGAGGCTTTGAACGACCTCAGCCCCGCGGCGCGAGCGGGCCTTCCTCCTCTTCCCTACGGTGAGCCTTCGGACGAATACCGGGACCAGTGGATGGGGGTCATTCGGCAGGTGATGGAGCAGGAGGGGACGAAGTGCGGCCTCCCGATCCCAGAGCCCGAAGAGGGAGGTACGTCAGAGCAGGCACGGGCTCCCGTCGGCTCGCACGCGGTCATGGGGAACCAGCTCGACAGCCAGGTGCTGTGGGATGCGACCATGGCCCATTCGATCGCGACGTTCCTCGACGAGCGTCCCGATGCGCTGGTTCTGCACATGGTCGGCGGGTTCCATGTCGCGCGGGGCACCGGTACGCCGGAGCATCTCGAGGCGTACCGTCCCGACACCCCCCACATGACGGTCATGCTGCGCCCCGTGCCGGACATCGAGACCTTCGATCCCGCCCCGGAAGGTCAGTGGGGTGACTTCGTGATCCAGACGGACGAATCACGCACGCTCGAGGCGATCGAGTGCCGCGAGTACCTGGCAGAGCTGGGCCGGAACGACCCCGGGCCGCGTTGACGCCCGCACGTCACGCTTCGGATCGGAACGCCTTCCGTTGAGGGGACCGTGTCACCCGCCCTGGACGGTCGTCCTCGTCCCCTTCATCCTCTGTGGCATCCACACCGGATCGGCGACGGCCCAGGCCCCCGAAGGATGGTTTGGCGGTGCTGAGGTGGGTGGATACCAGGTGCACGACCAATCCACCGGCTTCGCGGCGGCGGTGCAAGCGGGGCGGCAATGGGGCCCGATCGGGCTTCGCCTGTCCCTCACACACGGATTCGGTGAGGACAGCTTCACGACGGTGGAGCCCGGCCTGCAGCTCGTGATCAATCCGCTGACCGGTCCCCTACATCTGCTCGCGGGTGCCGGCGGTGGCTTGATGTTCGAGAACACGCTTTCCCTGCCCTACTACCTTCAGATCGGAATCGGCGCGTACCTCGGATCCGAGACGGCCATCCGAGCCGTTGTGCGGCGGGGGTCCCACGCGACGACCAGGGACTCCGGCACGTTCCGCGGACCTCACACGATAACCGTGGGCGTGGTGCGGTTCTTTTGAGAGCGTGGGGCCGCTCGGCCCCCAAGGTCAATCCCGGTACCGGAACGCGCACTCCCAGATCACGGGCGGACCGCCGATGCGGCGTGTCCCGCTGGGTGGCTTGTTGTGCTCCGTCAGCGGAACGGCCGGGTCGGGATCGAAGCCGACTATGCCCAGCTCGGCGATCAGCTGGGCTTCCGTCAGGAAGCATTGAGACTGTCCGGAGAACTGGTCGAACACGAAGGGGCCGCCCGTAGTGGGCTCGGCCTCCGGTGGCAGCGTGCTCCGTGAGAACGTGAACACGAAGAGGCCCGCGCCCGGCCGCGACACCCGGGCGGCCTCGCCGAGGGCACGCTCGAACACGGCGACCGAGGGCGCCAGGTTCCAGATGCCGTGTGCGATCACCAGGTCGAACGCGTCGTCGGGCGCGGGGATCCGATCCATGGGTGCAAGGGCCAGGCCGAGGCGGTCTCCGACATCCCCGCCCCCGGCACGCGCCCGAGCGGCCGACAGCATGGGTCGGGAAAGATCGATGCCAAGGACGCTCCAGCCCATGCGCGCCAGAGGCACCGCGTTTCGTCCGGCGCCGCACCCGAGGTCGATCGCCCGTCCCTTCCCCAAACGCCGCAGCTCGTCCCCTGCGAAGCGCAGGAGGGCGGCGTTCGGGGGAGCCCGAACGAAGCCGGCGACGGTGTCGGGCTCGCTCCACTTCGAACCGGCGAGTGGGTCCATGCCCTAAAGCTCGCTCAGGCCGGCCACGGGGCAAGGCGGGAGGAGGGTAGCTTACCCCGCCTCGGATCGGGCCTGTCCGGCGAGCCCTCTTCCCAGCACGCGGGTCACCTGCCGAGCCAGCTGCTCCACGTCCGCGGTGCTCATCTCGACCTCGCCCACCCGACCGTCGATGAGCAGCATGGCCAGGCCGTGCACCAGCGACCAGGCGCCCAACGCCACGGCTTGGGGCGGGCCCTTCCCTTGCTTGCCACCCTTGCGGGGTCCGTTCGCCTGGAGCCCCCCCAACGCCGATCCGAGCGTCCCGTAGGCCGCGTCCGCCTCCCAGTTGAGCTCGGGGTGGCGATCGCGGTCACTCCACTGACCGCTGAACATCAGTCGGTAGTGGTGGGGATTGTGGAAGGCGAACAAGACGTACGCGATCCCGATCTCCTGCATCCTGGTCAAGGGCGGTCCCACCGCCGCCTGCGCGCGTTGGATCATGGCGTCCCGAAGGTCTCGGAAGCCGTCCGCCGCGAGGGCGGCGAGGAGCCCCTCCCGGTCGGCGAAGTGATGATAGGGCGCTGCACGGCTGACGCCCGCCTCCCGGGCGATGGCCCGCAGGCTGAGGGCGCCGGCGTCGGTCTCTTCCAGGAGCCGGTGGCCGACCTCCAGGAGAACCCGGCGCAGATCACCGTGATGATAGGAGCTCCGGTCCTGCGCCGTCGAAGGGCTGGGTCTGTCCGTCGGCATCTTGACACCGTCAGGTTCGAGTGCGAACTTAGCACTGTCAAGATGGTCGTTCCACGCGATGGGGCAAGGGCATGGCACGGGTCCTCTGGGACAGTCTGGGGGTGGCGCAGCGGATTCTCCTCGAGCTCAGGCGGAACCGCAGGCTCCTCGTCTTCTGGATCCTCTTCCCCACCCTGATGCTGCTCCTGTTCGGCTGGGTCTACGCCGACGCGTTCGGAGGGCTGGGTCCGTCGTTCACCTGGACCGCACCGGGCATCCTCCTGGGGGCGGCCATGTTCTTCAGCTGTCTCAGCGGCCCCGTGTCCGTGATCGTCGGGGAGCGCGAACGCCGCACGCTCCGGCGCTTGCTCCACTCGCCCCTTTCCGGAGCGGCATACTTCCTGGGGGTGGTCTGGGCACATGTGGCCGTCGCAGCGGGACAGGGCGCGATCGTGTACGGACTCACATACGCCGTCGGTGGCGGATTCCAGGGCTCACTCCCGCTGGGCGCCTCCATCGTCGTCGTGAGCGCGGTGTCCTACGTGGGGCTCGGGTTCTACTTCGGAGCCCGCTTCGCACGGAACACGGAGGACGCCACCGGCCCCGTCGCCGCCGTCGGAGTCCCGCTGCTGGTCCTGGGCGGCACGTTCTTCTCGGTGAGCATGCTCCCTGACTTCCTTCTCACGCTGACTCAGCTGAACCCGATCTACCACATGAACATGGCGTTGAAGGCGGTGGCTCGGGACGGCGTCGGCGCTCGAGCGATCTCCACGCACCTCGTGTTCCTCGGCCTGTTCGCAGCGGCCTCCCTCGCGCTCGGCACACGGGCGTACCGCAGGATGCTCCATCCCGAGCGGGCGGACTGACATGACCATGATCACGCTACGAGGGCTCGAGATGAGCTTCGGGCGCCGCCGCGTCCTTCAGGGCCTCGACCTGACCGTGAGCGAGGGCGAGGTGTATGGCCTGCTCGGGAACAACGGAGCCGGAAAGAGCACGGCCATCAACATCCTCACTGGACTGCTCGAGGCGGACGCCGGCGAGGCCCACCTGCGAGGAGGCCCGCTGACCCGAGCCATGCGAACGTGGATGGGTGTCGCACCGCAGGAGATCGCGCTCTACCCCCATTTGACCTGTCGAGAGAACCTCCTCTTCTTCGCGGGCGTGTATCGTCTTCGCGGCACCGAGAGGCGGCGCCGCGTGGACGACGTCATTCGCGTCATGGAGCTCGACGAGCACTCGCGCACACCCGTCGCCGCCCTGAGCGGCGGCTGGCAGCGGCGCCTGAACCTCGCGGTGGCCATCGTTCACGATCCCCGGGTGCTGATTCTGGACGAGCCCACGGCGGGCTTGGACATCGAGACGCGGCACAATCTCTGGGCCTCCATCCGGCGGTTCGCCCGAGAGGGGACGTCGGTCCTCCTCACCACCCACATGCTCGACGAGGCCGAGATTCTGTGCGACCGCGTAGGCATCCTGCATTCGGGACGCATCGTCCGTGAGGGGACCGTGGACGAGCTTCGGCAGAGTGTTGCGGCGGCCGAGCTCGCAGAGGTCGAAGCGGAGGACGACGAAGCGCTCCTCTCGCGCGCCCGCTCTCTCGGCATACCCACCCGGCGATACGGCGGGCAGCTCACGTTGCTCCTTCCGTCCCCCACCGGTTTGGCCGAGCTGGTCCGGCGGTTGGACGGCCTGGCCGTGAGGTCGGTAAGGATCCGCCCCGTCGGGTTGACCCAGGTCTTTCTGGAGGCGACCCGACCGGAGGTCGTGGGGTCGGAGGACGACGCCCAGGTCGCTCGAGCCCTCTAGCCAGCCCCGGCGTTATCTTCCAGCGCCAGCTCGCCGACCCCACCTGAGGGGGAAGTGGGCGCCATACCGGCGGTAGACGATTCCAGCCGAAGCGTACAGAGACATTCCAGTGGCCGATCATCCTTCCGTGATCGCTCGCGAGCTCGGAGCGACCGCTCAGCAGGTTCAGGCGACGTGGGACCTCCTGTCGGCAGGGGCGACCGTGCCGTTCATCGCCCGCTACCGGAAGGAAGCCACGGGGTCTTTGAACGAGGTGGCGGTCGCCACGGTCCGGGACCGCATGGCGCAGCTCGCCGAGCTCGACAAACGTCGCGCCTCGATCCTCGCATCACTCGAGGAACGGGGACTCCTCGACGAGAAGCTCCGACGTAGCGTCGAGGGCGCCGAGAGCCTGGCGGTTCTCGAAGACGTATACCTCCCCCACCGACCGAAACGGCGTACGCGGGGGATGGTCGCCAGGGAGCGGGGCCTGGAGCCCCTGGCCAAAGACCTTCTCGCCCAGACCGGCGGTCACATCGATGTCGCGGCCTTCCAGGATCCCCAGCGGGGAGTCGAAGATCGGGACGGCGCCCTTGCGGGTGCGCGGGACATCATCGCGGAATCCGTCAGCGAACACCCGGAAGTGCGTGGCGAGCTGCGTGACCTCTTCGCTCGGCGAGCCGTCCTGGTCTCGCGGGTCGTGAAGAAGAGGCAGGCCGAGGCAGCCAAGTTCCGGGACTACTTCGACTGGTCCGAGACCCTGTCGCGGGCCCCGAGCCACCGGATCCTCGCCATCCTGCGGGGCGGCAACGAGGGCGTCCTCCGGGTCCACGCGAGACCCGCTGAGGCCGATGCGCTGACGAGGCTGAGGCGACGCTTCCTGCGTGGGCACGGCTTCGCCACCGAGCAGGTGGACCAGGCCCTGCACGACGCGTACAAGCGCCTGCTGCTCCCCAGCCTCGAACGTGAGGCTCTCAAGGCGGCGAAGGCCCGGGCCGACGAGGACGCCATCCGGATCTTCGTCACCAACCTCCGCGAGCTCCTCATGGCGGCGCCCTTCAGGAACAGGCGCTTGCTCGCCATCGACCCCGGGTTCCGAACCGGGTGCAAGGTCGTGGCGCTGGACGCCCAGGGAGCGCTCCTGGAAAACGCCACCATCTTCCCTACTCAGGGCAAGGGCGGACGGGAGGAAGCGGCGCGAGTGCTCCGTGACCTCGTGCGGCGGTTCGCTCCGGAGGCCGTGGCGGTCGGCAACGGCACCGGCGGACGCGAGACCGAGACGTTCACCCAGGATCTTTCCCTCGACCTACCCACGATCATGGTGGACGAGAGCGGCGCCTCCATCTACAGCGCCAGCGACGTGGCCCGTGAGGAGCTCCCCGATCACGACCTGACCGTCCGCGGCGCGGTCTCCATCGGCCGCCGCCTGCAGGATCCCCTGGCCGAGCTGGTGAAGATCGACCCCAAGTCCATCGGCGTGGGTCAGTACCAGCACGACGTGGATCAGACCGCGCTCAAAGTGGCGTTGGACGACACCGTGGTGAGCTGCGTGAACGCCGTTGGCGTCGATCTGAACTCTGCCAGCGCCTCCCTCCTCGCGTACGTGGCGGGGCTGGGGCCGACGCTGGCGAAGAACATCGTGAGCTGGCGCAACCAACACGGTGCCTTTCGGACGCGGCAGGAGCTGCTCGGGGTGCCGCGGCTGGGGCGGAAGGCCTTCGAGCAGGCGGCCGGCTTCCTCCGCATTCCCGATGGGTCGCACCCCCTGGACGCGAGCGGCGTGCACCCGGAGCGCTACGCCGTCGTGGAAGCCATGGCGAAGGACCAGGGATGCTCCGTGGCCGATCTGCTGCGCGACGAGGAGCGACGGAGCGGTATCGTCCTCGACCGTTACCTCGGAGAAGGCGTCGGCCGCCCGACGCTGGAGGACATCATGGAAGAGCTCGCTCGGCCGGGGCGAGATCCCCGTCCTGCGTTCGAAGCCTTCTCCTTCGCCGATGTCCACGCCATCGGCGACCTCGAGCCCGGAATGGTCCTACCGGGCATCGTCACCAACGTCACCGCCTTCGGCGCCTTCGTGGACATCGGCGTACACCAGGATGGTCTGGTCCACGTGAGCCAGTTGGCGGATCGCTACGTGAAGGACCCAAACGAAGTGGTCCGGGTGCGCCAGCAGGTCCAGGTGCGCGTGCTGCAGATCGACCTCGAGCGAAAGCGCATCGGACTCTCGATGAAGACGACCGCACGCGCGACCTCGTAGCCGGCTTCGCGATGCGTGACGCCGTCCACCAGTGGCTCGGTCACCGACGCTCGGGGAGGTGAGGGTCGATGCGGTGCTCGGGCGCGTGCCGGTCGGCTCAGACCACCAGGCAGACCACCCGGACGACCCAGACCACGACGGCAAGAACGACCGGGACGAAGAGCGTCAGTCCGACCGACAATGTCAGGCCGGCGCGGAAGAGCGCGGGGCCTACGGGGAGCACCTCGGATCCCCACAGCTTGTGGAAAGCGATCTCCACCGCTGACCCCAGCGTGTAGCAGACGTTGGCCAAGGCCCCGTAGACGACGATCGCCGAGATGGTGACGTCGAACGGGATGGGGTTGGGAGGCAATGCGCATGTAATGGCGATGACGGTCAGGGCGGCGGCGCCTGACGCACCGACCGTCAGGTTGTAGGGCAAGCGGCGAGCTTCCCACCAGCGGACGATCGCGCCCACCTGCCGCTCTGCGGGCCAGGGGAACAGGAGGCGGTCGACCCTAAATCCCAATCGGGCTGATCGGACGAGGTGGCTCGATGGATCTTGATTCATTCGCGGCCTTCGCGGTGCCGTCAGCTGCCCTTGTCCTACCCGCCGGAACCCGGGGCGTTGCTTGCACGGATGACCGAGACCCGCCCCACGGCGTGTTGAATGCTGCGGTCGTTCAGCCCTGGGTCTCCTCGGCCCTCGCCACCAGGCGCTCGCTCGGGTAGGTGAGTGGGATCATGCGCTCGCGGGTGCGTGTGAAGATGGCGACCGCGTCCCGCTTCGCGCTGTAGACGACATGGTGGTTCTTCACGCCTCCGAGGTTGAGCCACACCGTGTCCCCGTCCGGCTGAGGATTGTGGGAGACGATCAGCGGCGCGGACCCGGGAAGGTCCAACGCCTTGCGAAACGCCTTCACCTCGCGCTTGGTGTAGCCGGCGGGATTCGACGGTCGCCGAAGGCGATTCCAGGTGAGCTCGTGGCGGAGTCTTCGCCGTTCCCGGATCTCGATGATCCGCTTGCGCGACACCTTTCCCAGCGGCGGGCCGGCGTGGCAGGCGACGAAGTCCTCCGACATCACGACGTAGGGGAGGAGCTCGTAAAACCTGAGCATCTCCTGGACGTAGTCCTCCCCCCTCAGCTCGCGCAGCCGTTGCCTCCACGCCTGTCCCTGGGCCACTCCGGCCTTCGTGACCTCGTGCGAAAAGCTGTCGTGATTCCCTCGCACGTAGATGAGGCGGTCCGGGAACGCGAGCATCAAGCTGTGCACCACGTCCATCATCAGCACCGAGTCGTCCATGGCGGCCAGATCGGGGCCTTCCTCCAGGTGCACCGCATCTCCGAGCAGCACCACAGCAGCGGTGCCCTCTTCTACGTGGTGGAGGTGGCGGCTCGAGGTCAGGACGGTGAGCAGGTTGTCCAGGTTGGCGTGGAGGTCGCCGACGATCACCGGCGTGATCTCGTAGGGGAGGTCGACGAGGCCCCCGGGCAGCCCGCTGGCGTCCTGCCGACGGAATGGCGCGTTCTCCAGCGCCAGGTTCACGCGCTGGATCGATTCCAATGCTCTGTCCGGCTCCCACATCTGGAAGGGTCCGTAGATCTCCTGGATGCGTCGGAGGCTGGCCTCTCGATCCCGGACGAGCTGCTGGGCGTCCGCCGGATCGGTCAGCGTCCTCACGGTCGCACCCGTCGGGGAGTGGAGGTCGACCACACTCAGGTGGGTCCGCTCGTTGACGAGCTCCAGCCTGGGGAGGATCTCGTCGGGCAGGTGGGACGTTACGATACGGTCCTCTCTGCCCTTGCCGATCCGAGTCCGCTGGCCCTCTCCCAAGCGGAGGAAACCAGACGGATGCGCGTATTGGTCCGGGTCGACGAGCATCACAGTTCGTTCGCGAACCCGGACGGGTTGACCCAGGAACGGCTCGGCGAACACTCGGATACGCTGGGGTCCCAGCGTGATCTCGATGGGGAGGTGCTCCTTGTCGACCACGACTCCCGTGCCCGAGAGGCGTACGCCTTCCGGATTCCCCGGCGCATATTCGGCGTAGCGGGATCCGTTCGACGCTGACCCGATCCGACTCTCCAGCGCCTGCTCGACGCGGCGGCGCCAGTCTTTCCGGCGTGCTGGTGTCGCCTGGTCCACGAACGCCTTCGGGGTCCCTCCGAACGCGTCCCGAACGTAGACCTTGAAGCCGTTGCGGTGAAGGTGGAAACCAACCGTCAAGTAGTCCTCGAGCTGTTCCCGGATCCGGTCGAGGGACAGCTCGGTATCGACGTGGTGACTCTGCCGGTAGGCGCGGGCCTCGCGAGCCTCGAACACGGCCAGCGCCGGCGGGAGCAGGAACTCGAAGACGTACATCTTCCTCGGGTTCCCGATCGGAAAGCGTCGGGTGGGCAGGCGGAGGCGATCGAGCTCGAGCTCCAGGGGGCCCTCGGCCTCGAGCCACTCCTTTTCGAAGAGGGCAATCCCCTTTGCGTGTCCACGAAACGGGAAGCCGAGATGCACCTCGCGAGGCCGGAACGTCAGGACCTTCGAACGCCACCAGCGGGCCGTCAGGTCCAGGTATCCCTCTTCGGGCCAACCCCCGATCTGACGGATCTCGGTCGTCTTCCCGGATCCGGGGGGCCCCGTGATGATCAACTGACGGAAGGCGACGCTCTTCGGAAAGAGGATCCCCTTCTCTGACCGAAGCTCCTTCACGTCCCGGAGTCCGATCTCCGACGCTTCCATCAGCCGGCTATCTGCATCACCGGGCGGCTGCTAAGGTGTCCCCGCCTGCCCGACTACAGGAAGACTCCCCGGAAGAAGAAGAAGAAGAAGGCCGAAAGCGCAGCCCCGATGGGCAGCGTGACCAGCCACGAAGTGACGATTCCGAAGACCACCCTCAGGTCGATCGCCGCGATCCCGCGAGCGAATCCGACTCCCAGCACGGCTCCGACGATGATATGGGTCGTGGACACCGGCAGACCGAGGCGGGACGCGATGACGACCGTGCTCGCGGCCGCCAGCTCGGCACAGAAGCCGCGACTCGGCGTCAGCTCGGTGATCTTCGTCCCGATGGTTCGCATCACTCTGTAGCCCATCGTGGCGAGTCCCAGGACGATGCCCACACCTCCCAGGGCCAGCACCCACAGCGGAAGCGCAGATTCCTGCAGGACCTGACCCGTCTGGACCGTGGAAACGACGGCGGCCAGCGGCCCGATCCCGTTCGCCACGTCGTTGGAGCCGTGGGCGAATGCCATTCCGGTGGCGGTGAACACGCAGAGGGGGGCGAACACCTTCTCGACGGCCGCGTAGTGGAAGTCGCGTGTCGCCTCTTCATCGACCTCGACGCGTCCAATCAGCCCCTTCCCGATGAACGCTACGATCACGCCCACGAGGAGGGCGATGCCGAATGTCTGGATGTTCGTGAGCTCGAGATTCAGGTGCGTCAGGCCCTTGAAGAACGTCACGAGGGCAATCAACACCCCCATGAGGAATACGTACATGGGGCCCCAGCGCTGAGCGTTCTTGAAGGGATCGTCGGTGTCGAGCACCAACACCCGGACGCTCTGCGCCAGGATGAAGGCCAGGGTCGCACCGAGGACGGGCGATACGATCCAGCTCGCGACGATCCCACCCACCTTCGCCCACTCCACAGCTTCGACGCCGACTCCCACGACACCGAATCCGATGATCGAGCCTACGATCGTGTGCGTAGTCGAGACGGGCCATCCGAAATAGCTCGCCACCATGAGCCACACGCCTGCGGCCAGGAGGGCAGAGAGCATTCCGAATACCAGGATCTCCGGGGAGGGGATCAGGCTGGCATCCAGGATGCCCTTCCGGATCGTTCCCGTCACATGACCACCGGCCAGGAAGGCGCCGGCGAACTCGAAGATGGCGGCGATGATGATCGCCCGCTTGACGGTTATCGCTCCGGACCCCACCGACGTGCCCATGGCGTTGGCAACGTCGTTGGCGCCGACACCCCACGTCATGTAGAGGCCGAAGAGGACCGCCAGGGAGAGGTAGATCAGCCCATATTCCATGATACGGAGCTCCGAGGAGTGGGGTTAGCGAGCCAAGAGGAGTCGAAGACGGTCGCCTACCTTCTGGGCATGATCCGCCAGGTCGCCCAACATCTCCACGAGCCGTTCCCAGTAGATCACGTCGAGAGGGCCCAGTTCCTCTTCCCTGGCGAAGATATCTCCGACCAGCGTCATCCCGAGCCGATCCCCGGCCTCCTCGATCTGTGCGAGCTCGTCGACCATCTCGATGACGCGGCTCACGTCACGGCCGCGGAAGCTCGACTCTAGCAGCTCATCGAGCATGTTGACGATCTCGCTGCACTTGCGAACGGCGTCCACGTTGAGCTGAACGAAGGCAGTGAGGTTGTCGGCCATGAAGGACGGAATCTGCATCCCGCGGAGAACCAGCAGCCCCACGATGTCCTGAGCCGTGTCCGCGATGGAGTCCTGGGAGTGCAATTGATCCAGGAGGTCACGGCGGTCGACCGGGAGGAAGAGCGTCTTGGGGAGGTGGGCGCGAATGTCGTTCTTGATGTCGTCGGCCTGCGCCTCCAGAGCGAAGATCGTCTCCTTCAGCTCGGCGATCCTGTCTCGATCCGCTTCCGTCAACGCTTCGAACAGCGGGACCATCTCCTCCACGCACTCCGCCACCACGGCCATGTGTTGCTGCAGGCGTCGGAACGGGGATCGGCCGAACAGGCCGGCGATGGGACTCGTGGTCCTCATGGACTCTCCTCCGTTGGGGTCGGTCGTTGGCGCGACCGACGTTTGGGCCGCTGACCCACGAAGACCGCCGGTGCGTCGCCGAGGCCCGCACCGTGCGACAGCGGCTTGCTTGGCGTCACAAATAGTCCCGTCGTGCAAAAGATGCCACGGGGGAACCGCTGATCGGCGTGTGGGACACTTCCCGCGATCCGCGACGGAGTTCTCCCCGCTTGCCGGAAATCTCGGCGCCGCCACGGCTCGCGCGAGCAATCCGCCCAGAACGACTCGTCCCGTGTTGATTGAGCCCATCGATCTGCTCCTGGCTGTGGGAGTGGCCGCCTTGCCACACATCACCGGCGGTGGTTCTCGCCCAACGGCTCACCCGTGTTCGGATTCACCCGGGCAGGTCAGAATGGCCCTTGGTCCGCGGCTCTGCCGTCGGCGGTGGCGATCGGCGCGTGGCTGACGCCGGACTCGAGAACCAGGAGGGTCACGACAGGCGGAACGAGAAACCTTACCGGTAGAATGCTCGTCCCGACGCCGGTGCTCACGAAGAGGTCCCGCTCCCCTTCGCGGACGTGCCCTGCCGCGTACCGTTGCCCGAACTCCGATGGGACGATCGGCCGGCCGACCAGAGGAAAGCGCACCTGCCCGCCGTGGGTGTGACCAGCGACCGTGAGCAGGACGCCTTCGGGAATGTCCGGGAAGATGTCGGGGTTGTGGGTGAAGGCGATCACGGGCGCCTTGTCGGCCACGCCTGCGAGAGCCCGGTCAACGTCATGGGCTCCCTCCCAGTAGTCGCTGATACCAGCGACCCACAGGTCGCAAGGACTCCCGGTGACTCGCGCCGCCCGGTCCTCGAGGACGGGAATGCCGTGCGACTCGAGGGATGCCTGGACTCGCGGGGCATCGAACCACCAGTCGTGATTCCCCAACACGGCAAAGACACCGAGGGGAGCGGCCAGTCTGGACAGGATCCGCGCCATCGGTTCGGGCGGAACGAAGCGGCCCCCCACGACCCCTCTGATGACGTAGTCCCCCAGGAGCAGCACGAGGTCCGGCTCGGCCTCCTGAGTCATCTGGACGACCTTCTCGAGCCGGGCCGGTCCGTTGAACGGAGATCCGACGTGGAGGTCGGCCAGGAGCGCCACTCGGAGTCCGTCGCACGGTTCGGGCAACCGCTCGAGGGAGACCGAGAGCGTCTCGAGGCGAAGGCTCGCCGGTTCGAGCCAAAACGCCCAGCACCCGAGCAGAGCGGGCACGGCGACGGCCACGACCAGCAGGATTCGGCGACCCTTCATTCTGCCGCAATGATCAAATCGGCCCGACCTCTCCCGGTGCCGGGGGCGCGACCAGCTGGGGAACGCCCGCGGGTGGCGGTAACACGACGCCTGATGGTAGGCTCAGCGCGAGCACCGCAGCAACCGCTGGGAATCATCGCTTTCGTCCGCGTCTTTCGAAGGAACGTCGGTGCAACCTCTCGTCGCGTATCATCCCGGTCGCGCGTGTCTCCTGGGCGAGCACTGTGACTGGGCAGGAGGCGCCAGTCTCGCCGTCCCGCTACCCGTCGGAGTCCGAGTCGAGGCCCGTTCGGCACCGCCGGGCACGGGTGTGTCCCTCCACTCGGTTCTGGACGGCGACCCCCTTCACGGTCGCTGGCCCGTCACTGGCGGCGTCGATCCGGAAGGCGGGCCTCTGCGCTTCGTCCCGGCCGCGCTGCAGCTCCTCTGCGGCCTCGGCCTCGAGGTCCCGGACACCGCTCTGCAGGTGGAAAGCGACCTGCCTCCCGGCCGGGGTTTCTCGTCGTCGGCCGCGTTCACTTTGTCCGTGCTCGACGCCCTGGCCCGGCGCGCAGATCACCACCTCGAGCCTCGTAGGCTGGCCCAGCTCGCTTTCGAGGTGGAGCACGACCTCCTGGGAGTGGAATGCGGCCTGTTGGACCAGCTGGCGTGCGCCGAGGGCGTGCCCGTGTTCATCCAGTGGCAGGGGGGGCAGCCCCAGGTCCGAGCCATACGCCCCTACTCGACCTTCCACCTCGTGGCCATCGCCTTCCCGGCACCGAGGGACACGAAGGGGATCCTGGCCACGCTGAACCGACACTTCTTCGATCAGCCGGGAACGGCGGAGCCGGCCAAATCGAGTGCGGTCCGCCAGGCGCTTGCGGCATTCGCCGAGGCGGCCGCTCTCGGCGCGGCCGCCCTGGAACGCGGCGACGAGACAGCGCTAGGACGGGTCATGAACGTCGCTCAACGCGTCTACGAGCGAGAGCTGGACACCCAACTACCCGAGTTGCGAGCACCGGTCCTCCGGGCGACGTGCGCCCAGCTCCTCGAGGCCGGGGCCCTGGGCGCCAAGTTCTCGGGCGCCGGGGGCGAAGGATCGGTCGTTGCACTCTACCCGGATCGGGGGCGTGCGCTGGCCTCCGTCGAGCGCCTGGGGGCCGCTCGTGTCGGCACCGCGCTCTACTGTCCGATCGGCTGAGGCGGCCCGGACCGTCGGAAGACCCGATTCACTCGGGCATTCTCGTCCACTCCCACTCGGCGACAACCGCCACCGCGAGCGTCACGAGATCGGTCTGCGGCGGATCCACTGATCCATCCACTCCTTCTGGTTGCGAGCGGTCTCGTAGCGGAGACCGGGCTCCCGTGGTCCGTGGGGTGTGCGGGGCAACCAGAGAAGCTTGGCATTCACACCGTTGGCCTTGAGGCCGCGGTAGAAGATCAACGCCTGGTTGGGCGGGACGCGCGGGTCCTCTTCTCCATGGATCATGAGCGTCGGGGTCGTGGCCTGGTCGATGAAGGCCATCGGGTTCGAGGCCTGATAGATGTCCCAGAGCCCCTCCTCGTACGGGCCCCCGCCGAAGTACGCCTCGAAGACATGCTGAATGTCCTGGGTCCCCCACATCGCGATGTTCTCGGTGATCGCGGCACCGGCCACAGCGGCCTTGAAGCGGGACGTCTGCGTCACCGTCCACGCCGTCATGTACCCGCCGTAGCTCCATCCCATGACACCGAGGGAGTCCCGGTGGGCCACGCCCCGCTCCACGAGCGTGTCGACCCCCGCCATGATGTCCTGGAAGTCCAGACCACCCCAGTCACCGATCACCGACTGGAGTCCCTCTTCGCCGTACCCGGACGAGCCCCGGGGATTGGGCAGCAGCACCGCGTACCCGTCCGCAGCCATCCACTGGGCGTTGTTGGACGATGACGATGCCTGGAAATTCTCGACGTAGACGCCTGAAGGCCCACCGTGGATCCGTACGACCAGCGCCCTGGGTCCGTCGCTCTCGCTCCATCCGACCGGGTAGACGACCACCCCCTCGACCTCTCGTCCGTCGGCCCCTTTCCACTGGAGGACCTCCGTGCGACCGACCGCGAAGTCTACGGCATGCGCGTTGTGCCGAGTCAGAGGCGTGCTGGCCGTCACGGTTCCCTGCCCCGGGCTCCGTCCGAGGTCCACGGCGAACAGTTCTTCGGGACTCGTGGGGTTCTGGTACGCGAAGACCATCGTGGTGCCGTCCGCGGAGAACCCGGCGCTCCCATACACGCCCTCGTCGGGCGTGAGGCGAACCAGGGCCCCGCTCGCCAGGTCCACGTGGAACCAGCCTCGGGTCGTGCCGGTCGTGGCCTGAAAAAAGGCTCCCAGGCCATCGGGGGTCAGCGTATATGCGCCGGGCTGGAGATCGGCGTCCGGTGAGACGTCCTCGGGCTCTCCCCCACGCGCCGGGATCCTGTAGACCCGCCGGTGCCCGATCTCATACCGGTCGGAAGGACGCCCGGAGTACACGATGTGCGACCCGTCCAGCGTCCAACGTGGATTCGCGTCGGGCCCGGGATTCGTCGTTAGACGGGTAGGTGGCGCGTCCTCGTCTCCCACCGCGATCGTGAAGACGTCGCTCTTCCAGGAGTCCATGGGACGCCCCGACGGAGTCCCCGAGAACGCGACCGACGTGCCGTCGGGGCTCCAGGCGAATGGGCCTACCGTGAATGCCTGACCTTCGGTCAGGCGACGCGCCTCTCCTGAGGCCATGTCCAATACCCACAGGTGTGCGTACCGACCCATCTCGTCTTCGAAGGAGATGTCGAGCCCGGCCTCCCGCCGCTCGTCCTCCTCAGGATCGTCGTCGACGGCCCGATACACGATGGCTTCCCCACCGGGAGACCACTCGAAGGCGGCGATCGACGTCACGTGATCGTGAAGCAGGCGAGCCTCACCGCCCCGGGCGTCCATGATGTACAGGTTCTGGCCCCCTCGCTCGGGGTCTCGGCCGCTCTCGGTCCGAGAACCGCGCCCTCCTGGGCCAGGCGCCTCACGTCTCTCGGACAGGAACGCGAACGCGCCGCCGTCGGGTCGCCAGCGAGGCTGCGCGTCGGTCTCGGAGCTGTGGGTCAGCTGAATGGGCGTCGACCACCCCCCCTCGTCCCGCCGGATCAGCCAGACGTTCGTGTCTCGCTCGTTCTCGTCGAGGCGTTCGGTCGTGGTGGTGTAGAGGACTGCCTCGCCGTCCGGGGCCACTTGGACGTCGCCCAGGCTCGCCACGGTGAACAGGTCCTCCAAGGAGGGGCCCGCGCGGTCCTGCGCCGAAGCCGGCGCGCAGGGAACCGCGCTGAGCGACAAGAGGGCCGCGATCGTGGTGACGGCACGTCGAGACATCAGGGACTCCATGGAAGGTCAAATGTCGTGATCGAGATCTGTAGAGCCATGCTTCGCCCCCGGTTCCGCATGGTGTCTCTTCCTCGCGCTACGATTGGGGCTGGTCGTGCACAGTTGGCCAGGGTAGGAGAACGAGTCTGGAGGTACAAGGGAGCTCGAGCGATGTGGTGCCGCCACGACGTAGCCGAGACAGGCGCTCGCCAGACGTGAGTCGAGCTACATTCAGGCTGGACGAAGGGAATCTCCCCACACCGAGCTTCAGGCGTTCTCTTACAGATTCCTGCCGTGCGGCCGCCGACCTTCATAGTGGGTCAGAGGGCGCGTGAGCGGTCGCGCCGACCCGAATCCGTGAACACTTCCGACTTTGATCAGCCCTCAGCGGGCGTTTTGAATAATCTGGCGAAGGGACGAGCTCGTGCCCTTCTCGTAGCCTTCCGATCACGGAGTCGGGCTGATGGCGAAATCTGCGGAGGCGGGAGGCGCGTGGGGCCGCGTCATCCGAGGCCTCGGAGGCACCGAGGGCTTCCCGGGCCGCGTCGCTCTGTCGTGGACCGTGGCGGGCGGCTTCGTCGGCGGTGTCTTGCTGGTCGACGCAATGATCGCGGGTGTCGCCGATTCCTCTTCGCTCCCCTACATGGGCACGGCCCTCTTCGGCCTCGGCGCAGTGGCGGGGTTCGTGCACGGGTCGATTCTGGGCCTCGCCGGACGCCCCGATGGAATCAGCAACGCCCAGGCCATCCGGGCCATCGAGGTGGCCGCGCTCTGGGCCCTGCCGTTGCTACTCGTCGCCTGGGTGGCCGCGCTCTGGCTCGCCATGACCGCGGTGGCCCTGGAGGTGGGCAGCAGGTCGATCCTGTTTGGAGCGCTCATCGGTTGGGCTGGTGGTATCCTGGCCGCAGCGTGGGCTGCGATGGCCGGAGTTCGCGCGTTGTCCAACGCGCTGGGGCGTTGGCCGGAGCACCGACCGGGCGCCCTTCTGATCTCGCACACCTTCGTCGGGCTGCTGGTGGCGTTCGTCGTGATCCGGCCCGAGATCTGGTGGACGGATTTCCGGGTTTCGAGCGTCGGCGCCGTGATCCTGGCGATCGGCGCCACCTTCTGGATCGTGATCCCGGTCATCGTGGTGGTTCTCCACTTCCTCCACCAATGGCTCGCGGAAAGCCCGGTTTGGGACGGCTGATCGGCGCGTAGATCCCTGACCCGGTCTCTTACGAAGCGGAAGCTCGCCACTTCGTGACGGGAGTCGAAGCGGTTCCCTACTCCCAGCGGAAAACTCTCGTCGAGACGGCGCAGCAGACGACGAAGACCAGGGCGAGCGCGGTCACGTTCGTCCAGTGCGCACCCCACCCTGCCCCGTCCCAGATCCCCTGCATGAGGGTGACCGCGTGTGTCGTGGGGAGCACGCCGAATCCGATCCGCCACCCCGTCGGGAGCACCTCGAGGGGGAAGAACAGGCCCGAGACCACGAACATGGGCCATAGAATGGCGCTGCCGATCGGCTGTGCGAAGCGAGCTGTGGGGACGATGCTCGCGATGATGAAGCCCACGGACAGGATGCTCAGCGTGCTGAGGAGCAATGCCAACGTGAAGCTCGGCAGGTTCACGTCCATGGCGCCCGGGAAGACCTGCCGCCCCGCCACCACGAGCAGGCCGAGTCCGATGACCGTGAAGAGCAGCTTCACGAAGACGTGAGCCCCCAGGATCGTCAGGGGCGAGAGCGGCGTGGCCCGGAGGCGCTTCAGGATGCCGCCCTCGCGGTAGATGCAGATGATCGCGATGAGCGACAGCACGGCGCTGATCGCGATGGCCAGCGCGGCCACGATCGGCACGTTGAATGGCGGGGCGTCGGCCGGCATCGACGCACCCCCCGCTCCGAAGAACCGTCCCAGAACCAGAAACAGGATGACCGGAATGCCCAGTGTGCCGAATACGCCCATCGGCTCGCGCATGAAGACCTTGATCTCCACCCAGGTCAGCTTCCAGAAGCCCTTGAGCATGGCGTCAGTCCCGAATCCCGTGGCCGGTGAGCTTCAGAAACACGTCTTCCAGGCTCGGGATCTCCGTCCGGAAGCCGCTCACCCGAATGCCCTCGTCGGCAATGGCGTGGATGACGTCGGTGACGAAGTCCTCACCGGTGCCCTGAAGCGTGTAGGTCGATCCGTCTCGAGTGACACGCAAAACGCCAGTAACCCCCTCCATCCTCTGTCCTACGCCATCCCCTTCGCACGAGAAGACCACATCCCGCTCCGGGCAGTGCTTCGCGACCAGCTCACCGGGAGTCCCCATCTCGATCAGTCTGCCATGCTCGATGATGCCGACCCGGTCACAGAGGCGCTCCGCCTCTTCCATGAGATGGGTCGTGAGGAAGACCGTCTTGCCTCGATCCCGGATTCCGGTCACGAGGCCCCAAATCGCGCGGCGGGCCTGCGGATCGAGCCCGGTGGTGAGCTCGTCCAGGAACACCACCTCCGGGTCGTGGATCAGGGCCAGCGCGACAAAGAGCCGCTGCTTCTGGCCGCCCGAGAGCGTCATGAACCAGGCGTTGCGCTTCGCCCCGAGACCCAGCTGCTCCAGGAGGACGTCCGTGTCCACGACGCGTTCGTAGAGCGTCGTCCAGAGATCGATGGCCTCCCAGACCTTGAGCCGCTTCTGCAGGTGCGCCTCTTGGTGCTGGACGCCGATGACGTCCTGCAGCGCGCGCGCGTCTTTGCGGGGATCCAGACCGAGCACCGAGATCGTGCCGCGGTCCGCCTTCCGGAGCCCCTCCACGCACTCCATGGTCGTGGTCTTGCCCGCACCGTTCGGTCCGATCAGACCGAAGATCTCGCCACGGTGGACGGTGAGGGACACTTCGTCGACGGCCACGGTGCGCCCGTAGGTCTTCCTGAGGCCAGCAACTTCGATGACGGGATCGGTCATGCCCCAAGGTACGTAGTCGGAGGGCCGAATGTTCTGGACCGACAGGCGACCGCCTCCCGGGACTCCGCGCCGGCCCCGGGCCCGGTGAGGGTCGACGCAATCGCGCCAAGGATGGTGTGGGGCCGATCAGCGGTGGATTTCCACCACGTCTCCCTCCTCGAGGACGTGCCCCCCTCGGACCGACTGTCCGTCGTGCGCGCTCGGCCCCCACAGGCGGGCGTACTTCAGCTCTTGGGCGATCTCCTTGTGGATCCTTGCGGCCAGATCGCCCACCGTCGAGCCCCGCCGCAGCGTGAAGGGCTTGTCCAGGTCCGGCTCCTTACCCGGCTCCTTGCTATAGACCCGCATGATGTCCAAGGCCTCGTAGGTGGTGCGGCCGAGCTCATCGATGCCGGCGAGAGTCACGCCGGATACGCCGATCCGGGTCCAGGGGGACTCGGACAGCTCGACGAAGGCTTCCAGGTCGCCCTGCGCGCCGGGCAGGTCCATTCCGGTCACCACCATCAGGGCATGCTTGTACGTCCAGCCGGATCTCCGCTCCTCCGGCGCGGCGCATCCCCACGGGAGCAGTCCGATCGCCTTGCTGGCCAGGAGCGGCTCGATCTCGTCCAGGCCGACCAGCGGATGGTCCACCGAAAGAACCACCCAGACCAGATCGCATCCGCGGATCACATCGTAGACCCATGGCTCGACGTGCTCCTGGCATAGGGGAGGCAGATCCACCAGCTGAAACGCGACGTCCTCGAACGGCATCATGCCCGGCGTGGCCTTGTGCGTGGTCAGCGGATAGGGGGCCACGTCAGGATGCGCGTGGGTCAGCTCGGAAACGAGCGTGGACTTGCCGGAGTTCGGAGGACCCACCAGGGCGATCTGACCGGCTCCCTCGTGAGGGATCCTGTGGCTGGGCTCCCGCGAGCCCGTCTTCTTCTTGGGCTCCTTCTTGAGCTTGGAGATGCGCCTGCGGAGATCGGCGCACAGCTTCTCCGTGCCCTTGTGCTTGGGCACGACCCGCAGCATCTCCTGCAGGGCGGCGAGCTTCTCCTCCCTGGTGACGGCCGCGCGGAATCGGCCCTCGGCTTCGCGGTAGATCGGTCCCACGTTGGTGGACATCGCCTCTCCCTCCTCCGACATGCTAGCGACAACGGAAGTGGGGTCGCTACCAGGGGGCGACTGCGTCAGGCCAGGCACACGGATGCTCGACGGGTGGCCGCCGTCCGAGCGACAGAGACGCCCCCCGCAGCACGCGCGAACAGTCACCCCCGCTTGGGTCCGTCTCGTGGGCTGAGGCGCCCGGAAGCCAACGACCTACGGATTCGATCTTCGGACTGGCCCGAGCTAGGTTGTGGCCATGCATGAAGTCGCAACCGACCTGCTGATCCTCCTGGCCGGCATCTGGCTGGTCGCGGTGACCCTTCGGCCCCTCGGGCTGCCCACGATCATGGGCGAGCTGATCGTGGGCGTGCTCGTGGGTCCGGCCGTGCTCGGGTGGATCGAGCCGTCCGAGGCGATCACGCTCCTGGCCGAGATCGGGATCTTCTTCCTGATGTTCCACGCCGGCGTCGAGACGCAGCCCCGGGAGTTCTTCGATGCGCTGCAGCGCTCGCTCGGCGTAGCCGTAGTCGGTGCCATCGTGCCGTTCACCGTCAGTTTCGGTGTGGCGACCGCGTTCGGCCTCGACCCTATCGGGGCCACGTTCGTGGGCCTGACCATGACGGCCACGGCCGTGGTCATCACGCTCAAGACGCTCAAGGATCTCGGGCTGGCCGACACGCGCGTGGCGAGGGTGGTCGTGGCGTCCTGCGTGATCGACGACCTGCTGACGCTCGTCTTCTTCGGGCTGATCGTGGGCGTGCTCTCGGGCGGCTCGTTCGAGCCCCTCAACATCGTGGTCACCCTGCTCAAGGTGACGATGTTCTTCGGCCTGGCGTTCGTGCTCGGCCGCTACATCTATCCGAGCCTGACCCTGCCCTTCCGCTCCGAGGGCGGAAAAGGATTCACATTCGTGCTTCTCGTCGCATTCGCGGCGGGCCTCTTCGCCGAGGCCATCGGGCTGCACATGATCCTGGGCGCCTACGTGGCGGGCCTGTTCTTCGAGGAGAAGGTGGCGCACCCGAACCTCGTGAGGGTGGTTGCGGATCGCTCGTACGGAATCGCGTACTCGTTCCTGGGCCCCATCTTCTTCATCTCACTCGGCTTCTCGATCACGTTCGACATCAGCGGCTCCGGCGTCGCGTTCCTGTTGATCCTCACCACGGCCGTGATCGTGGGTCAGATCGTGAGCGCGGGCAGCATGGCACGTCGCATGGGACTGCCTGCCCGCGAGGCCCTCACAGTGGGCGTCGGCATGTGCGGACGCGCTGAGTTGGCGTTCATCCTCGCTTCGTTGGCCCTCGCCCAGGGCTCGATCGAGCCGGCCGTGTTCTCGGTCCTCATCTTCACGGCCTTCCTCCTGAACCTCTTCACGCCACTCGGCCTGAAGGGCTGTGCGGTGCTGCTCGAGGGGCAGGCCACGCCCATGGAGGCCGGGGCGCGCGTCGGCGTTCTGCTCCCGGACAAGTTCGGGGAGGACGCCCTCCCGGGCGGGCTGCAGGAGGCGAGAGGTCCGATCGCACTGCCGAACGTCGCCGACGCGGTCGTCCTGTACTGCTACGGACCGGCCGTCGGTTCGCTCCTCGAAGAACTGGAGCGACGAGGCACGCCGTATCTCCTGATCGAGGAAGACGAGGCCACCGCGCGCCGTCTTCATGAACGGGGACATCGCGTCGTCCACGCCCGACTCTCCGAGCAGGAAGTGGACCTGGCTCCCCTGGCTCGAGCCCGCGCTCTGGTCCTCAACGGCGACGACGACGACAACGTCCTGGTGACGCTCGGCGCGCGTGAGGCCGGCTTCGAAGGGCCGATCGTCGCGATGATCGCGGAGCCCCGGCTTCGCTCACCGCTGCGCTCGGCGGGCGCTACCGTGACGTTCGCGCCGTACCACGTGCTGGCAGCGGTCTTGAGCTCCCGTGCCAGCGCGAGGATCAGTCCGCGCGTGACCGGCTTCCGTCCCCTGAGTCGATCGCTCGAGGTCGCGGAGCTGCGTGTGCACGAGGGAAGTCCTCTGGCCGACAGCTCGCTCGCCGAGGTCGAGCTGCGCACCCGAACCGGCGCCAACGTCGTGGGGCAATGGCGCGAGGGTCAGCTCCACCTGCCCCCGGCCCCCGCCGAGCGCATCGCGGCGGGCACGATCCTCGTCGCGGCGGGCACGCCGGAAAGCATCGAGCAGCTCGACGAGATGGCGCGGCCGATCAGAGACGAGGGCGTCATCGTGCTGATCGGTATGGGCGAGGTGGGCCAGAAGCTCGCCGAGATCTTCTCGGCGGTGGACGAGCACGTGTGCGTGGTAGACACGGAAGAGGGCCCGAACGTCGACGTGGTCGGAAACGTGTCGGACCCGGAGGTGATCGCCCAGATTCCGCTGACGGAGGCGCGCGTCGCGATCCTGGCCCTGGACACGGACGGCGCCACCGTCGTGGCGGTCACGGTCCTACGCCAGCACTCTCCCGACTTGCCGATCATCGCCAGCGCCACGGTACCGGACAACGTCGCCCACATCCAACGTGCCGGCGCGGACTTCGCCGTGTCGGTGAGCCAGGTCGCCGGCCAGCTCCTCGCCCACCACGTCCTGGACGAGACCGTCTCGCTTCAGCCCCGCATCAAGCTGACTCGAGTGGACGCGGGCCGCCTGGACGGCAAGCACCCGCTGTCAGAGCGGATCAGGGAGCGAACGGGCTGCACGGTGGTGGCGGTCGAGCGTGAGGGCGACGTGATCATGTCCTTCCCCCCCTCCTTCCGGCTCACCTCGGACGACGGCCTCTACATCTGCGGTACCGCCGATGCGATCCAACGCTACAAAGAGGTGTTTCCACCCGCGTGGATATAGGGCGCAGGGCGACTGCGCGGGTCTTGCTGCCGGCCACGCCTGAGATAGCTTTCAGGCGTCCTTCTCTGGTGGCGCGCCTCCGCCCCCGGGTTCCACGAGCGAGAAAGCCGTTCCAGGCATGAACACGCGCGACCGCACCCTCTTCCCCGATGCCCGCATCCCCTACGGGACCTGGGGAACCAGCTACTTCCCGGCTTGGCAGACCTCGGCGCTGGCCGAGGTGAACATCGGTCAGTTCGCGGGCGAATCCATGGCCCGGATCATGGGCCTTCGGTCGGTGCCCCTGAGCGAGCTGGAATATCTCGTCCTGGGATCCACGATCCCGTGGCATTGGAAGTTCTGGACGGCGCCCCTCGTGGCGAGCTGCATGGGGCACCGGATCCCGGGTTTCCACGTCGAACAGGCGTGCGCCACAGGACTCCAGGCCACCCTGGTGGCCGGTGCGGAGATCCAGTCCGGCGCCAACGACGTGGTGGGGGTGCTCACCTTCGATCGGACGAGTGACTCGCCGGTGGGCGTCTTTCCGGAGCGCCGAGCTCACGAGCGTACACAGGCCATCGCGGACGTGTGGGACAACTTCGGCTTCGATCCGGCCACGGGTCGGGCGATGATCACCGCCGCCGGCATGACCGCCCGGAAGTTCTCGGCCGATCGCCAAGAGACCGACGACGTGGCCTACCTCCGATACCAGCAGTACTTCGAGGCCAAAGACTCGGGGTTCCTGGACCGGGTCGTGGTCCCGCTGGACCTCCTCAACGTGCAGGGCCGGCCCCTGGGCCGCATCGACGAGGACACGGGCGTGCGGCAGATCAGCCGGGCGTCCCTCGCCGCCCAGCGCGAGCTCGACACGTGCGTCACCAGTGGGACGCAGACCCACGCCTCGGACGGCATGGCGACGCTGCTGGTGACCACCGCCGAGAAGGCCAGGGAGCTCAGCTCGCGGCCCGAGATCGACATCCGCTTCGTGGGCAAGGCCGAGACACGCGCGGAGCCGAGCTTCATGCCGGAGGCGCCCGGCCTCGCGGTGCAGAAGCTCATGGGCCGCCTTGGCATGTCGTTGGACGACGTCGCCGTCGTGAAGAACCACAATCCCTTTGCCGTAAACGACGTCGTGTTCGCCAAGCAGACCGGATACGACTGGCGAAAGATGAACAACACCGGCTGTTCGCTGGTCTGGGGTCACCCGCAGGGTCCGACCCTTACCCGGAGCCTCATCGAGGCCCTGGAAGAAGCCGTCGATCTGGGCGGCGGCTATGTGCTCATCTTCGGGTGCGCCGCAGGCGACATCGGCATCGCGGCCCTATTCCAGGTCACGTAGAGAGTCTCTGATACATGGCAATCGCGACGGCAGTGAAGTCCCTGAGGCGCCCAACCCTCGACACGATGGGCCTGGGCGGCGTCCTGGACATCTTCAAGAACGGGGCGCTGCCGGTCGACACCGGCACACTCGTGGATCGCGTCTTCGGGCCCGAGGATTCCAGGGGGTGCCTGGTCATCTCCGGAGCCAACGGCATCGTTGGCGCGGGCAAGACGATGCAGCTCGGGTCCCGCCTGGCGGGGTACGGCGTCCCCATCGTGGCGCTGGATTTTCCCGGGACGCCGGACGGCATCGGCGGCCAGTATTCCGGCCTCGTTCGCGCCTTCGGCAAGCCCGGTGCGGACCGGATCATGGCCAACATCGTGCGCCTCACCTACGACGGCCGAACGCTGCCGCCGGAGCTGGACGCCCTCCGCCCACGCTTCCTTCTGGAGGCGATTCCGGAGATCCTGGACGTCAAGAAGGCGCACTACGAGGTCTTCCGGACGCGCTTCCCCGACATCGAAATCCGGTCGGTGACGTCGGGCTTCCCGAGCTCGGAGCTGGGCGTCGGGATCGCGCATCCCGCCTTCCCCCACGAGATCAACAAGATCTGGGAGATCGTCGAGGACGAACCATCCGACATCACCAAGCTCCTATGGTCGTTGGGGCTCATTCCCCTCCCCGTGGGGGACCACTGGTCGTTCATCCTCGACGTGCTGTTCTGCGGCGTTACGCTGGCAGGGCTCCGGTATCACCAAGCCAGCAACATGCCGTATTGGAAGATCGACAAGCTCGTACGGAAGCTGGTGGGACCGAATCCGTTCCGGGCCCACGACGCCATCGGCGCCAAGGGGGCCGACTTTCTCACGTGGTCCTGCCTTCACCACCTCGCCGGAACGTACGGTGAGCTCTTCACGCCAACGGCGGACCTCGTAGAGCGGAAGGACACGGGCCAGGACTGGTATCCGCCCAACCATTTCCGGCCGCTGGTGGATTGGAGGCTCGGTGACGACGAGTGGGACGAGTTCGAGACGTGGATCCTCGGCCCTCTCTTCCAGATGACGAGCCTCATGCTCCACGAGGGACGCGGGCACCTCGCCCACATGAACGCCATCGGCGAGCTGTGCGCGCAGTTCCGGAAGGGCATCCTGGCCATGATGCGGGAGAAGGGCCCGGACGGCGTCATGGCGACCGTCGAAGCCTACCACGCGCTCCATCCGGCCGCGGCGGAGGCCGCCTGGGCCCCCGACGCCATCGGGTCCATGAACAGCGTGGACTGGATGCAGCTCTACGTCAACGCGGAGCACGACGGGGACGTGGGTGTCGTGACGCTGAGCCGTGAAAGCTACAACTGGGACGTGGACGCGGAGCTCAACCGCGCACTGGACTGGCTGAACGCCGAGGGGATCGAGCGAGTCATCGTCACGGGCGATTTCCACATCTCCACGCAGATGGTCGGAGCCGACACCAGCGACTTCTATCCGGCGCTCGAAGACGTCGAGGCTGGTCTGGCCATCACCAACGGGTGGTCACGCACGGCCCGCCGTCTCCACGACGACTTCCAGGTGTCGGTGGCACTGGTGCACGGAAAGCGTTGCCTCGGGGGCATGCTGGAACTGCTCCTGCACTGCCACTACGTCGTGGCGGTGGACGACACCCGCTTCGGCTTCCCCGAGGTCACCCTCCCCGTGGTCCCGGGCATGGAGGGGTGTCACTGGCCGCTGCGGAGAGCCGCGAAGGACGACTGGCCGAAGGTGTTGAGGCTGCTCCTCAGCGGCTCGCCGGTCAAGGCGGCCGACGCCGTGGGTTGGCTCATCGACCATTCGGCGCCCCTGGCGGACGCGCTCCAGATGGCGTGGAGTGTTGCCTCCGGCGGACCCGGCCTCCCGCGCCGCCCCCTCGAGGAAGGCCCGCTCTCGGAACTCCCCGGGGACGTTGCTAACCTGCCGGAACCGCACAGCCCCGCCATGGAGGTCGCCCGGGCGGCCATCATGGACTGCGTGCGAGCGGCCGGCGGTGTGCCGCTGGCTGAAGCCCTCGGGATCCAGGCCAGGATGGCCGCCGAGTTCCTGGCGGGCCCCGCGTGCAGGAAAGGCGTCGTAGGCGCAGAGTACACGAAGACGATGGTCGTGTAGGCCCGTTGCGGACCCATCCCCCGCGGCGAGTAGAAACGTGGGGACGGGAGGATCTCGGGGCGGGGCTTGTCCCACTCGTTCGTCGATGCGTCCGCCGGCGAACGCCCTGATCGGCTTTTCAGTGAAGACCACATGCCCCTCTCGATTGACGATCTGATCTCCCTGATCACCGAAGAGATGTCACAGTGGACGGGCGGCGGTCCTGTGGCCACGGCGCGTCGTCGTGCATTGCTTCATCTGCGCGACGTCCTGCAAACGACAGGCTTTCCCACGGAGCGCGATCAGCGTCGCGAGCTTTCCTTGGTTCCTCTCGTGTTCCAGGAGGCCAACTACGACGGCATCGATTGGACGGACCGGGCGGCGCCGCTGGGACACCTCTCCGATATTCTCGCGATAGACGTTGCCGTTCAACGGGGTGGGCGCGAACGGCATGAACTGACGGACGCCGAATATGGTGAATACGTCGACATGAGTCTGGCCGCGATCGAGGATCGGTAAACCTACCGTCGGCGCCTCCGCCCCATGAGCGCCAAATGATCGGCCCGACCGGCCAACAAACGTTTGCTTGATCTCGCGCCATCGCGCGGTGAACCCTTGTGGCCTGACGCATCCTTCCGACTGCCGCCCACGGAGGTACGCATGCGAGCACTCGCGCTGGCCCTCGCCCTGACTCTGTCCGGAGGTCCCCTCACCGCTCAGGAATGGAGCCCCGAACAGCAGGGCCTCATCGATCACATCACGGCCTGCTGGGACGCCTGGGTCGAAGCCCTGGCCGAACCAACACCAGAGAGCTTCTTCGCGGCCTGCGCCACCGACCCGCGAGGCCACTGGTGGTGGACGGCCGAGGGCGCTCCCGATCAGCTGGTCACCTCGGTCGAGCGAAACTGGAGCGTCATCCGAGAGACGGATATCGACTGGGCCGGTCTCCGGCCGATCTACGTGGACGTGTTCGGAGACGTGGGGATCGTCCATCTCTACGGTTACTGGCGCGCTCGCACGCCCGAGGGAGAGACCACGACAGAGATGAAGCGCACCGAGGTGTTCCAGCGCCGCGACGGCGTTTGGACCTTGATCGGCGCCCAGTCCGCCCCCGCCACGCCTGCCGACGCGGATCCTTATCGATAGCGCTCAGGGCCAGAGGCGACCCAACGGGCCTTGAACGGCCCGGCATCTCGAGGCAAAGGACCATATCATGCATTCGATCCGACTGTCGGTGCTGGTCACCGTGACGGCTCTCCTCGCGCCTTCGATCTCGCACCCCGTCGAAGCTCAGACCTGGTCCGCCGAACAGCTCGAGGTCTGGGCATTCGTTCGGGCCGATTGGGATGCCAGCATGCAGAAGGACCCCGGTCGCGTGGAGCGAAACCTACACGCATCCTTCCAGGGTTGGGCGAACGACTTACCGGCTCCGAGAGACCGGGAATGGACGGCTCGCTGGAATCGGTATGGCGATGAAAACAGCACGACGCTGATGCAGCAGTTGACGCCGCTCGCGATCATCGTCGAAGGAAACACGGCGGTGGCGCACTACCTGTACTCGACGGCAAACCGAGGATCGTGACGGAGAGCGCGAGACGACGCACGGCCGGTACACGGACGTCCTGGTTCGGGATGGGACCACCTGGCGGTTCCTGGCGTGGGCCGGAGGGGATGATCCGGATAGCGGCAGCTGAGCCGAAGCGGTTCGCCGCTCGTATTGCCGCTCGGGCGGCTCGAGGTCAGGTCCAGGGGGAAGCCCATCGCGCTCTTCGCCGTGGATGGCTTCGAGGAGAATCGGATGACTGGCTGAACTCTCGCCATTTCAGGGATTTCCCCACTGGATAAAGCGCGGTCTGAGGTGCACACTCCCAGTCCCGTGAACCCCGACAGGAGCATCTCATGGCGACCGCCTCTGGACCCCCCTATCGCATCGGCGTCCTCGGAGGGGACGGGATCGGACCCGAGGTCCTGGATCAGGGGCTGCGCGTGTTGGAGGCGGTCAGAGAGCAAGAAGGCACCCAGTACGAGCTGATCGAGTACCCCTACAGCGGTGCCCATTACCTGGAAACCGGAGAACTGGTCACGCCCGAGGTCATCGACGAGTGGCGCGGGCTGGATGCGGTGCTCCTCGGGGCCATCGGGCATCCGGACGTGGAGGCCGGCCTGGTCGAGAGCTCGGTGATTCTCGGTCTTCGCTTCGGCCTCGACCTCTTCGTCAACCTCCGACCCATCAGGCTCTACGCGGAGCATCTCGGACCCCTGAAGAACAAGGGCCCCGACGACATCGATTTCGTCGTAGTGCGCGAAAACACCGAGGGACTCTACTCCCAGATCGGAGGGCGGAGGGCGGTCGGCACGCCGGAGGAGATCGCCACGGTCACGGGGCTCTACACGCACAAGGGTGTCGAGCGAGTCATCCGGTACTCCTTCGAGCTGGCCCGGAAGCGCGCGGCTGATCGCGGGCCGGACGGCCGGCGCCCCAAGCTTACGTTGGTGGACAAAGCCAACGCCATCCGGCCCCATCAGATCTGGCGCGATCTCTTCGCCAAGGTGGGCGCCGAATTTCCCGACGTCGAGCAGGACGCCGCATACGTGGATGCCTGTTGTATGTGGATGATCAAGAACCCCGAGTGGTTCGACGTCATCGTCACCACCAACCTCTTCGGCGACATCATCACCGACCTGGGGGCCATGCTTCAGGGCGGCATGGGCGTCGCGGCGTCAGGCAATATCCACCCTGGCCGAGCGTCCATGTTCGAGCCCATCCACGGCTCGGCGCCCAAGCACGCCGGCAAGAACGTGGCATGCCCCCTCGGCGCCATCATGGCCGTGGGCATGATGCTGGAGCACCTCGAGGAAGCAGGTGCGGCCCGCAAGGTGGACGAGGCCGTGGCGCGACTCCTCCAGAGCGGCCGGGTCACGTCGCTGGATTCTCGTAGCGGGATCTCCACCTCAGCCATGGGGGACATGGTGCTGGAGGAGATGGAGTAGGAGTCGGGTCGGTCACCTTGCAATCCTGTGAGGATGCACTCCGCCTCGGAATACCAGCAACAAAGACCACGGCTTCGTCGCCGCATGGGATCGTCGCGCCCCGTCAGCGACGTTGGTTGACTCTCCCGCTCCCCTTAAGCCTTCGAATTCCCTGTTCCCGGCTCTAGCTCATACAGACCAGGAAGCGTTCCTACCACGTGTGCAACCTTTTCGGTGTAGAAGATGTCTACATCGATGTCAGGGGGTCCTTCGAGAGGAGTAAGGGATGGGTCGCGCACCGATGGGAGAGGTGGAGCAGTGGGTGCTCCTGGCCGTGCTGAGATTGGGCGAAGAGGCGTTCGCGCTGAACGTCCTTCGAGAGCTCGACAGGGAAGCTGGGCACGTGGTCTCGCGAGGCTCCCTGTACAAGACGCTGGAACGCCTCGAGGCCAAAGGATTCACGGCCTGGGAGACCGAGGAAGGGTCGCCGGCACGCGGCGGGCACCCACGCCGGCGCTTTCGCGTCACACCAGTGGGCGTTGAAGCGCTTCGCGAGGGTCGCGCTCGGCTTATGAACCTCTGGGACGGAGTGGAAGCCGTGTTGGAGGGGGAAGGATGACCGCGTCGGGCGATGGATGCCGCCCTCCCAGGCTGGCAGAGTACATCCTGCGTCTCCTGGTGGGGTCTGATGCCGAGGGAAGGAGCATCCTTGGCGATGCCCGGGAAGAGCTGGACATCCGGGGCCGTACGTCTCGGCTGGGAGCGACGATCTGGTACTGGGCGTATGTATTCAGATTCGCCCTGACCTATCGCACTGGTGGCAAGGCACGGTCTCCGAGAGCGGAGGAGGGTCGACTGCGTGCCGGCGCCGTGGCCGGTCTTCTTTGGGACGCGAAGAGCTCGACACGCTCGCTGCTCCGTCGGCCGTGGCTGTCGATCGCGGTCATCGTCACCCTTGCGGTGGGCGTCGGCACCACGACGCTGGCCTTCGCATTGGTCGACGGCGTCCTCCTGCGACCGCTCCCCTTCCCTGCGCCCGAGGAGCTCGTCGACGTATCGCGAGTGGATCCAGCGTGGTACGGTCCCAGCCCAACGGCGGCCCAGGCGGGCAACGTATTCGCCACACCCGCGGCGACATTCTTCGATTGGGAACGGTCGGCCTCGTCCTTCTCGAACCTCGGCGCCTACGCCTGGAGGCCCGCCACATTCACCGGCGACGCCGCTCCCGAGCGGATCGTCGGTGCAGTCGCCACCGCCGGCGTGTTCCGGGCACTCGCCGTCCGGGCTGCGCTCGGACGACACTTCACGGAATCGGACGAAGCTCCCGGCGCAGCTCCGACCGTGGTGCTCAGCCACGGTCTCTGGGTTCGCCGCTTTGGGTCCGACTCCGCCATCGTCGGACAGGTCGTACGCATGGGCGGTGTAGCCACGACTGTGGTGGGTGTCATGCCGGAGGGCTTCGCGTTCCCCGACGAAGCGACTCACTTCTGGCTAGCGTTCGACGACGAACGTCGAACCGATTCGACACGGAACGCCGGATATCTGCACGCCATCGGCCGATTGGCTCCGGGAAGCTCATTGGCTCAGGCCAGAGCTGAGATGACAGCCATCCAGACGCGGCTCGGTGAGCGGTACGCGTCCGAGGCGAAGTTCATCTCGGTGGTCTTCTCCCGTCATGAGCTGATGGTTGCTGCGGCCCGGCCCGGCTTACTGATCCTGTTGGGCGCCGCCGTCGTCGTGCTGCTCGTCGGGTGCGCGAACGTGGCCAACCTGCTGCTCGCCCGAGTCGCCGAGCGGAGACGTGAGCTCGCCCTGCATGCAGCATTGGGAGCGAGTCGAAGCCGGCTCGCGGGGCTGCTACTCAGCGAAAGCACACTGTTGGCGGTGCTCGGCGGAGTGGGCGGTATCGCGCTGGCATGGGTGGCGCTCCGACCGTTCCTGGCGGCCTTCCCAATGACTCTACCACGATCGGCCGAGATCCACATGGACCTTCGAGTCCTGGCCGTGTCTCTGCTTGCGTCGGTCACCGCCGGGCTGCTCCTGGGCCTGCTGCCTGTCACGCGATCCAGTCGTACGGACCTGAACGTGGTCCTGCGAGACGGCGGACATGGATCGACCGGCGGGCGCCGGACCTCTCGCACGCACGCGCTGCTCGTGGTATCGGAGGTCGCGCTCTCGGTGCTGCTGCTCTCCACGTCCGGGATCTTCGTGCAAAGCTACCTGAACTCAGCCCGACAGGACCGCGGCTTCCGTGGGGAGAACGTGCTGGCGTTGCGGGTCAGCGTTCCCGACACGCGAGCCGAGGCGGAGGGGGAGCTGCGGACCTTCTACTCAGAGCTGCTGGACCACATGGACGCCATCCCCGGTGTCACGGCCTCGGCTCTGGCCCAACAGATGCCCTACTCCGGATGCTGTTCGAGCCCGCCGGCGTCCATGGATACCGAAGACGGCGTTCAGGAGGCGGCGGTCCACACGTCGTCGGTTACGCCAGGGTACTTTGATGCGATGGGCGTTCCAATCCTGGCGGGGCGTGCCCTTCTACCCAGCGACCGAGAGGGGAGCCCACCGGTCGTCGTGGTCAGCGAAGCCATGGCGAGGCGGTTCTGGCCAGAAGCCGATCCAATCGGGAGGCGTATTCGCCTGGATTTCATGGACGAGCCGCGGTGGCACGAGGTCGTAGGCGTCGCCGGGAACGTGCGATATCAGTTCGCGGGACCCGAGTATGTCGAATATTACCGGGCTTTCGCACAGCACCCGTACGGGTCGCAGGCCGTGATCCTGAAGACGAGGCCCGGAGTGGTCGGCGTGTCCGCCGCGGCCGAGCGCGCCGTTCACGCCCTCGAGCCCGCGATCCCCGTGACGGCGCGTTCCTTGACCGAGCTCGCCGCGGCGGACGGAGAGTACCGAACAGCACGGATCGGCTCGCTGATCCTCTCGCTGCTCGCCGCGGTAGCGACCGGGCTCGCCGTGCTCGGCGTCTACAGCGTCCTCGCGTTCAATGTGCTCCAACGCACCCGCGAGATCGGCATTCGCGTGTCGCTAGGGGGCACCCGACTCGAGATCCTGCGCGCCGTACTGGGTGGGGGTCTGGTCATGACCGGTGCCGGTGTCGCCATCGGCCTTGGACTCTCCACCGGCCTGTCCGCGTTGCTGCGGAGCAGTCTCGTGGGCGTGAGCGCCGTGAACCCGTGGGTGGTGCTGGCCGTCGTCAGCACGATGCTCGCGACTTCCGTCGCCGCGAGTCTCCTGCCTGCTTGGCGAGCTGTGCGAGTCGACCCGTTGGTGGCGTTTCGGGAGGATTGAAGCTCGGTCGAGACCATGCAAGATCGCCGAGGAACCGGGTGGTTCAGCGGAAGCCAGCGCGGCTTCGAGCTCATCCGGCTGATCCTGGTTCAGCTCCTGGTTCAGCGGATCCAGCGTCCCGGCCGGCTCGCCGAGACGGCTGGCTGCGTCCCACTGGCCCTGGAGTCTGCGCACACTGACCGTCCGAGCCACTCGAGGTCGCGGTCGTCGGGCAGCGGGGCGTCGTCGCGGTTCTTGGACAGGGACTACACGTGACGCTGCCGGTCGCGTTCACATCCGGGGCTGCCCACAGGCATCTGCTCCGCGAGCGCCTCCGGGAGCGGGACGGTTCAGAGTGGCCCGAGCCGAGACTGAAGGTCGAGCCACCGGTGTGGGCGTCGGGCTCGGAGAACCTGTCTTCGCCTTGATCGTGTCGACCCAGCGCGCGAAGTCCCACACCCAGCTCTGTGCCGGTGAGTCCATCGGTACGTAGTCGGGATGCCACTTCGGGGCTAGAGTCTCCAGGGCGATCGAGCCCCACTCCACGACCTCGTCGGCTGCATTCAGGCCAGACACGAAGAGGTCCGAGCCTGGGCCCTCGACAACACCCGTACACCGTGTCCACACTTTGCCAATGTCGCCCAACGATTCATAGGCCGCGCGGTCGGGATCACAGGAGCCGAGCAGGTAGCCCAGGTCGGGGTCCACGGCGTACAGCACCTCTTCGCAGTCGAGGGGCCTGCCGCTTCCGGCGCTCCCTCCTAGCGCGGCCAAGGCTGCCACGGGCCTCTTCGGCGAGAACGCCAGACCCGAGATGTATGGGGTCTTGCCTTCGTGGATGTCTCCCTCCGTGAAGCGGGGGCTCGGACCGCTCACTGCGGTGCCATCGTCAGGATCGATCAACCAGTTTCGCTGGTTTTCGGCACCAACGAGGCGGATCTTCTCGGTGACCGGATCGAACGCCATGCCGAAGTGGATGTCGAAGAAGCTCAGGATGGGCGGAGAGAACCGCTCCTCACTCACGGCAGTCGCCGTCGATGTCACTACGTCTACGACGTAGACCCGGCTGTCGCTCCCGACGCCGTACAGCTGACCCGTCGACGGACGAAAGTCTATCCCCACGAGTCGATGTAGGATGGCCACCCCGCGGATACGCGAGACGCGACTGAGGGTCTCGCTGCTCTCCGTACCCATCACCAACAACCGCCCGGTCAGATCGACTCCGAACATCGGGTCTCCCAGGACCGGGGCCGCGAGGGGCAGCGCGTCCTCGACCGTCGGAGGTGGGGGAGTGGGAGGGGGTGCAGGATCGTCGATGACCGTGACCGGGCTGTCGCCGCCCCCGCAGGCAGTGACGGCCAGGGTCATGAGAGCGACGGCGAGGCTCCGGCGATGATGACTGGGCTCCATCGGATGCTCCTTGCATTGATCGAGTTACGGCTGGCCCGGGCCACGCGAAATCACCTGAGGGGTCAGGTGGGCGTCGCACGGCTCGCTATCATGGAGAACGCAGGAGCGGGCGTGAGGCGGACACGAGGCTCGCTTCACGCCCGATGGCTGCCTTGCCTCCCTACCGGTGGGGAATCCACCTGTCCTATTCGCGAGCAGGCTGAGCTACCGGCCGATCGGCAACTCGTACGTGCCCACGATCTCCCAGATCCGGTTCTTGGCGGATTCGTCGGGATCGGAGCTTTCGGTGATGTCCGAGAGCCCCAGGACGTAGCGGACCTCGATCCCGATCCGCTCACGCTGGACGCCGCCGCCCAGTGCCACGCCGAAATCGGTGCCCTTCAGCTCGTCATCGACGTCGATGTCCTGCTCGTCTCGCGTTGCGCTCGCGCTCAGCTTGAGCGACAACACGGGCCCCGCCACCACGTACGGGCGGAACTGACCGCTCCCGAAGGAGGCCTTCGCGAGGATGGGGATGTCGAGGTAGGTGATGTCCAGGGTCCGCGGCACGAGTCCGCCGTCCGACGGGATGCGCACACCCTTCTGCGCGAGACCCAACCCTCCCTGAAACGACACCCTCCCCTCCGTTGAAGCGAGTCCGTAGTTGACGTATGCGCCGGCGACGAGACCCGTCCGAGACTCGGTCTTGCCCCCGACTTCCTTGACGAGGTCCTGGAACCCGCCACCCTGAGTGGCGACGCCCACGCCGAGGCGGAAGCCCACGGCGTTGAACTGGGAAGAAGCGGTCGTGGGGACGAAAAGGCACGCAACGAGGGTGAGGATGCCGGTCGCGGCTCGGGCCATGCTCATCGTGGATACTCCGCTCAGATTGATGAGGAAACCTGTCACCTGGCACCCTGACGGGGTCATGCGACATGGTTCGACTGCCTTCTCGCAGTCTACCAAGGTGAACGCGGTTCTTGGAGAAAACCGGACAGGTCACTCGCTGTCGGTCCCAGCCAACCAGCTCTGACCCCTGCTCCGCCGCGCCGCGAGCTGGGATCGTCGACGGGTCGAGCGTATCTTCGTTGCCGATACCGACACCCGCCTCCCAGAGGATCCGAACACCCCCGACGAGCTCAACCGCAAGCCAGCATGTCACCGAGTGACCGATACGGAATCGCGCGTGAGCTCGGTGAGGGAGGGATGGCGACGGTTTACCTGGCGGTTGGCACTCAAGGAGGAGTACCCATGATCCACCGAATCGCGCGGGCCGGCCTGGGCCTCGCCCTGATCCTCATCGCCTGCACGCCAGCCGGTCCCGGGACGGAGGCGACGCCGCCGCTCCCGAGCTGGACCTTCACACCCGACATGATCTTCCCGGCCGACCAGTCGTTGCTCAGGGCCGAGGACGGGGTCGCGCTCCCGGACGGACGGGTCGTCGTGACCGATCAGGCCCACGGCCTCCGGGCGGTGTCACCCAACGGGACCAGCCGGCCCTTCGGGCAATTCGCCGAGGCGGGCTACCAGCATCAGCCACCGGAACAGGCCGGTGGCGCGAACGGGGCCAGCCTGGAGCCCGGTGGAACCCACATTCTGATGAGCGACGTCTTCCGGGGCGCGATCTACGACCCGGCCACCGACACCACCCAGTCGGTCTTCCGGATCTCCACCCCGGAAAGCGAGGAGGCGATAGCCGCCATCACAGCGCGGCGGGAAGCGGGCGAACCGTGGCTTCAGTTGATGGCACCAACCCTTTGGAGTCCCGCTCCTGGCCTGGTCACGGGGATGATCCTGTCGCCCGGGCAGGGGCCGGTGTATCTGACAGGGCTCGGGAATGCGTTGATCCGGCTCGACCGGTAGGGGGGAATCGCCTTTCCCGATCAGCGGGAAAGCAGAGGGTCGATTTCTCTCTCCCTGATCTCCACAGGTCTTTCTGCGCCTGATTGCGGGGGTTGAATCTGGATGCGGTTCCAAGGTCCCAAGC
Organism: Gemmatimonadota bacterium; assembly: GCA_039586035.1. Lineage (GTDB taxonomy): Bacteria > Gemmatimonadota > Gemmatimonadetes > Longimicrobiales > Gaopeijiaceae > JBDHHQ01. Next base: position 4,622 of record JBDHLD010000026.1, on the reverse strand, counting down.
ACACATGAAGCACACGGCCCACCTCCTGGCGTTCGGGGACGCTATGTGGAGCGCCGACGTGCTACGCGAGGGAAGGCTGGCTCTTGGCTCGTATCCGCGCCCGCGCGATCCACGCGGACGCCCCTACGACGACCGATGCAATCGCGACGACCTGGGCGTTGGTCAACGGACCGAGAAACGCTGGGTTGGTGCGGAAGAGCTCGATGGCAAAGCGCCCCAGGCCCGCCAGCGCGAGGTATTCGGCGATGAGGGACGGTGACTTGCCGCGTCGGCTCCACAGCCAGGCCGTTACACCGGCGAGCCAGACGATCTCGTAGAGCTGGGTGGGATGGACGGGGACCACCGTGGGCTGAACCCCGTTGGGAAAGGCGATCCCCACCCAACTGTCAGTGGTTCGTCCGTAGTCCTCCCCTGCCAGGAAGCACCCGACCCGACCGATCGCCTGGCCAAGCGGAAGCGCGAGAGCAAACGCGTCGAGGGATCCTCCAAGGGGCAGCCTCATTGCGCGAACCGCGGCGATGAAGCCGACGAGACCCCCTACGAGGGCTCCGTACCAGGTCAGTCCGGCCCGCGAGAAGGCCAGCCGTGGCCCGTCGGCTAGGGTGAGGGCAGAGTCCCGGGTGATCGCTTCCACCATCCACCACGCTCGCGATACGAGGACGCCTGCCACGACTGCGACCATCAGCGTCCAGAGCGCCTTCTGCGTGTCGATGCCCGCGTCCTCGAACCCCTTGAGGGCCAGCAGTATCCCCATGATGATGGCCAGCCATACCATCACGCCGTAGGAGGGAACCTGCCATCCTCCGATCTCGAAGAGCACAGGGCGCATGGGTGTGGGGTCGAGGGATGTCGTGCGTTGGGCTGGGGACCAAATCAAACGCCCGGGAGCGAGCCCAGCCAAAAGGCCAAGCCCGCCCCCGGGGTGCTACATGTGATCGATCACTGCATCTCGCAGGATCCGGTGGATCCTCCGATGGTCCCAGCCCCGAGCGTGTCCGCCGTGAACGTTCCGGAAATGGTCTGGGGCGGACCACTCAAGATCGTTCCCGTGCAAGTGAAGACTCCCCTGGCGCTACCGCCATTGGAGAGGGTGAAGGTCAAGGTGACCTGGGAGCCAACCACGAGCCCCTGCGTCATTACGTCCAGCTCGGCGTTGTTGTCACGATTCGTCCCCTGGAGCATGTCGCCCGTCTGCGTGAAGAAGACCTCGAGGCGGAAGCTGCCCCCTTGGTACAGGAGGTCCACCTGCCAGTTGGACTTACTCAGCTGGGTGGGAGCCAAGTAGGTGAAGCCATTCGCTAGCGTCCCGCTCTGGCCATCGGGGTTGGTTACGACCACGTCCACCGGCCCGGCGGCGTGGGGCGGAACCGTCGCGAGCAACTCCGTGCTGCTGATGAACGCGACAGGGTCGGCAGCATCTCCGCCGAAGGTGACGGTCGCGCCCTGAACGAAGTCGGTCCCCGTGACGGTGACATCGGCACCGCCCGAGGTGCTGCCGGTGTTCGGCGTGACACTCGTGACGGACGGGGGCGCGATATAGGTGAATCCGTTCGCCAGCGTACCGCTCTGGCCGTCGGGATTCGTCACGACGACGTCCACGGGCCCGGGTGCATGGGCCGGGACCGTGGCGATGATCGACGTGCTGCTGGTGAAGGAGACCGTGGTTGCGGGCGTCCCACCGAAGGTGACGGTGGGTACGGCTACGAAGTCGGTGCCCGTAATCGTGACGGTGTAGCCGCCGTCCGCGCCTCCTTCGTTGGGATCGACCGTGGTCACGGTCGGAGCGGGATCTCCATACGTGAACCCGTTGGTGAGCGTGCCGCTCTTGCCGTCGGGGTTCGTTACGACGACGTCCACGGGTCCAGCAGCGTGGGCAGGAGTCGTAGCCTGGAGCGAAGTGCTACTGGCGAACGCCACGTCAGTGGCGGGAACGCCACCGATGGTCACCGTGGGGACGGGTGCGAAGTTCGTCCCGGTGATGGTGATGTCCGTGCCGCCCTCGGTCAGTCCGGAATTGGGCTCCACGCTCGTCACCGTCGGCGCGGGATCTTCGTATGTGAAGCCGTTCGAGAGCGTCCCGCTCTGGCCGCCCGGATTCGTCACGACGACGTCCACCGCGCCCTCGGCGTTGGCCGGAGTCGTCGCGGTAATCGAGGTGCTGCTCGCGAAGGACACGCCGGTGGCAGCAACGCCGCCAAAGGTGACGGACGGAACCGCTTCGAAGTTCGTCCCGGTGATGGTGACGCTCGTGCCGCCCTCCGTCGGTCCGGAGTTGGGCGTCACGCTGGCCACGGTCGGGGCGGGATCCTCGTACGTGAAGCCGTTGGTGAGCGTCCCGCTCTGGCCGCCCGGATTCGTCACGACGACGCTCACCGCACCAGCCGCGTGGGCAGGAGTCGTTGCGGTGATCGAGGTGCTGCTCGAGAAGGACACGCCGGTGGCAGCAACGCCGCCGACGGTGACGGTCGGAACCGCCTCGAAGTTGGTCCCGCTGATCGTGATGCTCGTGCCGCCCTCGGTCGGTCCGGAGTTGGGCGAAACGCTCGAAACGGTGGGGGTGACGACGGGTGGAGGTTCGGTACCATCGTCGCCGCCGCTGGCGCAACCTATCATCGCCGTGAAACCGGATACGAGCAGCACGAGGAGCGTTCCCTGCAAGCGGGAAATTGTCATGGAGTACTCCAGTCGGGAGGTAGACTTCTCCATCAATGAATGGAGGGGAGACGGCTGAGGATCGGAATGATCGGGATCGCAGCCCCGAAGCCATCGCCGGAGACGCACGTTTCGTGCCCCGTCGCTTGGCCAGGATACAGGTGCGCGAGCTCGAGCTCAGGAAGTGGACTGTCGCTTCTAATGGCGGGACTACCGAGGGCCATCCAGAGGTGAACGCTGGGCCAGAACAAGAACACGATCAGCCGTGGTGGACGGTGGTTCCCGAGGCTGGCCGGCTTGCTGATTGCGAGACTATAGCGGACCGCCTCAACGCTCGCAACGCCGCACAGTGTTGCGCACGGTCAACACCAGGGCTGTCGCCCCACACGACTCATGGAGCGAGCTGGACCGTGGACGAGCTCGAGGTCTGGGAATTCGTTCAGGCCGACTGGGACGCCAACATGCACAAAGACTCAGCACGGGCAGAGATCGCGAAACGACGCACGCCCGGTACACGGACATACTGATTCGTGATGGTACCAGCTGACGGTTCCTGGCGTGGGCGGGAGGGGGCGATCCAGACAGCGGGAGCTGAAGCGACGGGGACCTGTCCCCTCCTTGCGGCCGAGTAGGTAGGACAGATCCGAGTTCGGGGACCGCCGCCGGTCAATCAGGTGAGCGTCATCCAACCTGATCTTCGAACGGGACGGGTCCGCTCGAACCAGTTCCACAAGGTGCAGGTCTGGTTCCGGGAGGTCGGCCCGCCGGCGGTGATGATCCCTGACCGCCAGGCCCTTCCCCGTGACTTGGGGTCACGCCAAGCGGGCTCCCACCCGATCAACCGGCGCGACCAGCGGATCCGACGAGTCTCTCGAATCGCGGATGCCCGCGCAGCGGATCGAACCGCGGATCCATCCGCACCCACTCTGGTGTCAGGCTCTGCACACCCTGGAAGTACTCCGTCTCAAGCAGCGCCCCGAGGAGATCGATGGCCTCGTCAGCGTCGCCCAGGATGATGTGCACGTGCATGAGGTTCTCACGGTACGTGGGTCCGTACCACCGATCGGGCAGACCGATATCGACGGCCTGCCGGGCTTCGCTCAACGCGTTCTCGCGCTGCCCCAGAACCGCGAGCGCCAGAGCGCGGTCGCGGTGTCGAGCCTCAGGCAGGATCTCCCCCTCGAACTCGTCGAGTAGCGCAAGGGCAATCCGTGCCTGAGCGCCTGCCGACTCAGGATCGCCCATCCCCCGATACGCAAGTAGGGACCAGAGGGCCTTTGGGCGGAGTCCGGTCTGCTGGTGGATGAGTTCTCCGTCGACGCGATTCAACGCGGCGAGGGCAGCCTCATATTCCCGCAACCAGAAGTGTTCGCGGAAGGCCGGCAAACCCGCCGCGGACTTCATCCATCGGTAGACTTCAACCAGCTCGTTGCGCCGCCTCCGGAAAGCCGCTGTATCGCCCGTAGTAAGGAGCGTAGAGAACCACCTCTCCAGGTCCGCCGCGGGCTCTTCGCCGAAGAGCTCGAAGCGCCGCTCACGCACCCGCTCGGCATCCGCGAACCGGCGCATCCCCATGTAGGTGATCTCCAACTCCAAGAGGAGGCCCGGCTCCGACGGGTCAGCTGAGGCGCCCCGCTTTCCACCCAGCGAAGTCGACTGGGCCGATCGCTATTCCCTCCGGAACGTAGCTACGACGGCCATGGCGCCACCGGGGCTGCTCCGTCTCAGCACGAGATCGTCGTCCGCCAAGTCGTAGGCGTAGATCAACGTCAACTCGCGGTCTCCCACTTGGAGGGTAAGCGCCAACTCGTCGGCTTCGGCTGCCCAGACTCCCTCGTACACCTCGAGTGTGCCGTTGCGCATGTTGTCGGTCTGTGTGACGTGGCCCTCCGGCGTGAACGCCAGGTCCCAGACCGCGCCGTCTTCCCTCAGCCGCCCCTCCGGCGTCGTAGCCCAAGCGCCGTCTCTGA
>JBDHLD010000232.1:0-3375 GCA_039586035.1 Gemmatimonadota bacterium | reverse complement strand
GCGGAGCCGACGCTGTACAGGGCCCCCACCGACCGGGGAGCGACCGCGAGCGCCTGCTCGAGCAACCTTCGGCCTTCGTCGAAGCGACCCAGCAGCCCCAGGAGCCAGCCCTGCCAGTAGAGAGCGGGGGCGTGGCTGGGGTTGAGCGCCACAGCTCGGGCGAATCGGTCCAGCGCTTCATCCGGTTCCCAGTCGAACGTAAAGGCCACGAATCCGAGCGACGCGTGGGCCTCAGCGAGGTTCGGGTCCAGGCTCAGCGCTCGCGCGGCCGCCTCGCTGGCCTGGGGCATCGCATCTCGCGCAGAGGCTTCGGAGTCGTAGGCTGGAAGCACCGCGTAGGCGTCGGCCAGCCCAGCCCAGGCCCTGGCGAACGCCGCGTCCTGCCCGATCGCTTGTTCGAACAGCTCGATGGCTCGCCTCAGGTCCTCCGGCGATCGCGCGTTCCAGTGCGTACGGCCGAGCAGGTAGAGCTCGTACGCTTCCAGATCTCGAGTGGGCGGGGCGGGGCGGGGCGCGTCCTCGGCCAGCACGACTCGGAGCGCCGAAGCTACCTCCCTCGCCACGTCTTCCTGAATCGCAAGGACGGCCTCCAGGGAGTACTCCCGGTCGTACGAGGCAGACCACAGATTCTCGTCCCGTCGGGCGTCGACGAGCTGAGCGGTCATCCGGAGCGTGTTGCCCGCCCTGCGCACGCTGCCCTCCAGAACCGCGTCCACCCCCAGCTCGGCAGAGATCTCGCGGATGGGTTTCGGGTCGGCGCGATATCCCATGACCGAAGTGCGCGACGTGACACGGAACGACGGCGCGTGCGAGAGTCGCGCGATGATCTCCTCATGGAGCCCGTCCGTGAAGTAGGCATCGTCGGGGCCGCTCAAGTTGGTGAACGGCAGGATGGCGATCGGTACGCCGCCGATTCTGTTGACCGCCGAGGACGTAGGGCGCAGCAGCCAGCCGCCGGCGAACCCCACGAAGGCCATGGCGGCGCCGGCTGCGACCAGCGGCAACAGCCGACCGGGCCGCTGCTCCGGCTCGATCCCGCCCGGCACCGGTTCCGACGTGTGGAGCCCATCGGCCGTCAGTTGGTAGCGCCACGCCAGGAAGAGCGCGATGGGGAAACCCACGAGGGAGACCACGGCCGCGGCGGTGACGAGCCGCGGCGGCAGTCCCAACGCCGGCACCAGGACGTCCGTGCCCTCCAACACGCCCAGCCCGACCACCGCGTACGCCACGGCGACCCGGTACACCCTGCGTCGCTGGAGCTCCGCCAGGAAGCGCTCGAGTCGACTCAAGGACGGGACCGCCAGGGGCGCGTCCCACGGCTGCCATGTTCGACTCGGCTACGCAGTGGGTAAGCGAGCATCTGGAACGCCATGGGAGTCGTGGCGGCTACCTCGACCAGGGCGGCACGACCTGGTTCATGCGAGCGTACGCGATGGACTGGCCCAGATGCTCGTTCATGTGCGTGACCAGCTGGAGCAGCACGGCCCATTGGCCCACGTTCCGTCCGTACAGGCGCGTGATCTCGTTCAGGTCCTCGGCGGACATACCGGCGGCCACGCTGCGAACGTGCTCCATGGACTCCGCCAGGATCTCTACGGCCTGGTCCTTGTCCCGGACCTCGTCCTCCCAGCGGTCGTACTCCGCCCGTCCCATGGGCGACTCGACGCCCATGGCGGTCTCGGGGTAGAAGTAGTTGTACCGGGCGATGTGCATGTAGACCTCGGCCACCGAGGCGACTCCCTCCATGGGCGCCCAATCGTACGCCTCTGCCGGCATCGCTTTGGCCAGCGCCACGAGCTTGCCTGCCGACGCGTTGAACTGGCCGTCGAACTCGGCCAGGAAGTCGGGCGGCGCTTGGGCGGAGAGCTGCCCGCTCGCCCACACGACGGAAGCTGCGAACAATGCGGTCACGGGAAGGGTGCGCATCTTCATCTCCTGCATCTAGCGCGGCAGCGGTCCGGTCAGAGTGGGACGTGCGGCCGCGCTGCGTGGTGGGAGCCCGCGTGACGGCGTGCCCATGATATGAAGCGGTGCGGACCGAAGCGTACCTCTCGCCAGCCCGATTGGCCAGCGTGGGATGCACCCGGTCGGTACCGAAACGACGCCCGGGCCGCTGCCCCCCGGGTATCGCACCTCACCGTCCGCTCGATCCCACCATGTAGCGATCCGCGTGGTCCATGAAGCGCTCCCAGTCGTAGCTGGTAACGTCGTGCTTGCCGCTGCGGACGTGATAGCCGACGGTGCTGGTCACGGGCCGCTCGACGCCAGGCATCTCGTCCGCGGCCAGCCCGTCCGTGCCCAGCAGCCGGTAGACCGGGTCAGCGTGGAGCGCCGAGAGGAACTCGCCTCGGGGATCGGCCCACCGGTCCTCCGCGGCGCTCGCCACGTACACCGGGCGAGGGGCGATCAAGGCGATCAGCATGTGCTGATCGACTGGAAGTGTGTCCTCGTTGTCGTTGTACTGCTTGAAGTTACCGGCGAACCAATGGGGGAAGGTCTCGTTGATGCGTGCCACGGTTTCGCCGAAGCGCCGCCGGGACAGGGCAGCGCCGCCGGCGCCGGAATCGTTCGACACCACCATGGCGAAGCGCTCGTCCTGGGCGCCGGCCCACAGCGAGGTCTTCCCGAGGCGGGAGTGACCCATGACCGCGACCTGCGAATGGTCCACCTCGTCGTCGGTCTCGAAGTAGTCCATTGCCCGGCTGAGGCCCCAGGCCCACGCGCCGATCGTGGCCCATTCGTCGGGAGCGGGAGCCGTTTGTCCGTCGGCGAGGAAGAGGGGGTGCACCCCGTTCCCGAAGCCGTCGTCGAAATCCGGATCCAGGTCCCCGCAGTAGATGGTGGCCAGGGCGTATCCCCGCTCCACGATGCGCTCCACCGGCCACCTCGAGGACCGCACGCCCCGGGACGCCTCGGTGGCCCGGTGGTCGACGATGCCGAAGTCGTCGTTGGCCCGCATCCACTGCGTGGACATGGTGATGCCGGGATCCGGGTGGATGGACTGGTTGCCGAAGAAGTTGAGCGCCACGAACGCGGGTGCCGGGCCGGGCCGGTCGTTGGGCAGGTACAGGAGGATGTCCATCTTGGGACCGTCGTCCTGCTCCGTGAAATGGACCCTCACCTCCTTGCGGGTCGCCACACCGTCCAGGGCCGCGGGGTCGACGGAGCGGACGTCGTAGCGCGCTTCGAGCGGCTGGGTCGGTGTCTTGCCGTAGACGTGCTCCTCGAACAGCCGGAAGATCTCGGCCCGCCGCTGGCGCCACGTCTTCCCGTCGGTCACCCGCGACCCGTCGGCCAGGGTCAGGGGGTCCGGCAGGGTGTAGGTCGGCACCAGAGCCTCGTCGTAGTTGGGCTGGAAAGGGGATTCGACAGATG